>CAZTRB010000001.1:0-100328 GCA_964616485.1 uncultured Muribaculaceae bacterium
CAAAAAAGTAGATACGTTCCTTTTTTTTCGTGTCTACTTTTATATTATCAGTTCAGAATTATTCTTATTTTCTTTTTTATTGAAAAGAAAATTTAAAGATAGTATAATGTAAATAAGGTATGGTGATTGTATGAAAAGAAATAAAGGTTTCACATTAATTGAATTGTTAGCAGTAATAGTAATCCTTGGAGTTATAATGTTAATAGCAATACCAAATGTAACTTCAACGTTAGAAAAGAATAAGAAAGACTCATATATTAAGGATGCTAAAAAGATGATGAATTTAGCTGAGTATACGATAGTATCTGACACTTCTATAGAGTTTGATGAAAAGGATGCTAATACGGCTATGCTTTTAAAGTTATCGACAATAGATGATGGTAGTTTTAAAGAATCTTCTTTTGGAACACAATATTCTTTAAGTAAATCTTTTGTAGTAGTAACTTTTGAGAATGTTGGATCAGAATTTAAAAAGAGTTTCTATGTCCATTTAGTATCTTGTACAGATGCAGAGTGTGCTAATTTAGAAGATAACTCAGTAGCGTATAATGTAGGTATAAACTTATCAAAGATAGAAGATCTAGATAGAAGTTCTCGTTTTGATTTAGTAGAAATGGGATATGATGTAAACTTAGATCTAATCACTCATCACGACGATATAAGAAATATAGTTGGAAGAACAAACTTAATATCATATTAAATGAAGACAGCAAGAGCTGTCTTTTTTAATGAAACTGTCAATAATAATGTTTGACACGAAAAACATTTATAATTAGTTGACTAGTAAAAATGGTTGTGCTATCATTTGTATATACTAAGAGAGAAGGAGAAAGAGAATGAAAAGAAATATCAAAGGGTTTACCCTAATCGAGTTACTAGCAGTTATCATAATCTTAGGAGTATTGATGCTGATAGCAATTCCATCAGTAACAGAGTACATATCAAGTTCAAGAAAGAGTGCGTTTGTTGATACAGCGTCATCATATATAAGCACAGTAAGAAATAGAGTTAATGCAGGAGAATCATTAAAGTTCTATGATACAGCTACTATTTATTTTGTTCAAGTAGGACATGATAAGACAAAAAGTTGCGTATCATTAGAAAAAGGTGGAGCAAGCCCATTCAATGATACTTGGAGACACAACTATGTTGCTGTAACATATGATGGTAATGGTTATACTTATTATTACACAGCACAAGATGCTTCAGGACAAGGAATTGCACTAGTACTAGAAAATACGATGGCTAAAGATGGGAAAGATTTAGTTAAAACTGGAACTGCGGATTTTTCAACAACATATGGTTTAACAGCACCAGCGACAACTTATGCAAATAGAACAGGAGCACCAGCAGCACTAGTAACAGCTATTAATGAAGCTGGAGTACCTGAAACTAAAGTAAATATTGTTATAGTTAATAGACCAAATGCAACAACAGAATGTACTTATTAATCTAAATTAATAATAAATAAGGCGATAAGATATTCGTCTTATTTTTTTGTTAAATACTTGAAAAACCAATTTACATTTTTAGGTGCTTTTCGTGAAAAATCTTATTATATGTTATTGACTAGTATATTTGATTGTGCTATGATTTATCTATAATATAGAGAGAGGAAGAAAGAGAATGAAAAGAAATATCAAAGGGTTTACCCTAATCGAGTTACTAGCAGTTATCATAATCTTAGGAGTATTGATGCTGATAGCAATTCCATCAGTAACAGAGTACATATCAAGTTCAAGAAAGAGTGCATTTGTTGACACAGCATCATCATATGTAAGTACAGTAAGAAACAAAGTTAACCAAGGAGAAGCATTAAAGTTCTATGATACAAGTACGTTCTATCTAGTTCAAGTAGGACATGATAAAACAACAAGCTGTGTATCGTTAGAAAAAGGTGGAGCAAGTCCATTCAATGATACTTGGAAATATAACTATGTAGGTGTAACATATGATGGTAATGGTTATACTTATTACTATATGGGTAGAGATGGTTCAGGACAAGGAGTTAAGTTAGTCGCTGAAAATACAATGGCTAAACAAGGAAAAGATCTTGTCTTAACTGTTAGTGCAACTACTGGAATGACAACGGCAATTGATGACGCGCTTGGTACTTTAATCAATACAACTTATGTTACTGGAACAGCGGGAGCTGGTGAAACGTCAATGAATACTAACTTAAAAACTGTGGTTGATTCTGCAACGGGTGGAAACTACTCTAGAATCGTCGTAGTTAAAAAAGCAAGTGCATCTACAGAATGTACATACTAATTAATTAGTAATGAAAGTTCATATATATGAACTTTTTTTGTTGCCTTGTGCTTTTCTTTTAAATATTATACAATTACATTTGAAGAAGGTGATTAAATGTTAATTATAGGCAGTCATGTTAGTTTTACTTCTAGTACTCAATTATTAGGTAGTGTAGAACAAGCTTTAGAGTATAAGAGTGACACTTTTATGTTTTATACGGGTGCTCCTCAAAATACGATGAGATCCAAGATAAATGATGCTTTAACAGAAAAAGGTAAGTCTCTTATGAAAGAGAATGGAATAGATATTAAAAATGTTATCGTTCATGCCCCTTATATAATAAATTTAGCTAATGCTAAGGAAGAAGATAAGTATAATTTCTCGATTAGATTTCTTAAAGAAGAAGTAGCTAGGTGTGAACAATTAGGTGTAAGATATCTTGTTCTTCATCCTGGTAGTCATGTTGGACAAGGAATTGATGCAGGAATCGATAATATAATTTATGGACTTAATGAAGTAAATAAAGAAAATAATAGTGTTATTATCTTACTTGAGACGATGGCTGGTAAAGGAACTGAAATAGGATCTAATTTCTCTGAGATAAAGAGAATACTAGATGGTGTTAATGATAAAGAAAAGGTTAAAGTCTGTATCGATACTTGTCATTTAAACGATAGTGGTTATAATGTCGAAGAGTTTGATAAAGTCTTAGAAGAGTTTGATAAAGTAGTTGGTATCGATAATATCAAGTGTGTTCATGTTAACGATAGTAAGAATATCAATGGTGCTAGAAAAGATCGTCATGAGAACTTAGGTTTTGGTTCTATTGGGTTTGAATCACTTCTACATGTCTTATATCATCCTAAGTTAGATAATATACCTAAGATATTAGAGACCCCTTGGGTAGGTGAAAAGCCTCCTTATAAGGAAGAAATAGAGATGATTAGATCTAAGTCTTTTAATGAGAATTTAAAAGTAATTTTAGAAGAAGTTTAATTTTTTAAAAAACTTTTGCAAAATATTTATTTTTTGGTATAATACCAATAGAACCAAGGAGGGATTATTAATGGCTAAAGTAGGTAATAGACAAGGTAAAACACTTGTTTGTCAAGATTGTAAAGAAGAAAATTACGTAACTGATAAAAATGTTAAAAACACTACTGATCGTTTAGAATTAAGTAAATATTGTAGTAGATGTCAAAAACATACTATTCACAAAGAGAAAAAATAATATTAACAGATTGGATGTGTAACGATGATAAGTGTAAACGATATTAAGACTGGAATGACAATAAAAGAAGATTCTAATATTTTTCAAGTAATGGATTTTCAACACGTTAAACCGGGAAAAGGATCGGCTTTTGTTAGAATGAAACTTAAGAATTTAAGGACGGGAGCTATCGTTGAAACTACTTATAATACTAATGTAAAGTTTGAACCAGCACATGTTGAAAAGCAAACTATGCAATTCTTATATGAGCAAGGAGATCTTTATTCGTTTATGAATATGTCTACTTATGATCAAGTAGAACTTAAGAGAGAACAATTAGGAGACGATTATAAGTTTTTAAAAGAAAACTTAGAAGTAATAATATCTTTTTATGAAGGTGAAGTCTTAGGGTTAATTCTACCTGATAAGATAGAATATCTAATAACACAGGCAGACCCTGGTGTAAAAGGAAATACTACTTCTACGGCAATGAAAGACGTTACGTTAGAAAATGGACTTGTAGTTAAAGTTCCAATGTTTATCTCGGAAGGAGAGAAAATATTAGTCTCATCTTCGGATGGTAAATACGTATCGAGATCTAATTAGTACTGTATAGTACTTTTTTTATTTTAAATATGTTAAAATGTTGGTGTTTGAGGTGATATTTTGAAAAGAGTATTAATTACTGGTGGTGCTAGTGGTTTAGGTAAAGAGATAGTTTCTTTTTTTTGGAATAAAGGATATATCGTTTATTTTACTTATAATTCTAGTGAGAAAGAAGCTTTTATAATAGAGGAAGAGAATAATAAGATAAGAGAAAATAGTACTTTTAAGATAAAGTGTGATCTTTCTAATGAAAAGGATATAATTAATCTAGAAAAGTATTTTGTTAGTAATAACATTGAGATTGACCTTTTAATAAACAATGCAGCTTATGAGAATAATATTGCCTTTAAAGATAAGGACTTTTCTAACTTTAGAAAGACTTTAGAAGTTAATGTTATCGGAACTTTCTTATTATCTAAAATAATTGGGAGTAGAATGTTTAATAGAAAGAGTGGAAAAATAATCTTTATTTCTTCAAACAATGCTTTAGATAAATATGATCCTTCTACTTTGGAATACGATGCTTCTAAGAGTGCTATTATATCGGTTATGCATAATCTGGCTAGAGAGTTTTCTCCTTATGTCAATGTTAATGCTATAGCACCGGGATGGATTTTAACAGATAAAGTAGTGGAATTAGATAATAGTTTAAATAACAAGTTTATCACTAGTGAGAAAGATAATATATTACTTAAAAGATTTGCTAATGAAGAAGATATATGTAATTTACTTTATTTCTTAGCATGTGATGAAGCAAGTTATATAAATGATACTGTTATAAGAATAGATGGAGGGATGTAGAGTGATAAGAGACGATATTAGAGATTTAGTCTTAGAGAGTGAAAGAGAAGTAGAAGAAGAGTTTAAGAAAATAGATGAACTTTGTTTTAATAATAGTCTAAAAGTATTAAGGGCTTTTCAAAAGAATAAGATATCAGAATATCACTTTAATGCTACAACTGGTTATGGCTATAACGATATTGGAAGAGATGCTATCGAAGATGTTTTTAGCGATGTCTTAGGAGCAGAAGATTCTTTAGTAAGAGGACAGTTTATTTCTGGATCTCATGCTATTAACGTTCTTTTCTTCGCTTTATTAAGACCGAATGACACACTTTTGAGTATTACGGGTAAACCATATGATACTTTAGATGAAGTTATTGGAATAGCTCCTAATAATAGTTCTCTAATGTCTTTTGGTATTAAGTATGATGAGATAGATCTTCTTAATGATGACTTTGCTTATGACAAGATAAGAGAGTATTTAGAGAAGAAAAGCCCCAAAGTAATAGCTATTCAAAGATCAAAAGGATATTCTACGAGAAAGAGTCTAATACTTGAAAAGTTAGAAAAAGTAATTAAGTTAATTAGAGAAATCGATAGTGAAACGATTATCATGATAGATAATTGTTATTGTGAGTTTGTCGAAGATAAGAGTCCTTTAGAAGTAGGAGCAGATGTAATAGTTGGTTCTTTAATAAAGAATCTAGGTGGTGGAATAGCTCCAAATGGTGCTTATATAGCTGGTAGAAAAGACTTAGTATATCTTGCATCAGAAAGATTAACTCTTCCTAAAGAAGCTAAAGAAGTAGGACCTTCTTTAGGCATCAACAAACAATTCTTACAAGGTTTATTTATGGCTCCCAGTGCTGTTGCTAGTTCATTAAAGACAGCAGTTTTAACAGCTAAAGTAATGGAAAAATTAAGTTATGAAGTAGAACCTAAATACTTTGATAAAAGATGTGATATCGTTCAAAATATAATCTTTAACGATAAAGATAAACTTATAAAGTATTGCCAAGGAATTCAACAAGCATCGGCTATTGATTCAAACGTCTTACCAGAACCATCACCAATGCCAGGATATCAAGACGAAGTTATTATGGCATCTGGTAGCTTTGTTCAAGGATCGACTATCGAACTATCTTGTGATGGTCCTATAAGAGAACCCTATATCGCTTATCAACAAGGTTCACTTACTTATGATTATGGTAAAATAGCTATAATGTTAGCAATTTCTAAGTTAAATTAACCAATAAACCTAGAAATTAGCCAAAAGATATTGAATAATACTAAATAATATTGTATAATCCTTATGTACTTTGAAAAGTACAGTTATACGAGTCCTGGTAGCTCAGCAGGATAGAGCAATGCCCTTCTAAGGCATCGGTCAGGCGTTCGAATCGCTTCCAGGACACCATATTAAAATAAAGAAATGCAAGAATCTTGCATTTTTTTTATTATATAAAATTTTATATTATTTTTATCTTTGTAAAACAATTATTAAAACTGTTAAAAGCTCTATTAAAAAGTGTAAATATAATGATAATTATTGAGGTTTACAAGAATATTTTTAAAAGACATGATATATTATAGATAATAAGGAAGGTAGGAAAAAATGTATAATGATATGGAAAAAAAGAAGAGTAGCTCAATCGTAATAATTATTGTAGTAATTTTATCTGTTTTAGTGTTGGGATTGGGTGGATATATTGTTTATGACAAGGTATTAAAAGGAAATGACAAACAAGAAGAAAAAGAACAAGAAGACAAGAAAGAAGAAGAGAAGGAAGACAATAAAAATTCTGGAAAATTATCTGAAGGGAAAATTAACAAACTTCTAGTTGATTTACCATATTATTGGTTTAGTAGCGTTGAGGACGAACCGATGAAGATAGGTTTATTTACTAATTCAAAAGTTACTTTTGATAATCTTAACCAAAATGTATTATTGAGTCGTTTAACAAAAGAGACATCTTTTGATAATAAGAAAGAATCGTCTACATCATGTAGAGCAGCTCTTAATGAGCAAGATGTGAAAAATGTACTTGGTAATTACGAAAGTGTCGTTCTTGATGCTTCACATTGTATTTCTCTAGATAATTTGAGACAAATTTCTAAAGAAATGTATAATAATGATAACTTTAATCTTAAAGAAAATGAATTGATACCAATACCTGGAGGAGCTTCTATTTTTTATAAAGGAAAAGTCTATTTCTATCATGGTGCAGGAGCAACTGCAATAAAAAAACAAACAATTGATTATAAGTACGAAGAATCTAGTGATGAACTATACGTATATGAAAAAATGGTTCTTTTTACAGATGGTCTTACTTATGAAGGGAATACCATGAAGTCACCTTGTTATTCTGATGAAGTTAGTAAATCGTTTGCTACTATTGATATTACTTCTAACATGTGGATTGGTGATACTGATATAAACTATGATTTTTCAAAATATAACGAATCATTAAAAGAGTATAAACATACATTTAAAAAGAATTCATCAGGTAATTATTATTGGTATAGTACAGAACCATTTAGTTATTAAGAATAAAAGTAATAATAAATAGAACAAGATTTTTTGTTCTATTTATTTTGTCTAAACAAAGAGAAAAATCAATTAAAATATGATAGAATAATACTATAATTGAGGTGTTTATGAAAAGAATTAATAAGTTTTTAAAAGAGTATTATAAGTTAATATTATTTTCTTTAGTTTGTATTATCTTTTTTGTTTTAATTGCCTTTCTTTTTAATAAAGAAATAGTCTCGTTAGATAGTTCTATTTATAATTACATATTGGAACATTTTATAAGTGATAAGTTAACTTCTTTTATCAAAGTTGTTACTTTACTTGGTGGATCTTATTTTTTAATTGGCATTACTGTTGGATTCATGTTTTTTGTTAAGAATAAAAGAATTTCTTTCTTTACTTCTTTCAATCTAATGTTGGCAGCTATTCTTGGCCAGTTGTTAAAGTTTATTATTAGAAGGCCTAGACCTAACATCTTACCTTTAGTAGAAGAGAATGGTTTTAGTTTTCCTTCGGGTCATTCTTTAGTAAGTATGGCTTTTTATGGTTTTTTAATATATTTAGCTTATAAAAATATCAAGAGTAACTGGATTAAAATTCCTTTAATAATTGTTCTTATCTCATGCATCTTTCTTGTTGGCTTTAGTCGTATCTATCTAGGTGTCCATTATATTAGTGACGTCTTAGGTGGTTTTATGATCGCTTTATGTTATTTAGTCGTCTATATTTGTGTATTTAAAAGAATAAAGTTTTAAGATAAGTCTTTTTACTTGTGTTATAATGTTATTGAGGTGTTTATGAAAAACATTTATGATTTAACTATCGAAGATTTAGAAGATTATTTTCTATCTTTAGGTGAGAAAAAGTATAAAGCTATTCAGTTATATTCTTGGTTATATTCTAAGAGAATTAATGACTTTTCTAATATAAGTGATATGAAAAAAGAGATTGTATCTAAAATAGAATCTTCTTTTATATTTGGTGATATAAAAACAGTTAAAAAAGAAAAATCAAAAGACGTTAATAAATATCTGTTTGAACTTGAAGATGGTAACTTAGTAGAGAGTGTTTTAATGCGTCACGATTATGGTAATAGTATATGTATCTCTAGTCAGATAGGATGTAATATCGGTTGTCTTTTTTGTGCTAGTGGTAAGTTAAAGAGAGTGAGAAATCTTACGGCTGGTGAGATGGTCTTACAAATACTTAAAATAGAAGAGGATATAAAAGAGAGAATAAGTCATGTCGTTATTATGGGAATAGGCGAACCTTTCGATAATTATGATAACTTTCTTGACTTTATAAAGATCATCAATCATCCGAAAGGACTCGCTATTGGAAGTAGACATATTACCGTATCTACTTCTGGTATCGTTCCTAAGATAAGAGAGTTTGCTGACTTTCCTTATCAAGTGAATCTCGCTATTAGCTTACATGCTCCCAATAATAAGATAAGAGATAAGATAATGCCAATTAATAAAGTATATCCGATCGAGAAAGTAATCGACGCTATTAAATACTATTATAAAAAGACTAATAGGAGGGTTACTTTTGAATATATAATGCTTAGAGGAATTAATGATAGTGAAGAGGTTGCCTTAGAATTAGTTAGACTTTTAAGAGGACTAAATTGCTATGTTAATCTAATACCTTACAATGAAACTGCTAGTATTGATTTTAAAAGAAGTAAAAAAGATGACATCGATAAGTTTTATGATATAATTAAAAGGAATAATATAAACGTTACTATTAGAAGAGAGTTCGGTGCTGAGATTAGTGCAGCATGTGGGCAACTCAGAAGTAATAGGGAGGAAATATGAAGACATTTTATTTAACGGATGCCGGTAAAGTCAGGAATCATAATGAAGATAGCGTAATTATTACGAAGAATGAGAGTGGCGATTACTTAATGGCTGTTGCCGATGGAATGGGTGGTCACTTATCGGGTGAGGTCGCTTCTTCACTTACGATAAGTCACTTGAGTAAATGTTTTAATGAGTCTTTTTGTAATATGGAAAAAGCTAAAGCCGTCAATTGGTTAAGAGAGATGGCTACGGAGATAAATGATTTAATCTTTACTTATGTCGACGAACATCCTGAAAGTAAAGGGATGGGGACTACTTTAGTCATTGCACTAGTAACTAAAGATTATATTCTTATCGGTAATATTGGAGATTCTTCTGGTTTTGTCGTTAAGAATTCTAAATTGCATAAAGTAACTTATGACCATACTTTAGTTAATCTTTTATTAAAAGCGGGAGAATTGACTTTGGATGAAGCTAAAGAACATCCAAAGAAAAATGTCTTGATGAAAGCTTTGGGTGCTAATAATCCGATTGATATCGATATCTTTGATTGTGATTTAGATGTTAATTCGGTCTTATTATGTAGTGATGGGCTTACTTCAGTATTAGATAAAGAACAAATAGAGAAAGTCTTAACTAGTGAGTTAAGCATTGAAGAGAAAGTAGTAAAATTAATTAGAAAAAGTAATAACCGCGGGGGGATGGACAACATATCGATAGCATATATGGATTTATTAGGAAGTGGTGATTAGTTTTGATAACGAAGGGGCAAAAGATTAGTGATAGATATGAGATAATAAAAAACATTGGCGAAGGTGGAATGGCTAATGTTTATTTGGCCTTCGATGGAATCTTAAATAGAAAAGTAGCTATTAAAATCTTAAGAGGAGACTTGGCTACTGATGATAAATTTATTAGAAGATTTCAAAGAGAAGCGATAGCGGCATCTTCTTTATCACATCCTAATATCGTCGAGATGTATGATGTTGGTGAAGATAATGGTGATTATTATATCGTTATGGAATATGTCGAAGGAAGGACTTTAAAGCAACTTCTTAAAAGAAGAGGAACTTTAACGATGTCCGAAGTAATCGATATAATGTTACAAGTGACTGATGGAATAGCTCATGCTCATGCTAGCTATATAATTCATCGTGATTTAAAACCTCAAAATATTATGATTACTGATGATGGTTCGATTAAGATAACTGACTTTGGTATAGCTATGGCTCTTAATTCGACCCAACTTACGCAGACTAACTCAGTAATGGGATCTGTTCATTACTTACCACCAGAACAAGCGACGGGTAAGGGTTCGACGATAAAATCCGACATTTACTCGATGGGAATATTATTTTATGAACTTTTGACTGGGAAGCTTCCTTTTAAAGGAGATAATGCTGTTGAGATAGCTCTTAAACATATGAAAGATGAGATTCCACCACTTAGAAAGACTAACCCAGAATTTCCTCAGACATTAGAAAATATAATCTTAAAATCGACGGCTAAAAACCCTAAAAATAGATATGCTGACGTTAAAGAGATGCATGAAGATTTTAAGACATGTTTAGATGATAACAAAAAGAGCGTACCTAGGTACTTATATAAATATCCTGAACAAGAGGCAGATGAGAAAGATATAAAGTTAGATAATCTAAAAGATAAAGAGTTTGTCTCAGATCAAGTGGCAAAAGAAATAGTCGAAGATACTCCTAAAGCAAATGCTTTATTATGGATACTTGGAATCGTCTTCTTGATCGGTCTTTCCGGACTAGGATATATTTTATACACGACCTTTAAAGGTACTCCTAACATCAAGGTACCAGATGTCGTTAATTTAACGGTAGAACAAGCGGAGAGAGCGCTTTTAAATGCCGGGTTTAAAGTAGAGAACGAGACTAAAAAAGTATCTGATAACGGCATAGAAAAAGGTAAAGTAGTTAGAACTGAACCGACGGCAGGGCGTTTAAGACCACCAGGTTCATCCGTTACTATTTATGAATCGACTGGTAAAGACGATGTTTATACTATAGAAAACTATGTTGGACAAAATTATAACATCGTTAAGACTAGGTTAGAAGAAGTTTACTTTATGGAGGTAACGATCGAGAAGAAAGATATCGAGATCGAAGAAGGAACGGATTTGAATTTAATCGTTGAACAAAGTATTAAAGTCGGAGAAGTAGTTACTATCTCTAAAGAAAATCCGATAAAGATAACGTTGTATGTACCAGATGCATATGAACTTTATCCAGATTTTGTTTCTGAAGGATGGACAGTCGAAGAAGTAGAAATATTTGCCGAGAAATATGATTTAACATTAGAAATCAAATATGTCGTTTCTTCAGAACTTCCTATCGGAACGATTACCAATCAATCTAGAAGTGGAAGAATAGTTAAAGGAGCTAGTTTCTCAATCACGGTTACTAAAGAACCAGATGATATAACTGGCCCACCAGAAGAAGAGGAAGAGAGCCCTTAAGGAGGTTTATGCAAGGACAAATAATAAAAATAATAAGTAATTTATTTTATGTTTATCAAGACGATATTGTTTATCCTTGTAGAAGTAGAGGACTTTTTCGTAATCAAAAGATTACTCCAGTAGTAGGAGATTACTGTATAATCGATAAAAAAAATAATTATATAATGGAAATATTGCCTAGAAAAAACTTTTTAGTTAGACCACTAATCGCTAATATCGATCAAGGTCTTATTGTGACTAGTTTAAAAGAACCAGAGTTTTCTACAAATTTATTAGATAAATTTTTAGTCTTATTAGAATACAATAGTATTAAACCGATTATATGTTTAACTAAAAGAGATTTATTGACTAATAAAGATGAATTTTTAGATATAAAGAAATATTATGAAGATTTAGGGTACGATGTCATGTATAATGACGAGATAGAACGTTTAAAGAAAATCTTTAAAGATAAGACGACTGTCTTTACTGGACAGACTGGTAGTGGGAAGTCATCTTTATTTAATCGTTTAGAACCTACGTTAGACTTTAAGACGGGTGAGATATCGAAAGCCTTAGGAAGAGGAAAACATACGACTAGACACGTTGAATTAGTAATGCTCTTCGGTGGTAAATTAGTCGATACTCCAGGTTTTTCTAGTATCGATCTGTCGGATATTCCGGATTTAGGAATAAGGGACGGTTTCTTAGAATTTGAACGTTTCGAATGTCAATATCGTACTTGCATGCATACTGTAGAAACTACCTCTTTTTGTGGAGTAAAAGAAGCGGTCGAAGAAAATAAGATAATGGCTTCACGATACGATAACTATTTAAAATTTTTAAAGAACAACGAAAGGAGCTTTTAACTTATGAAAAAAGTATCAGTATCTTTTTTAGGAATAAAAAACCAACAAAAAGCCGTCGAGAGACTAGAAGCTAGTAATGCTGATTATATTCATGTCGATGTCATGGATGGAAGATTCGTTAAAGGTAGAAACAACCCTTATAAATTGTTGACGAAGATGTCAAAGACGATAAGCAAGAGACTAGACGTTCATTTAATGGATAAGAATCCTTTGAAAAACATAAACTATTATGCTTCTTTAAACACCGAGTATATATCAGTTCATGTCGAACTTCCTTTGGTAGATAAGTATTTAGACTTAATAAAAGAGTATGGAATTAAGTGCGGCTTGGCTATACGTCCAGAGACGGACATCTCGATACTATTGCCATACTTATCAAAAGTAGATTTAATTCTCGTAATGAGTGTTAATCCGGGTAAGAGTGGTCAAAGCTTTATCGAAGACACTAAAGAGAAAGTATTTAAAATTAAAAAGTTAATAACTTCTAAGAAGCTAAAGACAAAGATCAGTGTCGATGGTGGAGTAAATGATGAGACCGTTAAACAAATAAGCGATGCCGATATGATTATTAGTGGTAGTTATGTTTTTGGAGCAGAAGACATTAATGAGAGAATAAACACCTTAAAGAAAGAAGTTAAACCAAAGAAAAAGGTAAAAGAATAAACATTAAGACTTTTAATTATTAAGAGTCTTTTTAATTTATCTAATAGTTGCAAAAAAAAGGACATAAAGTTATAATATTAAGCCATGAGGTGAAAAGTTATGGAAGCTGTTGGTAGTTATAACTATTATGAGAGAAAATTTTACGAGAAAGAAGTCACGATGACTAAAAATTTAATATTAAATTTTTTAAATGGATTAACTAAAGAAGGAATCACTAAAATTGATTATGATGAACTAGTAAATTATATTGCAGCTGTTTTAAGAGATAGTAGATTTTCTGAATTGACTAGAATTAGAATACCGCATAAAACGACTTTTGATGATGGTAATTCTTTCTCTTTTTCAAAAATGGCTGTTGCTGACATTGAAAAATCTTTTTATACTATTCCGATGTATAATCAAGATAAAAAAGTTTTAATGTTAAATAAAGAAGGTTTAAATCAACATGTAAATTTATTTGACGAATTCGATTCTAAGCAACAAGATATCTTAGATAAAATCGTAAACAATTGGAAAGTTTATAAAGAACAACCGAATATACGCGTTGAAAAAAGAGGAATAGACATTCAATATTATAATACTAATCCTAATAGGACGTATGCGATTTGTACCGATAGAAGGCATGGTATATTTGGTATATTTAATGGTTTAATAGCGAAAGATAAACCGATTCGTAGTTGGGACTTATTTACCGATGGTAATGTTGTTGCCGATAGACTCTGTTTAGAAGCGTCTGCTAATTTTCACGAGTATTCTTTTGAAAATCCTGAAAGAGAAGGGTTGCCGGGATTCAAAGCGAAGGCTAGTCGTTTCGTTTCAGTTCGTGATTCTGATTGGGTTGGAATTTCAGGGAAAGTTAATGGTAATTTAAAGCGTTTAGATGTATATGGGCATTTGACGGATAAAGATATTGAAGAGATTTCTCATCTTGTAGAAGATCCTAGTAAATTTACTACGATAGCAGCTCATGTACCGGCTGTTAAAGTTTTAACACCACAAACGAATAAAACGAAACGCGTAGGTTTTTATAGTTAGTTTGCCTGTATTAGTTAATTATTATGTTGTATAAAACAAATGGGGGATAAAATGCGAGACAATTATGTATATTTTGCTAATAATGAAAAGGTTAGAGAGTTTATCCTGAGGTTTTTAGCGACTTTAAGTAAAGAGGAAGTTCGTCGTATTAATAGAAATGAACTTACTGATTATATCGTATATCTCATGAATGATGGTCGTTATGATTATCTAATGAGATTGCTTAAACAACCGAGTAAAAAAATCGATAATACTAATGCTTACGCTTTTACTAAAAAAGCCATAAAAGGTATAATAAAAAGTAATTATTGTCGATCAGTTAATACAAAAGAAGGCGAGGTATTAATATTAGACGAGAAAACACTCGCAAGATATCGAAGAACTGTTAAAATGTTTGCTGATGATCATCAAAATACTTATAATAAAATAGTCGACGACTGGAAATATCATAAAAAACCTAGAGAAAGAAAGATGTCGAAAAATGGAGTATCATTAATATTAAAAGCAGCACTACCTAACGACTCATATACTTTGTGTACGGAGGAGAGAAAAGGTTTGTTTGGTTTTTTTCTACCACAAGATAAAACAAAAATAAAGAGATGGGATTTATTCACCGATGGTAATGTGATTCAAGGACCAGTGAGAAGTGCTTTTGGTAAGAAAGTATTAACGCTTAATCCTAGAGATTTTACGGAAGAAGATTTAAAAGCTAGGCAAGTTAAAGACGTTATTGTAAAATCTGCTGATTTTGTTGCAATGAGAGGTTATGTCGGTGATACTTTAACGAGCGCTTATGTATATACACCTTTATCAGGAAAGAAATTAGACAGTGCTATTTCAATAATAACTGACCCATCTAAAGAAGAGATTCAAGTTGCTGATGAAGCTCCCTATGTCAAAACTTTAGGTCCTAAAATGCCTAGGAGATTATAATTATTTATGGTTTTATTTAATAAAAGATACTAAAGGTACAGAAGTACCTTTTTATTATTGAAAATATTTGCTAAAATATAGAAGTGGTGATAAAATGAAAAAAGCTTTTTCGATTGGCGTTATGGGCGTGTTTATTGATCAGGTTACTAAGATGTTTGTACTTGCTAAATTAAAATTAAATGACAGTGTTAGTATAATTGCTAATTTTTTTAATTTGACTTATATTAAAAACACCGGTGGAGCTTTCGGTTTGTTTAGTAATGGTACTATTATTTTAGCGGTAATTAGTATCGCTTTTATATGTTATCTAGTTTATTATTTTTATAAATATAAATTAAATAGCAATTTATATCAGTTTATCTTAGGACTACTCCTAGCAGGAGTTATAGGTAATTTGATCGATCGTCTAGTTAAAGGATATGTCATCGATTTTTTAGACTTTAAAATATTCGGATATGATTTTCCGATATTTAACGTCGCCGATATCTTTGTCGTATGTGGAATGTTATTGTTTATATTAGTTATTATGAAAGAAGGTGACGGTCTTGAAAGTAAAAGTCAGTAATATTAGAATAGATCAATACTTAGTTGAAGAGTTAAATTTATCTAGAAGTAAGATTCAAAAGCTTCTTAAAGAAGAGAAAATATTGGTTAATAATTCTAAAGTTAATGCTAATTATATTGTGAAGTTAGATGATGAGATAACGATAGTTACTTTAGACTTAGAACCTCCTAAATTAGAAGCTGAGAATATCAAGTTAGATGTTTTATATGAAGATGATTATCTAATGATAATTAATAAGAAGAGTGGTATGGTCGTTCATCCTGCTCCGGGTAATTATTCAAAGACTTTAGTCAATGCTCTTTTATATGATAAGAAGCTAAGTAAGGGAGAGGAATATCGTCCAGGTATCGTTCATCGTTTAGATAAAGATACTTCTGGATTATTAATCGTTGCTAAAGACGATAAAACTCACGATCTTTTAAGTAAGATGTTAGCGAAACATAAGATCGAGAGAATCTATCACGCTCTTCTTAGTGGAGTCATTCCACATGAGACGGGGACGATAGATGCACCTATTGGTAGAAGTCAAAAGAATAGACAAAAGATGGATGTAACAGATATCAATAGTAAAGAGGCTATTACGCATTTTAAAGTCTTAAAGAGATTTACTGAAAACACTTTAGTAGAGTGTCGTTTAGAGACTGGTAGAACCCACCAAATAAGAGTTCATTTCTCTTATATTGGCTATCCGTTAATAAATGATCCTTTATATGGTAAAAGTAGAAAGACGACTTCTTTCGGACAATTTCTTCATTCTAAAGAACTAAGGTTTATTCATCCGATAACGAAGAGAGAAATACACGTTGATTCTTCTTTACCAAATGAATTTAAAGACTATCTATCTACCTTAGAATAATAGCTTTATAAATGTTCTTTTTTATTGTATAATATCATTATAAGGAGTTGATAAAATTGCAAGAGACATTAGATAGAAAAAACCAAATAGCAATGAAACTTCTTCATTATTTTATTACTGAAGAAAACTATAATCCCGTCGTTCTTCAAGGTGCTGAAGACGAGATTTGGTTAGAGAATTTAAATGGAGATTATAAGATAATTAGAATCGTTTCTAATCATATTTTAAACGACGAACAATTACAATTCGATCTCTTTAAGACTAAGCATGTCGTTAAGAAGATAAAGAAAAAGACATTGACGTTTAAGATCAAGGTCTTGAGTATATTTACTGATATCGAAGAGAATATCGAATTAGATAAAGAGAAAGATATCGATTGTATATCGATATATGATGAGAAAGATTTAGGAAAGTATAATGAAGTCAAGGAGACTTTTCCTGACTTGATGAAGAAAATAAAATTTTCAGAAGAGGGAGTATCTTTATTTATGAAAATAACTGCTGATATAAATCAGAAAAACAAGGAGGACTCAGTTAAAGTCGACGAAGTCTTTAAGAAGAAAATCCCTTTTGTTACTTATGGATTAATCGCTATAAATACGACTATCTTTATCTTGATGTATTTTTTAGGCAAGGAACATGAATTTATTCAAAAGTATTCGGTACACGCTTACAGCATAATTGTTAAGGGCGAGTACTACCGTCTTTTTACGGGAGCTTTCTTACATGGAGGTATAGCTCACTTCTTATTTAATATGTATGCTCTCTATATTTTAGGTGCTCAACTAGAAGGGTTTATCGGTAAAGTTCGTTATACTACAGTTTATTTCTTTAGTATTTTAACGGCTAGTCTATTATCGATAATATTAAATGATGCCGCATCAGTCGGGGCATCTGGTGCCGTTTTCGGTATCTTAGGTTCGCTTTTGTATTTCGGTTATCATTACCGAGTATACTTAGGTGGAGTTATAAAGAGCCAGATATTACCGATAATACTAATTAACTTATCTTTTGGGTTCTTAGCTGGTGGAAACATCGATAATTGGGCTCATATCGGTGGGTTAATCGGAGGACTCTTGATAACTGTCGGTGTCGGTATAAAGTATAAGAGTAGTAACTTTGAGAGAATTAATGGAATGATCGTCTCTTTATTAGTGGTGGCTTTCTTAATATTCGTAGCACTTAATTATGTCGTTTTTAGTTGATAAGTTATTAATTTAATGTTAAAATAAACTATAGATGTTAGAGGTGATGACATGAGTGAGACTTTAGTTGATACTGAACTTGAAAAAACGAATATGTATCATGTTGAAGATTTTGAAGATTCAATCGTTGCTACGACTTTGAAAGAAGTTTCGGAAGCGTTGAAGGAAAAGGGTTATAATGATATTAATCAGTTAGTCGGTTATATTATGAGTGGTGATCCGGGATATATATCTTCACATAAAGATGCAAGAGGAAAGATTTCAAGACTTGATCGTAGTACAGTAGTCGAAGTTGTTCTAAGGAATTATATTAGCAAACTATGAGATATATAGGACTTGACTTAGGAAGTAAGACTTTAGGTATCGCGATATCGGATCAAACGAAGACGATTGCTGGTAGTTACAAAACGATTAGACATGATGAAGAATACGATAGATTAGTCGATGAAGTAAAGAAGATTGTCGAAGAAGAAAAGATTGAGAAGATAATCTTGGGTCTACCGAAAAATATGAATAATACGATAGGTTTTAAAGGAGAACTTTCTTATAAGTTTAAGAGGATGCTCGAGGATAAAATTACTTGTGAAGTAGTGTTAGTCGATGAGCGACTTACGACGATAGAAGTAGAGAAAATGCTTATAAGAAACGATACCTCTAGAAATAAAAGAAAAAAAGTAGTAGATAGTTTGGCAGCGACTTTGATTTTACAAACATATTTAGATAGCCAAAAAAAATAAAAAGGAGAAGAGTATGGCGGAAACAGATTTAAACATATCAGAAGAAGTAAATAACACATTTAAAGTAATAAACGAACACGGAGAGGAGATCATGTGCGATATCTTATTTACTTTCGATTCGGAAGAAACGAAGAAGAGCTATATCGTTTACACTGACAACTCAAAAGATCCTCAAGGAAATGTTCAAGTCTTTGCGTCGATTTACGATCCTAATGCTGAGAGTCAAAAATTAGAACCAATTACGACTGAGCAAGAATGGAAAGTAATCGAGACAATCTTGAATACATTACAAGAAGAGATTAAAAAGAAACTTGATGGAGTAACAGACGAAGACGACGAAGATGGGGAAGACACTGAAGGAGATAACGAGTAAATTTTGCTCGTTATTATTTGCCAATGAGAATATTTAAGAATGTTGCTTTAGTGTTATTAGTTTTAGTCGGAGTGTTGTTCGTTACGATTGGTGTCGTCTTTAACGTTAATATATCACCGGTCGATAAGAACAATTCAAAAGAGATTACGGTAATTATTCCGGCTGGATCTACTAAGCAAAAAGTAGGAGAGATTCTTGAGAAAGAAGGACTTATCAGGAGTGCCAGTTTTTTCAATGTCTATCTTAAATTATTTGAAACGAAAGACTTTAAAGCGGCAACATACAAGTTAAATAAGAGTATGGCTTTAAAAGAGATAATAAATATTTTAGAAAAAGGAAACAATGAGTCTGATAAGGACGAAGAGATAAAGATTACTTTTAAAGAGGGAATCAATATAAGACAGCTTATAAAAGTAATTGTTAGTAACACTAACAATACGGAAGAAGATGTTTTAAACCTTATAAATGACGAGAAGTATCTGAATAGTCTAATCGAAAACTATTGGTTTATCGAAGATGATATTAAAAACTCTAAATTATATTATTCTATCGAAGGATACTTATTCCCGGATACTTATATCTATGCTAATAAAGATGTTAAAGTAGAAGATATATTCGCTAAGATGTTAAAGGAAATGGATAAAAAATTGTCTCCTTTTAAAGAAGAGATTGAAAAGAGCGGTTATACTGTTCATGAAATCTTAACTCTAGCTTCAGTTATCGAAAAAGAGGGTAAGACGAAAGACTTTAAAATGATTTCTCAAGTGTTTCATAATCGCCTTAACAGAAGCAATAAATTAGAGAGTTGTGCTACATCTTATTATGGTATGAGAATGGATTTCGATGAGATTGGAATCGCTACTAATGAGATGATGCAAAACGTCAATGTCTATAATACGTATCTATTGTCCAAACTTCCTTTAGGTCCGATAGCGTTACCTGGACTTAAAGCAATCGAAGCCGCATTGTATCCAGAAGAAGGAGATAACTTGTTTTTCTTATCTGATGCGAGAGGAAACACGTATTTCTTCAAGACGATCAATGAGCAAACGGCTTATAAAAATCAATTGATTAAAGAAGGAAATTGGTACAGAAAATAAAGGAGTGTTAATAAATGTCTGCAAATCTTCATGCGATGATCAAGGAACTAAAAGATTATGCCAAAGAAGAAAATATCCCGATAATGCGCGATGCTGGAATCGATTATCTTACGACTTTCATCATCAAACATCAAACTAAAAAAGTCTTAGAAGTAGGAACAGCGATCGGTTATTCCGCTATAATGATGGCCCTTAGTAGTCCTAAGCTTAAGATCGTCACGATAGAAAAAGACGAGAAAAGATATTTAGAAGCTTTAAAAAATATAAAGAAATTTGGGTTAGAAGATAGGATTACTCTTATTTATAACGATGCTTTAGACGTTGTTTTAAATGAGAAGTTCGATCTAATTTTCTTAGACGGAGCGAAAGCTAAAAACTTAGATTTTTTTCAACATTTTGAAAATAATCTAGACGAGTCGGGTTATGTGATTACCGATAATATTAATTTTCATGGTTATTGTCAATTACCAGAATGCGACATTAAGAGTAAAAATTTAAGAGGACTCGTTAAAAAGATTAAATGCTATATCGATTATTTAAAAGCATCATCGGTCTATTCGACGACTTTTACTGATGCTGGTGATGGACTAGCTATAACATCTAAAAAAGAAACTGGGTGATATTATGAATTTGGTCGTTATTCCAAATAATTTAAACAATATTAAAGAATATATTAAAATAGGGGCAAAAGCCTTTATTTTTGGCTTGAAAGGATTTTCGGTAAACTGTGAAGTGTCTCTGTCTTTAGAAGAGGTAGAAAAAGTAATTAACGATTACCCAGAAGGAGAGTTTTTTATTTCGATAAATAAGAATCTCTTTAACGATGAGATCGAGTTTATCGAAGAAGCTTTAGTAAGACTTTCAAAGACTAGAGTAGCCGGTATCCTATTTTATGACTTAGCTATCTTAAGCATTAAGATAAAACATAAATTAGATTTAGATCTAGTATGGAATCAGACACATATGGTAACTAATTATAATACTTGTAATTATTATTATGACAAAGGTGTTAAGTATGGTATCTTAGCGAGTGAAATAACTAAAGAAGAGATAATAGAGATTGCTAGTAAAACGAAGATGAAATTAATGGTAAATATTTTCGGTCATCAAGTAATGTCTTTATCGAAGAGAAAATTATTGACCAACTATTATAAAGCCAGTGGTTTCGAGACTGATGAGAAGAAGATTTCACTGTATCATCGTAATGAAGTCTTAGAACTTTTAGAAGAAGAAGCCGGAACGTCTATCATTTATGGTAAAGTTCAAAATGGAATCGATGCCTTAGAAGATATGAACGTCTCTTATTTAATTTTAAATGAATATAATATCGAAGAAAAACTATTTAAAAAAGTACTTAGACTATATCGTAAATACTTGGATACAAGAGATAAAAAGATAATTTCAAAATTGGATAAATTAGTCGGAGATTACCGTGGTTTTCTCTATAATAAGACTATTTATAAGGTGAAGAAAAATGATTGATAAAGTAGAACTATTATCTCCTGCCGGAGACTTAGAGAGGCTTAAGATAGCTCTTCTTTATGGAGCCGATGCCGTTTATATCGGCGGTCAAGAATATAGTTTGCGTGCTAATGCGAATAATTTTTCTATTGAGGAGATAAAAGAAGCGACAGATTTTGCTCATAAGTTAAATAAGAAAGTCTATTTGACTTTAAATATCGTCTTTCATAATGAAGACTTGGCAGATGTCGAAGACTTTATAGAAAAAGTCGTAGCTGCCGGAATCGATGCTTTTATCGTCAGTGATCCTTTTATAATAAAATACATTAAAGATAACTTTAAAGTAGAAGTTCATCTTAGTACTCAAGCGTCTACTACCAATAAAGAAGCGGTGTCTTTCTGGAAAGAAGAAGGGATCGACCGTGTCGTCTTAGGTAGAGAAGTATCGATAAGAGAAATAAAAGAGATAGATCAATTAAACCTTCCAATCGAAGTGTTTATTCATGGAGCTATGTGTACTTTTTATAGTGGGCGTTGTTGTCTTTCTAATTACTTTACTAATAGAGATTCTAATCGTGGTGGTTGTGCTCAAATATGTCGCTTTGCTTTCGACACTGATCAAGAGCACCCTGAATTTACGATGGCTACCAAAGATTTAAATATGGCTAGAAATATCGATAAGTTAATCGAAGCTGGAGTAATGTCTTTAAAAGTCGAAGGAAGAATGAGATCGGCTTATTACTTAGCAACAGTCGTATCTTCTTATCGTAAAATAATAGATAGTTATTATAATAATACTCTAACTGAAGAAGTGCTAGCAAGAGAAGAGAAAATTCTAGCTAGAGTCGCTAATAGAGAGACTAGTGATCATTTTTACTTAAGAGAAGCCGATGAGACGGATCAATATTATACTGGTAGACAAGAACTTTCTAATCAAGATTATCTTGGACTTATACTAGACTATGAAGATGGAATAATGATTCTTACTCAGAGAAATTATTTTAAGTTAGGTGACCAGGTAGAAATATTTATGCCTGATGGAAGAGAAGAGTCTTTCACAATAGACAATATGTTTGATAAGAATATGAAACCGTTAGAAGTAGCAAGGCATCCCGAAGAGATAATCAAGATAAAGATTCCTTTTGAAGTCGTTAAAGATTCGATGATGAGAGTGAGGGTATAAGATGGATATATTTATTAAAAAATTAAAAAAAGATATATTAAAGAAAGAAGATAATTTATCTGTTTATGCTACTAAGAGTAAAGACGCCTGTCGATTAATTAAGATAGAAGAAGATATAAGACCGGCATTCTTTCATGATATCGATACGATAATTTATAGTACTTCTTATAGTAGATATAGTGGAAAGACTCAAGTCTATTCTTTTTTAGATAACGATCACATTACTAGTCGGATGACTCATGTTCAATTAGTTAGTAAAATATCGAGAACGATTGGTAGGGGATTAAATTTAAACGAAGACTTAATCGAAGCGATAGCTCTTGGACACGATGTTGGGCACACTCCGATCGGACATGTCGGAGAAGCTTTTCTAGACGAATTGTCCGAAAGAGAACTAGGTATTCCATTCTTGCATAATCTTCAAAGTGTAAGAAATTTTTTAGTATTAAAAAAGACAAATTTAACTATTCAAGTCTTAGACGGTATCATGTGTCATAACGGAGAAATATTAAGTAACGAATATGAACCTATAGCAAAGACTAAAGCGGATTTCTTAAACGATTATAAAAATGCTTCTAAAGACAAGAACTATGCTAAGAAGATAAGACCTATGACCTTAGAAGGCTGTGTTGTTAGAATATCAGATGTTATCGCTTATATTGGAAGAGATATAGAAGATGCCGTTAGATTAAATAAACTAAAACTTTCTGATTTGCCAAATAAAGTAACTAAAGTCTTAGGTAAGAACAATAGTGAGATAGTTAATACTCTAATTATGGATGTTTTAAAAGAGAGTTATGGTAAAAATAAAATTGTCTTGAGTAAACCCGTTTATGAAGCATTGAATACTTTAAAAAACTTTAACTATAAAAACATTTATGAAAAAGCTAATACGATAGAAGAGTTAAATTTTTATAAAGATGGTATCGATAAGCTATATGCGAAGTTTTTAAAAGATTTAACTACTAAAAATAAAGAGAGTATTATCTATAAAGAGTTTCTCGATGACATGAGTGTCGACTATTTAGAAAATACTAATATTAAGAAAATAGTAATAGATTTCATTGCTGGTATGACGGATGAATATTTCCTAACACAAGTGAAAAGTGTTAACTAAAAATCGTTGACAGAAAAATCTATTTGTGTTATCATTGAGCTTAATGAAAAAGAGGTGATAATATCATGAAAGAAAAGAAAACTTTATTAACGGAAGAAGGCCTAGCAGAATTAAAAGCAGAATTAAAAGAACTAATAAATGTTAAGAGACCAATGAATTTAAAAGCAATCAAAGAAGCTCGTGCTTTAGGTGATTTATCAGAAAACGCTGAATATGATGCGGCGAAAAACGAACAGACAGAGCTAGAGATGAGAATAAAAAAATTAGAACAAATTATCGAAAATCATGAGATAATAAAAAATAGAGCAACTGGAAAAGTAGAGCCAGGATCGACAGTCGAAGTAAAATATGTCGATGATGATGAAATGGACGAATACAAGATAGTAGGTAGTCAAGAGGCAGACCCTTTCGTTGGAAAAATATCTAACGAATCGCCTATCGCTAAAGCTATTTTAAATAAAAAAGTAGGAGACATTGTCGAAGTAGAAAGTCCAAATGGATCTTACAAGATTCAAATAACAGAAATCAAATAGATTATATTAAAGTATTAGAATTGTATTCTAATATTTTTTATTTAACATTACAGTAAAGAAGGATTGGTTTTATCCTTTTTATTTGACTAAATATTTATAGTTGTGTATTATGTAAGTATATAATTGTTATTATAATGTATAAGGAGAAATATGAAAAAGAAAAATAAAAAGAAAGAATTAAGTCTAGGTTACTTATTAGCAATCTTTGCTCTTTTGGTTACTGCTACTATCGGAGCACAAATTTTACATCAAGATTTACTAAGAGAAAATAAAAGAGCTATGGTTGAAGAAGATAATAGCGATGTTTATCGTGATGGAATGGTTTATGATGATGACGATGATTTTGAATTGTACGTTTCAGAGGAAGTTTTAGGAGATAGAGATTTAGATTTTTATAGTCTAAATAAAGTTACTGCTAAAACGATAAAAGCTTATTTAGAAGAAGTGAGTAGAGTAAACAATATCGAATTAGAGACTTTGTTGAATGATTTTAGATATATCGATTTAGTTAAAGAATCTATCTTAGAATATGATGAAGCCGCTTATTACTTGAGTTTTAATAATAGTAAAGAAGCATTTTTAAATATTTACGATGGTGATATCGAGGAAGATATTGAATATTCAACGGTTTTTATAGTTAGATCATTACTAGAAAATTCAGCTAGATCTTATTACCGTGAAGTTATTAATTATATTGAAAAAGGCAATGTTGAGAATTTAGCTGTATCTTTATCAAACAGTGCAGATTTCTTAAATGTCGTTTCTAGTTTCGATGATGTGAAATTACTTGAAACACTAAGAGGTCTTGTTGGAGAAGAGATATAAGAGAAAAGAAAACTAAAAAGTTTTCTTTTTTTAAAATATAATAAGAAAATGTTTTCACTTGTTAATATTAGTTATATATAATATAATATTAGAGTGAATGGAGGTAAACATGGCAAAGAATGTAAAAGAAATAAAAGTAGTAATCGAAGGTGAGGCGTGGCAAAAAGCCTTAGAGAAAGCTTTTAAAGAAAAAGTAAAAACTGTCGCTGTCGATGGTTTTAGAAAAGGTAAGGTGCCGAGAGATATATATGAAAAGAAATATGGTAAAGAGAGTCTTTATATTCCGGCTAGTGACTTTGTTGTTGAGGAAGCTTATAAGAAAGCGTTAGATGACTCTAAATTAATACCTGTTGTGCAACCAAAGTTAGATATTAAGTCAGTCGACGATAGCAAAATTGAATTCGTATTTACGATAACGGAAAAGCCAGAAATTAAGATAAATAAATATAAAGATCTTGGAGTTAAGAGAGAAAAAGCCGTCGTAACTAAAGAAGAGATCAAACACGAATTATCGCATATGCTAGAAAAATATATCGATACTCGTATTAAAGACGAGGGTTCTTTGGAAACAGGAGACATTGCCGTAATCGATTTCGAAGGGTTTAAAGACTCAGTCGCTTTCGATGGTGGTAAAGCTACTAATTATGAATTAGAGATTGGAAGTAATACTTTTATTCCAGGATTTGAAGAAAAATTAATCGGAATGACAGTAGGTACGGAAAAAGACATCGAATTAAAGTTTCCTAAAGATTACCCAAGCGAAGACTTAAAGGGACAAAAAGTAATATTTAAGGTAAAACTTAACTCTATAAAACAAAAAGTAACTAGAGATTTCGATCAAGAATTGTTCGATGACTTAGCAATCGAGGGCGTTAATTCTAAAGAAGAGTTAGATAAATATGTCGAGAATCATCTTAAAGAACATAAAGAGGCGGATATCGAGAACAAACATGTCGACTTATTATTAGAAAAAATCTTAGAAAACGTCGAAATGGATATACCGGTAGAAATGATTGAAGACGAAGTAACACGACTTATCAATAGATACGAGGAACAACTTAGAATGCAAGGTATAACTTTAGAAATGTATTATGAATTTACTAAAAGTAGTGAGAAAGACTTGAGAAAGAATATGTATGCTGAAGCTTCTAAACACGTCTCTTATCGTCTAGTCTTAGAAGAGTTACTTAAGTTAGAAAAAATCACTGTCGAAGAAAAAGAAGTAGCAGAGGAAGTAGAGAAGTTGGCACAACGTTACAATGTAACGAAAGAAGAACTGCTTAACTCTTTCGGAGACGAAGATATGATTAGGTATGATTTAGAAATGAGAAAACTAATCAATTTACTAAAAGAGTACAACAAATAAAAGTTCATTAGAACTTTTTTTTTTAGCTTAATTATGGTATCATTAATTTATTAAGATAGAGGTGTTGATTATGGAAGAAGAGAAAATCATAGAAGAAGGTTTAAAGACCCATACTAAATCAGATAAAATATATTTTGCTGGTATGATAATAATGTTTATCTTTATTTTTATACCACCAATTTTTAGAATCGTGTTTTTTGACCCAGATAAGAAGCCCGATACAATCGAAGTATCTTATCTAGAACTTACTTGTAGTAAAGCTATATATAGAGATAATTATAGGTTTAATACGAAGATAGTTAATAATTATAAAGAAGGAGCAATCCTTGATTCTTTCGTTGAATATACTTATGAAAATGCTCCGGAAGACGTAGTAATACCCGAGATAAATGAATTGTTAGAAGTAAAAGAGGATGGTTTTGAAGCTAAGAAATTAAGTAATGGTTATAGTTTTACGATGGATTTCACGAAACCAGCTTTAAAAGAATTACCAATCTTTAAAGATGCTACTTATATTTCAGCGTTACAAAAAAATACTTATGAAAAAGATGGTATGGTTTGTGAAGCTATTACGACTATTAAAGAGGAAAAGAGAGAAGAATGAAATTAACGAATGATATGAATTATAATATTTTTAGGGGATATGATATTAGAGGAGTTTATCCCAGTGATTTAAATAGTGACGTAGCTTATACGATTGGGATGAGTTTTGGTAGTTATATTAAACGCTTAGGCAAGAAAGTTTGTGTCGTCGGATATGATAATAGATTCTCATCAGTAGAGTTGAAGACGGCCTTAATAACGGGAATATTAGAAACGGGAATCGATGTCGTAGAAATAGGTTTAGTAACGACCCCTATGTATTACTACGCTTGTATAAAGTTAGGAATACCATCTGGTGTCATGGTTACCGCTAGTCATAATCCGAAAGATGACAATGGTTTCAAGTTTGCTTTTGATGAGAGAGGTAATGCTAGAGGAGAGATGATCGAAGAGTTTCGTGATTACACCAAGACTCTTGATTTTGAATCTGGTGAAGGTAAACTTAGTTCATATGATATAAGAGAAGAGTATATTGCTTTATTTAAAAAGACACTAGACTTCGGTAAGAAGAGAAGAAAAGTAGTAATTGATCCGGGAAATGGTACTACTGCAATCATTGCTAAGGAATTATATAATCTGTTTCCCTTAGATTTAGAAGTGATATTCGGTGATTCAGATCCTAGTTTTCCAAATCATCATCCCGATCCTTGTGTCGAAGAAAACTTAGTCGCTTTAAAAGAGAAAGTCTTAGCGACTGGTGCTGATATAGGAATAGGTTTTGATGGTGATGGAGATCGTGTCGGTATCGTCGATGAAAAAGGTAACTATATCGCTACTGATAAATATATGATTATTATCATCAGAGACATTATCGATAAAGTAAATAAGAGAGAATTTCTATACGATGTAAAGTGTTCTAAGTCTTTAAGTGATGAGATCGAGAAACTAGGAGCAAAGGGAATTTGTTTTAGGACGGGAAACTCTTATACTAAATCTAAAGTCTTAGAAGATAAACTGCCTTTTGGTGGAGAATTATCGGGACACGTTTACTTTAATGATCGCTTCCCTGGATTTGATTCGGGTCTATATGCTGGGTTACGATTAGTGGAAATACTATCTAAAACAGATAAGACTGTTAGCGAACTGTTAGAAGGAATAAATGAGTACTATTCGACGGAAGAGATAAAGTTTAAATCTAGTGATGATAAGAAATTTGGCGTCGTCGATAAAGTCAAAGACTACGTTATTTCCAAGGGTTATGACTATATCGACATCGACGGAGTAAGAGTAAACTTCGATTACGGATGGGCTCTAGTTAGAGCTAGTAATACCGGACCAAATATTACGGCTAGATTTGAAGCTGATAGTAGAGAACATTTAGAAGAGATACAAAGAGAGTATACTAATTTAATAAATAATTTAAATGAAGAAGAGTAAATACTCTTCTTTATTATATTAAAGTTATATGATAAAATAATAGCGAGGTGATTTAATGAGTGGGCATTCAAAATGGTCGACGATTCATCGTAAGAAAGGTGAAATAGATGCCAACAGAGGGAAGGTCTTTCAAAAATTAGCAAAAGAGATATATGTCGTAGCTAAGAGTTCGAGTAAAGACTTAGATACTAACCCAGCGTTAAGAGCAGTTATAGAGAAAGCCAAAGGGCAAAATATGCCTAAGGATAACATTCAAAAGGCTCTCGATAAAGCTTGGGGATTAAATCAAACCGAAGATTATGAGACTGTCGTCTATGAAGGGTATGGTCCAAAAGGTATTGCTATCATGATCGAATGTTTAACTGATAATAAGAACAGGACAGCAGGGATGGTTAGAAGTACTTTAACTAAGAGAAATGGTAATCTTGGAACAGACGGTTCGGTAGCTTATCTCTTTGAGAGAAAAGGCGTTATCGTAATACCAGATGATTACGATGAAGACAAAGTACTCAATGTCGCTTTAGAAGAAGAAGCTTTAGATTTTATTAAAAACGAAGGAAACTATGAGATATATACTAAACCAGAAGACTTCTTAAAGATAAAAGAAGAGTTTGAGAAAAATCAAATAACGGATTTTATAGCTAGTGAAGTTACTTTTGTCGCTAGTAATTACATTGCTCTTGAGGGCGAGGATAAAGAGAAAGTATTCGATTTAATTAGTGCATTAGAAGAGATAGATGATGTTAATAATGTTTATCACAATTTAGAAGGATAGTTTACATAGAAAAGATATTGTTATATAATGTAAACGTTTATTAGAAAGAAGGAAATTATGAGAGAGTTTACGGAGCAAGAGCTTGTTAGAAGAGAAAAATTAGCTTTTTTAAAAGAGAGAGGGATAGATCCTTTTGGAAGTAGGTTCGACATTGATACGACGACAGAAGAACTTAAAGAAGTTTATAAAGATAATAACAGTGAAGAATTAGAGGTTTTAAATAAAAGTGTCTCTATCGCTGGTAGAATCATGACTAAAAGAGGTAAAGGTAAAGCGGGATTTATCAATCTTCAAGATCGTTATGGTCAGATTCAAATATATGTTAAAGTAGATAATCTACCAGAAGGACAATATGACATATTCGATAAGGCAGATTTAGGTGATATCGTCGGTATTAAAGGGACTGTAATGAGAACTCATATGGGTGAATTAAGTATTAGAGCATTAGAGTTTATTCATCTTACAAAGGCTCTAAGACCTCTTCCAGATAAGTTTCACGGGTTAGTCGATGTCGAGGAGAGATATCGTCGTCGTTACGTAGACTTAATAGTCAATGAAGATGCTAGAACAAAAGCTTTTATGAGACCTAAGATAATCAGAGCTATTCAGAATTATTTAGATGAGAGAGGGTATGTTGAAGTAGAGACTCCTATATTAGGAACGATATTAGGTGGAGCAACGGCTAGACCTTTCGTGACTCATCATAATACTTTAGATATTCCAATGTATTTGAGAATAGCACCAGAGTTAAACTTAAAGAGGTTGATCGTTGGTGGGATGGATGCCGTCTATGAAATAGGAAGATTATTTAGAAACGAAGGAATGGATAAGAATCATAATCCGGAGTTTGATACGATCGAGTTATATAAAGCTTATAGTGATTTAGATGGAATGATGGATATTACTGAGGGAATAATTAGTCATACGGCATTTACTGTCCGTGGTACTTATGACTTTACTTGGAATGGTAAAGAAGTCTCTCTAAAGGCTCCTTATAAGAGACTAAATATGATCGAGGCTATAAAAAATATAACGAAAATTGATTTTAATGAAAACATGAGCCTAGAAGAAGCTACTAAACTGGCAAAAGAACATAATATCGAAGTAGAGAAGCACTTCTTATATGGACATATAGTCAATGCTTTCTTTGAGAAATATGTCGAGGAGACTTTAATAGAACCTACTTTTATAATTGGACATCCGATCGAGATTAGCCCCCTTGCTAAAAAAGCGAAAGACGAGCGTTTCACTGAAAGATTTGAACTTTTCATAGGTGGAACAGAGTTTGCTAATGCTTTTACGGAATTAAATGACCCCGATGATCAATACGAACGTTTCTTAGCTCAGACTAAAGAGAAAGAATTAGGAAACGATGAAGCTAATGATATGGACTTAGATTATGTCGAGGCCTTGGAATATGGAATGCCACCAACGGGAGGATTAGGAATCGGATTAGATCGTCTAATAATGCTTTTAACGGGAGCAGAGACAATTAGAGAAGTATTGTTGTTTCCAACGATGAAACCTAAAGAAGAACCAAAGACACATTAAGTGTCTTTTCTTTTAAAACTTTACTTAATATTAAAAAAGTTATAAACTATATTTAGGTGAATAAATGAAAAAAACAAATAAAGAATTACCAAAATATACTTTAGGTGAAGAGATAATGAACTCTATAACTCATGGAGTAGGAGCTCTTCTAGCGATCGCAGCACTCGTCTTGAGTGTTATTTTTGCCGCGATAAATAAAGATTCTATCGCCGTTATAAGTGCTATCGTTTATGGAGTCACTTTAATTATCTTATATACGATGTCGACTCTATATCATTCGATACCTAATAAGACGGCTAAGAAAGTATTTAGAATAATAGATCATTGTAGTATTTATCTTTTAATAGCCGGTACTTATACACCATATACACTAGTTATACTACCAAGATATCCGGGATTATTAATGTTTGCTATCGTTTGGTCGGTGGCTATTTTAGGAATAGTCTTAAATGCCGTTAATATAAATAAGTTTAAGATAATATCGTTTATTAGTTATCTGTTTTTAGGGTGGGTAATAGTCTTTGCTTTTAACCCCTTAGTAGAAAACTTAGATAAAGTAGGACTGTGGTTACTTATTGCTGGAGGGTTATCTTATACGATAGGTACGATCTTTTATAAAGTGGGAAAGAAAGTAAGATATATGCATTCTGTCTTTCATTTATTTGTCTTAGCGGGATCTATTCTTCACTTCTTCTCAATATTATTATACGTTTATAGTTAGGAGGTTATGATGTTAAAAAAAGAGTTAAAATTTAATATTCTAGTCATAATAACGATTGTTTTTTTATCCATAATCTTGGTAAACAAACAGTTTCAAAACGATACTTTTTATACGATTAAAGTAGGAGAGAGCATTTTAAAAAACGGTATCGATATGAAAGACCATTTTTCTTTTGTAAGTAATTTGTCTTATACATATCCACATTGGTTATACGATGTCTCAATTTATTTGATATATAGTATAGCGGGCTTTACCGGACTTTATATTTCCAGTATTGCTTTAGCCTTTAGTCTTCTTACTTTAATGTATCATACTTGTAAAAAGATTATTAATGATAAATATATAAGTTATTTAACTATGACTTTTTCGGCTAGTTTTCTTTTTAACTTTATAACGACTAGAGCTCAATCAGTCACTTATCTTCTGTTAATTTTATTACTTTATTCGATAGAAAAACTCTTAGAAAAGGGGAAGAATAAATATATTGCCTATATATTTGTAATAGCTTTGTTAACGGCAAACTTCCACTTAGCAATATGGCCTTTTATCTTTGTCCTTTTTTTACCTTACTTTGTTAGTCATATGATAGCTAAACTGAAGTTTAAAAATGATATCGTTATCATAAAAAAAGAAGTTAACATCAAGAAGTTAGTTATAGCGTTTTTCTTAGCGCTTTTAACTGGATTCTTGACTCCAAATTTCTTAGTGCCATTTACTTATCTAATTAAGACGAATATCGGTATATCGACTCACTATATCGCTGAACATCAACCTACTACTATAAAGATGAATGTCTTTCTTTATATATTTTTCTTCTTATTTTTCATTAGTCTGTTAGTTAAAAAGATGAAGATAAAAGCGAGTGATTTATTTATAATGTTAGGTTTATTCTTAATGTCTTTTCTATCGATAAGAAACTTTTCTTTACTAATGATCTTATCTATTTTTGTTGTAGCTAGGCTCGTTAAGACTTTTATAAGTAATAGAGAAAAGGTAAGGATTAAGGCTTATTTAAACCATAATGTCATCTATATAAGCGTGTTTTTAATGCTTATCTTTGGTAGCGTTATAAAGATTTTGGTTAATAAAGACAAGCCATATATTAAAGAGAACTCGTATCCCGTTGCTATGACTAATTATATTAAAGATAATTTAGATTACTCTAATATAAGACTTTATAACTCTTATACTTTTGGAAGTTATTTTATCTTAAATGATATTAAAGTTTTAATCGATTCTAGAGCCGATTTATATACTAAAGAATTTAATGATACGACTATTCTTTATGACGTTATGAACTCTTTTAACAATTATGAGGAAGTATTTGAGAGATATAAAATAACTCATGTTGCGATTTATAAGAGAGAGAGACTTACAAAACTATTACAGTTAGATAATAATTATGAGACGATATACGAGGATAAATACTTTATCTTATTTGAAAGAAAAGGAGTCTTTTATGAAAAAAACGATTAAAAATTTAATTATATTTAGTGTTACGACAATAGTAGCTATTACTCTTTTAGGATGGGCGAAGAAAAAGAATCTTTTCGCTCCGGCTAAAGATATAAAAATCTCGCAAACTAAAAAACTAACGCTTGGTACTAACGATGAATAATAAAGAGATTTTAGTAGATAAAGAGATTCGACTATTCGAGTTCTTAAGGTTAGAGTTAAAACATTTATCCAAGAATAATGTTAAGTCTTTACTAGTTAAAAAGATGGTCTTTGTTAATGATGCACCTATTAGTCAATACGATTATTCATTAAAACCAAAAGATCTCGTTAAGATTGGTTACTACGATGTAAACGAAAGAATTAAGATAGTCTTTGAAGATAAATATTTAATCGTCGTATCAAAACCAAATAATTTATTATCGATAGCTACTGATAAAGAGAAAGATAAGACTTTATATAAGATGGTTATGAATTACTTAAAAGGAATAAATAAGAATAATAGAGTATTTATCGTTCATCGCTTAGATAAAGATACTTCTGGTTTAGTCGTTTTTGCTAAGACGGAAGAAGTTAAGATGATACTGCAAGATAATTGGGATAATGCTGTTAGAAAATATATTGCCAAAGTTCATGGTGTCACTAAAGAAAAGGAAGTCTTAGTCAATTACTTAGAAGAAGATAAACTATTCGTAAGAGTGTCTAAAAAAGGCAGAGAAGCGATAACTGAATATACTAAGATTAATAACAACGACAATTATTCTCTTTTAGATATTAATATTAAGACAGGATTTAAAAATCAGATAAGAGTCCAACTTAATAATATTAAACATCCAATCGTTGGGGACGTTAAGTACGGCATTAAAGATCAGTCTAAAAGGCTTATGCTACATGCTTATTATTTAAGGATTACTCATCCTATAACTAAGAAGGTCTTGTCGTTTGAAGACGATATTCCTAATGTTTTTAAAATTTAAGTGTGACTTTTTAATTCATATGTAGTATAATTTTTAGTGTTTATGAGGTGAAGTATGGGCATTTTATTATTAACAAAGTCAGTATTTGCCGTTATGATTGGTTTTTTAATATCAATTGTTTTTGGTTATATACTTTTAAAGTTTTTTAGAAAGTTAAAATTAGGGCAAAGAGTTAGTATCTTTGTCGGTGATAATCATAAGAAAAAAGAAGGTACACCGACAATGGGTGGTTTGATTTTTATTATTCCGACTCTCATTGCAACGTTCTTATTAACTATCTTTGATAAGATTACGCTTACTCCTAATTTATTAATAATCTTGTTCGTATTTACTAGTTATTCGATAATTGGTTTTCTTGATGATTATATTAGTTTCAAGAGTAAATCTAATGAGGGATTGACTACTTATCAAAAGCTGTTTTTTCAATTTATCGTAGCTTTAGTATTCTTTTATCTATATACGAAGAGTGGAGGAAGTACGGATCTTATCGTATCGACCTTAGGTGTTCATATTAAGATGGGTTGGTTTTACGGCTTCTTCTTGTTATTTATCTTAATAGGAGCATCTAATGCCGTTAATATTACCGATGGTTTAGATGGATTAGCTGGTGGACTTTCAGCTATCGCTTTTATCGCTTTTAGTCTTATATCGATTGTCGTTGGTTTTGAAGAGATAGGAATATTTTCTTTTATCTTAACGGGAGGACTATTCGGATTTTTAATTTATAATACTCATCCGGCTAAGATAATTATGGGAGATACCGGTTCTTTATCTTTAGGAGCAGTAATGGCAGCGATAGCGATTCTTACTCATAGAGAAGTAACTCTATTAGTAGTCGCTAGTATCTTCGTCATCGAGACACTTACAGTAATCTTACAAATTATATGGCTTAGAGTATTTAAGAGAAAGTTGTTTTTAATGACACCACTTCATCATCATTTCGAGAAATTAGGTTGGGCAGAGACAGATATAGTTAAACTCTTTTGGGTAGTTGGGTTAATCTTAACTATGGCTGGTATTTTCTTTGGAGTTTGGTTATAATATAAATAGGAGGACATATGGATAAAAAAACAGTTGAAGAAGACGATTTTTACGATGATAAAAAGACTCTTATTAAAGATAGGGTAGTCAGAGTCTTAAATGTTTTACTTCTATTGTTAGTCATCGCTTGGGCGGGAATCGTTTTATTTGATTACTTTAATGTAAGAGGAAAAAATCAACCTAAATTTTGTTTTTGGAAACAGGAGACAAAAGTCTACGAAGATGGTAATGTCGAGTCTTGTATCGGTTTAGGTTATAAAGTCATTACTTATAATCGTACTAGTTACAAAGCATTAGAATTCGGACCGTTTTGGATAACGGAAAGAATACCGTAATAGTTTTAATTAAATATAATAGTAATATTATATTTTTTTTGTTATAATATGGTACAATTATAGTGAGTTGTTTAGGAGGAATTATGAAAAATAAAAATATAACTAGAAGAGAAGAGGATTTTGCTAATTGGTATGACGACGTTATATCGGCGGCTAAATTAGCTAATTACTCTAATATAAAGGGTTCGATTATCTTAGAACCGAATGGTTATGCTATTTGGGAAATGATCCAGAAGAACCTCGATAATATGTTTAAAGAAACGGGACACAAAAATGTCTATCTTCCTCTTTTAATACCCGAGAGTTTAATTAATAAAGAGCAAGATTTAATTGCGGGATTTTCTCCGGAAATAGCGTGGGTTACTCATGGGGGTGAAAAGAAACTAGAAGAAAGACTTGGTATTAGACCTACTTCTGAGACCTTATTTAGTAATTATTATGCTAGTGTCGTAAAGTCTTATAGAGACTTACCTCTTAAATATAATCAATGGTGTAATGTTTTTCGTTGGGAAAAAGAAACTCGTCCTTTTTTAAGAGGTAGAGAGTTTTTATGGCAAGAGGGACATACTGTTCATGAGACTAAAAAAGAAGCGGAGCAAGAGACTTTGCAAATGTTAAATATTTATAAAAGATTCTTTCACGATTATTTAGCTATACCTGCTATTGTTGGTAAGAAGACGGAAAAAGAAAAGTTTGCTGGAGCAGTAGATACGTATACGGTAGAGGCTTTGATGTATAATGGAGTATGTTTACAATCGGCTACTAGTCATTACTTTGGACAAAAGTTTTCTAAAGCTTACGATATTAAATTTTTAAATAGAAATAATGAGTTAGAATATGCTTACCAGACTTCATGGGGAGCCACTACTAGAATGATCGGTGCTTTGATAATGGTTCATAGCGACGATAACGGTTTAATATTACCGCCAAAAATAGCTCCGACACCTGTAATAATAGTTCCACTTAGTGATGATAAAGAGATAGTTAAATTAGCTAATAAGTATGCTAAGACTTTAAATAAAGCCGGTATTAATACGGAGATTGATTTTTCTGATAAGACGCCAGGATTTAAGTTCGCTGAAGCTGAAGTAAAAGGATACCCTTTAAGAATAGAGATTGGTAAAAGAGATCTTGAAAAAGACAGTGTTACTTTCGTTAGAAGAGATACGCGTGAAAAAGAGTTGGAGAGTAAGGACTGTAAGTTAGTTCAAGTAGTTCAAAGTTATTTAGACGATATTCAAAATAATCTTTACTACCGTGCGTTTGGTCGTCAAGAAGAAAAGACTTTCAAGGTTACAGAGTGGGAAGAATTCGTTAGAATAATAAACGAGAATCCTGGATTTGTAAAAGCTATGTGGTGTGGAAGTAATAAGTGTGAAGAGAAGATAAAAGAGATTAGAGGAACTAAGTCTAGATGTATACCATTTAAAGAAGAACAAGAGCATTTAAGCGATAAATGTATATGTTGTGGAGAGAAAGCGAAAGAAATGGTCGTTTGGGGAATTCAGTATTGATTTATTTTCTTAAATAAATTATAATTATTGTAATGATGTGATGATGGGGTTGGAATCCCGGAGCAATATAAAGAAGAGATTCGTCTACGAATAAGTAGGGTGGAACCGCGGTTACACGTCCCTACATTTGTAGACGTTTTTTATTTAAAGGAGGAAAAAATGGAAGAATTAACATTAGAAAAGTTAGTAAATTTTTGTAAACAGTATGGGTTTGTTTTTCAAGGAAGTGAAATATATGGAGGACTCGCTAATACTTGGGACTATGGTCCTTTAGGTGTAAGACTTAAGAACAATATTAAGGATGCTTGGCGTAAAAAGTTTATTCAAGAGAGAATGAATAGCTATGAATTAGACCCTAGTATCTTGATGCATCCTCGTGTTTGGGAAGCGTCTGGTCACGTAGCTAGTTTTTCCGATCCACTTATCGATTGTAAAGAGTGTAAATCTCGTCATAGAGTAGACACTTTAATTGAGAGTTATGATAAGAATTCTGCTCCGGATAAAATGACTACCAAAGAACAAAAGGAATATATCGACGAGAAAAAGATTCCATGTCCTAAGTGTGGAAAGAGTAATTATACTGATATAAGAGATTTTAATTTGTTATTTGAGACTTATCGTGGAGCAGTCGAAGGAGAAAGACAAAAGATTTATCTAAGACCTGAAAATGCTCAAGGAGAATATGTTAACTTTTTAAATGTTCTTCGTACGATGAGAACAAAACTACCTTTTTCAATTGGCCAAATAGGTAAGGCTTTTAGAAATGAGATTACGCCGGGAAACTTTATGTTTAGAACGATCGAGTTTGAGCAAATGGAATATCAGACTTTCTGTAAAGAAGGAGACGATATGGAACTTTATGAATACTTTAAAAAGTTTGCTAAAGACTTTTATGTATCTCTTGGAATGAGAGAAGAGAAGTTTTCTTATAAAGATCATGATAAGTTAGCTCATTATGCTAAAGCAGCTTGTGACTTGTTTTATGATTTTCCAACACTTGGTCCGGCGGAGCTAAACGGTACTCATAATCGTACTAATTATGACTTAGCGCGTCATCAAGAATATAGTGGTATATCTCATGAATATCTAGATCAAGAGACAAAAGAGAAGTATATTCCTTATATTGTCGAATCTACTTATGGAGTCGATCGTAGCGTCTTAGCGATAATTAGTGACGCTTACTATCAAGAAGAATTAGAAGGAGAGGTAAGAGAAGTCTTAAGATTTCATCCGGCAATTGCACCTTATAAAGTAACGGTATTACCATTAATTAAAAAGTATCATAATGAAAAAGCATTGGAAATATACGATGAACTCTCTAAACACTTTATGACTACTTATGACGATGCGGCAACCATCGGTAAAAGATATAGAAGAAGTGATGTTATCGGAACACCATTTTGTGTTACTATCGACGATAATACTTTAACTAATAATACGGTTACTATTAGAGATCGTGATACGATGGAACAAATAGTAATTAAAGTAGACGATATCGCTAGTTATGTCGAAGAGAGAATTAAATTAGACTAAAAAAAAAGACTTAGTCTTTTTTTTTATTCAGATATTATTTCTATAGATACAAAGTAATAAACGTTAGTCTCTTCATTAAGTTTAAAAGTATATTTAATTGAAGATAACTGATCGATAAAAGAATTAAAATAGTCGTCGTCTGTTATTTTATCTACATCACAATCTTCGATAACTTTATATGAAAAACTACCACCCGTTGCACAAGAAGGAGAGAATCCTTCATGTTTAGCATAAAGATATTTATCATAGATTTCTATGGTTTTTTCATCGATTACTATTGCTTTAACAATCTTGGAATTAAATGGAGCTCCAACATCTCCAAAACCTTCGACTTCTTTTCTAATCCAAAGATCTTTCGTTTCATCGTAGACAAACTCTGAAGGCATTTCTTCTTCCATGGTATACCAAGTATCTGATTTAGGCCAACAATAAAATCCGACTTTTTTATATGTAATATCATTTCCTAAGACAGCCTTCATATGTGATTCGATATCTTCCGGACCAAATTCTTTAGTATCACAGTTTAGATTAGTTTCTTTAAATGCTAAATCGATTTTAAAGTAGTCTTCTAAATCTTCCGCTTTAATTTTATCGACGGTTGAATAATAATATGTCCATTCACGTCGATATGGTTTTCCATAATAATTATATGGAGAAGTTACTTTGTATAAAAGATCAGCTACTTCTTTACCATCCACATCTAATGATCTTATTACGGGACCTTTGTCTTTTTCTACTTCTTTATTTTCTTCAGTTTCTTTTTTAGAAATAAATTTATCATAGACGACGTAACCACTAACTGCCAATAGAGCAATTACTAGAGCGACTATTATTAAAATGTTGCTCCCTTTCTTTTCAATTTTTATCTTTTTCTCTTCTTCGTTCATAAGACCTCCTTATTATAATATAATTATACCATGATAAAAAAATAAAAAAAGAAGATAATGTAAGTTAGATTAAGTAAAAAAAAAGACAGAGTCTTTTTTAAAAATAAATAATGTTATTAATTAAAACTTTAGGTAATCGTATTCACAATCTGGAGTGTTTATTATGACTATTTTATTATATATCGTATCATCATTTACTTGACCGACAGCAATGTCGACTCTAGCTTTTAAATTATTATTCATTGCTATTTCATCACCTATAGGCATACCCGTTACATAAACGGTAGTATTTGGTTTATTATAAAGAGTTTTAAGTTCTTCTGTCATTAATAGTTCTGTCGTAACTAGATTTCCACTCGTCAGTCTCGTTAGTTCGATTTCTGATACTAAGTCGACACCATATCCTGAAGCGTCTTGTCCCATATAATAATAGCTATAACCATCGCCATCATATGTTATACCAACATAGTTATAATTCCACGTATCGTTGAAAGGACTTTGACCATCTCTTTCTATCCAAACACAAGCATTCTCTTTGACATGATTAATTTTTATTAGGTAAAAAACACCTTCTTCATAAGACATAGGTTTTTCACTTCGATTGACTTCGTTTCTAATTTCGAGTATAGATACTAAAGCAGCATTTACCAATTCATTTTTTTTAGGATCAGGCGTATTATCTGTAATAGGTGGAACATCATCTTCTTTCTCTTTTTCATTCTCATTATTTGAAGTAGTCTTATTAATGATTAAAAGACTACCAACGGTTATAGAAATTACACCGATAATTATGACAAGTATTATCGATAAATTATTTTTTTTCTTTTCTTCGTTCATGTGACCTCCTTATTCTAAATTTAATTATAGCATAGTAAAAAAACATTTTAAATGCAAAGACTTTTTGTTTTTAACTTTACATAAAAAAAACTTGCAAAAAAACGATTTATAAGGTATATTGGTATTGCTGTTTTATCTAGGTCTAGGAGTTTCCGACCTCTACTTGGATAAAATGAATTATATAGGAGGAAAAATGGCATTAAATAAAGAAGTTAAAGCTGGTTTAATTAAAGATTTTGCTCGTAGTGAAAAAGATACGGGTGGAACTGAAGTTCAAATAGCAATTTTAACAGAAGAGATCAATTCTTTAACGGCACATTTAGTCGAACACAAACATGACCATCACTCTAGAAGAGGACTTTTAAAGAAAGTCGGTCAACGTAAGAAACTATTAACATATCTTTCAAAAAAAGATATCAATAGTTATAGAAATGTTATCGCTAAATTAGGGTTAAGAAAATAGTATAAAAGTAGACACTCTTTTTAGAGTGTCTTTCTTTTAAAATTGATGTTTTGGTAGGTACGTGGTTGTTATTGTAATAAAGTTAATAGGTCCTGTTGGTTTTATTACAATAATACGATACCTACTTATAGAAGGAGGTACAAAATGTCAAAAAAAGTATTTAAATATGATTTTTATGGAAAAGAACTAGTCGTTGAGACTGGTGAAATGGCACGTCAAGCGACGGCATCGGTATTAGTAAGATACGGTGATACGGTCGTTCTTACGACACTGGTCTATAAGAAAGAAGCGAACTTATTGTCTGATTTCTTTCCGCTTATGGTAATTTATCAAGAGAAGTTATATTCGGTAGGTAAGATACCTGGTGGATTTATTAAAAGAGAGGGACGTCCAACTGATGCGGCAACACTTGCTGCTAGAATGATCGATCGTCCGATGCGTCCACTATTTAAAGAAGATTTTAAAAATGAAGTACAAATAGTCAATACTGTCTTGTCGGTAGACACCGATAATTCTCCGGAATTAACGGCAATGTTTGCTTCGTCTCTAGTAGCTAGTTTAAGTGGGTTGCCTTTTTTAGGGCCGATAGCTGGAGTTAAGATAGGATATATCGATAACGAGTTTGTTATTAACCCTAATCCAAAAGAGCTAGAAGAATCTTCATTAGAACTAATCGTTGCTGGTACAAAAGATGCAATTAACATGGTTGAAGCAGGAGCAAAAGAACTTAAAGAAGATGTAATGTTGGAAGCTTTAATGAAAGCTCATGAAGTCATTAAGGAGTTAGTAGCTTTCCAAGAAAATATCACGAAAGAAATAGGACAAGAGAAAATATCTTATGAGACTTTAGAAATAGAAGAAGAGATTAGAAAAGATATATCTAAGTCGACTTCTAAGAAATTTGATACAGCATTACGCATTTCAGATAAGCAAGAAAAATATGAAGCGATTCAAAATATTAAAGACGAAGTTATTGAAAAATATAAATTAGAAAACGAAGACTTAAAAGACGCAGATTTAAATATCTTGATTACTAAAGTAAAAACGGTCTTAGAAAGTATCGAGTATGAGACTTTTAGAAAGATAATCGTCTTAGAAAAGACTAGACCAGATGGTCGTAAGATGACGGAGATAAGAGATTTATTTACGGCAATCGACTTGTTACCTAGAACTCATGGTTCGGCTCTATTTACTAGAGGAGAGACTCAGAGTTTAGCGGTAACTACTCTTGGTGCTTTAGGTGAACATCAAATATTAGATGGTTTAAGCTTAGAAGCCGAGAAGAGATTTATGCTTCATTATAACTTCCCGCCATTCTCAGTTGGAGAAACAGGTAGATATGGTGCTCCTGGAAGAAGAGAGATTGGTCATGGCGCATTAGGAGAGAGAGCTCTTCTACAAGTTATGCCTTCGGAAGAAGAGTTTCCATATACAGTTCGTATCGTCTCTGAGATATTAGAGAGTAATGGTTCTTCTAGTCAAGCGACAATTTGTGCAGGATGTCTATCTCTTATGGCAGCTGGTGTTCCGATTAAAGCGCCGGTAGCGGGTATTGCTATGGGACTTATTACTGAAGGCGATGACTATACTATCTTGACGGATATTCAAGGTCTAGAAGATCACCTTGGTGATATGGACTTTAAAGTAGCTGGTACGAGAGAGGGAATTTGTTCTCTACAAATGGATATTAAGATAGAGGGAATTACTAAAGAGATCTTTAAAGAGGCTTTAGAACAAGCTCGTGTGGCACGTTTAGAGATTTTAGATGTTATGGAGAAAGAGATAGCTGAGCCTCGTAAAGAAGTTAGTAAGTATGCTCCTAAGACGGCTACTTTCATGATTAAACCTGAAAAGATCAAAGACGTAATTGGTAAGGGTGGAGAAGTAATCACGAAGATTATTTTAGAAGCTAGTAATGTTACTTCAGTCAGTGATGTCAATGCCGTTAAAGTCGACTTAGAAGATGATGGAAGAGTACTAATCTATCACTCTAATCAAGAGATTATCGATAAGACAGTTAGCATGATTCAAGATATCGTTAAAGAAGTAGAAGAAGGAAAAATCTATCCTGCTAAAGTCGTTAAAGTCGAAGAGTTCGGATGTTTTGTTCAAGTTTGGCCAGGTATGGAAGGATTAGTTCATATATCTGAACTGGCTAAAGAAAGAGTAAATAAAGTCGAAGACGTTGTTAAACTAGGAGACGAAATCTTAGTAATGTCGATCGGTGCCGACAAAAAAGGAAGATTAAATTTCTCTAGAAAAAAAGCACTCGAACCCGAGAAAAAAACAGAAGTAAAAGAATAGTAATAAAATGTAAAGAGATATCTTAAAGGTATCTCTTTTATAAATCTTTTAGTTGCTTTTTTTTTTGAAAAAAGTTATAATAGAAAGCATATTTTAAGGAGGCGAGCCATCGATGAAAAGTAATTTACCGGCTATTTTATTAAAGAACATGGTATTGTATCCTTATAACGAAATACGACTAGAATTCGATAAGGAAAAAGAGAAAAACCTAATCTTATTAGTAGAGAAAAACTATGATAATAAGATTTTAATTATAAACCCAAAAGATACTTTAGAAACTGAACCTGAGATTGAAGATCTACCTAGATATGGCTTGGTAGGTAAAATTAAGATGCGTATCGATATGCCAAATGGAAAGACTAGAATCATCTTGGCTGGAGAGACACGTGTCAAGATTCATGCTTATTCTAAAGAAGAAGATATTTATGAGGCATTATATAGTGTCGTTCCTAGTGAAGAGTTATCTAGTAAAGAGGAGACAGCTTATGTAAGGGCTTTAAATAAACATATCGAGATATATGTTCGTGAAGTTCCTTATATGTCAAATACGATTCTTTCACAGACGGCTGGTATTAATAGTATCGATCGTCTAACAGATATAGTCGTCTTATATTTACCGATTAATTATGAGAGAAAATTAGAATACTTACAAGAGACTTCGGCTACTTTAAGAGTGAAGATGATCTTGGATGATTTAAATAGAGATTTAGAAATACTTAAGTTAGAGCAAAAGATAGAGGCATCAGTTGCTGAAAGTCTCGATAAGACCCAAAAAGAATTTGTCTTAAAAGAGAAAATAAAAGCTATAAGAGAAGAACTTGGTGAAGAAGAGCAAAATGAGATTGAGATACTGAAAGAACAGATTAATGCTTTAGATTGCCCTGAAAAAGTAAGAGAGAAATTATTAATCGAATTAAATAAATACTCGATAGCTAATTCTTTTTCACCAGAGACGGGGATTATTAGAAATTATATCGACTGGATGTTAAACCTTCCTTGGAGTAAAGAGACCGCTGATCGTAAAGATTTAAACAAAGTAAGAGAAATATTAGATAGTTCTCATTATGGATTAGATACTGTTAAAAATAGAGTAATAGAGTATTTAGCTGTCAAGCAAAATGTCGATAATTTAAGGAGTCCGATAATTTGTTTAGTAGGTCCACCAGGTGTTGGTAAAACGACTTTTGCTAAAAATATCGCTAAGAGTCTTAATCGTAAAGTAACTAAAATATCTGTTGGTGGAATAAACGATGAGGCCGAGATAATAGGGCATCGTAGAGCTTATATTGGGGCTGCTCCAGGACTTATTATTCAAGGTTTAAGAAAAGCTGGTACGAAGAATCCTGTCTTTATAATCGACGAAATAGATAAGATGACGAAAGACATCAAGGGAGACCCTGCTTCTAGTCTTTTAGAGGTACTAGATAGAGAACAAAACAAATACTTTGTCGATCATTTCATCGAAGAAGAATTTGATCTGAGTAACGTTATGTTTATAGCGACGGCAAACTATCTTTACCAAATACCAGATGAATTAAGAGATAGGTTAGAGATAATCGAAGTATCTTCTTATACTGAATTTGAGAAACTAGATATCGCTAAGAAGCACTTAATTAAAGACCAACTTATAGAACATGGGCTTAAATCAGAGCAAGTAAAGTTTGATGATGAGACTATTTTAGTCTTGATAAGAAATTATACTAAAGAGTCTGGTGTTAGAGAACTAGATCGTCTTGTAGCGACGATTATACGTAAGATCGTTAAGAAGATTGTCGTCGACAAGAGTAAAGAGAAGTATGTAATTAAACCGAAAGACATAGAAGAATATTTAGGAATAAAGAAATATTTTTATACTGAAAATGAAGAGCAGGAGAGAATTGGTATCGTCAATGGACTAGCTTATACTTCTTTTGGTGGAGACATTCTTCCGATTGAGACGACACTGTTTAAAGGTAAGGGTGAATTAGTCTTAACGGGTTCTCTTGGAGAAGTAATGAGAGAATCGGCACTAATAGCTCTAAATTATATAAAGTCTAATTATAAAAAATTCAATGTCGATTTAACTTTATTAGAAGAGAATAATATTCATATTCACGTACCGGAAGGGGCTATTCAAAAAGAAGGTCCTTCAGCTGGTACGGCCTTAACTACGGCTTTAATTAGTCTTTTTTCTAAGAAAGCTATCTCATCTAAAATAAGTATGACGGGAGAGATAACTCTTACCGGAAGAGTATTAGCAATCGGTGGGTTAAAAGAGAAAGTTATCGGGGCTTATAGAGCTAGAATTAACAAGATCTTTATACCTAAAGAAAACGAAAAAGATTTAAAAGAAATACCCAAAGATATTTCTGATAATATCGAGTTCGTACTAGTAAATGATTATTTAGAAATATATTCTAATTTAGGAGAAAAAAATGATGAATCTAAAAAGAAAAAAACGACAATTAATAAGAAGAAGTAATTTAAATGACTTATTAGATGAAGAACTAGTAGCTGATTATGCAATCACTAATTTAAAAGAAAGGCAATTTATCGATAGAGTTTATAGTATTAATAAGTGGGTTTCTTTTATCGCAGATGAAGGACAAAGTCTAAGAGGAATTAAATATTTTGCTTCTCTTATAGATGCGGATTCTTCGATCAAGACTGTAGAAGAACAAGAAGCACATATGTTACGATATGATTATTTAAAACAAATGTGTCCGAGAATGGTATATTGTAATAATCCCGAGTTCTTAGATGCAGCAAATTTCATTATTCAATCTAATTCTAATAGTCCAAGACTTCCAAAGTTCGTTACTTTTGTCGAAGGCGTGCTTGAGATTGGAGAACAAAATCCAATGACAAGAGATTTGAAATACAGCGAAGACGAAGTTAAAGAGGGAATGGCTATCGTTAAAGAAACGATAAAAACGATTGGTGGAAAAGCATTATTAAGAAAACCTAATCTTTAAAATTATAATAGTCCTTTGAATTTTATAAGTAATTGGGTTATAATTTCTTATAGATAATAAAAGAGGTGTAATATGTTAGAAGTTATAATTTTAGCAATAGTTCAAGGAATCTCTGAGTTTTTACCAATCTCTTCCTCAGCACATTTAGTCGTGTTTAGAGAACTGTTTCACATAGGAGATCAAATAATAACTCCTGATATTGGACTTATATTTGATATCGCTCTTCATTTTGGAACAGCGTTAGCGATAATCGTGTTCTTCTTTAAAGATTTTTTGAAGATATTTATCGAAGGAATACAAATTAAGAAAACGAAAAATAAGATGCTTTGGTATTTAGCTGTTGCTACAATACCTGGTGCAGTTATTGGATATTTGTTAGAAGATATAATCGATACTGCTGTTAGAGGAAACTATCACCTAATAGCGATCTCTTTGATCGTTATCGGTGCACTTTTATTCGTCGTTGATTTAAAGTATAAACAAAAAAAGAAAATAGAAGCAATCGGACTTAAAGAATCTATAATTATTGGTTTTGCCCAAGTATTTGCTTTGATACCAGGGTTTTCTAGAAGTGGAACGACTCTTATAGCGTCGAGAATGTTAGAAATTAAGAGAGAAGATGCAGCAAGATTTTCCTTTTATCTTTCTGTTCCGATGGTTCTTGGGGCGTTGTTACTTAGTTTATTAAAGACGGATTTTTCGATAATAGCTAATAATTTATCGATGTTTACAGTCGGTATAGTAGTGTCTTTCTTAGTGGGAATAACATGTATAAAATATTTGTTAAAATACTTAAGGACTCATGATTTTAAAATATTTATGATTTATAGAATTATCTTTGGTATTATAATTTTATTAATGATTTTATAATAGAATAATTATATTATCATTTTTTCTTCTAAATTATTGACTTATGTAAATGAAGTGCTATAATTAAATAGCAATTTCTCTGTCTTCGTAGCTCAGTTGGTAGAGCAACTGACTCTTAATCAGTGGGTCCACGGTTCGAGCCCGTGCGAGGACACCAAGTTTATAGATTAAAGATAAGTAATTATCTTTTTTTGTTATAAAGTATAAATTAATTAGAAAATAATATATACTAGTAGTAAGTGATATGTAGAAGATATATTGCAAAGTTTAAGGAGTACTTTCACATGGAAGAAGTAATAATTAAAATATTAGAAGAGTCTTTATTAAAAATAGGTGAAATAGTCAATCTTAAAAAGATTAACATTGGTTTTACTAATGAATTATACTTACTAGATGATAAATATATTTTAAAGATTTGTATAAAAGAGACAAATGAAGAAAACTTTTTAAGAGAGATAAACTTTTATTTAGAAAACAAAGATAATAAATATATACCTAAGTTAATTGCTTATAATATTAATAAAAAAAAGATACCATACTTATATGAAATTATCGAAAAAATAGAAGGTGGATCTTTATATAATGTTTGGCACACTTTAAATGAAAAGGAAAGACGAGATGTAATAAGAAAAATAACGGATGTTATGAAGGACATTCATTCACACAAGAAACCTTCTTTTAACTGGATTAATTACATTAGAGAAGAGCTTCTTTATGGTCTTAAAAGATTAGAAAAAATCAATTACTTTGATGAAAGAGAAAAAGAAATGTTAAATAAAGTAATAGAAAAACTTCCTAAATATTTAGTTAGTAGTGATTTTGTTTTAATACATAACGATCTTCATTTCGACAATATATTTTATAATGATGGTAATATAAAAATTATTGACTTTGAGAGAAGTATGATTGCTCCAAGAGACTATGAACTTGATATTTTACTTAGAATGGTTAAAAAGTCAGAAAAGTTTGCTAGTGAAGAGACGGAAGAGTATACTAATAATAAAGATTATGTTAATATACCTAATTATTTAGAAGAGTTTTATCCTGAAGTTTTTAAAGTTCCTTATTTAAAAAAGAGACTAGCAATTTACGATATACTATATTATTTAAATTCTAGTTATGAATATCCAAAGTTAAGAGAATTAAAAGATAATATAATAGAAGCAATAAGTATCGTCTTGGATAAAGAAGATTAAAAAATTTAAAAATGATATAATAAACGAAATAGGAGTATTTATGATGAATAAGAAAAAAATGCCACTCGTTATACTTTTTGTTAGTATCGTCTCTGTCTTTACGGGATGTGGTATTTCTAACAAAAAAGTCGAGACTTTAAGTGTTGAAGAGATGGTCTCTAATCAAATGAAGGAGATGAACTTAGATGAAAAGATAGCGCAAATGCTAATCGTTTATTATAATGGAACGACTTTTGATGATAGTTTGAAATCTTCACTTGAGAATACTTTACCGGGTGGTTTCATCTTACAAGGAGTCAATATTACAAATTATAAAGATACGTTAGAATATGTTAAAAAAATAAAAGCTACGGCTACAATTCCCATGTTTATAGCTATTGATCAAGAAGGTGGAATTGTTCAAAGGCTTAGAAACTTAGAAGAAGCTACTGTTATTCCTTCAATGTTAGAAGTTGGAAAGACCGATGATCCGAATCTGGCTTATGAAATAGGAGCGTTAATGGCAAGAGAGGTAAGGACTTTAGGTATTAACTTAGTCTTTGCACCTGTTATCGATATATTTACTAATGAAGAGAATACTGTTATCGGTAAAAGAGCTTTTGGGACAACGAAAGAAGAAGTAATAAAGATGGCTTTTCCACTTGCAAAGGCTCTTTCAGATAATGGCATGATTCCAGTCTTTAAACACTTTCCAGGACACGGTGATACGACAGCCGACAGCCATTATTCTTTACCAATAGTAAATAAGACATTAGAAGAGTTATACGAAGAAGAGTTGGTTCCTTTTAAAGAAGCTATTTCGATAAAAGCTCCAATGATCATGGCGGCTCATATCGCTTATCCTAAAATAACTGGTGATGATATACCAGCAACATTATCTTATAAGATGATTACCGAAGTATTAAGAGAAGAGATGGGATATAAGGGTATCATTATAACGGATGCTTTGAATATGAAAGCGCTTACTGATGACTATACGGATTATGAGATATATGAAAAAGCGATCAATGCGGGAGTAGATATACTATTAATGCCAAATGGTTCTTCAAAGACAATATCACAAATTAAAGAAGCAGTTATTAAAGGAAAAATAAAAGAAGAGAGAATAGATGAATCGGTAAGAAGAATCTTGACTTTAAAATATGAGAGACTTGAAGATGATAATTATTTGGACTATAGCATGCTTGGTAAAGAGGAGCATAAAGAAATAGTGTCTAAAGTTATAGAACAAGTAGAAGAGTAATTTTATTAAAGAAAGGAAATATTAATATGACATTGAGAGAAAAGATTGAAAATTACGTCCCTTTTAATGACCAAGAAGTAAAAGATAGAGAGATGATATTAAGTTATATCGATAGTTTTCCGGATGTCTTAACTCGTGAAAATGAAATAGCCCATTTCACTTCTTCGGGGTTTGTCTTAAATAAGAATAGAGATCGCGTTCTTATGATATATCACAACATCTATGATTCTTGGAGTTGGACGGGTGGTCATGCCGATGGTGATGACGATCTCTTAGCTGTTGCTATTAGAGAAGTTCAAGAAGAAACCGGAGTAAAGAGTGTAGTCCCAATAGTAGAAGATATATTTGTTCTTGATGCTCTTTCAGTAATTGGACACTACAAGAGAGGAAAATATGTAACGTCACATATTCATATATCGGCGGCATATTTACTAGAAGCCGACGAAGAGGAAAAATTAGAGATAAAAGAAGATGAAAACAGTAATGTTGCATGGTTGCCACTAGATACTTTTCTTGATAACGTCAGTGAAAAACATATGCACCCCATTTATACGAAAATAGTCGATAAAGCGAAGAGTTTAAAGCTTATTAAGTAAAAACTTTTTGCTTTATTTTTAATACATGGTATAATCTATTATAAATTAGGTGGTGTAGTATGAGAAAAAGTATGCTTAAGTTAAAGAAAAAGGGTGTCCTAATCGTTATAAGCGGACCTACTAGCGTTGGCAAAGATACGATTTTCAATAATGTCTTGAAGACAGAAAAGAATATTTATGGTTCTGTTTCCGTTACTACTAGAGATAGAAAGCCAAAAGAGACAGAAGGAATAGAGTACTATTTTGTCGATAAAGAGACTTTTGAAAATAGAATTAAACAAGACGAGTTTATCGAGTATGCGACGGTTCATGGTAATTACTATGGAACACCTAAGAAAGAGTTGGTTGATAATTTAAATAGTGGTAAAGACGTCATGATCGTTATCGATATTCAAGGGGCGATGAAAATAAAAGAAATCGTTACCGATGCCTTATTTATCTTTATATTACCGCCGTCTATGGAAGAACTTAAAAAGCGTTTTATTGCTAGAGGTCGTGGTGAATCTAAAGAAGAGATGGTTAGTAGGTTTAAGACTGCTTACAAAGAGATAAACGAAATAAGTAAGTATAACTATGTCGTCGTTAACGATAAACTATCGACCGCTATTAAGAAAGTAAAAGCTATTATCTTAGCTGAGAAATCGCGAGTAGATAGAATAGATGAATTAGATTTGGATACGATTGAAGAATTAATGCATGAGACGATAGTTAAATAAAAGGCTTAAGGCCTTTTTTTGTTGCTAATATTGTCTAATATTCTATATTATGGTAACATAATATCTAGTGAGGTACAGTATGAGAGTCTTGATAATAATCCCGGCTTATAATGAAGAAGAGAACATCTTAAATACTGTTAAGAGTATTGAGAAGATAAAGATAAAAAACGTTGTTTTAGATTACGTAATAATCAATGATGGTTCTAAAGATAGTACCAAAGAAGTTTGTTTAAAAAACAATCTTAATTTTGTCGATCTTCCTTTTAACTTAGGAATAGGTGGAGCTGTTCAAACTGGTTATAAATATGCTTATTATAACGATTATGATGTCGCTATTCAAGTAGATGGTGACTCACAACATAATCCTAATTATATTAAAACTCTTATCGAAGAAATAGAAAAAGGAAACGACTTTGTAATCGGTTCCCGTTTTGTAAAGGAGTTGAGTTCCTTTAAATCATCGAAGATTAGAAGAGTAGGTATATCTTGGTTAAGTATAATTACTAAGTTAGTAACCGGGAAGAAAATCTATGATCCAACGAGTGGTTTTAGGGCAGCAAATAAAGAGATAATAAAGCTTTTTAGCGATGATTATCCAGTTGATTATCCAGAACCAGATACTAATGCTATGTTAGCTAAAAAAGGTTTTAAAATAAGTGAAATACCAGTCGAAATGAATCCAAGAACGGCAGGTAAAAGTTCAATTTCACCGTTTAAGTCGATTCATTATATGCTAAAAGTATCTTTTTCAATTATACTTATCGGTATTATTTATAAGGGAGGTAAAAAATGATAACTACTAATTTATTTATTTTTTTAATGTTTATATACTTCGTTTTTATAGCTATAATCTCTTATTTAGTATCTAATAAAAAAATAACGATAACTGATTCATTATACTGGTTCTCATTTATCTTAATGATGTTTTTAGTAACACTATTTAATGGTGTTTTCAAAGATGTAGCTTCTTTTTTAGGGGTAGAAGTCGTCTCTAATTTATTGTTTTTCTTAGGCTTTATGTTTTTAATCTTTATTTCTATAATTACAAGCGTCTATTTATCTAGACAAAAAAATAAAGTCATAACACTGTCTCAAGAAGTAGCTATCTTAAAGAAAAAAGTAGGAGAATTAGATGATCGAAAAGATAAAAAAGTATAATGTTTTTTTAAAATACTTATTTTCAGCAGGATTAAGCTTTATTCTTGATCAACTTCTTTTTTTTGTCTTTAATAGTATTTTAAAGACAAAGATAGGATCTTTAGCAATAATAATTTCGAGCGTCTTAGCGAGAACCATTAGCTCGTTATTTAATTACTTTGTTAATAAGAGAATCGTCTTTGATAATAAGGGAATTAATACTTTAGTCAAATATTTCTCATTAGTAGTTATTCAATTAGTATTTTCAACAGTTACAGTATTCGTTGTTCATACTATTACAAATATTAGGTCAGAATATATTAAGTTTTTCATTGACATAATTATTTTTATTATAAATTATCTCGTTCAGAAATATATTATCTTTGTTAAAAAGGAGAGTTAGGATGAAAGAAAAAGTTATTATAATTTTAATGTCTTTACTTAGTGCTTTTGCTTTTGTTAGTGAAATAGAAGTAAATCCATCTATTTTACTTATTTTAAGCGTCTCTTTTTCTTTTTTTTATAATAGATACTTATATAAATATAAAAACAACCCTCTTTTCTTAATTTTAGCTGTTATTTTTTCCTTGTTTATGGTAATTGGTGCTTCCGTTAAGTTAAGTGGTGGTTTCTTTATTCATATAAAGAAGTCTTATAACGTTACACTTATGCTTGTAGCTGTTCCAGGATATGCAGTGTTTTTTAATGTCTTAATAAATTTAATAAATGATTTTTTTATTAATTATAAGATCACTTATAATTTTAAAGATAGTTGGTTAATTAAAAAGTTTAATGATAATCCCTTTAAATTTACTTTTATAACTCTATTGATATGCTATATACCTTGGATAATTAGTTATTATCCGGTAGTAATAAATCCCGATGCAGCTAAACAAATCAAAGAGTTTATGGGGCTTACAACCGATTATTTAGATAGAGTAAATTTAGTCGATCCAAACGTTATGATAACTAATTTTAATCCCGTTTTTCATACGTTTATCTTAGGAAGTTTTTTTAAGTTAGGTTATCATCTAGGTAGCGTTAATTTTGGTTTGTTTCTATATGCAATCTTACAAGTGAGTTTCGTTATCTTTGTTTTTTCATATGCGATTAATTATATGAAAAAGAAAAAGATGAATAATGTATTGATAATTATCACGTTACTATTATATGCCTTTATCCCCGTATATGGATCATATACGATGGCAGCAGTAAAAGATGTTTTCTTCGCTTCTTTTATCTATTTATACATTATTAAATTATATGATTATTTGAGGTATGATAACTCTTTTAAAAATTTAATAAAGATCGTCGTGCTTTCTATTTTCGTTATCTTATTTAGAAATAATGGATTCCATACGATTATCTTAAGTTTTCCTTTTCTGTTGTTTTTTACAAAAAAGAAGATTCATGTATTAACGGGAATACTTCTTATCTTATCTTTTTATCAATTGCATTTTAATATCGTCATTCCACATTTTAAGATTACAAATACTTCGGTAGCTGAGAGTATGTCTGTTTTCTTCCAACAAACGGCAAGACTGGCAAAATACCGTCCGCATGCTTTTACTGAAAAAGATAAAGACGTCATAGATAAATTAATTGGTTTTGATACTCTTAAAGACCGATACGAACCTCATAAAGCCGATAAAGTAAAGGATGAGATAAATAAAAATCATACGAATGAAGATTTAAAGTCTTATTTAGAAGTTTGGAAAAAGGGATTGTATAAATATCCAGATATATATATCGATGCTACTTTAAGTAATACCTATGGTTATTTTTATCCAAATACTTATAACTGGTATTTATATAATACTTATAATACTTTATTAGAAGAGGCGGGATTCGATTATCATTATAGCAACATAATGACGATTCCAAGACAAGCATTGAAGACATATGGTGATAGTTTTTCTAAAGTACCTGTTTTGGGAGCTATTACGAATATTGCTTTTAACGTTTGGATAATTATGATTTTTTCTTGTTTGTTTATTTTTTCAAAGAAAAGAGAATTAATAATAATACTATTACCGTCATTTGCAATCGTCTTAGCGTCTCTTGTCGGTCCAATAAATACTTATTTTAGATATATATTACCGATAGCTTATACGATGCCGTTTTATGTAACAGTCGTTTATCATGAATTAAATAAGCGTAATAAGCTTTAATAATATGTTGACTATACTAATTATACTAGGGTATAATTAGTTAGTCAGCAATTATGGAGACATACTCAAGAGGCTGAAGAGGCGCCCCTGCTAAGGGTGTAGATCGGGAAACTGGTGCGAGGGTTCAAATCCCTCTGTCTCCGCCATAAGAAAATAAAACCTTATTTTTAAGGTTTTTTTGTTTCTGTTTTTCATTTTAAAATAAATAAGAAAGACAGTAAATCACTTGATAAAAAAGTTTCTTTATTATATACTTATATTATAAATAGTAAGGAGTTAATAATATGAGTGAAGTTAGCAATTCTGATAAAGATAAGAAAAAAGAATTAAAGAAACTAATTAAAGAAGAGAAAAGAATAGATAAAAAAGACAAGCAAAAAGCCAAGAAAAAGACGAAAGAATTTAAAAGGCTAACTGCTGAAAAAGAAAAAGTTGTCGAAATAAGGAAAAAAAGACATATTTTTGAGTTTTTCGTTATTCTCGTTTTTCTCATCGTTATGTTGGTTCTTTTAGTTAACAAAACATTCTTTAGAGAGACTTATAAAACAGATAAAATAAATATAAACATCCCACTCTTGACATATTTTATAAAAGATGACGGTAATCAAGTTGTCCTTAAAACTCTTAGAAAATCACAGTATGTAGAAGAGTATTTCGATACGTATTTATCGAATTTGACACGTTATAATTGCCAAAACACATATTTTTACTATAACGAAAATACTAAGACAGCTATATTTGATATTAAGGTAGAAAAAAAGTTCGTCGTTAAAACGGTTAAAATAAATTATAGGAATGGAAATGCCGATTGTATTTGTTCTAGTCCTACAACTGAATGCGAGTAATTAACTCGCTTTTTTCTTGCCTGTATTTGATCAATTATTGACAAAAACAAAAAAATGTACTATATTAATCGCAGATTTTAATGAATGGGGGATATAAAATGGAAATAAAAAAATCAGTTGGACCTATTGTTCTTGCTACAGGAATTCTTTTTAGCGGTGTGCTAGACGGCCTAGTTAATTTAAACAAAGATGAAAAAGATAATAGACAAAGACAAGGAACTGTTTCTAAAATGCTGGGAATTACTACGACAAGAGCCGAAGAAGTTGAATCTTTAGAAGAGTTTGTCGAAGGATCAATTGTTGGTAATGAAGAAGAAAACGAGAGAAAAGTAAGTAAACCAGTTTCTGAACGTTATCCTGAAGTGAATTTTACTGGAAAAGTCAATAAAAGCTTTGTAGATGAATGGTCAGAATATTTTGAACGTGAAACCCTTTATGTTTACGAAAAAGAAGTGTTGACTGCTGAGGAGAATCCAATAACAGTTAGAATACTTAGTGGTTGGGATGATTTAGTTGAATTTAAGGATGATGAAGAGTTAACTTTTCTTGGTGAATATGTTTTTAACCCAGATGATCTATTATTTTATCGTACCGATAAAAAAAGAGAAAAAAGGGTATCTTTTCTCTTTTGCAGAACTTTCTCATGAGTTAGATTCTAAAGATAATCTTTTTTATAATGCGACATTTGGATTGTATCTTGACAGATTAATTTATGGTGAAAATGCGTTTAATCAAGACGAAAAAAATAGTATTTTCTCTCAAATAGAATCGGGTGATGTAGTCTTAAATTTTGATTATATTAGAGAACCAATTTTGGATCAAGGACCTACAAAATAATAAAAGGTTTAATATAAAATAGTATTTCTAAAGAGGTACTATTTTTTGTGGCTAAAAAAGTATAAAAACACAAGAAATATACGTTAAAAACCGACGAGTAGCGGTCAAAAAATATTTAAGCAATAAAGGATCCAACAATATTATCGGTGAATATTAAGCGTTGGTAAATCATTTGAGATAAAATGATTAATGTAATAATAATTTTGAAGAAAAATTACATATGAAACTTGACAAAAAACAAAAAATGTTATAATCTAGCCATATTTAATGAATGGGGGAAATTAAAATGGGAATTAAAAAAACAGTTGGGACGATAACACTTGCAACAGGTATACTTTTTAGTGGCGTGCTAGATGGCCTAGTTAATTTAAACAAAGATGAAAAGGATAACAAAGTTAGACAGGGTGTGGTTTCCGAGTGGGGGATTCCTAAAGTGAGAGCTGAAGAAGTTGAGACTTTGGAAGAAATTTTGGAAAGCCAAATTGTTGGAAGTGAAAAAGAAGCGGTTGTTGAAGAGAATGTAGAAAACGAGAGGAAAGTAAGTAAGCCAGTTTCCGAACGTTATCCTGAAGTGAATTTTACTGGAAAAACTAATAAAAGTTTTGTGGATGAATGGTCAGAATATTTTGACAGCACACCTCTTTATGTCTACGAAAAAGAAGTGTTGAATGCTGAAGGGAATCCAATTACAGTTAGAATACTTGATGAGTGGGATGATTTAGTTGAATTTAAGGGTGATGAAGAGTTAACTTTTCTTGGCGAATACATCTTTAATCCAGATGATCTATTATTTTATCGTACTGATAAAAACAGAGAGAAAGGGTATCTTTTCTCATTCGCAGAGCTTTCTCATGAGTTAGATCCTAAGGACACTCTTTTTGATGATTCTACATTTGCGTTGTATCTTGACAGATTAATTTACGGTGAAGGAGCCTTTAATCAAGACGAAAAATATAGTATTTTTTCTCAAATAGAATCGGGTGATATAGTCTTAAATTTTGATTATGTCAGAGAACCAATTTTAGATCAAGGACCAACAAAATAATAAAAGTTTAAATATAAAATAGTATTTCTAAAGAGGTGCTATTTTTTTTGTTGCTAAAAAAGAAAAAAAACAAGAAATATACGTTGAAAACCGATGAGTAGCAGTCTACAAATATTTAGTAATAAAGGATCCAACAATATTATCGGTGAATATTAAGTGTTGGTAAATCATTTGAGATAAAATGATTAATGTAATAATAATTTTGAAGAAAAATTACATATGAAACTTGACAAAAAACAAAAAATGTTATAATCTAGCCATATTTAATGAATGGGGGAAATTAAAATGGGAATTAAAAAAACAATTGGGACGATAACACTTGCAACAGGTATACTTTTTAGTGGTATGCAAGACGGCCTAGTTAATTTAAACAAAGATGAAAAGGATAACAGAGTTAGACAGGGTGTGGTTTCTGAGTGGGGGATTGCTAAAGCGAGAGCTGAAGAAGTTGAGACTTTGGAGGAAATTTTGGAAAGCCAAATTGTTGGAAGTGAAGAAGAAACGATTGTTGAAGAGAACGTTGGGTTTACAAAAAAAGTAAATAAACCAGCGTCTGAACGTTATCCAGAAATTGGATTTACTGATGAGGTTAATCAATACTTTATCGATACTATGACGGAAGTTTTAAATGCTAGAAAGCACTATGTATATGAAAGAGAAATGTTAACTGAGGAGGATGTTCCTGTAAAAGTTAGAGTGATTAGTCGAAAAGATAATTTGATTTTATTAAAAGCAGACGATGACTTAACATTCCTTGGAGAGTACGTTTTCAATCCGGATGATCCAATATTTTATTATAGCGATGTTAATAGAAAAAAAGGATATATTCTTTCATTTAATGATCTTTCTCGTAAAGTTGATCCACAAAACAATCCTTTTGATAACAGTTCTGTAGCTGCTCCGTATTATGATACTTTGATATATGGTGGGAGTTCGTTTAATCAAGAAGAAAAATATAGTGTTTTTTCTCAAATAGAGTCGGGTGATTTAACTTTTGAACTTAGTTTCGTAGGCGAACCAGAAATAGTAAATGAATATTCGTTAGAGCAAGGCCCAGCAAAATAATTTAAAATATAATATATTAGAGAGTTACATGTGTAACTCTTTTTTGACGTAAATGTTTTTAATATTTTGTTACTGTAAATGAGATTGTAAAAAACAAGAATTTTTTTAGTTTGATATCAACAAGTCAAGTACATGTTCAATGAGTCCATAAAAAAATGAATAATATACTATTTGCTCTTTTTAAAAAGGTTTAAAACAATAATATGTTTAAGATAAAAAAGTTTGAAAAAAAAATGATGCTGTAGTATACTTTATATAAAGATAGGTGGAATAAATTGAAAAATAAAAAGAGAAAAAAAATAATAGTATCATCATTAATAAATCTTTTAATTTTAACGGTTTTTTTTGTTTTCCCTTTTGAGGTTGAAGCCGCGAGAGAGCTTTGCACAAGCAAAATTCTTTCTGAACAAAAAAGTAAAGCACATAATATTAATTTTGATTACGAATTAAAGTATGATGAACACAATTCATACTATTACGAAGTATCGTTTTCTAATATTAAAGAAGGAATTGAATTTTATTATGGCGGGATGGCTTATAAGTATTTAGAAGAAAAACCAACTCAAATTTTAATGCCTATGTTTGAAGGTGGAACAACTTTAGAAATGGAAGTGTTTGTTTCATATGGATATCCTTGTGTTGGAGAAAAAGTGGGTACAAAACATTTAAAACTTCCAAAATACAATAAATACAGTGAGTTAAAAGAATGTATTGAATATGAAGAATTCCCTTTGTGTGGAAAGCATTATGAGGGTGACATTCCTAATTTACAATATTTTACTGAAAAGCTAGAAAAATACAAAGCATCTTTAAATAAAGAAGAACCGATAGAGGTTGTTGAAAAAAACAAAAGTATTTTTGAAAAAATAATTGCTTTTTATATTAATAATTTTATAATAACTTTGCCAATTACGGTTATAATTTTTGGTTCAGGTGTTTATTATGTAATAAGAATTATAGTTAACAATAAAAGAAGAATAAAGATAAAATTTTAGGAGGTCTCATGAAAAAACATATAAAATCAATGAAATTACAATTTTTATTTGTAATTTTATTGGTAATATCACTAAATCAAGTAGTATTAGCTAATGGAACTGAAGCAAGACCTACACAAGACTCTTTAAAAGAAGCAAGCTTTCATTGGCCAGGTAGCGGTTCTGCTAATAGTTATGCAACGATAACAAATGCCGGAAAAAAGTGTGAACCAACCGACTTATGTTTTTCTGAAAATGCAATGTATGTTAAGCTTTTAAGGTATGATTACAAAACTAAAAATGTTGAAACAGTTGCAACGATTTTGTTTTATAATGGTGGAACCTTGAGCGATGCTACTGTAGTTGATAAACCAGCAGAAGAAGCTGAACGTGTTGATTCTTGGCTTTTGAATTTTATTGGTTCAGTATTAGATTTAGCAAAAGCGGAGCTTATGGATGGGCATACAACAGGTAAGGCAACCGTAGATAAACCTTATAAAGTTAGTCATTCTTTTTATGCGTTCGAAGAAATAACAATCTATGATAAACAGCATATTAAAGTTTGCTCGACATCTAAAGATTGTACTAGTGGAAAAGTAAAAGTGATCTATGATCCCAATTTGCCTAAGTTAAGAAATGGGACTTTAGCTAATTATGTTAAAGAGATTTTACAAGGTAAATATTTTGCAAGTACAGCCGCAATTAAAGAGACTTTTGGAGTAAATAACTACGATTTGAGGAATTTAGAGGAATATTATTTTGCTTTTGAACCGGTCGCTAGGGTTGGTATTGAAAGGAAAGAAGATATTCTCAATGAAAAATATGAGCAAAAGATATCCACATTAACGCCTGATAAAGTTGACCCTTGGTTCTACTTATATTGCCCACTAAGTCGTGAAAATAGATGGGTACGAGCGACTTCAATAGATGATGCAATCAACTCAATTACAGTTCCTTGTGGGAGTACAACTACTACCTATAGTTGTTCATTAAATTCGAATACATATAGTTCTTCATCTAATTGTAAAAGTGGTTGTAAAAAGACTACTTATAAAGGTTATGGCTGTGCTGGAAATTCGCCGGATACAGCTATTACATATGACTCGGAAAAGAAATGTAACGATGAATGTGATACTACTTGTACATCGTCTACAACTTCTGGAACTTGTACAGAAAACACGACCTCGAATACAGGTAGTTGGGAATATAGTTATAAAGCGGAAATGATAGGAGGAGAAATTAGATATTCAATCTTGTTTACACGAGAATATAAAGGGGTGTCAAAATTAGTCCCTGCTAGAGAAACGGGAAAGTTGAGTTTAATTAGATCTTTGGTTTCTGATTATTATGGTGGTCCAGTTAAACACTGTATTTTAGATAGTAATAATGAGTGTACTAATAAATTTGAATATTATATTGGACCTACTTTAAATACTGCACTAGTAAGTGGTGGTGGAGACTCTAAATACCAACTTTGGGATTATGACTTAGGAGCAGCTGCTATAACTTCTGGAACTGCGTCTACTTATTCAGTTGGAGTATCATATTGGTGGCTTCCTGATGTAATACAATGTACAGACCCAGATGTTTGTGGTGGAAAGCAAGGAGATGAACTTCTTAAATGTGCTGAAAACTTTTGTGATAATGCGATTGCTTATGACTCTAGGGCAAACACAAACAAATTGAAAGAAGCTTGCATTTTAAATGATTGCGATTATAAGTATACTAGATTTAATTGTTTAAATAACAACCCATATTTAAGTGCTGCGACTCCAGATACCTCACTTTCTATTAATGCAACAAATGTGTGTAGTACTGTTGAAACAGGTAGATTGCCGAATGGACCGTCCGAAAAAAATATTAGAACGATAACTACTTGTGAGTCAGATACGAGTACAGTATTTGATCAAATGAATTTCTTAATCGTTGCTTGCAAAGAGAGTTCGTCGTTTAAATATAAAGACTTATCGACCAGAAAAATTGTTGCTGGCGAAGGCTTAGATTATTTTGCTAAACTAAAAGGTGAAAAAGAATGCTCTGTTTTTATCGATGTTGACTCTTGGAAACTCGTATACGCTTCGATTCATTCTAAAGATGAAGTAATTATTACAAAAGGTGGCGTGAAAACAGTTAAAAATTCTAGACAATTAATGGAAGAGCTTTTAGATTATTTCAATAGTGGTTTAAAAAACGGAGTTAATGTTTCAATTGGGATAGATTTTGCAGGTAACGATGTAGCTATCTCATGGGATCAATTAAATTATTCAATAAATAAAGTAAGTGTTAAGACCAAAGTAACAGAGATAATTAATAATAAAAAAGAACATTCAAATGAATATACTCTTGTTAGAGGAAATACGATTGAAGATGGAACACCAACAACAACTTCGACAGCAACAAATTATACTGTTGGTTATGGCAGATATGTTGGAAAGACAATGAGCATTAATAGTTATATTAATAGGAGTGTCGTAGATGTTAATTATGTATTTGATAAACATTGTGTTACGTCAGATGGAAGAGCGTCTATTTACGGAGCAGATGCACAAGGTAAGTGTAATGATGGAAATCCGGGACGAAACGTATACTATACGAGTTTAAATGCGACACCAGATAGAGACTTTATCGATGCTTTTAAACCAATTGGTGAAGGGCACTCTATAAATAAAACAGTCGCCGAAATTAAAAAGAATGTAATAGGCAATGATATATATTTAAAAGACGACGAATTTTGTCCGTATCATATTGATGGAGGCGACGATGTTAATGGAGATTTTGGATGTACAGTCGTATTAACCCCAAAACCTGGCACAGAGATGCATGGTAACAAGATTTTTGTTGGAGGAGTTATAGCAACATTAGAAATCCAAGACAATTTAAAAAATGATATAACAATTGCAAGTTATGGAATATGTCCATATGCACACCATGAAGAAAATGGATTAATAACAATCGATATAGATAAACAAGATAATTATGCTGGTGAAGAAACAGTCGATATAACAGGAGTAGTTACGACTAGCAATGGTGGAATTAGGACTTGTCGTACACAAGTTGTTCTTATCTCTGATGACACAGGATGTCCAGCAAAATGTAGTGTAGAAAAAACGGCCGTAGATAACTTATATGAAATAGTCGATATATATAACAACGCTCAGAATGTTTATACGGCAACTTCTCGTGACATTACTTTTATAAGAGTTTCAAAAAACATGGATAGGGATAGCCGTTTTAATGGGAAATATATTGTAAGAGCTGATAAGACAGAATATAGCTATTATTTATATGGAAAAGTTACTAACGTTATAGGTTCTCAACCATGTTCTAACGTTTGTTGGAATAAACTACCAGGTCCAGAATTAACCAATTGTAAAGCATTATACAAAGGTGGTGAAGTAGCTAAGATAAAAAAATATTGCGATTCATCTTGGGATAAAGATATTAATGCTTATGAAAGCTCTAGCGATTGCGTTACTCAATGTAGTAGTGGGATATGTGAGTTGAGTGATGATTTACCAAAAGTTTCAAATGAATGTAACATAGACTTTGCCAATTGGGGATTTGTGAATGTTTCTTCTTGTATAAATTATTGTTACAAATCACCCGGTGGTTCAGATTATCTATATCGACCTATATTAAATAAAGATCCTTTTCCTAATTCTCATATTTCAGAAGTAAAAGGAAAAAGAATAATAGGTGCTAACTGGATAGGTAAAGAGCATTATATAACAGATGATGACGATGACTTTACTAGCGCGACGGGAGCGCATGCTAATACAAATGTCGAATTTGTAATTGATTTAACCCCAAGTGATATTAGAAGAATAAGAGAAGACATTAAAAAGTATAATGACTCAGCGAAAGGAAACGATTCATACTTAGACTATGTTTATAGGAAAGGTGTCGATGAAAAAGGGAAATATCAAAGTAAGTTTATCCATGAAACGTTTAACGATTTATTTAAAGTAACTAATGGTGAAAGATAAAAAGCAGTAAACAGTATAGAAAAATCTATACTGTTTTCTCTCTTTAAACTAAAGTGAAATAGAGGTTTTCAACTTAAATATGTAGTGTTAAGTCTGTCCTTTTTTTGGATAAATCTTGACTTTTTACTCTTTCTTTGCTAGAATATGGAATTGTCACGTGTAAAGAAGAGGTGTATTAAAGTGTTTTATAATGAATTAAAAACAATCAATGCTTGTGATGATGACCCGTCCCTGATTTTTCAACTACTTAGGGAAAATCATATTGAATTAATCGATAAGATATTATCGAGAAAGACATTTGATATTAATGTAGTTGATGAAAATGGAAACAATATTTTAACGAGACTGTTAAAAAGAGGATACTATGATATCGTATTAAACCATCTTAAAGATAAGAGATGGAATATAAACCACCAAAATAATGATGGTGATACATTTATGCATGTTTTAGTTACGATGAACTACGTTAGTGTAGTCGACATAATTAAAGCGGTTAAGAAGAATAAAGACTTGCTTCTTAATATAAAGAATAATGAAGGCGAAACGATTCTCGATAAATCTATTAAATATGGATATATTTATACTACTTCTAAGATATTGGAAGATGAGAGATTCGATAATGTCGGAATTTTGTCTTTTAAGAATTTATATGAGACTTATATTAAGACTAATATTTATGGAAAATATACTAAACTTAATAATTTAGAAATGATTATCGATAATTTAGAAAATAAAGACGTTAGTCCTAAAGTAAAAGAGTTAATAGAAAATTTAAAAGATAACTTTGAAGATATTAAAAATGATTTTATAAACAATAAGACTGATAATATCGATTATCTTGTAAACAAAATATTGTTTGAATAAGAAGAAGTATCTTCTTATTTTTTTTTGTTTATGATAAAATACTATAAGACGAGAAAGAAGGTGATCATATGCAAATTCCAAATTATAAAGAAGCTCGTAAAAGAAATAATAATACTGTTGAGATAGAAACGTATACTATAGATGATAGTCTAACTAATATAGGTTTAAATAAAAAATATTATATTAAGACTTACGGTTGTCAAATGAATGAACATGATACGGAGAATATTAAAGCTCTTTTAGAAGAGATGAGTTTTACTGAAGAAGAAGACTATACTAAGGCTGATATAGTCATGATAAACACCTGTAGTATTAGAGAAAATGCTCATAATAAGGCTTTTGGTATGTTGGGTAGATTTAAACATTTAAAAGAAAAAAGACCTGATGTAATCGTCGGACTTTGTGGTTGTATGGCTCAAGAAGAAGGCGTAGTCAATAAAATAATCGAAAAGTATAAATGGTTAGATTTCGTTTTTGGTACTCATAATATTCATCGCTTTCCAGAAATATTGTCACGGGCATTAACAAATAAGGAGACTAATATCGAAGTCTTTAGTAAAGAGGGGAATATCGTCGAAGGAATGCCTGCTAAAAGAGCTAATAAGTATAAGGCTTATGTAAATATTATGTATGGTTGTGATAAGTTTTGTACCTATTGTATAGTGCCTTATACTAGAGGAAAACAAAGGAGTAGGACGAAAGAAGACATTATAAAAGAAATAGAAGAATTAATTTCCAGTGGTTATAAGGAAGTTACTTTACTTGGACAAAATGTCAATGCTTATGGAAAAGATTTCTCTTATAATTATAATTTAGAAAACTTATTAGAAGACGTTAGTAAGACTAATATTGAGAGAATCTATTTTATGACTAGTCATCCTTGGGACTTTACTGATGGAATGATCGAAGTCATTAAAAAACATCAAAATATAATGCCCTATATCCATCTTCCAGTTCAATCCGGTTCATCTAAAATTTTAAAACTGATGGGTCGAAGATATACTAAAGAAGACTACTTAACGCTCTTTGATAAGATAAGAATGATTCCTAATGTAACGATATCAACGGATATAATCGTTGGTTTTCCAGGAGAGACGGAAGAAGATTTCCAAGAGACAATCGATCTCGTTAAATATTGTAAATTTGATAACGGTTATTCTTTCATCTTTTCAGCAAGAGAAAATACTCCGGCTTTAAAATTGCCTGATACCGTATCATTAGAAGTAAAGAAAGAACGCTTATATAAACTAAATGAGATTTTAAACAAACACTTTTTAGAGAGTAATAAGAAAATGTTAGGTAAAAAAGTAAAGGTTTTAGTCGAGGGAATGAGTGAGAAAGAAGGCATGTATTTTGGATACACTGAGCAGAGGAAATTAGTTAATTTTACTCAGAAAAAAGAAAAGATTGGTGCGATAATAGACGTTGAGATAACGGCCTATAAGACTTGGAGTTTAGATGGACGAGCAGTTGAAGAGTAGTGTTTTATTAAAAACAGACGAGTTAGTCGATCTTATTAAAAATAGTCCTAACTATAAAAAATACATAGCTTTAAGAAAAGATATGTTAAAAAATAAAGAGATTAACAATTTGATTTCTAAGATTAAAGAGAAACAAAAAGAAATAGTTAAATTAGAGTATTATGGCAAGAGTGTAGAAATAGAAGAAAAAGAATTGTCTTCATTAATTATAGAGTTAGAAGGATATCCGTTATATGTCGAATACTCATATGTACAAGAAGATTTAAATGATCTTTTTCAAGAAATAAGACTGACAATTGAAGAATATGTTAATAAAAAAATCAAGTAATTATTTACTTGATTTTTCTATATAAACCTATTGCTTTTCCTAGCAAAGATACATTATTTAAAAATATCGGTTCCATCGTATCATTTTCCGGTTGTAGTCTTACGCGATTGTTTTCCTTATAGAAAGTCTTTAGTGTAACTTGATTATCATCTGTCATAGCAGCTACGATTTCACCGTTATTAGCATTCTTACTCTTTTCTATTATTACTATATCCCCGTCATTTATACCTTTATTTATCATCGAAGTTCCCATAATCTTTAAGGCGAAAGCATCATTTTTAACGGGAATTAAATTAATTGGTATTTGAAAGAATTCATCGGGGTTCTCGATTGCTTCGATCGGAGTACCAGCCGTTATCTTACCGATTAACGGAATAGTAGCAACGTCTTCGCTCTTCTCCAAATACTCATTAGGTACCAATAATTCCAAAGTCCTATTTTTAGACTTATTCTTTTTAATATAGCCTTTGCTCTCTAAACGACTTAAATGAAAATGAACCGTAGCGGGAGAACTAAGGTTTAACTCTTTACCAATCTCTCTAACAGTGGGGGGATAACCATTTTCGGCAATGTGTTTTTTTAATGTAGTAAGTATCTCATTTTGTTGAGTCGTTAACTTTTCCATAATATCTTCCTCCATACAACAAAATATTATCATAAAGATAATTTTAAGTCAAACAATTGTTTTATTATTGACTTTTTCGAGAAAATATGGTATTTTAATTCCTTAACTAAATTTTAGGAGGGAAATATAGTATGAGAGATACTTCATTACAATATGTGGTTTATACAGAGAACCAAGAGAAAAAAACTATCTTACTTGAAACGACTTCTTTATACTATATAGATCGCTATACTTCAAGGTTTAAAGATGAAAATGAATTTATTTCTAATTATTCTAATAAAGATAAAATTTATGACTTTATTAGTAAGAATAATCCTCGCAGTGGTAGATTCTCTCTAATATATACGACTAGCCATAATACTAGAGAAGAGTTACCTTTAGTATTTAATCAAGAAGAGGAAGTCGTTTTAAAAGATGATTATAGCAGTAATGTTCTTTCTGAGATAGAAAAAGCTAGAAAGCTAATACTAGATAGTAAAAATCAATTATTTGCTAAAATGTTTCTTTTAAGTAAAACTCTAGAGCCGACTATTGATTATAATCTGACGATTAGTTATTTAGAATCGTTAAAGTTAAAGAAATTGGGTATAGGTATTATCATGAATAATGACGAGTATTTCGTTAACTTTTATGATATATTAAAATACCGTGCCAATAATAAAAAACTAGGGTTTGTTAGAAATTTATTAGAAGATCTCCTAGATTTATGGAAAGAATTATTGTTTGATCGTCAGACAGAGTCGTTTTACTTTTACAGTAGACAACTTAAATTACTTATAAAACAATACGGTGAACTTTGTCGTCAAAATATATCTGTAAAGAATGTTAAGTTACATAAATTAACGAATGTTAATTATGCTTTAAATAAAACGAAGACTTATTATAATTTTAGAAAAAGATAATAGTCTTTTTTTTATAAAGTAGTATATATCTTTAAAAAATATTACTTTTGTTATACAATAAATGTAATAGGATGGTTATATGAATTATTTAGAAGAGTATTTAAAATATCTAAAATATCAGAAGAATTACTCTGATGATACGATATCTAGTTATAAAAAAGATATAACGGAATTTTTAGGTTTTTTAAGTACTGAGTCTTTAGAACTCTTGGATATTAGATATGAAGATATTCGATTTTATTTAATGTATCTAGATAAACATAATAATAAGTCTTCGACTGTTTCCAGAAAACTTAGTTCTCTTAGAAACTTTTATAATTATTTATTAAATGAATCTAAGATTAAAGCGAATCCCTTTACATTGGTAAAGATGCCTAAGAAAGAAAAGAAGTTACCGAGATTTTTTTATTATAATGAGTTGGAAAAATTATTTGAAGCACCTGATTTGACGACTCCTTTAGGACAAAGAAATAGACTATTATTAGAAATATTATATGCTTCTGGTGTTAGAGTAAGTGAACTGGTAAATATTAAAGTTAGAGACCTAAAAGGATTAGAGATAAAGGTTTTAGGTAAGGGTAATAAAGAGAGAATAGTTATTATTGGAGAATATGCTAAAGAGATATTAGATTTATATTTAAGTAGTGGTTATAAGAGTCTAAATATCAAAGATAGTGAATATTTGTTTTTAAATAACAATGGTAATAAACTTACTACTAGAGGAGTTAGATATATTTTAGATAAAGTCATATCTGATACTTCTATCGGGAAGAAGATTTCTCCTCATATGCTTAGGCATAGTTTTGCTACTCATTTATTAAATGAAGGCTGTGACATTTTGTCAGTTCAAGAATTACTCGGGCATTCTTCGCTCTCGGCAACATCAATTTATACTCATGTAACATCTGATCGCCTTAAAGAGGTATATTACAGAGCTCATCCTAGAGCAAAGATAAAGTAGAGGTAAAAGTTATGGCAAGTTTATTTTTTAGATATGGAGCAATGAATAGCGGTAAGACGACGCTTTTAATGCAAACTGCTTACAATTATGAAGAGCAAGATATGAAAGTCTTAATCGTTAAACCTAGTCTAGATACTAAAGGAGAAGAGAAGGTTGTTTCTCGAATAGGTATATCGAGAAAAGTAGATTTAATTCTAAGAAGAGAGGATAGCTTATTCGATCTAGTTAAAGCTAAAAAAGGCTATGCTTGTGTATTAGTCGATGAGGCACAATTCTTAACTAGAGAGCAAGTCGATGAAGCTCTTAGGATTACTTTTGAACTAAATATCCCAGTCATCTGTTTTGGGATTAGAACAGACTTTCTTTCAAATGGTTTTGAAGGGTCGATTAGGCTTTTAGAAATCTCTCATATTCTAGAAGAAATGAAGACTATTTGTACTTGTGGAAAGAAAGCGATATTTAATGCGAGATATGTAAATGGCGTTTTAGTTACAGAAGGAGACCAAGTTGCAATAGATGGAGAAAATATCAGTTATAAATCGATGTGTGCGAAGTGTTATAATGCTCAAAAAAAATTGAAATAAACGAATATATATGGTATTATTTGTTTATTAGTAGGAGAAACGTTTATGTCGACAAAAGAAGAAGAGAGAGCACTAGTAAACTCTAGTGAAGTAAGACGTCTTGAAAAAACTTTAAACAAGATTGAGATTGAAGAACAAAAGTTAATCGACGAGTTTGATTTAAATGCAGAGAGTATTTTAGGATTAGATATAATCTTAAAACTTTCGAAAGCAAACTTGTTGCCTTTTTCATCTCCTAGAGATATTCCGGGAAAAGGTTTAGCAAGACATCCGGGTATATTGACTAACTTACATAAATCAATGATAGCTGATCTCGGTCTAAGACAAGAGTTTGAAGATATGCTAAAAGCATGGTTTAAAGTAAAGACTGAAGCTCATAAAGAATTGTTTCAAATTAGTGAGAAGTTTTTGAAAAGTCAATTGGAAGAAACTTTTGCTTTAGCTTCATTAGGAATAACGGCATTCCATAAACTTAGCGATATGCGTTTATACGATGTTCAAAAATTAGCGGGAATAGCTATTGCTGAGGAAAACATGGTCGAAGTAAAGACGGGTGAAGGAAAGACTTTAGCCGGAGTTTTACCGACGTTTTTATATGCCCTAACGGGTCAAGGATCTCACGTAATAACGGCTAACCCTTATTTATCAGAAAGAGATTACAACGAATTAAAACCTATTTATGAAGGTTTAGGTTTAACTTGTGGTTATGTAATAGAAAACGAGACTGATTTAGCTATTTCTAAAGGAATGAATTTATCAAATATTGATTCTAAAGAACTAGAAGCTTTAAAAAGAGAATTAAAAGATATAAAGAGAAAAGCTTATAACGCGGATGTTACTTTTGGTTCTAAAGCGGCCTTTGCTTTTGATTATTTAAGAGATAGTGCTGCTAAAAGTGCAGAGGATTTTGTTCAAAGAGATAAAAATCCTGGATTTGCTTATGTAGACGAAGTCGATGATGCTCTTATCGACGATGCTGAGAGTCCTTATGTCTTGGGAGATAATATCCCAGTATACAATAGTAATATGACGGCTGAGGATTTAGCCAAAATACTAGGAAGGAGTTTTGAAGATTTAAGAGAAAAAGGAAAACAAGCAGGTCTAACTTTAAAACGCTTTGATAAGATTGATTATCCATATGCTAGAAGTCTTGCCGTTACTCTTTATTCGGAAGAACTTTTACCAAATCAAAGAAGTTATCAAGGAAGAGCTCAAAATTATTTTGAAAAACATGTAAAAGACCGAGTGTTCATTGTTAAAGACGGTACTCTTGGATATTCTGCAAAGGAACTATATGAGCTTTTAACTAATGAAGAAAAAATAGCTACTCATCCAGACCCACAAATTCAAGCAGAGTTAAGAGAACAAGTTAGAAAGATAAAAGAAGAATCTTCGGTAATCTATTACCCTGATGGAAGAGAATTTATTATCAATGAAGAACTCCAAAGAAACTTTTTAATAGATTCGTATTTTGCTTTTCAAATAAATTCTGTTGCCAGATTAAATGAGGCGTCGATAGTAAGAGATCCTTCTTATATAAATGGCAAGGATTATATTATAGTCGATGGGGCTGTTCAACTAATGATGAATGGTGCTTTAAGGTTAGTTCAAGACCCAAGTCATCCCGAGTTTTCTGATGATTACAATAGATATTTGTTTTTAATTGATAATTATTCTTTAAATGCTACTCATTACTTTAATCAAGCTATAAAAGCGAATATTATGTTAAAATCACCTGAAGAATACGTCGTTCATGAAGGTGTAGTCAAAGTAGTAAAAAACGGAAGAATTCAAGAAGATTCTACTTATACAGACGGACTACATCAAGCGATCGAATTTAAAGAAAAGATAAACCCGGCTTTTTATAAAGACGAGACACGTACGATTGCTAGCGTTACTCAAAAAGCTTTTTATTCTAGATATAGGAGTCTTTCTGGAGCAACGGGGAGTGCTTCTCCTGATATATTTAGTACTATCTATAATAAAAACACTGTTAAAGTACCTAGGCATGCTTTTTATGAGCATTATAGTAACAGGGCAAAGATGAAAGCTTTTAGGAATCATAAGAAGCCAGCTTCAGAGCCAATTGGCGTATATAATAAACCGACACATTTTACTTTAGAAAAAAATGATAAAGCAAAAGCAATCGTTCGCTCTATTTTAGAATCAAAAAGTCAAAATCCACAACAGCCAATATTATTAGTCGTCTCTGATCCAACAGAATTAGCATATTTAAAAGGAGTCTTAGCCGCCAATGAAATCGTTTTTAGTACGATTGATGCTACTACGAGCAAAGAAGATGAAGCTAAGATAATTGCTAGAGCTGGGCTTCCAGGTAAAGTGACTCTTTCAACTGAAAAAGCTGGAAGAGGAACGGATATAAAACTTGGAGGAGATAGAGAAACTTTAATAGATTTGGCTACTAGTTTCTTTGTAAAAAAAGAAGAAAAAGAAGGACGTCCGATTACAGATGCTTTTGATTTGGCTGAAATAAGAAGACTTATTGATATACGAGCTACGGAACTAGGACCACAAAAAGGCGTCTATACGAGAGAAGAAGAAAAAGCGATGCGAGAAAGTTTGTGGCAAACGGGGCTTAAAGTCATTTCTAGTGGATATTTTAATGTCGATCGTATCGATAGACAATTAGAAGGAAGAACGGGAAGAAATGGTCAAAGCGGTACTTGTGAGAGATATGTCTCTAGAGAAGATTTAGAGTTTATTGGAGTCGATACTTTAGTAGATGGAATGCCAATCGTTTCTTATTTAGAATCTTTAGGACAAGATAGCAATGGAACTTTAAATGTCGATGATAAAGCGAGAAAACAAATAGAGAGAAAAGTTAAATCGACACAAAGAGAAAATGAAGGAAGAATCAGTGCAATTATTAAGAATGCTCAAGATGTTTCACAGTTAACGAGTAATACGATTGAGAAAATTCGTGAACAACGAAGAGATATAATCTTCTCAAATGTTGATTACGATATGGAAATGTATCGTGCTATCGAAGATGGTTTAGATGCTATACTTATATCATATGTCGATTCGTCAAAACTAAATAAGCGTTCTGTCATAGAAGAAATAAGAGATTCAAGACTAGATTTAGATGTTGAGGCTTTCGCTTTAGAAGTTAAAGAGACTTTCGGTCTCGCAATAAATGTAGCGGCTTTAATGGCAACAGACGTCAATCTGTTAGAATTAAGAAATGCCGTTTTAGAGACCGTGCGTCAAGATTATCATAAGAAAAAATACGAGAAGACAGACGAAGCTAAAATTGAATTGAATGAACAAACAGGAAAAGCTCTTCTCGATTCAAAGGATTTCTTAATATCACACTTACCAAACGTGTCGAAAGAAGCTCTTACTGAAAAGAGTATGTTGATGCTCGGTGGCAAAGGCGAAGAGGCCGATTTTGGTAGTTTGAGTAGATTTGATAATATTTATAGGCTTTCAGTATTAGAAGCGGCAAAGATCGCAAGTCAAAGCATTTTAGGTGTGCCATTAACGCTCGAGGAAAAAAGTAGACTAGAAGATATAAAACAACGTCGTTTTGAAAGTAGTTTCGAAATCGTTGGCGAAGAGGTTTTACATAGTAATCCAACTAGAGAGCTAAGTGCTGATAGTGTTGATAAATTTAAAAAGATTGTTGAAAAACAAAGTCGATATTCAAATTTAAATATAAGACCACTAATGTTTGCAGAATCAAGCGAAATGCCTTTAAGTTTTGTCTTAGTTCATCAAACACCTGAGTTTAGAGCCCCCGAAAGAGATTTAGACGACGCACTACCACAAAGAGGCGGAAAATAAAAAGAGAGACGATAGTAATAGTAACTATCGTTTTTTATTGACAAAAAAAAACGTTTAACTATAATAGATTAATACCGAACAGTCTATGGAATAAATAATTATATTTAAAAATATATAATATAAAGAGGTAAACATATGAGTAAAGAGAAGATAAAACAATTATTATATTTTACAAAGCAAGAAGAAGCTACTTTTTATAGTGACGGTTTTCCCGTTTCTTTTTGGCATTTTAAAGATGTTAGAACAGGAGATAAAGTCGTATTAAACACTTGTATGTTTAAAGATTCTGTTCCTGGACTTTCTGACAAACTTTTTTATTGGGACATAAGAGAAAGTAGTGAGGACTATGATATTTTATGGGATAGAAGAAGAGAAGAGGAAATTAGACCATTAAAGCTAGATTTTTTAACGATAAGAGAAGAATTTCAAAGAATGTCAAACGAAGGAGTTAGCCCTAACGCGATTAACTATGCTATGTTAGATTTTGCCGACACAATTATTACTCAAAAAGAAAAAGTAAAAAGTTAAAACTCGAATAGAGTTTTTTATTTTATGCTTGTTTTTAAATGTTCTGCTTGCAAACTACCCAATAAATTAGGTATAATATGAAATGTAGAAAGGAAATGGTAAAAATATGAAATATGTATATTCCTTTGATGAAGGAAACAAAGATATGAAAGAAATCCTTGGTGGTAAAGGAGCAAACTTAGCAGAAATGATAAGTATTGGGCTTCCGGTTCCAAGAGGATTCACAGTATCGACAGAAGCTTGCTTAAAGTATTATGAAGATGGAGAAGTTCTTGCAAGTGAAGTAGAAAAGCAAATCGAAGAGAAACTAAGAGAATTAGAAAAAGTCTCAGGAAAAGCTTTTGGAGATAGTTCTAATCCATTACTAGTATCTGTTAGAAGTGGTTCTAGAGCATCGATGCCTGGGATGATGGATACGGTTCTAAATCTTGGATTAACTGACAAAGTAGCCGAAGGGTTTTCTAAGACGACTAATAATCCTAGATTTGTATATGATTCTTATAGAAGATTCATTCAAATGTTCGCTGATGTAGTTAAGGGATTCCCTAAATCTTCTTTTGAGAGATTATTTGATAAGATTAAAGAAGATAAAGGTATAGAACAAGATACTGATTTAACAGCTGAAGATCTAATGGAAGTCGTAAAGATTTATAAAGAAGAATATAAGAAACATGCTGGAGTAGAATTCCCACAAGATCCAAAAGAACAACTTTTAGAAGCTACGAAAGCAGTGTTTAGAAGTTGGAACAACGATAGAGCGGTTACTTATAGAAGATTAAATGATATTCCGAGTAGTTGGGGTACAGCTGTAAACGTTCAAGAGATGGTTTATGGTAATAGAGGAAATGACTGTGGTACGGGGGTTGCCTTTACAAGAAACCCAGCGACAGGAGAAAAACATCTATATGGTGAGTATTTGATGAATGCTCAAGGAGAAGACGTTGTTGCAGGTATTAGAACACCAGAACCAATCGATACTCTTAAAGAAGTAATGCCAGAATGCTACGATGAATTCGTAAAAATCTGTGATATTTTAGAGAAACATTATCAAGATATGCAAGATATGGAGTTTACTATTGAAAATGGAAAACTATTTATGCTTCAAACTAGAAATGGTAAGAGAACAGCTGCAGCAGCTTTAAAAATAGCAGTAGATTTAGTTAGTGAAGGTATGATTACTGAAGAAGAAGCGATTATGAAAGTAGATCCAAAACAATTAGATCAACTTCTACATCCTAACTTTGATCAAGCTAGCTTAAAAGAGGCTAAGGTAGTGGCTAAAGGTCTTGCAGCATCACCAGGCGCAGCAACTGGTAAAATTTATTTCACAGCTGATGATGTCTTAAAAGCTCAAGCAGCGGGTGAAAAAGATATTCTATTAGTAAGACTAGAGACTTCTCCAGAAGATATCGAAGGTATGAACGTGGCTCATGGTATCTTAACATTAAGAGGAGGAATGACTTCGCATGCAGCAGTAGTTGCACGTGGAATGGGAACTTGCTGTGTATCTGGTTGTTCAGGATTAAAGATCGATGAAGAAAAGAAAGTATTAACCTCTTTAGAAGATGGAAGAGAATTCCATGAGGGAGATTGGATGAGTCTTGACGGTTCAACAGGTAACGTTTATGGTGAAAAAATTAAGACGGTAGATCCAGAAATATCAGGGGATTTCGAAACATTTATGGCTTGGGCTGATAAAGTTAGAGTCTTAAAAGTTAGAACTAATGCCGATTCACCAAAAGATGCAGAACAAGCTAAAAGATTTGGTGCCGAAGGTATAGGTCTTTGCCGTACTGAGCATATGTTCTTCGAAGAAGATAGAATATTTAACTTTAGAAAAATGATTACTGCTGATACTCTTGAAAAAAGAGAAGAGGCACTTGATAAAATACTTCCTTATCAAAGAAGTGACTTTGAAGGATTATTTAGAACTATGGAAGGTTATGGAGTTACTATTCGTTTCTTAGATCCACCTCTTCACGAGTTCTTACCACATACGGATGCTGAGATGAAAACTCTTGCTGATAGTTTAGGAATGAGTTTTGAAGCACTTAGAGATAGAGTCGAATCATTAAAAGAGTTCAATCCGATGATGGGACATAGAGGATGTCGTCTTTCAATTACTTATCCAGAAATTGCTAAAATGCAAACGAGAGCAGTTATCGAAGCAGCATTGAATGTTAGTAAAGAGGGAATTAAAGTTATACCAGAAATAATGGTGCCTTTAATTGGTGATATGAAAGAATTCCAATATGTAAAAAATATAATAGTTGAAACTGCAGATAAATTAATCAAAGATGCTAAAAGTGATTTAGAATACATGGTTGGAACAATGATCGAGATTCCAAGGGCTACTGTAATAGCAGATCAAATAGCTAAAGAAGCTGAATTCTTCTCATTTGGTACTAATGACTTAACGCAAATGACTTATGGCTTCTCTAGAGATGATGCTGGTAAATTCTTAGATGAATATTATCAAAAAGGAATCTTTGAGTTTGATCCGTTTGCTAAAGTCGACCAAGAAGGAGTTGGCGCACTAATGGAGATGGCTGTTACTAAAGGAAAATCAACAAGACCTGATATTAAATTAGGTATTTGTGGTGAACATGGAGGAGAACCTTCAAGTGTAGAGTTCTGTCATAATTTAGGACTTACATATGTCTCTTGCTCTCCATACAGAGTTCCAATTGCTAGATTAGCTGCTGCACAAGCAAAACTAAAAAACCCTAGAAAATAGGGTTTTTTATTAATCATTAATATTTTGTGATATAATATTTAAAATGTAGTTAAAAGAAAGAAGTTTGAAATTATGAAATTATATTTATCTTCATATAAAATAGGAGATAAAACTGAACATTTAAAGAAGTGGATAGAAGAAAACCATAATAAAATATTTTTAATACCAAACGCATTGGATCAGTTTCCTGACGGAGAAAGAAAATCTGAGAGCATTAATTCTAATATATCAGAATTAAGAGCTTTAGGCTTTGAAGTTGAAATATTAAATTTAAAGGATTTTTTTGAAAAACCAGAAAAAATAGTTGGGTTTATAAATAATGTTAAGGCTTTTTATGTAATAGGTGGGAATACTTTTGTTTTAAGATTGGCAATGAAATTTAGTGGATTTGACGAGTTTATAAAATCCAAATCAAATGATCCTTCATATTTATATGCTGGCTTCAGTGCTGGGATTTGCGTTCTTGCCGAAAGCTTAATAGGAACCGAATTAACCGACGATCCAAATATAAATCCATATAATAATCAAGCGGCAATATATGAAGGTTTAGGGTTAATTGATTATATGCCAATACCGCATTATAAATCTGATCACAAAGAAAGTAAACTAGCCGAAATAACCAAAGAATTTTATGATAAACACAATATCAAATATAAAACTCTAAGTGATGGGGATGTTATAATAGATTCACTTAGTTTAGACCCTTTTTCCAAATTACAAAACCAAAAATAATATATTTTAATTTAGTCTATCTACTTCCTGGTTTGTTCGTGGTCCAAGCAAATTTAAAAAATCCTAGAAAATAGGATTTTTTCTTTGGATTTCCAATAGATTATCGCGTTTTATTAAAGAAAAATTACCGTAGTGCAACGAGGGATGCAACGATGTACTATCGTTGCACTTTTAAATATATAAAAAGGAAATTGGATATTAATTAACAAAGTGACATGTGATAGAATTTAAACAGAAGGAAAATGATATGAATAATAGAAAAAAAATAATTGAAGAACATTATCAAAATTATAATGAAGATGAAAGATTAATAAAAGATAATACCCATAATATTGAGTTTGTAATATCTAAAGAGTACATTAAAAAATATTTAAATAGTGGTGATAAGATTTTAGAAATTGGTGCTGGCACAGGCAGGTATTCTTTATATTATGCTTTAGAAGGATATGATGTCACATCAATAGAATTTGTAGAGCATAATTTAAATATACTTAAATCTAAAATAACACCGAACATGGTAATTAGAGCTGAACAAGGAGATGCAATAGATTTATCAAGATTTAATGATAATGAATTTGATATGACTTTAGTTTTTGGACCTCTATATCATTTGTATAACGATGCAGATATTAATAAAGCAATCGAAGAAACAATTTGAGTCACTAAACAAAATAGTATTATAATGATAGCATATTTATCTAATGATGGAGTTTTTGCAGATTGGGGTGTTGATCATTTATTAGATGGTTATCCAAATGATTTTGATTCAAATTTCAAATTTGTAAGATCTCCACAAAGTGTGTTTTCTACATTCTATATAGAAGAATTTAAAAATATTATGAAAGAATTCAATGTAACTTTTTTACATAATGTTGCTACTGACGGAATTGCAAATTTAATATCTCAAAAAATAAATAATTTAAAAGAAGAAGAATTTAATGTTTGGATAAAATACCATCTATCTGTTTGTGAAAGAGAAGAACTACTAGGTTATAGTGCTCACTTACTATATATTTGTAGGAAAATTGAATAATTCTTAGTTATATTTAAAAGGGTGATAATAAAGTGTTATATATCGTTACAGTTCACAGAGAAAATAGAGTACGAAATAAATGGAAATAACAATAAAGTATAAAATAAGAAAAAATTAAGTCAAAAAAGCATATTTTAACTTTGACTATGGAACCCTGCTATACCAACTGGTACAAGTATCCTTGAAGGCGGCACAATCAAAAAACTTTATATTACCTTTAGTTATAAGAGAATGGATAAACGATGTTAATAAAAAAGATATAAATGAATTATTTATATATATGTTTATATGAAAATAGAATAAGATAACAAATGAGTTGTAAATCTCGGTCTTTTTTTTTGATATGCAATTGAACAAGGCAAAATAATATAAGAAAGAAAAATTTAAGGTAAAATATAGATTCTTTTTTCTTTTTTTGTTATAATTTTATTTATTGAAAGGATACTGGTTAAAATGAATATAAAAGAAATTTTTAAGCAAGAAGGGTTAATAATTCCAAACTATAATGATGCAAATTTTGTGGATTTAGTAAATGCATTATATGGTAAATTTGGTTATCAATCAAAAAAAAGGTCAAATATAGAAGAAATTTCAAAATTAATTCCTAATAATAAACATACATTATTTATTTTGTTGGACGGAACTGGAAGTAATGTAATTGATAGTCTCTCAGATAATTCTATTTTAAAAAATAACAGGAAAAAAGATATATTAACGGTTAGTCCTAGTACAACTGGGTGTGTATTAACTTCACTTGCTACTGCAAAATATCCATCTGAACACGGTATTATAGGTTGGTTTAGTTATAGTAGAGAATTTAAAAGAGATTATTACCCTTTATTATTTAATGATAGAACAACTGGAAAGAGTCTTACAGAATTTGGGATTACTCCAAAAGATATTTACAAAGAAAAATCAATATTACCTGATTTAAAAATTGATACAAAAATAATTTTTCCAAACTTTATTAATGATAGTATCTATTCGAAATTTGTAATAAATGATGAAAATAGAATTCCATATACCAATATAATGAATGCTTTTGAAATTATTGATGAAAGAACAAGAAAAAACAATGAAACATTTACATACTTATATATACCATTTATAGACGATATTTCACACGAAAATGGTCCCTCATCAAATTTGATAAAAGAAAAATTAGAAGAAATAGAAAAAGAAATCAATAAGTTAGTTAAAAATAGAAATGTTACTATTGTCGCAACAGCTGATCATGGTCAAATAGATATTACAAATGACGTAGTAATGGATTTCAATAAATACAGTAGATATTTTTATGCTTTACCAGGGATAGATTTTGGGACAGCAACATATTATGTAAACAAAGAAAATGAAGGAGAATTTGTTAATAATTTTAATAAAGATTTTAAGAATCAAATGTTTTTATTTAAAACACAAGAATTTATTGATAATAATATATTTGGTAATACAGAAATTTCTCCATACATGAAAGAAAATTTGGGCGAATATATTAGTGTATGTAAAAAAGGTTACTATTTAATTAATTCATTAAAAACAGAAGATTATTTGGGAAAAATAAAAGGTTGTCATTCTGGTTTTTCTAAAGAAGAATTGATAATTCCTCTTATTATAATTAATTCAGAGGATTTTAACTAAACTAATAGTTGTAGCTATTAGTTTTTTTAATTTTTCATATAATTTAAATTGGAACACAAAAAAACAGTAAAAGACTTTAATACACGTTAAAAAAGTTATAAAGAAAACTATTCGAATGGTATTTAAACATATTTAATGACAAAATCGATTTAGAAAGAGAAAGATAAAACCAAGTTAAAAAGCATATTTTCATTTCTTCATGTCGAAATCCAAATTTAAAGGTACATAAATAAATTTAAAAAAATCTAGATAATGAATAAAAGATTAAATTAAAGTTTAAGTTTTTCTTAATTTTTTTAAATAGCGAAATATGTTATACTAGAGTTGACAAGTTAAGAAAAGAGGGGAAATGATGAGGAAAAAATTGTTATATTTATGCTTTTCATATTTCTTTTTACATTAACGGGATGCTTCAGCAACAAAAAAGATAATAAAGCTAACTCACCTAATGATAATCAAAAACAAGATGCTGATACTAAAGAAAATAATGAGGATGATACGTTTATTCTTCAAAAAGCAGTGCCGCAAAACTTACCAATTTATCCCAATGCTATTTTAATAAATGATCTTGTATCGTATGGAGACAATAGTTGGCAATGGTTTTATAGTACGACTGCTAGCGGAAATGAAATAGTTGAGTTTTTTATAACAGAATTTCAAAAATTAGGTTTTACAATTGATAACGAAAAAACATAGCAAATTATGAAGAGTTTTTTGTAGCGACAACAGATTCAGTAATATCAATTTATTGGTTAGGTATGGATGACTACGATGGAGAAATTAACCCTGATACTCCGGGGCGAGCATATGCTATAGTAGTGAATCTTAACGAGTGGAAAGAATAAAAAAATATTGTCTTAAACATAAAAATATTTATTAAAATTATAGAAAGGAAAAGTAAAATGGAAGCTAAGCATGTAATATCTACTGTATGTTATTTAGAAAGTGAAGAAAAGGTATTGTTTTTAAAATTTGCTAAAAAATGGGGACAAGTATATTGTGTACCTGGAGGCAAAGTTGAGGAAGGTGAATCTCCTTTAGAGTGTATTATTAGAGAATTTAAAGAAGAAACAGGATTAATTTTAACAGATCCAATTTTGAAGGGTTATTCTCATTGGAATTGGCAAGACCAAGAATATGGAATTATATTTTTATACATTGCTACAGATTATACTGGTCAATTGAAAGAAAGTTCTGAAGGTAAACTCTCGTGGATTGCAAAAAGTGAGATAAGTGGTTTGAAGCAATTTGATATGAATACTAAATTTAATGAATTAATATTTGAAGAAGGAACATTTGAGGGTAATTTTAAATTGAATGAAGATGATACGGTTAAAAAATATACGCTTACTAGATTTAAAAATGGTGCTGAGTGTTAACCGTAGAATTGTCTAATGACTTATCTGTTTCAGAATATTTAAACCTTATTGATTCGGTTAACTGGAAAAAATTAACTGAAGAACAGGTTGAAAAAGCTATTAAGAACTCTATGTATGTTGTTAAAGCAATTATCAACGGTAAAACTGTCGGAATGGGAAGGTTAGTAGGTGATTTTGGTTGTCACGGGATGCTTACAGATATTGTAATTGATCCAAGATTTCAAAATAAAGGAATAGGAAGTAAAATAGTTTTAAATATAAAAGAATACATAACAAATTATATTAAAGATGGTGAAAGATTCATTATTGAGTTGTGCCCAACAGTTGGTAATAGAGATTTTTATATTAAATGTGGATTTAAATATAATCCTGAAAAAATGGATGGAATGTATTTGTGGATTGATAAGACAAAGTAGATTTGACTAGAAAGATATGATCTTAAATTATCTAATTTGAACTTCTAAATAGTTTTTAATTAATATAAACGTAATAAAATTAAAAATAATAAGAATATTGTATAAAGCAATAATATAACAACTATAATTCTTCACAAAATAAAATATGTTTTTAATTGTATATTTGATACAATAATTGTAGGTGATAGAGTTGAAAAAATATAAAATGAAACTGCGTAGTTATTATTTTATAATGCTTCTTATTCTAGAAGCGATATATAAGGTGTTTATATATGGATTTTCGAGTTTTTTAAAATTAGATATTATTTTAATTGTACTTTATGCCATCATATTATCATATGTTTATACAATCATAAGTAGATTTTTTACTGAGAAAATTAGTTTTGTTATGGTTGTTTTTTTGACCGTGTTTAATATAATGAAGTATGGTATATATATTTTTTTCTATAAAATATTTGATTCTCCTTTTTCATTGTCTTGCTTAAATTTGACTGGACAAGGTTTAGAGTTTAAAGACAACGCTATCATAAAAATCATTGATTATTTCTATATTGTCTTACTATTGTTAGTACCGTTAACTTTACTACTCGTTTTTAAGAAAAAAATTAATTTTCACCGACATAGTAAGCAAAAATTAATTAATAAAATAATTATTCTATTAATTAGTATAATGATATTTTTTGTTTTTACTTTTTTTCCTAAACCTTTTAGTCACGCTCATGATTTGATTTACAAAGTTAATAATGTTGCTCTGACTCAAGAAAAATTAGGGGTTAGCTTTTCCGTGTTTTTAGAGACAAAAAGACTTTTGTTTGGTTTCGAAGAAAAAATTAAAATTCAGCCAAAACCGAATATAATTGAAATTGAAGATAATGAAGAGATAGAAATAGAAATAATATATGAAGATAATATTTTAAACTATGATTTTGAAAAATTATACTCTTCGACTAATAATAAGAACTTAAAAATTATGACGGAGTTTTTTCTAAATGAACTTCCAACTCGAAAGAATGAATATACTGGTTTGTTTAAAGATAATAACCTTGTGTTTATAGCCGTAGAGAGTTTTAGTCAAATAGCTGTCCTTGAAGAAGTAACGCCAACGTTATACGAGATGGCTAATAATGGCTTTGTTTTTAATAACTTTTATACTCCGGTAAACCTAAGTACTTTAGGAGGAGAGTTCCAAATACTAACGGGACAATTTGCGGATTTAACAGTTCTTAATAGCCGCTGGAAAGAGGCGAGATCTAGTTCGCCTTACGGGCTTGGTTTCGTTTTTAAAGATTTAGGTTATAATACTTACGCTTTTCATAATGGTGAATATTATTTTCAAGGTAGAAATATATACATGAAAAACATTGGTTTTACTAATTATTTAGCTTGTAAAAACGGCTTGGAAAAACTAATGAATTGCCAGCCTTGGCCTAGAAGTGATTTAGAGATGATTTCTAAAACTTTGTATAAGTATATTGAAGAAAAACCATTCCTCGCTTATTACATGACAAATGGGGGGCATTTTCCTTATAATAAGTCAAATTTAGTTACGAAAAACAATTGGGCTTCAGTAGAAAATTTAAATGTATCTGTAAAGGTTAAATCTTATGTTGCCAGTATTGTCGACTTAGATAAAGGTCTTGAAGTTTTAGTGAACGAATTAAAAGAAAAAGACCAATTAGATGACACAGTTTTTGTAATAGTCGCCGATCACTATCCATATGATTTATCTATAACTGAAATAAACGAGTTATCAAGCTATCAAAGAGATCCGATTGTTGAAATAAATCACAATACATTAATTATCTATAATTCAAAAATGGAAAAAGTAGTTATAGATAAAGTTTCCAGTCAAATCGATGTTTTACCGACCGTCTATAATTTATTTGATATTCCTTATGACTCGAGATTATTTATGGGGAAAGATATCTTAAGTACTGAGCCGGGATTAGCTTTCTTTAAAGATCGAAGTTGGATAACAGATAAAGGAACATATTTTGCAAGTAGTAAAAAATTCATTCCAAAAGAAAATGAAGAGATAGAAGAAAATTATGTGGAACATATTAATCAAAAAGTAGCCAATAGGATAAATATGAGTAAATTAATTGTTGAACAAGATTATTATAGATATCTAGATTTAAAAAATGATGAAGAAATTAATACTTCGAACAAGTAATTTTTGTAAGTTTGAAAGAAGCGTATTTATAACTTTGAAAACTAATAACATCTTAGATTAAGACCTTAGTAGTCTTAGTCTTTTTAGATTCTCGAGTTATTTACAAGGGGAATAAAACTTGATATACTAAAAGTAAGAAAATAGAAGAAATACACTAGAGTAAGAAAAGAAATTTAGATTGTTTTGAGAATTTCATAATAAAAAAATATTAATTATAAAATCTTTTTAAAAAATGTGTAATTAAATATACGCATAGTGAGGTTGTTATGGCAGATATAAATATCGATTATACGAATGCTAGTAATATTGTAAATAAAATCGGTTCGACATCCGATTTGCTTTCGTCTGAATTTTCTGCCACAAATGAAAGCCTAACATCTTTAAGCGATCTAATTACAAAATTTGATATTAAATACTTTGATACTTTGAATTCACACGTTTTAAAGATTGCTGAAAAGGGTCAAAGATATTTTGAAGGTGCAAATTACTATGTTAATGAATTAAATAATTTGTCTACTAATAATTTATATTCGAGTGATACAAAAGTTAACTTTGGCGAAGGTGCTACTGCTCAAGCTAGCACTGGTGCGGAAGGTAATACAAATATAGGCGCTGATAATTTAAACTCAAGTAGTACTATGACTACTGGAAATTCCGTGTTGGATGCTGATACTAAAAGAAATGATTTGACCAACAAAATTAATGCTTCAGTAAATAATGGTAAAATGTCAGAAGACTCTAAAAACACGACACTCTCTACTTTAACAAAGGTAGATAACGCAGTAAATAATGGTAAAATGGGCATTGAAACTCAAATAAAAGTTTTAGATACAGTGGATGGTTTAATCGATAGTCTTAATAAAGAAAAAATGGGAGATAATACCTATAGAAATACTCTAGAGTTTATGGGAAGTGTGACAGATAGTCTTAATAGTGGGATTATGGGCGAAGAAACTTATGAGAACACTATTGATACTATAGGACTATTAAATAAAAACTTACAAAACGGCATGCTTGATGAAGGAGCATTCTCATCAACAATTGTTGTTCTTTCTAAAGCACACGGTGTCTTGGTAAATGGTAATATGAGTGAAAATTCTTATAATAATACAGTTTTAGCAATAAACTCTATGAATCAAAATGTGGCGAATAGAAGAATGAGTCAAAATGCTTATTTAAAAACATTAGATGTTATCGATAAATCAATAGATTTAATTAATAATGGAAGAATAAGTGAAGAAACGTATAATGATGTAATTAATACCGTTGGACTTTTGAATCAAAATCTAGGAAATTATTTATTGACCGAAGAAGCTTATATAAGTACTATAGAAATAATTTCAAAGTTACAAGATAGTTTTATTAGCGGAAATATTGATGAAGAATCCTTTGACAATACAATTTTAGTAATAAATTTAATGAATCAAAATATTGCAAAAGGAAGAATGAATCAGGATACTTATTTGAAAACATTAGAAGTTATTGATAAAGCGGTCGATTTAATTGATAGCGGAAAGATTAGTCAAGAAACATACAATAATGTGATTAATACAGTGGGGATTTTAAATCAAAATCTGGCGAATTATTTATTAGATGAAGAAAATTATTTGGTGACGATAGAAACGATTTCAAGTTTACAGGATAATTTAAGTAATGGAATAATTAGTGAAGAAACATTAAACAATGTAATTTTAACTTTAAATATAATGAATGAAAATTTAGCGAATGAAATGTTATCACTAGAAGGTTATAGTGCCACAATTACTAATATCAATAAATTAACAGAGCTATTAACGAGTGGAACGATAAGCGAGGATACGTATAATAATGTAATAAATTTAGTTGGAGCTTTAAATGAGAATTTAGTAAAGGGTTTATTAAATGAAGCTGGTTACTTAAAGACAATTGAAACAGTCTCTGTTTTGCAAGAGGGTTTGATTAATGGAACGATAAGTGAAGAATCGCTAAATAATGTTATTACAACTATTAATCAAATGAACAGGAACTTAACGAATGGTCAAATGGATTTAAATACGTATTTAAAAACTTTAGATATAATTGATCAAGCAACTGAAATGCTAAATGGTAATACAATTACAGAAGAAGTTTATAATAGTATAATAAATACAGTTAATATGATGAATGAAAATTTAGCGAATGGGATATTATCGCTTGAAAGTTATGAAGCGACACTAACTAACATTAATAAATTAACAGAATTATTAGCAAATGGCACTATTAGTGAAGAGAGTTACAATAGTGTTATAAAGACGATTGGACTCCTTAACGAAAATCTAACAGAAGGTTTAATTACTGAAGAAACGTATTTGAAAACAATAGATACTATTTCTAAATTACAAGAAGGTTTGATTAAAGGAGCGATAAGTGAGGCTGCAATAAGTGGTGTGGCTTTAGCTTTAAACCTAATGAATGGGAACTTAGCGAATGGTTTGATATCGGTTGAAAATTATGAAGTGACATTAACTAACATTAATAAATTAACTGAATTATTAGAAAGTGGTGTTCTTAGCGAAGAGAGCTATAATAATGCTATAAAGACAATTGAGCTTCTTAACGAGAATCTAGCAAAAGGAAATATAGATCAAAATACTTATTTAAAAACATTAGATACTATTGATAAAGCGACTGAAATGTTAAATGGTAGCGTAATTACAGAAGACACGTATAAAATTATAGCATCTACACTTAATATGCTGAATGAAAATTTAACAAGTGAAAAAATTTCACTTGAGAGTTATATGACAACACTAACAAATATTAATAAATTAACTGACTTATTAGAAAGAGGTGTTATTAGTGAAGAGAGTTATCGCAATGCTATAAATTCTGTTGGACTTATTAATCAAAATTTGATAAATGGTCTTGTTTCGACCGAGCAGTATGATCAAGTTATAAAGACTCTTTCTAACTTAGAAGAAGCTCTATTGGCGGGATTAGTTTCAAGAAAATTATTTGACTCATCTATTTTAACGATTTCTTCTTTAAATGAAGCTCTAGCAAACGGAATCATTACCCAAGAAGTCTATAGTTTAACACTAAGCGTTATAAATAAAATGTCGTATTTATTGTTACATGGAATAATTACTGAAGAGCAATACATGATGATGATGGAATCTATCAATAGATTAAAGACACATCTTGAGGCTGAGACGATTAGTCTAGATCTATATATTAAAAGCATTAATTTAATTGAGGAGGTTGGTAATTTATTTGAGATGTCTAAAATAAATTCTGAGAAGCTAATTAATATATTTGTTAATTTTATAACAACAGAGGTTAAGTTTAGCAATAGTGAAATAACAATTGAGCAATTCGAAGAAAATATTATTATTTTAGAAAAAGAAATAATCTTCGAAGAATAAAAAGTGTAAATAATATAGTGTGTATTTTAAAATCTTTTAAAAAATTAAAAAATGATATATAATGAGAATAGGAGGATATTATGAATAGTGAAGATTTAGTAATTAGCTATACTGGACTACAATCTGCGTCTAGTGATTATGATTCAGCAGCAGGGCAATTTAGTGCGGCAACAGAAAAAATGATTGAAGCTCTAATCAAAACAGAAGAAGTTTGGAAAGATGCTTCTTCAGCAGATTGGCAAGAAAAAATCACTAAAGCAAAGGCAACGTTTATCGCGGTATCAGAAAAATTAAAAAATAATGCAGCAGTTTTAAAAAGTATTAATGATGCAGTTAATATTAGTTCTGGAAATGTACAAACTGCAGTATCACGTATGTAAAGGAGAATTATTATGAATTATGATGTAAAAGTTAGTTATGATGGCTTAGATACCCTTGTTGGAACATTGAGATCTAACCTAGAAGATGTTGAATCATCACATACAAAATCATTAACAGCTGCAAAAACAGCAATTGATGCAGTCGGTGGAGAAAGTAACGATATAGGGAAAGCCGTTAGTTCTAAGATTTCTATTGATACGCAAAGTCAATTAGATGATGCTATGACAATTGTTGCTAATTTAATTGATGCAATGACAAAGGTTAAGGCATCTTATTCTACTCAAAAAGATGAAATTTTAAGAGCAATTAATAAAGTGACGGTAGAAAGTGGCGATGTCGGAAGTTCTAACACCGGCTCATCTACATCAAATACGTATTATTAAGGACTAATAATGTTATTTGTTAAAACGGATGAGTTATTAGAATTTGGTGAATACCTATTAACGACAAAGACAAATATAGATACTTTGTTGAAAAATTTAGATGCACAAATGTCTCAAATTTATTCTTCTTGGAGTGATAAAGATGGTGCTGATTTTGTAATGAAGTTTAATGAGTTTATTAAAGAAGCTGATAACATTAGCGTCGAGATAAATAAATTAGGAATTTATGCTAAACAAATTTCGTCTGACTATGATAGTATTTTGTTGGACTCTTTGAAAAGGATGGGAGATTAATATGGGTGATTAATATGAATGATGTTAGTTTTAGTACCGATGGAGTACAAAAAGTCTTGTCTAAAGTTGATACAGCCTATAAAGATTTAGAAACCGAAATTAGTAATATGTCAAAAAAGGCAAATGCAGTTAATAACTTTTGGTCTTCAAAAGAGCAAGAGAAATTTTCTGAAGGAATTAAAAGTCTTGATAATATGGTAAAAGACTTTAATAATAAATATGAAGATTTTATAGTTCTTATAAATAGCGTAATCGAAACGTATGGTCAAGAAAGAGATGCTATTTTAACAGCTCTTAATAAGGAGTTAAGCAAAGATAGTTAAAAGGAATTGATACGATGACAAATGAGTATAGTACTGGAAAAAGGGGTGGCGCAATTTATAGTGGCAGAGGCAACTCTTTTGGCTCTGAGTTTTATACTGTTGTCAAAGATTATCTAAACATTTTAACTGATAGTGAAATTAATAAACTCGAAAGATTAAAAGAAAAATACTTAGATGTGGTGGAGATTTCGAAGAGAAACGTTAAAGATTTGGATTATTCTACTTGGAAAGATGAAATATCAAATAAATTAAGTTTATTTACAAAAAACTTAAATGATACATTGCTTCGTGAAATTGAAACGGATTTAAGTTCCGGGGGTTTTATATTTTTAATAAATGAAATGAAAAAATTAAAAAGCGAGTGTGAAAAATATAAAACAGAAGAAACGAAAATCATTTCTTTAAGATTTAGTAATCCGGAAGATAGAGAAAAATATAATAATGCTAATTATCCGTTATCAGCGATAGGACAATCCGAGCTTTCTAAACATAAAAAAGCTATGGAAACTCAAAAAAACAATCTAAAGACTTATGAAAATAATATAAAGTCGATTGTTACAAGCATTAAAAACATTTCTTTTAAAGGAGAGTATACAGAATCAGTTGCAGTGGAAATTGCTGCTACCACAACAACAAGCATTCCTTCTGGATGGACAAGATTAGATAATGGATTTTTAATTACTTCTGGATTTATGTTTATAGATAATTATGGAAGACAAGAATCAAGGAGAATTTTATTGGATCCTACTACAGGTAATAGAGTGATTGAGACCCCGGAAGGGTTAATGCTTTATAAACTAGCAGATGATCGAATCTTTCTTGAATGGTATATAAATGATGAAAATTTAACGATTGATTCCGATATTGCAATTAATTTGTTAAGTAATAAGTTTGAAAATATAGAAAGTTCTCTATTTGAAATTAGTAAAAGAGCTTATGGAGAACATGGTGAACTTACACCAGGAAGACATGCAAATAATTTTGAAAGTTGGTTGTCTAGATACTCAGTAGAGTTAGATGGAAAGAGTATCGAAATATTGTCTTTTCCAGGAGATCCAATGGTTTCTTTTTTGGCATCGGAAGGATTCACTATTAAAAATTTAAAAGGAGAAGCCGAAATTGAATTTATTTCGGAAGAAGAAAGCTTTGAAATTACAAAGATAGAACAAGATTAAATAAGGCTAAGATAATTAATTTGTTGTCTTAGTTTTTTATTATAATAGAAAATAATAGGAGTGTGTGTATGTATACGTATAAGGAACTATTAGAATATTTAGAAAAATATAATATAAATAAATCAGATGTTATCGAATCAGAAGGATATGGAAAAATTACATCTAATGTCGTGATTGCTCCCATGTGGAAAGTTTCAATATTTGAAAACAAAGGATTAGAAATTACTAAATTAAATGATAAAGTATTTCGTTTAAAAAACAAAAATATCGAATTTGTCTTTATTGAAATGAATCAGATTGGAGCTCCAGCAATAATCGAAGAGATGCTAACGTTGGGTTTAACAAAATGTAAAAACATTTTATTTATTGGATCTGCAGGATCCCTATCTAAAAACCTAAATATTGGCGATATTGGTATAATAGAATCTTCGATATGCGGTACTGGTGCGACAAGATATTTATATAAATCATTAAAAGATAATTTTGGAAGTGTTTCATATCCTAATAAGGAATCTTATGAAAAAATCCTAAAAGTATGTAAAACTTTTAATTGTAATGTTGAATCTTGTATTAATTATAGTGTCGACACGATTTTTGCTCAGTTTTCGCAAATAGAAAACATAATTTCGTTGAAAGCTAAAACAATCGAAATGGAAATATCAACGTTTTACGAAGTATCAAGTCTTTTAAATTTAAAGGCCGTTGCACTTACTATTATCTCGGATAATATCGTGAATAAAAAAACATTGTATTCTGGTAGAAGTAAAGAAGATCGTGAAAGAAGATATTATGTTAGAAGTGAAATTTTACCTAATATAATTATTGAATATTTTAAAAAAGATTAATAAGTGATATAATTTGTTTGAGGTATAATATGAAAAATATTTTGATTTTCGGATCGTCTAGAAGCGGTAAATCTACATTAGCTAAACTTTTAAGGGAAAAATACAACTATACGATAATTATGTTAGATGCAATACTATATACTTTTTATCAAGCTTTGCCTGAAGCCGGCGTTAAATTTATTATCGATGATGAAACAAATGAGAAGACTCCTTTGTTTGCTTCTGAATTTATAAAAAGTTTAATATATAATTCAAAATTAAATAACCAATACTATGTAATGGAGGGTGATTCGATTACTCCAGAACATATCGTAAAATATTTTAATCAAGAAGACTATATTATTATTTTTTTGGTTCAAAATAAATTAACTGTCGATCAAATGTTAGAAAATTATAAAATATATCATCAAGAACATGATTGGACCGATACATGGAGTGAAGAAAAACTAAGAGAACACGCTTTGTTTCATAAAAAGTTAAGTGAGAAAACGGAAGAAGACTGCTTAAAATATAATCTTAAGTGTTACGATACTTCTGAAAATAGAGAAGAAGTATACAAAGAGATTTTAGATTATATTGAAAAGAATAAATGAATTTAACGTTGTTTAAAGCGGAGTTAATATGAAGAAATTAATAATATTTGACTTAGATGATACTTTAGTACAGTTAGACTTGGAAGTCATCGATTGCCACGATGATTTTTTAAACTTGCTAAACATTGATTTAAAAAATAAAAAAGAAGTTATGAGTGAGATGGTAGTGTTTTTTAAAAACTTTAACATACACTTCAAAGATAAAAGAGTAAGTCTTGAAGAGACCAAAGAACTCTTATTTAATATGTGTCCTTTTATAAAAAGATATCAGTTATCAGTAGATGAAGTTATATTATCTTTGTTTGATGCTACTATCGGAGGAACTATAGAAATAAAAGGAGCCAGAGAAATTTTAGAATATTTAAAAAGAAAAGAATATGAAATGTGTATTTTAACTAATTGGTTTGAATATGTCCAAGTTGGAAAATTAAGACGGACTGACTTACATAAATATTTCAAGAAAGTCTTGTGTGTAGATAATAGATATTTAAAACCCAATTCAAAAGCTTTAAATGAAGTTTTAAATGACAATAAAAGAGAGGATTGCATAATTATAGGAAACAAGCACGATGAAGACGTGTTATTAGGTTATAATAACGATATAGATACGATTTGGCTTAATAAAGAAGGTATTAGAGATACTAATATAAAAGCGACATATGTGATCGGTAATTTAAATGAGCTGAAGCAAATACTTTAATTATTTTTAAACTGATAAATCATATTATAAATAGGGAGGTTTTATGTCAAAGTTTGATAAACAATATTTAGATTTATGCAACAAGATTTTAACAAAAGGAACTAAGATTGAAAATAGAACGGGAGTAAATACGATTAAATTACCGTATTATCTTTTAGAATTCGATTTAAAAGAAGAGTTTCCTATCTTGACTACTAAGAAAGTAAATTGGGAAGTAGCCACTTTAGAAATGATGTGGATTTATCTAGCTAAAAGTAATGATGTTCGCTGGTTAAACGAAAGAGATGTCAAGTTGTGGGATGCTTGGTCAGTAGATACGGATGGATATTATAGAACTTATCACGATAAAGAAAAGAAAAACTTAAAAAAGGAAAAGTTTTTCGGCAAGGAATATGCTAATACTATCGGTACTGCCTATGGGTGGATAAATAATAAGATGAATCAACCTAATAAAGCGATCGAGATATTGAAAGTAGGCCCGACTGATCCTGGGTTTCGCAGAAATATCATTTCTTTATGGCAAGATGATTATTTAGAAACAGCAGTTTTACCATCATGCGTTTGGAACGTTCAATTTGATGTAACGGATAATAAATTGACTTCGATCGTTACTCAAAGATCTTGTGACGTAGCATTAGGGTTGCCTTTTAATGTTACGCAGTATGCGATGTTAACTCATATGTTAGCGCATGTTACAGGTTTAGAAGTAGATAAGATGTATTTCTCGATAAAAGACGTTCATATTTATGAAAATCAAATAGCTGGTATAAAAGAACAAATAAATAGGTTTAAAAAACTAGGTGACTTTCCAGCACCTAAATTATGGCTTAATCCAAAGACAAAAGATTTTTTTAAATTCGATACTTCGAAGAACTTAAAAGATATTGAACTTAGAGGTTATAATCACCATGGACCAATAAAAATGGAGGTAATGATATAATTGTTAATTATTATCGCTGCTCATGGTAAAAATAAAGAATTAGGAGAAAATGGTAAGTTACCTTGGTACTTACCAGATGATTTAGAGTTCTTTAAAAAGATGACGATGGGAAGTCCTATTGTAATGGGAAGAAAGACTTTTGAATCTTTAGACAGACTTCTCCCAAATAGAGAACATATTGTTATTACTAAAGATTCTGAATATAAAAGAGAAGGTATTAAAACTTACTCGAGTATCGAAAGTTTTTTAGATAAATATAAGTTGGAAGAAGATGTTTATATTGTTGGTGGAGAAAGTATCTATAGACAGATGATAGATTATGCTAACTTAATGTATTTAACAGAGATAAATAAAGAGTATCCTAATGCCGATACTTTTTTCCCAGATTATAATAAAGAAGATTGGCAAAGACAATGTCTTTCTAACCATAGTGAAAGAGGAGTAGATTATTGTCATGCAATGTATATTAAAAAAAAGAAGAGATAGAGTTTTTAGAAGATTAACTCTTTTTTTGTTATAATTTTTATTAAGAGGTGTTATATGACAAGGTTTGAAGTAAGTTTAAAAATTAGTGGAAAACAAACGACTATAGTTAATGAGTTGTTAGAACAAGGTTTTACTACGCTTTGGAAAGTTAAAACAATTGATAGATACTATAAAAGAAAAGAGAGCGTCGCTGTTAGTTTAAAAGAAAAATGTTTGCGTTTAAGAAAAGTAGAGTCTTTAATTAATAATAAAATCTCGTATTATTTTGAAGATTACTCTTTGCTCTCTTCTTTAGAAGAACAAAAACTAGATGTTTTTAAAGTGTTAAATGACGATAATTTTAATAATTTAAAAAACGTTTTAAGAGAAATGGATTTTCAAGAATTTCTAAGTACTTCTAAAATAGATTGTGTTTTAAAGAAAGGCAATTATATTTTTCAAATTCAAGACATCGAAAACTTTGGTTTGATAGTGTCATATGACAATGAGGATTATAGTAATTTCGATTATCAAGAACAAAGAAAAATACTGATTGCAGATTTAGAAAAGTTTGGATTTAAGATAATTGATTACGAAGATTTTGATAAATTTAAAGAGCTAGTAAGTGCCGTATAAAATGAGTTCTTAGTAATATTATTTGCTGTATTAAAACGAAAACTTTAAAAACTCTATTTATATAAGTTCTTCTTAATGTAAATTGTGTGAAAAAGGCTTTAAATATATTTACATATTTGTTATACTAATAGAGAGGTGAGGCAAGTGAAAATAATATGTGTTGGGCAATCAGCTTTCGACATAACATTACCACTTGATCATTATCCGATTGAGAATAAAAAAATAAGGGTTCCGTCAAAGGTCGAGTGTGGTGGAGGAAGTGCGTCTAACTGCGCTTATTTGCTTGCTAAATGGGGTATGGAAACGTATTTTGCAGGAGTAGTTGGTAATGATTATTTTGGAAATAAAATAAAAGAAGAATATGATTCTGTTGGTGTCAATTATAAATATTTAAAGACTGATCCAGAACTTCCTACTACTACGAGCTATATAATATCTAATACTGATATAGGTAGCAGGACAATCTTAACCGTTCGTAATAAAGATATTAAAATGGATGTCGTCGATACTTTGGAAGAATTCGAAGTCATGTTATTCGATGGTTATGAGAAGGACTTTTCTTTAGAATTAATTAAGAGAAATCCCAAAGCGATTAAGATTATAGATGCTGGAAGTATTAAAGAAGGAACAGTAGAGATTGCAAGAGAAATGGACTATGTCGTTTGTTCTCACGATTTTGCTGAACAATTTAGTGGTATCAAGATAGATTATGACGATATGTCCACGATAATAAATGCCTATGAAAAATTAAAACAAGAATTCAAAAATAATGTTATAATAACATTAGAAGAAAGAGGTTGCTTTACTAATATCGACGGTTATAGGTTAATACCTAGCATAGAAGTAAAAGCAATCGATTCGACTGGAGCTGGTGACATTTTTCATGGAGCGTTTGTTTATTGTATCGCTAATAAATTTAGTTTAGCTAAGACAATGTTGTTTTCAAACATAACTGGGGCTCTATCTGTTCAAAAAATAGGTAGTAGAAATTCAATACCAGAAATAGCAGAGGTCGTAGAAAAGTACAATGATGTCGTATCACAGTAATATGCCTAAGTTAGATTTGCATGGACAAGATAAAATAAGTGCAAGTATACTAGTAAAAGAATTTATCGAAGATAATTACAAACTCAGAAATGAAGAGTTTGCTATTATACATGGCAGTGGCCAAGGAATATTGAAAAAGGAAGTGAGCCGATTGTTGAAAAAAGACAAAAGAGTCATACAATATGGAACTGATTTTTATAATTTAGGTTGTACGTTGGTAAAAATCAACATTAACGTTGACAAAAAAAACGAGTTGTGTTATAATACAGCACATAACTCAAAGGGGGAAATTTGATTATGTATACAGATGAAGAAGAAAGAAGAGGCCTTCCAATCAAGACATTTTTAGTTAGTTTAGTGCTAATAATAATATTAGTATTGTTATTGGTATGGCTACTACCAATGCCTAATATGAAAGGACTTACTGATCGTATATTCAATGCGAATATACAAGAGATGAAAAATGCAGCAATACCTTATTTTGATGAAGATAAGCTGCCACAAAAAGTCGGAGACGAAGTCACGATGACACTTCAACAAATGATTGACTTGAAACTAATCTTACCATTTACAGATAAAAATGGTGATGCCTGTGATACTACGGGTTCTTATATAAGGTTGGTTAAAAAAGGCACGGATTTGTATGAGATGAAAGTAAACCTAAAATGTAATGGTCAAGAAGACTATATTTTAGTCAGGCTTGGATGTTATGCTTATTGTACATCGGCAATTTGTGAAGAAGAAAAACCAGATGAAAAACCTACGACACCGGTGAAGCCACAAGGTGGACCTTCATGTGTGCTTTATATAGCAAGCGGTACAGTTGGTGAGAGCGGATGGTATAGATCAAATGCTGTTGTTAAATTCAAGAGTAAATCGACATCATCACCAAATGCTACGATCATATCATATGGTTTAGGAACTGGTGCGGTCGAATATAATAAATTAGATTCGTTAACAGTTACTAAAGAAGGATCTACTACAGTTTATGGATATGTTAAAGACTCAACAGGTAAAACGGCAACATGTACTGTCGTAGTTAAGAAAGACACAGTAAAACCATCATGTCAATTAGCAGTGCTATCTGGTAATAAAGGACAAGATGGAAGTTATACTTCTGATGTAACAGTAGGGTTTTCAAATAAACTAGATGCTACTAGTGGTGTTAAGGCTTACGGAATGTCAAACACTTCGACGCCTATATATAATAATTTATCAAAATATGTAATTTCAACAAATGGAACTCATAAAATATATGGATATGTCAAAGATACAGCAGGAAATACGTCGGTCTGTGATATAACTGTTAAGAGAAATGCGACAGTAGTCGATTCGAAGCCAGCATGTACACTTAAAATTTCAAGTGGAAAGCTTGGTGAAAACGGTTGGTATACTGGAAATGTAAATGTCGAGTTTGCATCTAAGACTACTACCAATGGAGCGACTATTAAAAATTATGGTTTAGGATTATCTGAAAACTATAATGGTTCAAACGTTTATACAGTTACTCAAGACGGTACAACTACTGTTCGTGGGTATGTAAAAGATTCAAATGGAAATACTGCTACTTGTAGTATTGCAGTTAAGAAAGATGCTGTTAAACCTACTTGTTCATTAAAAGTAGTTAGTGGAGTGTTCGACTCAGCTGGATACTATACATCTGATATCAAGATTGGATTTAATTCGAGAGTCGATGCAACTAGTGGAGTAAGTGCATTTGGAATAGGAAAAACTGAAACTTATGCTGGAAATACTAGTTATACGATAACTGGAGTTGGAAAACATACAGTTTACGGATATGTTAAAGACAATGCTGGAAACAAAATCGTTTGTAGTATAACAGTAGAAAAGAGAAATAAAATAGAATATCAATATAAGAAAGATATTGCAGCTCAATATAGCCAATGGGGAAGTTGGGTAACTAATACATATAACCCTTCTAGTCCACCATCATTTGGTAAATATGCTTTAATTGAAATAGAAGATTTAGGAAAGACTCGTGAAGTCGATTACTATACGTATTCTTTAGGAGATGCAATATATTCTAATATAGTAGTTAAAGTGGGAACTGCTACACAAACTTATTGTACGGGATACAATTACTTTAGAACTACTACTAGTACAACGACATACGCAATTAAAGAAGGAGAAGGATGGACATTCGTTGGTCGTGTAACGACAACGGGAGTTCCGACTGATACTTTAGCAGTTAAATATGAGTTTGTCGGACTAGACTGGTCAGATTGTGGAGTAGGATGTACTAAAGCTCCTAGAAAAATCTGGAATAAATATACGAGATCAGTTGGTACAACAACTGGTAATACAGTGGTAACGTCTGGTATAACAGTGACTTGTGCACAAACGGCAACAAGACAAATAGAAATCTTTGATACTGTAAGAGTAATCGTAGATTATGAACAAATAAGAACACCAGTGTATAAAGACGTTTACAAATATCGCAATAGAAAACGTACACTAGTTAAAGAAGCTTATACAGACTATAAGTGGAGTATCTACAATGATCAAACTTTAATTAAAAACGGATATACAATGACCGGAAATACAAGAGTTGTCGAGTAGAGAGTGAGGGGTAAAAAATGAATGAATTTAATAAAATTAGTTTTGTAACAAAGAAAAATTCAGACGATAGTAGAGAAATAATTACAATAGTACTTTTTGGAAAAAATACTGTACCAGTTGTAGAATCATATCAAAGGGAGAAACATCTTCCTTTGATACAAGATTTCTTAGCAGCAAATAATATCGATGTTTTAGTCGATGGTCCTGCAAAAGCATTTGAATTAGGACTAGTTACTTCGGTTGAGAAAGAAAATGTTAAAGGAATCAGAGAACTATCTGGAGACGTGTTCGAAGAACAAGTAAAATATGTAAATGCTAAAAAACAAGAAAAAATTATTAAAGTAGAAAAAACTGAAGAGCCTGTGGTAGAAAAAAAGGTTGAGCCAATAGTTGCTAAACCAACGGTTGAATCTGTTAAGCCAGAGGTTAAACCAATAGCTAAACCAATGGTTGAACCAACAGTTAAGCCTGCTTTAGAAAAACCAAGGCTACCTAAAGAATTTGAAGAGTTAGAGTTATATTTCGATATTGATGATGCTAGAAAAATGGGATTCTTTAATGATCAAGCTAAAGAAGAACTTCAAAGATTAAGAAGCGTTAATAAAAGAGTAAATGAAATCGAGCTTGCTAGAGAAGCGATGGCAATAGGTAGAAATACACCACAAGAATATGCTGAAACTTATAATAGACATAGAGCTGCTTATAGAGAAGCGAAAAATGAAGCAAATAAAATCTTAGAATCTGTCGACATTGAAAAAGCTGTTGATAAACCAAAAATGAAAATTTTAAAAGAACCAAAACTTCCAAAAGAGTTTACTGAGTTGAATTTATTCTATATGATTGATGATGCTAGAAAAATGGGATTCTTTAATGATCAAGCTAAAGAAGAACTTTTAGATTTAATTAATAATAATGAAAGAGTAAGAGAAATTGAACTTGCTAGAGAAGCAATGGCAATAGGTAGAAATACGCCACAAGAATATGCTGAAGTTTATGATAGACATAGAGCTGATTATAGAGAAGCAGTTAACAATTATAATAGAGAAATAGAAGAATATAAAGCACAGCTGAACCTTTATGCAAAACCAGAAATAAAAGAAAAAGAAGCTGCTTCAGTAAAGAAGCTAGAAATTTCAAATGAAATGAGAGAGTATGCTCAATATAGAAAACTAGCAATGGCAAGAGAAGCTGGAAAAGCAACTCCAGAAGATTTAAAAGAAATAGAACGTTTGGAGAGAAAAAATGAACTTGTTTCTGTATTAGAAGATGCTACTAGAAAGCATAAAAATGGAGAACTGTCTCGTGAAAACTATGATAGAATTCATGCGAATGCTAGAGCTTTACTTACGGATGAAGTAATGAAGTTAAGTTCAAATGTTGTTCCATCAGCTGAAATTGAACAAAAATTAGATGGAACAAAGATTCCAACAGAACCAAAGCCAAAGCCAGAAGGACCTAAAACAGATCCAGACGGACCAAAACCAGGCGGACCAAAACCAGGCGGAAGCAAGCCGAGCACTTCAAAATCAGGAACAGATTCTAGTCTTAAGCCAGGTGTAACAAAGCCAGGAAGTGAAACGGGAACTAAAAATGAAGATAAAAACTTTGATAGTTATGGTAAAACAGGGCCATCAAAAAATACTACTGGTATAAATCCGAAAGATTTGTCGGGAGCAAAGCTAGTAAAAAAAGATCCTGGTTACACCGCTCAAGAACCAATTAAAACATCTACACCACCGGGAACTGCTAATAGAAGATGGTATAAGCGACTTGCTAAAAAGCTTGGAGCATTAGGTATTGCCCTACTTACATTAGCTGGAGGAGCTGTTGGATACCTTGTTGGAAAAAATCAAAACAAAACAACTGTACCTGTTAATCCTATGCCGACACAGCATTCGAATAATATTAACAGTACAATAACACCAGGACCACAAGTACCGGTGCAAACACCAACGCAAAAGCCGACACAAACACCGACGCAAAAGCCGACACAAACACCGACGCATACACCAACGCAAGTACCAACAGTTACACCAACAGCAACGGTGCAAATAGATGCAAGACAACAAGTATTGCTTCTAGCAGATGAGCTTAACTTGCCAGCGCCAACAAGAATGTTCTTACTTGGTAATAATGTGCAAGAATTCTTAAAACAATATACTAACTTTGGTCAATTTAAAGAAGTTGTAAGTGCTTTGTCTTATGGTTATGAGGCTAATTATTTAACTCATCAATCAGACAATTTCCGTATTACGGAAGATTATGCTAATCGTTTACGTTCGTTTACGGAAGACTTCTTATGTGCTAAAGTAGTCGTAAATAATTACGGTCCTGAAGAGATGTTAAGAGTCTTTGGAAACACTAATATCTCATATGAAAAAATAATGGATGGGTATAAATCATTTATTAATACCGTTTCACTATATGGAACGACTGCAACAAAACCACTTCCATTTAGATATTTAACAAACAATGACGCTAAGACAACAGAAGTTTTAAATAATTTATTTAGTAAACTTGCTGTAGTTAATGAAAATAGAAAAGCAGGAACTTTAAATAGTAGACATACAGATGACTTTATTGCTACTGTTGATGAGATTTTTGTTCAAAATGATCAATCATTAAAACTAACAGAAGGAGCGAAGACAGTCGCTGCTGCTATGGTCGATTCATATATGTATATGCAAGCACAAGTTTCAAACGGTGAAGCATTATACTTACATGAGGATCGTGGACTTGCTAAAGCGGGAATAAACCTAGATAATCCTAATGGACATTTTGTCATTACTTCAGAATCTGGTGTTATCTTTGAATTCAGTAGTCTATTAGATGTTATTAACCATGAATATGCTTCTGATCAAACGATAAATGAAAATTGTATTTTAGAAAGAAATAGAATGGTTGAAAATATTAATGAGATGCGTTCTATTGCTAGAAATTCTAGTGAAAATCTAACTACAAACTTCGTTAATTTGTTGTATCAAAATGGTTTAAATGATTATGCTACAAGAGTTTCAAAAGAACCTACTTTAAACCGTGAATTATTATCAGAAATAGATATGGCAAACCCTCTTCTAAGTTCTGCAATAAATAATTATATAAGCTCTATGGAAACAGCAACTGCGGAATTCGTTCCGTTTGCTGTAACAGTAGATGGGGTAGACACTTTACTTGAAATTAAAGGACTTACAAATAACTTAGCTGAACTTCATAATGTTAGAAGATCACAATTATCTTTATATGATCAATATCAAGTCGTAAGTGGAAAGAGGTATAAAGCTTCAGTACAAACTGAAAGAAAAATATCAACCTCAAAACCTCCAGCTCCAAAAGTTGTAACGACGGTAGAGCCAGTGAGTTATGACAATCTAAAACCAGACGAAAAAAAGGAAGCAGACGCTCAAGTAACTCAACTTCAACAACAAGAACAAGCACAACACGATGATCAACTTCAAAAAATTGAAGACGCTAAAACGAGTTTAAGAGAAGGTGTTCGTCAAGGGAAGAGTCAAGAAGAATTAGCAGCAGAAGCTGCAAAAGCTGGAATAACTTTAGCAGAAGATTATCGAGATAAAATGGCACAAGCACAAAGAGCTGAAGACGATGGCGAAAACCTTGCTGCTCAAAAAGCAGCTGAACTTGCAGAAAAAAATAGACAAGCAGAAGCAGAATCAGAAGCAAGAAGAAAGGCTGAAGCGGCAGAACAAGCTGCAAGACAAGAAAAAGAACAAGAGTCTATAAACCAAGGTGGTGGACAACAAGTTACGCCAACACCAGAGCCAAATACACCGGCACCAGAGCCAAATACACCGGCACCAGCACCAACGGTAGTACCAACTACATCACCATCAAATCCGACTAATGATCCAAACATAAATCCTGGACTTGCACCTGGTGAACAAAATTACAATGGTG
>CAZTRB010000001.1:100338-136277 GCA_964616485.1 uncultured Muribaculaceae bacterium
GAAATAGGTAGTAATGATAGTTTAGATGCAACTAGAAGAAAATACGAAAATTTAGCGAAAGTCGTTGAATCAATTCCTGATTTAGGTATCAGCGAAGATACTTTTGAACCTAATGAATATCTTGATGGAATAAGAAAAAGCGCATAAAGAAAGATATAATATCTTTCTTTTTTTTTGTGTAAAAATTGACACATTTTTTTTATTGTAAATTATTGTGTTTCATTGATATGGTATAATAAAGTTGAGGTGGCATATGAAAATTATTGTAAGTGCCGGCGGTACAGGAGGACATATTTATCCTGCCGTAGCAATTATAAAAAAACTTCAAGAAAGACACTCTAATTTAGAAGTTCTATATATAGGTACGACTGATAGAATGGAAAAAGATATAATACCAAAATTAGGTTTTAATTTTATTGGAATAGAATTAAAAGGCATAAATAGAAAGAATGTTTTTGGTAATATTAAAACGATTAAGATGTTTTTTAAAGCTAAAAAAGAAGCGTCTAAAATAATAAAAGAATTTAATCCCGATGTTGTTTTAGGTATTGGTGGATATATAACTGCACCGGTCATAATAGCTGCAAAAAAATTAAACTATAAGACTTTTATTCATGAACAAAATTCGATACCGGGGTTATCGAATAAAATTCTTAAAAGATATGCTGATGTAATCGGAGTCTCTTTAAAGGATACTCTTAAATATTTTAAGAATAACAAAGTTGTTTTTACTGGTAATCCTAGAGCAGAAGAAACCTATTTGGCAAAACCTCTTGTAAAAAGCAAATACAAGTTAACTGAAAGTAAAAAATTAGTGTTGGTCGTTATGGGAAGTCTTGGATCTCAGTCAGTCAATAAATTTATGAAAGGGCTAATTAGTAAATTTAAAGATAAGTCCTATGAAGTATTATTTATAACGGGTAAAAACTATTTCGCTATGTACAACAGTCTAGAAATACCAAAAAATGTTAAGATTTTTGATTCTATAAATGATATGCCTTCTGTCCTTAAAAAGACAGACTTAATTATAACTAGAGCCGGAGCGTCTACCATTGCCGAGATAACGGCAATAGGTATTCCTGCTATAATGATTCCTTCTCCTTACGTTACGCATAATCATCAATTAAAAAATGCTAAAGTATTGGAAAGAGAAAATGCTTGTATATTAATCGAGGAAAAAGATCTTGAATATAAGAGCCTCTTAAATACTGTCGATCTTTTATTAACCGACGAAAAATTAATAACTGAAATGAAGAAAAATAGTAGAAAGTTAGGTGTTATTGATAGCGCTACTAAAATTGCTGAGATAATAGAACATCTTATTAATGGTGACATAAATGAATAAAATAAAAGAATATATCGAAAAAAATAGCATTGGTAAATATGTAGAAAATGTTAGCTTAATTAATTACACTACTTATAAAGCGGGTGGAGTAGCTCGTTTTATCGTGTCTCCGAAAAATTTAAAAAAGTTAATTTTACTTTTAAAATACATAAAAAAAGAAAATATAAAATATAGGATTTTAGGTAATGGGTCAAATACTTTATTTAGTGATAACATTTATAATGGTGTATTGATTAAATTAGAAGAATTTAACAACATAGAATTTTCTACCACTTCGGTTAAAGCTGGAGCAGGTGTTAATTTAGTAAAATTAAGTTATCAAGCTATAAAAAAGTCTTTAACTGGGCTCGAGTTTGCGACAGGGATACCAGGAACTGTAGGTGGAGCAGTATATATGAATGCTGGTGCCTATAATAGTGATATGGGATATGTTGTAAAGAGTGCTAAAGTAATTACTCCTAATCTAGAGGTAATTACTCTTACTAATAAAGAATTAGATTTTCATTATCGAACATCTTTTTTAAAAAATAACAGAGATTATATTTGTATAGAAGCAAATATTCAATTAAAAAAAGGTGATCGTAAGACGATGCTAGAAATTGTCAATGACCGTCGTAGGAGAAGAATAGAATCACAACCTATCGAGATGGCTTGTGCAGGTTCAGTCTTTAGAAATCCACCCGATTTATCTGCTTGGAAGCTTATCGATGAACTAGGCTTAAAAGGACTTACCAAAGGTGGAGCAATGGTTAGTACTAAACATGCAAACTTTATCGTGAATTATAATAATGCTACTAGTAACGATATAAAAGAATTAATCGATTTTTTAAGAGAACAAGTAAAAAAACATTATGATATAGATCTTATTTTAGAACAAGAATTAGTTAATTGGGAGTAAAGATGGCAAGGAAGAAGAAAGTAAAAAAAATAAAGAAGATTAAAGTAGTACCCATTCTATTAACCATAGTACTACTTATTGGTATGTATTACTTTCTAACTTTTGCTTTGTCTTTAAAAATCCAAAATATTTATATATATGGAAATAACAACTTAAAAGATGACTATATAATAAAACTAGCTAAAATAGAAAATTATCCTAATTTTTTTAAGACCTTAAGTATCTCGATTAAAAATAGAATTTTAAAAGACCCTTTTATTAAAGAAGTTTCCGTTAATAAGACGATAAAAGGAGAGATAGAAATTACGATAGTAGAAAATGATGTTTTGTTTTATAAAGAAAACGATAAAAAATATGTTTTAGATAACAAGAAAGAAGTAGAGACTGTACCTTATATAGCTGCTTATACGCAGGTTATAAATTTCATACCAGATTTGGTTTACGAAGATTTTTTAAATAAATATTCTAGAATAGATAAAGAAGTGAGAGTTCAAATATCGCAAATAAAATATGATCCGAGCGAATATGATGATAAACGATTCTTATTGCTTATGAAAGACGGTAATTATATATATATAAATACAAACACATTTGATAAATTAAACTATTATCATGAAATTTATCCTACTCTCGATAATAAAAAGGGAATATTATATTTAGATTCTGGAAATCATTTCCAAGAACTAAAATAAAACTAAGATTTAAATCTTAGTTTTTTCTTAATCTTATTAAATTGATACTAGGTTTATTAAATAGACGGAAATGATAATTACTATTACCGATACCACCAGTAATAAGAAGCTCAGTATCATCTATTTTATAATAGGCATCGTTGTATTTTTTAGCACCTTCTTTTTTTATAATACCACCGATAAAAGGAAGTCTTATTTGACCATTATGTGAATGCCCAGCTAATATAAGCTTCGTTTCAATACCGTTTAAAATATTAGTCGTATTATCGGGTTTATGAACTATTACGAACGAGAAGATATCATTATCTAAGTCTTCTATATTATCGTAAATATCACTAATACCAATTAACTGTATTTTTTCGTTATCAATATATATTAGAGAAGATTCATTATCAAGTACTTGAAAACCACTTTCTTCTAAAATAGTTTTACTTAGTTCTTTATCTTCGTTTCCTAATACGGCCCATTTTCCTAAAGTACTATCAATTGAATTAAATAGAATTTTTAATTTATCTTTGTTGGTATCATTTATTTCGTAGTCCTTGTCAATCAAATCCCCAGTAAAAACGACTATGTCTGGTTTTGTCCTATTTATATTCGACACTAATTCTTCAATCTTGGTGTTACTTAAATACTCATTATAATGAATATCACCAAAATGAATTATTTTAATACCGGAAAAAAGTAGAGGTAAGTCTTCTTTATAGATGGCATATTCTTTTACTTTTATTCCGTAGTTTCCAATATATCTTAAAGAGATAAAAGCGATTATTAATAATGCGAATAATGTTCCAAATATAATACCATTTATTTTAAAAAGTCTTTTTATGCTTTTCTTCTTTTCATCGTCTCTTAAATCATTGAATACTTTTTCATTCTTTTCTTCTCTCGTAATCATAGCATCATCATTCCTCCGACAATAGATAATATTGTTAAAACTCCATTATGTAATAGATGAACAAAGATCGTTGAGAAGATGTTATCTGTCTTATGATATATATAAGCAAAAGATATTCCCAAAGCACTATATGGTATTATATAAAGCAAATCATAAAAATTGTCTAAGGAAGATATTACGTGTAATGAACCAAAGAATAATCCTGAAAGAATAATAAATAACCACTTATGCTCTATAACCGTCTTTAAACTCTTTCTAAAGATGATTTCTTCATTGAAAGGTGCGAATATAGTAGTTAGAAAGAAAGCGAGAATAGGGGCTGTTTCTATAGCAAGTTGGATGCTTTGTTCATTACTAGCAATATTGTTTGGTGAAAAATAATTAATAAGGACATTTGAGATTGCCATTACGACCAAACCAATGATCCAATACTTAAAAGCAATGTCTGTTATTTGGCCTATATTCTCTTTGAATTTTTTAAAATCTTCGATAATAGATTTTCTATAAGTCATAAATAAAATAATAGCTAGACATAGACTAGAGAAAATTTGGAGTCCATATTTTATATATTCACTGTTTAAAACATCATAATAATTTATACCATATAACTTAATGGGAATTATTTGAAAAAAACTGGCATAAAAAAATAACGTTATAACCAATAATAATTTACCCAAAGGAATATACTTTTTATAATTCATAAACCCTCCTAATCTATCCTAATTTTAATATTCTTTAAGAGAGATTGTCAACTTTATTTAAGATAATATACAATAGTAGACTAAAATATTGTATAATAATATACAAAGAGGGATGTTTATGAAATATTATTGTCTTGGTATAAAAGGTGCTGGAATGAGTACTTTAGCTAATATATTATATGACTTAGGAAACGAAGTGATCGGTTACGATGATATCGAAGAATACAAATTTACTGAAGAGGGTTTAGATAAGAGAAATATAAAGATCTTTTATGATAGCAATCATGTGATAGAAAAGGACGTTATCGTGACTTATTCAGTAGCACTACCTAATGATCACAAAGAACTTGTAAGAGTTAGAGAATTAGGTAATGAGATTCAAAAATACAATGAAATACTTGGAAAGATAAGCAGAGATTTTAAGACGATAGCCGTCTCCGGTACACATGGTAAGACGACTACTTCATCGATGATAACGCAAATATTTAATAATGTTACGGATGTTAATTATTTTATCGGAGATGGTAGTGGATATGCTAAAAAAGATAATGAGTATTTTGTCTTAGAAGCAGACGAATTCAATCGCCACTTTTTGGCGTATCAACCATATTATACGATTATTACTAATATCGAGTTAGAACACACAGAAATTTATAGTGATATCGAAGATATAAAAAAGACATTCTTAAAGTTTTCAAATAATACGACTAAGAAAATCATCGCTTATGGTGATAATGAAAATGTAAGAGATATTGACTTTTTAAGGGATGTCGTTTATTATGGTTTTTCTGATAATAATGATTACATAATTAAAAATCTATTATTAACACCTTTGGGATCAAGTTTTGATTTATATCACAAAGGTAAACTATGTCATCATTTTGATTTGAAAATATATGGTCAGCATATGGTTTTAAATGCTGTTGGAGCAATAATCGTAGCACTAGATGAAAATATACCAATAGAAGCTATCGAAAAAGGATTGAATAATTTTAAGAATACGAAGAGAAGGTTTTCTGAAAAAGAGATTAATGGCACTATAATAATAGACGATTATGCCCACCATCCGACTGAGATAAAAGCGACTATCGCTGCCATTAGACAAAAGTATCCTGATAAAGAGTTGATAGCTATATTTAAACCTAATACGTATTCTAGGACAGAGCAATTTTATGAAGATTTTGCTAAGGTTTTAAATGAAGCGGATTATGTATATATGACGGAAATAGATAGTAATAGAGAGAAACAAGAAGATTATCCGGGTATTACATCTAGGAAAATAACGGATCTTTTAAAAAGATATGAGATGATTGATGATGATAGTACAGATAAATTATTAAAACACGAAAAGGCTATTATTTGTTTTATGAGCTGTGCATCGGTCAGTCATTTAATTAAAAATTACGAAGATAAATTAAAATAAATATTTAGGAGGCTTTTATGGAATTTGGTCTTAATAGTTCGCTCGATTTATATAAAAGGCTTACACCGGCAATGAATTGTAAAATAAGAGAGGTAGCTAAAGAGAAGAAGGAATATCTTAAAAAAGAAGATGTTTGGAACTTTTTAATGCAAAGTAAATGGAAAGATGAAAAAGGAATTACTTTAGCTGAGATGGTCGATGATATCTTAAACTTAGATAATTTATTGTTACTTAAATATTTAGATAAACAAAAAGAACTAGAAAGAAACAAGAGAGAAGAAATAGAGTTTTTATAAGAGGTTAGTCATGACAAAAAATAACGAGGGATGTACGATTGAAGAGTTGCTAAGAAAAGCGAGCTCTTATATTGAAAAAGAAGATGAACTTTCTAAGATAAGGGAAGTTTATGATTTTTCGATGGAAAAACATATGGACCAATATCGCGTAAGTGGTGAACCGTATATCGAGCATCCACTCGCTACGGCAATTATTTTAACTAGTGTCTATGCTGATTGTAATACGATTTGTGCCGGATTACTTCACGATGTTTTAGAAGACTGTGATGTGACTAAGAGTGAGTTAGAAGAGACTTTTGGTAAAGAGATTGCAAAGTTAGTCGATGGAGTAACTAAGATAAGTAAAATGCATTTCTCGACAGAAAATGAAGCATTGGTAGAATATTATAAGAAGATTATCGTCGGTATGAGTGAAGACGTTCGTGTAATAATTATAAAGTTAGCTGATCGTCTACATAACATGCGTACTTTATGGGCGCTTCCTGTAGAGAAACAAAAGACTAAAGCAAAAGAAGTGTTAGAGATACTAGCACCAATTGCTCATCATTTGGGAATTCATAAATTAAAGAGTGAGTTAGAAGACTTATCGTTAAGATATTTAAAGCCGGATGTTTTCTATGACATAGCAGAAAAATTAAATACGACGAAATTAGAGAGAGATAATGCTGTCTCAGAGATGATTAATATCGTTAGTGATATGTTAGTTGCTCATCATATAAATTTTGAAATAAAGGGTAGAAGTAAGAGTATTTATAGTATTTATAAAAAGATGGAAAAAGGTAAGAAGTTTAGTGAATTATACGACTTTTTAGCGATAAGAATACTCGTTAATACAGAGCAAGAGTGTTATACGGCTCTCGGTATTATTCACTCGAAGTTTAGACCTATTTCTAAGAGGTTTAAAGACTATATAGCGATGCCTAAAGTAAATGGTTATCAGTCGCTACATACGACCATATTTGGAGTGGAGAGTTTTCTGTTCGAAGTTCAGATTAGAACTTATGATATGGATGAGATTGCCGAGAATGGGGTCGCTGCTCACTGGGCATATAAAGAGAAAAAGGCGAATGAAAATAGGAACCCTACTGAAGCAAAGTTACAGTTTTTTAAATCGATTATCGAATTAGACGAAGATCGCATGAGTAGTGAAGAGTTTGTCAATAGTGTTAAAGAAGAAATACTTAATAACAATATATATGTTTTTACTCCTAAAGGTGATATATTTGAATTACCAAAAGGAGCAACACCGATAGATTTTGCTTATCGTGTTCATACTGCTGTCGGTGATACGATGGTTGGAGCGTTAGTAAATAATAATATCGTCCCTTTGACTCATACTTTAAAAGATAACGATATCGTAAAGATAATTACGAATAAGAATACTAAGCCTTCTAAAGAATGGTTAAATATCGTTAAAACGACTCAGGCTAGAAATAAAATTAAAAACTATTTTTCAAAGAGTGAAAAAGATATATATATCGAAAGAGGAAAGACGGCATTAGAAAAAGAGTTAAGAAAAAATAAGATACCTATTCATGAGTTTTTATCGGATGAAAATATTGAAGTTTTAATAAAAGAAACAAAAGTATTTGATTTTGATGAACTATATTCTGCAATCGGTAATAGTAAGTTCAGCCCCTCTTTTATCGTAGGAATTATTCATAAGAAAGAGATTCCTGTCGAGGTTAAGTTAAAAGCTCCACCTAAGAATACGGATGCCGATATAATTGTCGAAGGTATCGATAAAATTAAAGTTAATGTTGCCAATTGTTGTAATCCGATACCGGGCGATGAGATAATCGGTTATATTACGAAAGGGTCGGGAATATCAGTTCATCGTAACAATTGTCCTAACCTTGAATATTTAGATAATCGTATGGTTTCAGTCAAGTGGAATGAAGTTATAAAAGCTAAATATTTGACATCGATTATAATTACTTTAAAAGACTATAATAATGCTATTTTAGAAATATTGCAAAAAGCTAGTCCGAGTAATATTTTAATCGATAATGTTAAGACTTTAAATAGAAGTAATACGATAATGATAGAAGTCGATTTATGGATAAAAGATTTAGATAGTCTCAATGTCTTTATAAGAGATATTAATAATTTAGGTTATGTTTATGACGTTATAAGGGTGATGAAATGAAAGTAGTAGTACAAAGAGTAAAAGAAGCCAGTGTAAGAGTTAAAGATGAAGTTGTCGGAGAAATAGGAAAAGGATTAGTCGTCTTAGTTTCTTTTACGAGTGGAGACGATTCAAAAAGGATTGATTATATGATAAATAAATTAATCAATTTACGAATATTCGATGATGAGGCGGGCATTATGAACTTAAGTGTTAAAGACGTAGGTGGAAGTATCTTATCTGTTTCACAATTTACTTTATATGCCGATACTTCTAAAGGTCATCGTCCCAGTTATATAAATGCTTTAAACGGTGATGAAGCTTCTTCATTGTACGATGAGTTTAATCAAAAGTTAAAGAAAGAAATAGTCGTAGAGACAGGTATCTTCAAAGCAGAGATGCAAGTGGCTTTGATAAATGATGGTCCGATAACGATAATTATCGAAAAATAGGAGGGAAAAGATATGTTTAAAGAACGTTTAAATTTTAAATTATTAAACATCTTGATATTAGCTGCTCTAATTTACTTAATACTTATAACTAGTAACTATTGGGGAGGAGTAATAAATAAAATAATAACGATAATAATGCCTTTTTTAATAGCATTTGCTATCGCTTATGCTTTGCACCCAATCGTTAAGACATTAAAAAAGAAAGGCATTAAGAATAGCTTAGCCGTGACGATTGTGACAGTGGCATTAGTAGTAGTGGTAATCGGATTAATAGCTATTACAGTACCGTTACTTTACGATCAATTAGTTTTATTATCGAAGATGGTCGCTGAGATAATAGGGGATATATCATCGCGATTCGAGATAAATCTAGGAGAATTTCAAAATAGCATTACGGAAATCTTCGATAACTTGATTAAGACAGTTGGTAAATATGTATCAGATGGGACTTTTGAGTTAGTTAATAGGTCGATAGCTTTCCTTTCAACGATGATAATCGTCTTCATACTATCAATCTACTTCTTAGCAGATATGTCTAAAATAAGGCAACATTTTAAAAAGTTTTTAAAGAGTAATAAAAGGAAAAAGAAAAGACTAGATTATATTACGGCTCTAGATAGAGAACTAGGACAATATTTATTTGGTTTAGCGATATTTATCGGTATTCATTTCGTCGAATATTCTTTTCTATTTTGGATAATAGGACATCCTAACTGGCTATTATTAGGTATTTTAGCAGCATTGACAACTGTTATACCATATTTTGGAGGACTTATTACGAATATAATCGCAGTCGTATTGGCATCGGTCGTCTCGACACCCGTCTTTATCGCTACGATAATCGTCTGTTTAATTTTCCCACAAGTAGATGGTTATATAATATCTCCAAAATTATTTGGTAAGACGAATAATATCAATCCGGTCGTATCAATCTTTGCCGTAGTTGCCGGAGGAGCCTTGTTTGGTATCGTTGGAATAATGTTTTCACTTCCAGTATACATAGTTATTAATTGTACATTCAAATTTTATAAAGATGAAATAGTCGACAAGATAGAAGATATTAAAGAAGAGAGAATAGGATAAAAAAAAGACTTATAGAAAATATAAGTCTTTTTATCTGGCTACTTCTATGAATATCTTCTCATCATACATATGTTGAGCATCATTTAAGGCTTTAAGCTTTTCATTATCGATTAAGAAATAAGTATGATCTAATATATCTCTATTATCATCACTGACTGGGTCATCCCATGTTAAGTCTAAATGCAACCATTTACCATCGAGATAAACGGCATTCCAAACATGGTTTTCTGTCGCTACCTTATAGTTTGGAATTTGATAATAATTTAAAAATAAAGCCATAGCATCTGAATAACCACTACATATACCATAATTCTCAAAAAACACTCCCCAAGCTGTACTAGAATCAAATTCAATTATATTATAGTCCGTTCTAGCTTTATCATACTTAGTATTGTTAATTATGTAATCATGAATTATCCTAATTATTTTTCTCTTATCTTTTTCGTCTTTTACTTCGTTTGTAATTAAATAAATTACTTTATTATTCAATTCTTTTATTTCAACATCGGTATACGTCTTTATTATCTCTAGTTTTACTTTACCAAAAGAATCATAAGAAGTTTCTACTACATCAAAACTGTTATATGGATGAACGAAACCGTTGATGTTAGATAGATCATCTTGATTATTGGCTATTTCTTTTACGTCTTTTAAACAGTCTTTGTATTCTTCAGGACAGTAAAACTCAAACTGAGAAACACCACTATTAATAATTGTATAATATAAATCTAATAAATCTTTTTTATTTCTAGGGTCTACTTGATCGACGTTCTTAACATATTCGAATTCATATTCTAAAAAATAATCATTTTTATTGTTTAGCGTTATATCTTTTGGAGCTAAGATTGTTCTAGTCATGTAGATCATAATCTTTTCTCTATTGTTGAATATCAAGACTAAACTAATAAGCAAAAGTATAAATGTAATTTTCCTTCTCATAACATCACCTAATATTATTTTAACACATATCAGATTAATTCTTCTTTAAAGTTTTTTAATAGTGTAAAGAAAAAAGAAACTAATTAGTTTCTTTTGCATTATTTGCCATTTTAGTTAGTTTTGATTTTAATCTAGCTGCTTTATTCCTATGAATCAATTTGTTTCCAGCAGATTTATCAATATTTTTTAAAGCTACATTTAACTTTTCCTCATTAACAGGATCCTTAGTAACTTTCTTAATAGAAGTCTTTGTTCTCATATTAACATTATTATTAACGACTGTTTCTTTAGCAGTTGTTTTAACTCTTTTAATAGCACTCTTTATATTTGGCATAGTTTCACCTCACTTTTAAACTATATATATATTAACAAAAAAGAAACTAAAATGCAATAAAAATAGACATTGGTTTTTATCTTTTCTTTTGTTATAATCATTATAGGTGAAAAATATGGATATATACAGTCTAAAAGAGGTTCAAAGATTAGATATTAACAATAAACTAACAAAAGAGATATTAGCATCTATTTTTGAGAGTGCTACGAGACAAATAGAATTATTTGATGATTATCAAAGTATCGAAATCTTAAAGTATCTTTTAGACGTTGACGTTGTTTCTTTAGAAGATAAAGAAAGCATAAGACTCTATTTAGATGATTATGAAAAAAATAGAGAAGAGATAGTTATAGTAGATATACCTAGAAAGGAAAAAATCGGATTTACTTATATATTGATCGCTGGTTTATTAGTATTTTTAGGTATGTTTATTCGATTGTTTACATAGATGAAAAATAAGAATGATTTAAATATTAAAAATTATCATAAGAGAAAAAAGTTAAGATATGGAATAATAACATTTTCAATTATCACTATAATTTTGGCGGCACTTAGCTTAACTATTAAATTAAATATTTTTTATGGAATAGCTAGTATGGTAGTCGTCTATACTTTAAAATATATGTATAAAAATACTATTATTTATAAGAAAGATGAAATGGAAGATTTTAAAAAAGAAATGAAATCTCATAAAAAAAACATTAATAAAAGTAAAAAGGTTGACAATTAAGACGATTTATAATATAATTTAAAACGTGAATAAAAAAGGAAAGAGATGTATCCACATCCACCTGATTGCGAATAGCTTTGGGTCAAACGCTGTAAAGATGATTACTGTTGTTTTAGGTGGATATATTTATCCACCTTTTTATATTTATGGAGGTGTTTTGTATAGCAAATTCAAAAAATAATTTGTTAATTAACGAACAAATTAAAATTCCCCAGGTTTTAGTTATTGGTCCGAATGGCGAACAGACAGGTCTTAAATCGATTCAAGATGCTTTGACTTTGGCTTCTTATGCCGGGCTTGATTTGGTCTTAATAAGTCCAAATGGCAATCCACCAGTATGTAAATTGATGGATTATAACAAGTTTAAGTACGAGAAGAGTAAAAAAGAAAAAGCAGCTATGAAAAGGCAAAAAGAAACGATGCAAGAACTAAAAGAGTTTAGACTATCGCCAGTAATCGATGTCGGTGACTTTGAGACGAAAATTAGACAAGTTACTAAATATTTAGAAAAAGGCGACAAGATAAAAGTATCTATTCGTTTTAAAGGACGCCAAATGGCTCATACTGATATTGGTAAAGAAGTATTAGATAAGTTTGCAGATCGTCTGAAAGATATTTCGGAAATCGAATCAAAACCAAAACTTGATGGAAGAAACATGATTATGTTATTAATACCAAAGAAATAATTAGGAGGAAAATATGACAAAAATAAAAAAGCATAGTGGACTTAGTAAAGTGTTAAAAGTTCGTAAAGGCGGAACTATCACTATGAAAAAATCGGGATTAAATCATAAAACGGGTAAAAAGAATGGTGCCGATAACAGAAAAAAGAGAAAGAATAAAAGATTAAGTAAGGCTGATTATAACAGACTTAAGAATTTAGTGTAGTGGGAGGAAGAAGAGATGACAAGAGTTAAGAATAGTGTAACGACTAAAGAACGTCATAAGAAGGTATTAAAAGCTGCTAAAGGTTATTTTGGTAGTAAACATAGATTGTATAAAACAGCAAAAGAACAACTTATGCATTCTGGACAATACGCTTATCGTGATAGAAGACAAAGGAAAAGAGACTTCAGAAGTTTATGGATAACGAGAATAAATGCTGCATGTCGTGATAATGATATGAGTTATTCTAGATTTATTGAAGGATTAACTAAAGCTGGAGTAGAAGTCAATAGAAAGATGCTTTCTGAGATTGCTATTTCAGACCCTGCTATATTTACAGAGTTTGTTAAAAAAGCAAAAGCTGCATTAGAAGGAAAAGCTGAAAAGACAAATAAAGAAAAGAGAGTAGAAATCGAAGTTCTAAAAGTCAAAGAAGCACCTACTAAAGTAGAAAAAGAAGAAGTAAAAACAAAAGAAGTAAAGGCAGTTAAAGAAGAACAACCCAAAAAGGTAGCCGTTAAAAAAGAAACGGTTAAAGAAGAGAAAAAAGACGAGTCTAAAAAAGTAGCTGTGAAAAAAGAGACAGTTAAAGAGGCAAAAAAAGAAGAACCTAAAAAGGTAGCTGTGAAAAAAGAAACGGCTAAACCTAAGACAGTAAAAAAAGTTGCTAAAAAAGAAGAAAAATAAACATATTAACGAATTTGATTCCTAGTGCCAGTAATGGTGGAGTTTTTAGAAGTTAATAGATGATAAAACGAAAAGGAGAAAGAAAATATGACAGTTGTGTCAATGAATTATTTATTAGAAGCAGGTGTTCATTTTGGACATCAAAAGAGAAGATGGAACCCAAAGATGGGAGAATATATATATACATCTAGAGATGATATATATATAATCGATTTACAAAAGACTGTAAAAAAGATCGAAGAAGCATATGAGGCTATGAAAGAAATAGTCGCTAATGAAGGGAAAGTTTTATTTGTAGGTACTAAAAAACAAGCTCAAGAAGCTGCAGAAGAAAATGCTGTTAGAACAGAAAATTACTTCGTTAATGAAAGATGGCTTGGTGGAACTCTAACTAACTTTAAAACGATTAGATCTAGAATTAGAAGATTAGACGAAATCGAGAAAATGGAACAAGATGGAACGTTTGATTTGTTACCAAAAAAAGAAGTTATCAATATCAAGAAAGAATACGAAAAGTTAAATAGAAACTTAAGAGGTATTCGTGATATGAAAAGACTTCCAGCTGCTTTAGTAATCGTCGATCCTAAGAAAGAAGAGATTGCTATTAGAGAAGCTAGAAGACTAAATATTCCTATATTTGGTATCGTCGATACTAATTGTGATCCAGATATGGTTGATTATGTTATTCCGGGTAATGATGATGCAGTAAGAAGTGTTAAACTTATGGTTGGAGTATTAACGAATGCTATTGCAGAAGTTACTGGAAAAGAAATGATAGATTTCTTAACTGATGAAGACAAAAATAAATTAGCTAAAAAAGAAACTGCTAAAGAAGAAGTAATAAAAGAAGAAATAGTTAAAGAAGAAGTAAAAGCAGAAGAAAAAGTAGAAAAAGTCGCTGATGTTAAAGAAACAGTAGAAGAAGTTAAGACTGTTGAAAAGGAAGAGACTCCTAATAAAGAAGAAGTAGATTATTCTAAGATGAATATCACTGAACTTAAAAACTTAGCTAAAGAACAAGGAATAAAAGGATATTCTAAATTAAAAAAAGATGAATTAATTGAAAAATTAATAGGATAAGGAGGAGTTATGTTTAATACTCAAGATATAAAAGAACTAAGAGAAAAAACGGGAGCAGGTATGCTTGATTGCAAGAAGGCTCTTGAGGAAACTAATGGAGATATGGCTGCTGCTATTGATTGGCTAAGAGAAAAAGGAATAGCAACGGCAAACAAGAAAGAATCGCGTATTGCAGCAGAAGGCTTAAGTGAAATCTTAACTTCTGGTAATAAAGCAGTTATCTTAGAAGTAAATTCAGAAACAGATTTTGTTGCTAAAAACGAAGAGTTTAAAAATTTTATTACTAATGTTGGTAATTCATTATTAAATGCTAATGTTACTTCGATGGAAGATGCTTTAAATGTTAAGACAGAAAATGGTACTATTAATGAATACTTAATCGCTCTTGTTGCTAAAATAGGAGAAAAGATTAGTTTTAGAAGATTCGAAGTGTTGACTAAGAATGATAATGAAGTGTTTGGTACGTATTCACATATGGGTGGTAAAATATCTGCTTTAACGATATTAGAAGGAGACAATGAAGAGGTCGCACGTGATGTTAGTATGCATGTAGCAGCGATGAAACCTTTATATATTAAGAGAGAAGACGTCGAAGAAAGCGTTTTAGAACATGAAAAAGCCATTATTAAAGAACAAGCTATAAATGAAGGAAAACCCGCTGATATAGCTGAAAAGATGGTTGCAGGAAGAATTAATAAATACTATAAAGAGATCTGCCTTTTAGAACAAGAATTTGTTAAAAATCCGGATGTTACAGTTGAAGAATATTTAAAACAAAATAATTCAGTTGTTAAAGCAATGGTTAGTTATAAAGTAGGCGAAGGAATCGAAAAGAGAAACGAAGACTTTGCAAACGAAGTAATGAGTCAAATAAATGGTTAAGAGAATTAAGTAATTAATTCTTTTTTTCTTGACACTATAATATTAATAATACTTTTTAAATACTGGCATTTATTGTATAATTGTATATATAAATAAAGGTAAAGGTATTATAAAAGTGTTGAAAAAAAGATTAAAAAAAACAATTCAAACGATTAAACATGTCGATAAGACATTGCTTTTTATAATGGTCGTCCTTTTAGTCTTTGGAACACTCATGATTTTTTCAGCATCTAATGTCGCTGCTTTTGTTAGACACAAGAAGTCGCCAGAGGCTTATTTAGGAAGACAAATAATTATATTAGGTATTGGTCTTATTGGTTTTTTATCTGTTCTACGAGTTAAGTCGACCTTTTATAGTGGAGCATCTTGGTTAGGAATAATAATAATGATAGGTCTTTTAGTATGGGTAATCTTATATGGGAGAATAGTAAATAACTCTAAAAGTTGGATCGATTTAGGTTTTTTCCAATTTCAGCCAAGTGAAGTCGTAAAAGTAGTTATTATAGTGTGGTTTGCTGCCTTCTTTGAAGCTAGAAGAAGTAAACTGGATCAATTAGGTAGCGCAATATTCCCAATTGCTATCGTTTTACTTATAGCTGGTCTAGTCGTTGGCCAAAGAGATTTTGGAACGTCTTTTATAATAATAATAATATCTTTTTTACTATATTTTTTAATCCCTTTAAAGAAATCACATAAATTTACTGTAACTACAGTAAGCGCGCTTCTTATTTTAGCGGGGCTCTTTGTAGTTTATATAATAACTCCAGAAAAACTAGAAATGCAAGAACAACGTATTACAGAGTATCAAAACCCTTGTGAAGAAGAGAAATTTTACACGACGGGGAATCAAGTTTGTAATGCTTATATTGCTTTTAACAACGGCTCTTTGTTTGGTAAAGGATTAGGAAAGAGTACCCAAAAACATCTTTATTTACCCGAACCCCATACTGACTTTATCTTTGCTATTATAGTAGAAGAGACAGGCTTCGTTGGAGCTGTAATAATCATGCTTTTATATTTTATAATGTTACTCAAAATCGTCTTCATCGGTAATAAGAGCTCTACTAGTAGAGGTAGCGTCATGTGTTATGGAATAGCTATTTATATCTTTGTTCATATATCTATTAACTTACTAGGTATTATGGGCTGGATGCCACTTACCGGTATACCTCTTCCTTTTTTAAGTTATGGTGGTAGTTATACTCTTTCTCTAATAATGGCCTTAGCTATCGTTCAAAGAGTAGCAATCGAAGCCAACTGTAAAAAGTTAGGAATAAAATGTTAGATAAATAATAATCTCTATAGGAGGTTATTTTTTTTATGAAATATTTTACTATGTTAAAAGATTTTATTTATTATAATAGAAAAATCGTTATAGTCTTAATTTTAGTTGTGATAATATTTTTGGTTACTTTAAATTTTAAAAAATCAAAGGTTAAAGTGTTAGATAATGAAACCTTCTTTATAGAAGAAAAAATAAAAAGTGAAGAATTAGCAGTAAAGAAAGTTAGTGTTTACATAGATGGAGAAATAAGACGTCCCGGGACATACATCGTTTTAGAAGACAGTACTGTAGAAGACGTTATAAAAGAAGCCGGTGGGCTATTAGAATCTTCTGATATTAAAAATTTAAATATGAAAGAAATAATCACTGAAGGAATGACTATCTCTATTGATAAATTAACTATCAAAGAATCAAAAAAAGAAGAGAAAGTCGTTTATCAAGATACGGTAATTAATATTAATACTAGTAACATTGATAGTTTAATGAAATTAAAGGGAATAGGTAAAGTTAAAGCTCAAGCTATAATCGATTATAGAAACGATAATGGTAATTTTAAAATGATCGAAGAAATAATGAATGTTAAAGGGATAGGCAAAGCTACTTTTGAAAAGATTAAAGATAATATTAGAGTCTAATTTATTTTACTATATCTTAATTATTGTTTGTATTTTATTTGTAATTACGAGAGTTTTGGTAATTAAAAAGAAAAGTGTCTATGATCTTTCGGTAAATGACTTCGATTGTATTATCGAAAAAATCTCTTTAAATGGTAATCAACTTAGAATGAATTTAAAATGTAAAGAGAATTTAATTGGATATTATTATTTTGATAAATTAAAAGAAAAGGAAGACTTTATTAGAGACTATAAATTAGGTTATCGTATTTTAATCAAAGGTTCTCTAGAAGATCAAAGAGAAAATACTAATGTAAATTTATTTGATTATAGAGAATATTATTATTTGAAAAATATTTTTTATACATTGAAAATCGATAGTTTTAAGTATAAAGATAAAGAGCAAGACTATGTATTTAAATTAAAAAACTTTTTAATAGAAAAGACAAAAGATTATAAGAGTTATCCTTATATCAAGGCTTATTTATTTGGTGATACTTCAGATGTTTCCAAAGAGATTTTAGATTCTTATAAAAACATCGGTATTTATCATATTTTTTCGATATCTGGTTCTCATTTGGCAATGATAATATTAGTACTATCTAAAGTTATTAAGAAGAAAAAAATATTAAGAGAAACATTAATAATAATTATCTTATTAGCTTATTATATGCTAGTAGGAAGTGTCTCGATGTTAAGAGCAATGGTCTTTTACTTTTTAAGACTAGTTTTTAAACTGTTAAAAATTAAGAATAATCCTTATAAATATATATCTTTTGGTATCACGTTACTCTTATTTATTAATCCGTTTTATATATTTGATATGGGGTTTTTATATTCTGTTATAGTTAGTTCTTTTATTGTTATTTTCAATGATGAAAACAAAGAACTAAGTAAGAAAAAGAAAACTATACGGATATATTTGATAGCTTTTTTAGCCTCGTTACCGATTACTCTTTATAACTTTTATGAAATAAATTATCTTTCAGTATTGTACAATATTATATTTATACCTATAGTCTCGGCTTTGCTATTTCCTTTAACGTTCTTAATACTGTTCTTTAAAAAACTTGATCTAGTTGCAATTTATCTAATAAAAATATTTGAAAGTAGCAGCATCTTTTTTTCTAACATTGATACGATGCTGATATTTACCAAGATAGAGTTATATTTTTATATCGTTTATTATATTATTTTATTACTTATTATGAAAAGAAAGATTAAATATATATACTTTATTTTACTTTTAATTTTCCATTATAACTATAACTACATATTTACAAAAGACTATATTATGTTTTTGGACGTTGGACAAGGTGATTCTATCCTAATTAGTGCGAAAAATTATAATATTTTAATCGATACGGGCGGTAAAACATATTTTTATAATGATGAGTGGAAAAGAAGAGATGAGACTTCGATCGTAGAGACGATAACGATACCAGTTATGAAATCTCTGGGTATAAGGAAGTTAGATAAGCTAATATTAACTCATGGGGATAGTGATCATGTTAAAGAAGCACCTGTTTTAATCGATAAGTTTAAAATAGAGGAAGTTTATTTTAATAGTAACGATTATAATAGTCTAGAAAAACAAATAAGAGACAAATTAATTTTTAAAAATATTAAACACGAAAAAATCACTACCAAAATAGAAAAGATAAATGATATTTTACTGCTATCTAAAAGTTATAGTTATAGTGATGAAAATGATAGTAGTATAATTAATTATCTAATTATAAACGAGAAAAAAATCTTGTTGACGGGAGATGCATCGTCTAAAATAGAGAATAAATTCCTAGATAATTTTTTTATTAAAGATGTAGATATATTAAAAATAGGACATCATGGTTCGAAAACGTCAACTAGCGACAACTTTGTTGACACAATTAGACCAAAAGTTGCCGTCATATCTGTTGGAAGAAACAATCGTTATAATCACCCTTCAACCATTGTGTTAGATATATTAAAACGTTATAATACAAGAGTTTATCGAACAGACATTAGTGGAGCAATTACAATTTATTTAAATTAGTTTGCATTTGAAACGAGCAGAATATGTAAAGTATTTGAGAAAAAATGTAAAATTGTTTACTTTTATATTGATTGTGCTATAATGTCTTTATATCTAATGTATCACATGCAAATGTGAACAATACAAAGGTGGAAAAAATATATGAAAAACAATTCCGGTCGTGATATGCAATATACAAATATAGTTAATGATATATTGGAACATAAAGAATTTATAAAGACTAAAGAAGTTACTCATCATGGAATGAATCGTTACGATCATTCTGTTAGAGTATCTTATTACTCATATAAATTAGCAAAAATGCTAAAACTAGATTACGAAGAAGTGGCAAGAGCGGGACTTTTACACGACTTTTTCTTAGTCGATAATATCGATTTTACAATTAAAGAAAAATTAAACACCTTAGTTAATCATCCTAAATATGCGGTAGCTTTTGCTTCCAAATATTTTGACCTCAATGATAAAGAAAAAGATATTATTTTAACTCATATGTTTCCCATCGCTATTAACCGTTTACCAAAGTATGCTGAAAGCTGGCTAGTAAACGTTGTTGATAATGCTATCGCTATTTCAGAAGCTATGTATACATATAAGTATCAATTAACGAAAGTTGCAAACATCTCACTTTTAGTTCTATTAAATTTCTTTAGATTATAAACTACATCGTAGTTTTTTTTTTGTAAAAAAAGAGTCTTAATAAATAAGACTCTTCATGACTATTATGGTGTCCCCGATAGGACTCGAACCCATATCTATCCCTTAGGAGGGGATTGCTCTATCCTGCTGAGCTACGAGAACAACTGCAAATTAATTATATCATAAAATAGTGTTTAGATAAAACAACTTTTATGATATATTATATTAGTATCTTTAAGGAGGAAAGTATGAATACGTATCAAGTGGCAATAAAGACGGCTATTGTAGCGTTTCCAGTTTTAGCGCTTCTAATAACACTACCTTATATGATTAAACAATATCGAAAATACGGTTCGATTCCTTTTCTTCGTAACTTAATCGTTTATTCTTTCGTATTGTATATGTTGACGGCTTTTTTTATGGTAATTTTACCTTTACCTGAAGTTAGCGAAGTACTAAAGATGAAAGGAGACTTTATCCAGTTAAAACCCTTTAACTTTATAGGCGATATAATTCAAAAGTCTAAATTCGTCTTTACTAAACCGAACACATATCTTATCGCTTTAAAACAACCTGTCCTATACACTAATCTTTTTAACATAGTACTAACGTTACCTTTTGGTATATATTTAAGATATTATTTTAAAAAGAGTTGGAAGGAAGTCTTGATGTTAGGTTTTTGTTTAAGTCTTTTTTATGAACTTACACAATTAAGTGGACTATATGGTATTTATCCAAGACCTTATCGTTTGTTCGACGTCGACGATCTAATTTTAAATACATTGGGTTCTTTGTTGGGTTACGTAATAACGCCAATGTTTAGCTTTCTTTTACCTAGTAGAGATAAGTTAGATGAAATGTCATATGAAAAAGGAAAGAGAGTATCTTTCTTAAGAAGACTGCTTGCAGTAGCTGTCGATTTTTTCATATATAATATCATTATTTTCATATTTTTTAAGAATCAAGTATTTGAACTATACAATTTCTTGTTTTTAATATATATGATTATAAACGTTATTATTTTTAAGGGATATACGATAGGTAAATATTTAGTAAATATAAAGATAGTAGATGAAAAAGGCGAGAAACCAAAGCTTTATCTATTAATATATAGGTATATATTACGATATATTTTTTCTGGAGAAGTTTTCTTCATCATCAATTGGTTCGTGTTAAAATATCCTCTTAAAATAGAAATTCCTCTTACGATAATTTTATTTGTTATTCTTTTTATAATATATGTTAAGACTGGTTTTGATATCTTATCAAAAAAAGAACAACTATTTTATGAGACTATGAGTAGGACTAAAAACATTAATACAGCCAAAGAGAAGAGTAAAACGATTTGATAAATTTAATTAATTTGTTATAATTGTTTTATGCCGAAGTAGTTTAGTGGTAAAACAGGTCCTTGGTAAGGATCAGCGGACAGTTCAATTCTGTCTTTCGGCACCAGTAAGAAATCTAGTTGAACCTATGTTCAATTATAGATAAATATCAATTCTAGAAAAAGAATTGATTTTTTTTATGAAATAATCATTAGAAAGAAATTGAAAGATAAATGTGATTTACACATTTGTTATAAAGACAACTTTTACTCTTGATAATGATTGATAATATTTAATAATTATTATATTATTAAGATATAAAATAGAAAAGGAGTTGTAATTAATGAACAGTGAATATCAAGAAGTTCAAAACACCCCAAATAATGAGCCAAAAAAGAAAAACAGTAATATGATATTTTTAGTAATCATGGCTTTAATTATAGTTGGATTAGTAGGTTATATAGTTTATGACAAAGAATTATTAAATACTAAAACTGAAGAAAAAGAAAAAGGAAATGATGAAGTAGATGAAAAAGAAGAGAATGGAGAAGAAAAAGAAAAAGTAGAAGAAAAAAAGAATGAGAAAAAAGATGAAAATAGTCTTGTAACTATTAATCCAAGTGATAAGATAGTGGAAGATGCAATGGATACTCTGGAACAAATAAATGCGGGTTGTTCTTCCTTAAGATATAGTAGTGAAATACTATTTTCATCTAATAAATATGAATTGAATCTCCCAAAGTATGAATTAATCGTAACCGCTTTGTCGAGAATCAGAAAAGAAGGAAAATCCATTCCTGGATGTGATTCAGATGATACAACAGCAATTACTATAAATGAAATGAATGCGGCATTAAAAAAAGTTATTTTAAATCCGGTATCGATAACTATAGATGATATAAAGAGCCTGCCCTGGGATCAACATGAGAGAAGGTATTCTACAACTTACTTCTACTTTGTTATAGAAAACGACACACTAAAAGTATCTACAACTTGTGACGGTTGTGGTCCAGGTCCTGGTGACCAAACTTATAAAAAAATAGTAAAAGCAGAAAAAAATAATGATTATTTATATGTTTATAAAAAAGTAGCTTTTTCCGAGTGGAGTGAAGGACCAAAAAATGATTATTATAAAGACAGTGATAGAAAAACAAATATACTTGAATCTTTAGAGTCTGGACAAGAACCAAATTGGAATTTATATAATTCATACAAATACACATTTAAAATAGTTGATGGGAAATATTATTTTCAAAGTATAGAGTTAATTAAATAAAATATTAAATTGGTGCAAAACGCACCTTTTTATATGAAGAACTATTAGACAAGATAAATATAAACATTAAAATTAAATAGTTATGGATAATTAGTAATTTATTTGTTCGAAAGAATGTTAACATCTTTTGCTTTCTAAATTAAAAATTAAATCAGGACGATAATATTCGTTCTTTTTCTTTTATTTTAAAACGGATATGTTATAATAAAATTGTTCTAAAGCTCTTTTTCTTTTTATTATATTTTTATATTATTAATCAAATTAATGTGAAAATTAAATATATTATTTTTTAAAAATGAAGATAAAAAATTAATAATGGAGGAAATATGGTTAAATCTGTAATATCAAAAAAGACAAAGGTTTTTGAAAAAAGCCTTAGTGGTAAGGGAACCTTTGCTATTGAAGATATAAAGAAAGGCGAAATGATATATATCCGTGGTGGACATTTATTAACTAAAAAAGAAATATTTCATTATACAAACGAAGATTGTCCAGATGGTTATTGGCCCATAACAGACGAATATTGGCTTGGGGCAACCAATGAAGAAGAATTTAAATTACAAAAAGTTTATGTCAATCATTCTTGCAATGCAAATTGTGGGATTCGTGGAGAAATAACGGTTGTTGCTATGAGAGATATAAAAAAAGGCGAAGAAATAACACAAGATTATGGTTTGCTAGATGATAATGATTATTCATTTAAGTGTACATGTGGTTCCGATAATTGCCGAAAAGTAATTACAGGTAAAGATTGGAAATTAAAAGAATTACAAGATAAGTATTATGATTATTTTGCTTCTTATTTAAGAGAAAAAATTAAAAATGTAGTTGTAACTTCAGGTAGTACATATATTGATATAGATGCTTATGCTGGGTGTATCGCATATGCAATACTATTAAGAGCTTTGAATATTCCAGCTAAAGCTGTTACGACTTCTTTGTTAAACGAAAGTATCCCTAATTTAATTAAAAAAATTAATCTGTCTTTTGAAGAATATATTCCGACTGCTAATGACGAATTTATTATATTAGATGTTTCAAACCCCGATATGTTTGATAATATTGTAAGAATGGACAAAATAATTAGAATTATAGATCACCATACAGGTTATGAAGATTTTTGGAAAGAAAAAGAGATTAATAAAGAAATTGACAAATCAGAAATAGAATTTATTGGTTCTGTATGCACAATTATTTACGAAAAATTTGTTGAACTAAATAAAACCGGTTTATTAACAAAAGATTTGTGTAAATTACTTACTGCAGGTATTTTAGATAATACTCTAAATTTGAAAGCAAATATAACAACTAAAAGAGATATAAAAGCATATAACGAATTAGTTAAATTTGGAAAATTAAGTAACATCTGGGCGAAGGAATATTTTAGTGCTTGTGAAGAAGAGATTTTAAAGGATTTAAAATCTGCAATAATTAACGACATTAAAAATACTAAAGAAAATATAAATTTGCCGGATGTATTCGGGCAGTTAACTATTTATAATAGTAATAAAACATTAGAACAAGTAGATTTAATAAAAAGTGTGTTTAGTGATTATAGTGAGTGGATGATTAACATTATCTCATTAAAAGATGGAAAAAGTTATATAATAACGGATTCAAAAAAATCAAAACAAGATTTAGAAAAACTTTTTGGCAAAAAATTTGAAGGCGATATTTTAATTTTAGATAAATTTATGCTTAGAAAAGAAATAATAAAAAAAGCTAATGAGTTATTATAACAAAAGGTGTAAAAAAGTGATTTTATCACAAGTTATTTAAATTAGGTGAAAACAAGAATACTAAAACAGCCAAAAAACTAGCTGATTAAAAAATAGAATTTATGAAAAAATATGTCGATGAGTTCTTGAAAGAGTGGGACGGAAAATTTGAAAACAGAAAACATAAATAATTATAGTTTTCTTATTATAGACAAAGACTTAGTAATTTATAAGGAGAAACATAAAGAACTATTAAAAGATGTAATATTTATAAAAAAATAATTGGAAAGGATTTTGAAAATGATAGAATTAATTGTACCGAATGAAAAATATCTAGAGTCATATAAAGAAGCTTATGATGAATACATTACAAACAATGTTAAATCATATGGTTTTACGGAACCAAGTTTAGATATTTTAGATAAGTTTGAAAAATACAAAAAAGGAATAGATTTAAAACCCGGTAGAGTCCCATCAAGTTATTTTTGGTTAGTTGATGAAAAATCTTTTATCGGTGAAGTAAGTATTAGACACTATCTTACCGAAGAGTTGAACAAGCGTGGAGGTAACATTGGATATGGTATTCGGCTTTCGAGACAAAAACAAGGATTTGGAACTTTGATATTAAAATTAGCTTTAGTAAAAGCTATAGAATTAGGTTTAGAAAAAGCATTGATTACTTGTGATGATGATAATTATGGTTCAATTAAAGTAATAGAAAACAATGGAGGAATTTTAGAAAATAAAGTTATTAATTAAAAAGAAGGAAAGACAACTTTCACTAGAAGATATTGGATTAATCTAATTAATTAAACACTAAGCTTATAAATAAAATATAAACGTCTTATTAATAAGATGTTTTTTTTAATAATTAATTTATATAGTCGGTGAATTTTAGTATATACATATATGTGGACTATTTAAAAATATGATATAATATTTCTAGGAGGGTTTATGGATAAAGAAAATGAAAATGTGAATAAACCAAGTTATAGCAATCATTTTGCGTATAGAGATGGTTCATATATTTCTGTTATATGGAGAGCAGCTGATGATAATAAAAAGAGCTTTGATGAAGAAAATATGCAAAAGACTTTTCTTTCGTTATTAGGGGATAAAAATACAGCTCCAGAAATGATAACCGCTGCACCTTTATTTAAACGCGTGTTTAAAGATTATTTAGAAAAAGAATTGAGGATTGAACTCGGACAAAGCGGGAAACAAACTCACCGAGTTAAATATTGTCATGGAGAGTTAACGGAATATAGTCACTGTTTTGCTTTAGATCATCAAGAATATGAGGCTAGATACACAGATGGTGTAGGATTGTCTTTTGTTGGAAGAACCGAGACTGTTAAAGACGAAGAAGGATATTTAGAAAAAATGGAACCTGTTTTATATCATCCTATGTTGACTGAAAAGATAGAGGAAGAAGTTGAACTTATTGATTGGTTAGCTAAATTTGACCATCATTTGTCATTAACTCAAGATCATGATTCTCTTTGTAAAGCATATTATTTGTTTTTTAGAGAAAACCCAAATTTTAGTGATCTAGAATCCGTTACAAAAGCACATGCTATGAGTGGTATTTTAGAAGGACTTTATATACCTATTGGAACCGATTTTTTTATGTATCTCGATGATGATGAAAAGCAAGTATCACCTAAAACTTCTGATATGATAGAAGACTTAAAATGCTTAGGTGAAATAGATGCTTCGGTTATTTCTGTGCCTTTTAAAGCTGGAATAGAAAAGAGAATAGTTGATATTGGTAGGATAACGTGTAAGTGGATGAAAAAATCACCAGAAAATGATATTACTGAACTTAGTACTCATATATATGAACGAGATAAATCGACATTTCAAAATCCGGATGTGAAATTTAAAGCGTTGAGTAATCCTAGTATAACGAGATGCTTATCCGATATTTTAAAAGTTACTAAAGAAGAGTAATACTTGTAATTATATTTAGAAGTGTTACAATAATAAGTCGATAGGGGGAATTGTAAATGGACGCAAGAGACGTAAAAACTTCAAAAGATTTTGAAGTATTTCTTCAAGAAAGATATAACGAGTTTTATCCTAAAGGAACTCATGTAGGTAGGACTAAATGTAAGATTAATAAACTTAATATCGAAGCTAGTTTTTCTCGAGAAGAATTTTTTATACTAGAAATAAGAGGTTCATTATTGCCATTAGATGAAGAGATTCAACCATTGTTAGATCATATTAGTGAAATCATGGGAGATGTTCGTCCTATGTGCGGCTATAGATTAATAAGTAGAAATGATGGAATTAACTATGCTTATGAATGGAACGTTGTTGATCCCGATGAGAGAATTCGCGAATTAGTCAACGGGCGTAGTCATTCAGATGGTTCTCGTGTTGAGAAAATTTCTTTATACAATGATAAAGATATAGATAATTATGTTGAAAAAACTAAAGAAAAAAGAATCGTCGGCATAGATCCTGGAAAATACTATCGCTCAAGCGATGATGAGATAACTGATGAAGTTTCTTTTTGGTGGAGAGTTCATGATACAGCAGTTTCTTATCAAGAAACTAAAAATGGGATAAATAAGAGTGATCCCGAAGAACTTAAATTTTATTTAGAATACTTAGCTAACCAATCTAAAAGATTTGGTGTCGATACATCAGATGTTTCCGAAACAGTACTTCCGACGGAATCTAAAGAGTTTGTTACCTGGTATAGTTTTTATCGAGATCATTTTTTTAGTAGGAAACCTGGATGTTTGACTGGAGAACAATTAGATAATTATTATCAAGTTAAAGAGAGAGGACTAGATACTTCCGTATTTATGCCTTCTGGCAACTGGCGTGATAGTTTAGATAAACCTCTAACAAAAGAGAAAGTGCCACAAACAGATCAAAATTAATCTTAAAAGAAAAGGAATCTTTTCTTTTTATTTTTAGAAAGACTTTGACAAATTGGTAAAAAAAGGTTACTATATAAAACAAATGTTATTTAAGGAGTACAAAATGGAACCGCATTATACATATGGAATACCGATAGAATCGTATAGAAAACAATTGGGTTATAGTCAAGAATTAGTTGAAATTCTTAGTAGTGGCATTATAATGCCAAAAAGGAAAGATAATCTTATTAGAGTAGCTGAAGCTACAGCAATGGATGAACATATGAAAAAAGAAAGGGGATTTCAATCATTTTTTGATCAATATGTTCTTGGTAATTACGCTTTAGTTTTAGATCGTGAAAAATTAGAACAAAAACCTATATATCCTAGAGCTCAAGAGTTCGATTACTTTATAGATGAAGTTAACTTTAGAGGACCTCTTGTTATAAATGATTCTCTAATAGCCGTAGGAATTCCATTAGATCATTTGAAAGCTAGTTGTTCATCAGAAGATGTTTTAAGGTTAAATTTTTTATTTATAGAATCTCTTACTAAAGGTACGAATAAAGATATAAAAATAGTCGATTCTTCACAACCAGACTTTCAAGATTTAAGTCCGAAAAAATTAGCAAAATCAGAAATATTCTATGGTAAATTTTAAGTTTACTTTTTTTCTTTAGTTTACTAATTTTCTTTTTTAGTGTATTATATGAATAGGTGATAGCATGAAAAATGTGAAGATTGTCTTTGTCGATTTAGATGGAACTCTTAAGGATAATAAAGGATTAGTTTCTATAAATAACAAGAAGACTTTTCAAAAATTAAGAGACATTGGAATCGAGATAGTTATCAGTACCGGAAGACCACTGTCTTATGCAGTTAACTATGCTAGGCAGTATTTAGCAAGCCCTTATACAATTTCTTCAAATGGAGCAGAAATATATAACTATATTACTAAAAAGGTCATTTATAAAGCTTCTTTAACTAAAGAAACAATCTTAAAACTAGAAGATTTAATTAACAAAAATAATTTGTCTTTTATAGCAAATTCACTTTTACATAGTTATACTAATATACTTGAAGGTGAAGTCGGAAAAAAACAAGTCGAGTCTTTTTCTGAACTTATTGATGAAGAGATAACACAAGTAATAATTCAATCTTTTGATCCTTTGACGATGGAGTTAGTAAAAAAACAATTAGCTAGTATTCCTGAAGTCAGAATAGCAAATAAAGTATTAGGTGATAGGCTTTTTGGTAAGAGAATGTTCTTTGACATAACGGCTAATAATGTCTCTAAGGGGAATGCCGTTAGAATACTATGTGAGTATTTGAATATACCTTTTGATAAAACGATGGCAGTAGGAGACGCTGATAATGACATAGAGATGTTAAAAAGTGTTAATATTAAAGTAGCTATGGAAAATGCTTCGGAAAACTTGAAGAAAGTAGCTAATGTTATTACGGCCAGTAATGAAGATGAGGGTGTCTCTAAAATATTAGAAGAATTATATAAAGAATTGATGAGATAGTAGGTGTTTTTGTGTTAAATATCAAAAAAGAAGAACCCAATGAATTAAGAAAAGTAATTGATAATATTAGAGGGTTAGGGATCGATATGATTGCTAATGCTAATAGCGGTCATCCAGGAATTGTTCTTGGAGCAGCACCGATAATTACGACTCTTTATGCTAATCATTTAAAGATAGACGTTGATAATCCGACATGGATAAATAGAGATAGATTCGTATTTTCGGCTGGACATGGTTCGGCTCTTTTATATGCGACTTTATTTATGGCTGGATATGACCTTGATTTCGAAGAATTGAAAAAGTTTAGAAAGATCGGATCATTAACACCAGGACATCCTGAATATGGCATTACTAAAGGAGTTGAGGCTACAACTGGTCCTTTAGGACAAGGAGTCGCTACGGCTGTGGGAATGGCCATCTCCGAAGTTTATTTAAGAGAATACTTTGGAAAAGATATTATCGATTATCATACTTTTGTTCTTTGTAGTGATGGTGATTTATCTGAGGGAGTCTCTTATGAAGCTTGTTCATTAGCTGGACACTTAGAGTTGAATAAATTGATTTTACTTTACGATTCAAACGATATAACACTAGATGGTAATTTAAAAGATTCTTTTAGTGAAAATATAAAAGAGAGGTTTGAGTCCCAAAAATGGAACTATATACTTGTAAATGATGGTGAGAATATCGATTTAATCGATGAAGCTATAATAAAAGCAAAGGCTTCTACTAAACCGACAATTATCGAAATAAAGACTGTTATCGGTAAGTATAGTGAAAATGAAGGAACTGCTAAAGTGCATGGAAGTCCTTTATCAGAAGAAGATATCTTAGCCATTAAAAACAAATTAGGTCTTAGGACAATGCCTTTTACCGTTTCGCTAGATACTAGAGAATTATTTAAAGAAACGATAGCAAATAGAAATAGAAAAAAGATAATATCTTTTAATGAAAATTTAGAATTAATAAAAGATAAAAAAGAATTCAATCAATTAATAAATAGTCATAAACCTATTAAGATAAATGATATTTACTATAATGCTCCCGAGGACGATAGAGATTCTACGAGAGCAGTATCAGGACAAGTAATCAATTCTTTAGCAAAGAGTTATCCTTTCTTAATCGGAGGATCTGCTGATTTAACTAAATCGACTTTTGCTAAAATTAATGATACTAAAGATTTTTCTAATGCGACACCTAATGGTAGAAACATAAACTTTGGTATTAGAGAACATGCAATGGCAGCTATTGCTAATGGAATGGCTTTGTCTAATTTAACGCCTTTTGTATCGACGTTTTTAACTTTTTCAGATTATTTAAAACCAAGCCTAAGATTGTCTGCGCTTATGAATTTACCAGTAATTTATGTCTTTACACATGATTCGATATCTTTAGGTGAAGATGGACCGACTCATCAACCGATCGAACAATTAGTAGCTTTAAGAGCAGTTCCAAATCTAGACGTTTATCGTCCAGCCGATGCTAATGAGACGATAGGAGCATATTTATCGATAATGGATAAGAGAAGTCCTGCAGCAATCGTCTTATCTAGAAACAAAGTGAAAATTCAGGATGTTACTAAGGTAAACGAAGTAACGAAAGGCGCTTACATTGTTGCTGAAGAGAGAAAAAAACTGGAGTTTATTATCACTTCTTCTGGCGAAGAGTTAGAATTAGCTCTTGGTGTTTGGAAAAATCTTGATGAAAAAGGCTACGGTGTTAGGTTAGTTAGTATGCCTTCTATGTCTTTATTTGAAGAGACGAATAACGAATATCAAGAAGAGATTCTTCCTAAAAAGATACCTACTTTTGTTATCGAAGCCAGTTCTTCACTTTCATGGTATAAATATGTTCTAGATGACGATTATTTATTTACTATTGATACCTTTGGTGAAAGTGGTAATAAAGAAGATTTATATAAACATTTTGGTTTTACTATAAATGAGATTGAGACTAAAATAGAAGAAAAAATTAATAAAAGTAAATAGAAATACTTGTTAAATAGTCATTAGTTTAGTATATTATAAATAGGAGATGATATTATGGAATTATTTTTAGACATATTGAAAATAGTAGGAATTCTTATCGTTGGAGCAGTAATTGGTTTTTTCATTGCTAGAAAGTATATGATGAAATATTTAAAGAAAAATCCACCAATTAATGAAGAGATGATAAAGACCCTAATGATTCAAATGGGAAGAACACCTTCTCAAAAACAAGTTAACCAAATGTTAAAACAAATGCAAAAGTACATGTAATGTACTTTTTTCTTAATTATTAAATATTATCAAAGGAGCCTTTATATGAATTTATTTAAAAAAAATTTTTTAAGTTTATTCTTACTTTTTGTCGTAATTGATTGTACTAATGGAAAAGACTTTGATTACCAAAAAAAGATTGACTGTGAAAAAAGCAAATATTTGTTTAAGGTAAATAAGCCGAGTGAACATGAATTAAGCAAAGAAGAACTAGTCGAATTAACGACTATAATTTTTGAACTTAAAAAGAGTTTAAATGAAGAATTTATAAAAACAAATGATTTAGAGTCTTTTGATCCTTCTTTAACTTTAACGGGAAGAATTTATGCTCATTCCGAGAATGCCTTTGGTCATGTTGGTATTGGAGGAATTGTTCAAACAGGAAGTCAGGACTTAGGATATACGATCGAGGCTTATCCTAATGTGGGCGTTAAACTTTTTACTAACAGGTATCAAACTTATTGGAAATATTTTACGACGGGTGGGATCTATACCGTTCACGGAGCTAATTCATCCCAATTTCTCGGTGCTGCTAACTGGGCAGAGACTCAGAAAGGAAAACCTTACTCACTATCTCCACTCGATGGTGATAAAGCTTTTTACTGTAGTGAGCTCGTATATAGAGCCTGGCAAAATCAAGGAATAGCAGTAGGTTCTTTTAAAAATTTAGTAACTCCGGCTTCAATAATGAATCATCCTAATACGATATTATTATATCCTTTTACGGGTAAGTAACTATGAAGAATAAAGTCACCTTATCTTTAATTTTAATTTTTTTAGTAATATTACTTTTTTCATCTAATTTTATAAAGAGTAATGAAAAACCAGATAATTATAAATATCTGATTTCACTCGTTAAAACAGATAAAACATTTGGCAAAAACCGTCAAAAAAACGTTCTTCAATACTATGGTTTTGATGGAGAGTTTTTGTTTGAAGAAGTAATAATTGATACATATGATCCGATAAATTTAACGTTGGAGTTTTATTTAAAAACAGAAGATTCTTTATACTCATATGGCGATAGAGGAATATATATAACAAATCTAGAAAACCTAATAACGACGAAAGTAAATGATTTAAAGGTATTATCAAGAGTATATGAGAATGAAAATAAAGAAATATTTATATTAGAAAATAGTGGTACTATCGAGAGTAGGAAAGGATATTATAATACTATTTATAAAAATAATATTAAATTGATCGATATCGAGGGATTAATCATAGACTTTCTAATTTTAAATGAATATATTTATTATCAGACTATAATTCCATATAATCAGACGGCAAATAGGTATGTTTTAAATACTGAAACAATGAATATTGAAAAAATAGATTATGATGAAAGTGGTGTGTTTATAAAAGTAAATAATGAGGTCTATTTATTAACGACAGCAGAGTTTGCTTACCGAGTATCCGATAATAAGAAGATAAGACAGTTAAAGAATTTTTCTAAATTTTCAAGTGATCAGGTATTTTATAATAATTATACTAATAAAAGCTATTATGAAATGGATGAAATTATTATTGAAAATGAGACTTTAATCTTTACTAATATGGAAAAAAAAGGTGTGTTTTATTCTAGAGAAAGTGATAAATACTTTGATATTAATTATAATGATGGTATTTTATCGATAAATGGTAAAGAAAATAAAATTAACAATAAAAATACTGAGTATAGACTATTAGGTGTTTTTGAAAAATAAAAGTTTGACTTAGCAACTATAATATGCTAAAATACTTTTGTTTGTAGCCTCTATAGCTCAAACCGCATTGAAAAGGTTTAAAACTATATTACTAGTACCTCAAGAGCGAGTCAGAATATAATTTAAGGAGGAAAACGAGTGAAAGCAGTTATTAAAGTCGGTGGAAAACAAGTATTAGTCTCAGAAAACGATGTTATCTATGTCGAGAAACTTAATGCTAATCCAGGAGAGACAATAAAATTTAACGAAGTGTTAATGCTTGATAGTAAAGTAGGTAACCCTTATGTAAGTGGAGCTGTTGTCGAAGGAAAAGTCGAGAAACATGGTAAACAAAAGAAGATAGTAGTATTCAAGTATAAGCCAAAAGATAGATCTAATAGAAAGACAATCGGTCATAGACAACCATATACTAAAGTAGTAATTACTAAAATAGCAGGATAATATGGTTAAGATAGTCATAATAAAAAATAAAGATATAATAAGTTCTATTTCTGTATTAGGACATGCTAACTTTGCTGATTATGGTAAAGATATCGTCTGTAGTGGAATTTCTAGCGTAGTTATTACTACTGTTAATGCAATTTTATTATTCGATAAAAACTATATATCGTATAGCGAGAAGAAAAATGATGTCTCGATAAAAATAAAAGAACATAATGAAATAGTCGATAAATTAATATTGAATATGATTCATATGTTAAAAGATATCGAGAATGATTATCCTGATCATGTAGAAATAAGAGAGGAGAATTAAAGTGATAAAATTAAATTTACAATTATTTGCGCATCACAAGGGACAAGGGTCGACTACTAATGGACGTGATTCAGCTGGTAGAAGACTAGGTTCTAAAGCAAGTGATGGAGAATTTGTTTCAGCTGGTTCTATTTTATATCGTCAAAGAGGAACGAAAGTATATCCTGGAGTAAATGTAAGAAAAGGGAAAGACGATACTTTATATACCGTAGTAGACGGAATAGTAAAATTTGAGCGTTTAGGAAGAGATAATAAACAAGTGAGTTGTTATCCAGTTGAAGTATAGATAAAATAGTATATTAAATACTATTTTTTTGTGCTATAATTAATGTTGTTAAAGAGGTGATTAGATGTTTGTTGATGAGGTTTTTTTAAAAGCGGAAGCTGGTACAGGTGGAGACGGTTGTCTAGCGTTTAGAAGAGAAAAATTTGTACCAATGGGTGGACCTTACGGTGGTAATGGTGGTAAGGGTTCAGATATAAGATTCGTCGTTGATGAAGGTCTAGGAACGCTTATTGATCTTCGTTATATGAAGACGATTAAAGGTAAAAAAGGAGAGAACGGTCTAGGTAAAAATCAAAATGGTAAGAATGCTACGGATATAATCATAAGGGTACCACAAGGTACAGTCGTATCTGATAATGATACCGATTTAGTCTTAGCCGATCTGCAACATAATGGTGATGAAGTAACAGTAGCTTTTGGCGGTAGAGGCGGTAGGGGTAATACGGCTTTTAAGACGCATGCTAATCCAGCACCTAATTTTGCAGAGAATGGAGAACCTGGTGAAATACGTTTTTTAAAAATAGAACTTAAGATGTTGGCTGATGTTGGTTTAGTCGGAATGCCCAGTGTTGGGAAGAGTACTATTATCTCGATGATTTCTAAATCAAAACCGAAGATAGCAGATTATCACTTTACGACCCTGTTTCCTAATTTAGGAGTAGTTAGAAGTAATGATGGTCATAGTTTCGTCGTATCTGACTTACCGGGACTAATTAAGGGAGCTAGTGATGGTTTAGGACTAGGTATTCGCTTTTTAAAGCACATTGAAAGAACGAGAATAATTGCTCACGTTATAGATATGTCTGCTTCTGAAGGAAGAGATCCTTATGAAGATTATCAGACGATAAGAGAAGAACTAACTAAATATAGTAAGAAATTAGCTAAAAAACCGGAATTAATCATCGCTAATAAAATGGATGGTGGAAATGCTTTAGAAAATTTAAAAGAATTTAAAAAGAAAGTTAAAAAAGCAGTCGTCGTACCTATCACGGCAATTCTTGATGAAGGACTAGACAAAGTAGTTCAAGAATTATCTGATTTACTGAAAACGACAAAGAAAGAGACTTTAGTAGACGAAGAACAATTAGAATCTTACGTTTTATATAAATTTAAAAAAGAAGAACCATTTACTATTAGAAGAGAAGGCGACCGCTGGATCGTCGAAGGTAGTGAAGTAGAAAAATTACTTAAAATGACTAAGTTTGGCACGGATGAAGCTACTATAAGATTTGCTAATAAATTAAGAAAAATGGGAATCGATGATAAGTTAAGAGAATTAGGTGCCGAAGAAGATGATCTAGTTAGCATTTTAAATTACGATTTTAGATTTAAATAGTCGGTTGGTGATAATATGAAAAATAGAAGTGAACTAAGAGAGATAGCGATGAAGGTCCTTTACCAGACCTTTATTTATGATGGAAGTAAACTATCGTATGACTTAGATGAATTAATAAAAGAGCAAATAGAAATAGAGAGTGATTTTGTAAATGAATTAGTAAAAGGGACTTTAGATAATCAAAAACAGATAGTTGATCTCGCTAATAAATATTTACTTGATTGGAAAGTCGAGCGTTTAAGTAAAGTCGATAAAGCTATTATTTGTATTGGAATCTATGAGCTTATGTATACTGAGACTCCTAGTGTCGTCGCTATTAATGAAGCTGTTGAACTTTCAAAGAAATATAGTGATGAGAAAGTAGTTAAAATGATTAATGCTACTTTAGATAAGATTTATCATAATGAGGGGTCTGATGAATAATAATTATATTACGGTAACACAACTTACTAAATATATTAAATATAAGATTGATAATGATTCTAATCTTATGAAAGTCTTTTTAAAGGGTGAAATATCCAATTTTAAAGAGCATACTAGAGGTCACTTATACTTTACTCTAAAAGATGAAAATACGAGAATAAACGCGATTATGTTCGAATCTAATGCTAAGAAGTTATTAGTTATGCCAAAAGACGGACAAAAAGTATTAGTAACTGGTCGTATAAGTGTTTATGAAGCGACGGGGGCTTATCAAATATATGTCGATACTTTAGAAGAAGATGGTTTAGGTAACTTATTTCTTCAATATGAAGAATTAAAGAAAAAGTTAGATAAAGAGGGGTTGTTTGATCCTGTAAAGAAGAAGCCTATTCCAAAATATCCGAATAAGATCGGTATAATAACGGC
>CAZTRB010000002.1:0-27236 GCA_964616485.1 uncultured Muribaculaceae bacterium
CAGTATCGATTTTCACAAAAGAAGAAAGAGATAGTTATGTAGCTTTAAAAGGAGCAGACTCTTTAATTAATATTCAATTGTTTTATTGGTTAGCGACAGATGCTTATGGATATAATTTATTTGCCGTTGATTATAGTGGATTAGTCTTATCATCAGCAGAAGGTCTTAAAGGAATAAGACCAGTAATCGTTTTAAAAGATACAGTAAAATCACCAGGAAAAGCGACAGATGCTTATGGTAATTCTTCTTGGACAATAAATTAGTGTTTAAGAGAAAGGATTTTTATGAAAAATAAAAAAGGTTTTACTTTAATTGAGCTATTAGCAGTAATAATAATCTTAGGAGTTCTCATGCTTATAGCTATTCCCTCTGTTACAGAATATATCGCTAGTTCTAGAAAAAACTCTTTTGCAGTAACGGCAAGACAGTATATTTCTAGTGTTAGAAACAAAGTTAATAGTTTGGATTATTCGTTTTTAGATCCAGATGTTACTTACTATGTCTCGATAAAATGTGTTAGGTTAGAGACTGGTGGTGATAGTCCCTTCGGTGATTGGGATGCAGCTTATGTCGGAGTAGTCTATAATGGCGATAGTTATAACTATTACTTTATGGGGAAAGATAAATCTAATATGGGAATAAATTTAACTAAGGAAAATGATTTAGATAAGAGTGAAGTAACAACGATAGAGGAACTTATTTTTACTGATATCACGATTAATGGAAGATCGTCTATATCGGTAATGGATGATAGTTGTGATAAAGATAATTTAGTAGCTTATGCTCCCGGTAGAGAATTGTTAGATAATGGTGAAATCATCGATTTTGGTGGAGGTGGTCCAGTCGGACCTACTGAACAAACTCAACTATTATCGTCGGTAGCTCAAATAGGAGACTATGTATTGTATGATGCTGGTAATTGGCCATCTACTGTCACGATACCTAGTAATCCGGCAATGTCTTTTGGAGGAGTAACGGCAGGAGCTAGTAAGAACTCCTCTGTAGCTTGCTTTGGAAGTGGTGAGAATGGTACTAATAACAAGATGGATAATGGCTGGCGGGTCCTTAAGATAGAAGGGGGAACTGTCTATATAATTCATGCTGGAAGTGGTGAGTGTTTCAATATGTATAATCATGCTTCTACGGGTAATTTAGTAAATGCTCCATATAATGCCGAAAGTGTCTTAGGGAGTGTCGTTAAAGGACCTCTTAGAGGAGATCTACCTTCGACTTTAAGAAATCCAACTAGTGTTTATGGTAATGGTTTCATGGCTTCAAATGCGACGATTTTTACGAAAGAAATGTACGATCAGTTTATAGCAGCTAACTCTACTAATCAAAATAATTCAATGTTAAAGACTAATCTTTATTATTATTTAGCATCATCTTATAATGAGTCTAATTTATGGTATGTTCAACATAACGGATCAGTATCTAATACTAATACGGGTAGTAGAGGGATAAGACCGGTCGTTACTTTGTGGTCTTGTGCTAATACCTCGGGAAAAGAACTGGATGCTTATGGTCATGAGGCATGGACATTAAGAACGTGTAATCCAGTTTAAAATGAAGAATAAGAGTTCAGAAAACTGAACTCTTTTTTATCGTAATATGGTATAATTATCTTAGGTGAATTATGGAAAAACGTTACGAAGAATTGATTAAAATAATAAATGAAGCCGACTATAATTATCATACTTTAAATAAACCAACGATAACAGATCAAGAGTATGATAAGTATTTTAGAGAGCTCATAAATATTGAAGAGAGTAATCCAGGACTAGTTAGTGAATATTCTCCGACAAAGAGAATAGGAAGTTCTGTCTTAAGAGAGTTTAATAAAGCAGAGCATAGTACTCCGATGATGTCTTTAAGTAATGTTTTTAACTATGAAGAGATAATTAGTTTTGACAATAAGATAAAAAAAGAGGGAATCGAACCTTCTTATATGTGTGAGTTAAAGATCGATGGTCTTAGTATTTCCTTAGTCTATGAAGAGGGTAAATTGGTGAGAGCACTTACTAGAGGAGATGGTATTATCGGTGAAGATATTACGGAGAATGTTAAGACGATTAAGACAGTTCCCTTAGCTTTAAATAAAAATATTAATATCGAAGTTCGTGGTGAAATATATATAAGTAAAAAACGTTTAAAAGAAATCAATGAAGAGCGAATTAAAGAGGGATTAGAACCTTTTCAAAACTGTCGTAATCTAGCGGCAGGAAGCGTTAGACAATTAGATTCTAAAGTAGCAGCTAAGAGAAGACTAGATACATGGATCTATCATTTACCTAATGCTAGTGAATATAATATAAATACCCAAGAAGAGTCATTAAATTTTATAAGAGATTTGGGTTTTAAGACTAATGATAATTATATAGTCGCTAAAAATATCGAAGAAGTATGGCAGTTTATTATTGATAAAGAAAATAAAAGACATGATCTACCATATGAGATAGACGGGATTGTCTTAAAAGTAAATGACTTAGATGATCAAGAGAAATTAGGTATGACTTTTAGATATCCTAAATGGGCTACAGCTTATAAATTTCCTCCAGAAGAGGTTTATACTAAATTAACGGATATTATCTTTACTGTAGGTAGAACGGGGCAAATAACACCTAATGCTGTCTTAGAACCAGTCTTAGTTCAAGGATCTACGATAAGAAGAGCTACTCTTCATAATGAGGACTTTATTAAAGAAAGAGATTTGATGATTGGAGATATCGTCTCTATTAGAAAAGCTGGAGACGTAATACCAGAAGTAGTAGCTAGTTTAAAAGAGAGAAGAATGGGAAAAGAAAAAGAATTCGTAATGATCAAAGAGTGTCCAATATGTGACAGTACTTTAGTCAAAAAAGACGATCAAGTAGATTACTTTTGTCTAAACAAAGATTGTCCTGCTCGTAAGATAGAAAACATAATTCATTTTGCTTCCAGAAAAGCTATGGATATAAATGGTCTAGGTGAGAGAATAATAGAAGACTTTTATAATATGGGTTATTTAAAAGACTTTAAAGATATTTATTCTCTAGAGAAATATAAAGAAGAACTAATGGAAATAGAAGGTTTTGGAAATAAGAGTGTTACTAATCTTTTAGAAGCAATAGAAGAATCGAAAGAGAATTCATTGGAGAAATTCTTATTTGCTCTTGGAATAGAACAAGTAGGAGAAAAGACTGCTAAAGTATTAGCAGAGCAATATCGTACTTTAGATAATCTCTTGAATAGTAATTATGAAGACTTGGTATCGATAATGGATATCGGACCAATAATTGCAAAAAATATCGAAGATTATTTTAGTAATGAAGAAAACAAAAAGAGATTATTAGAACTTAAAGATTTAGGAATAAACACACTATACCTTGGTAAGAAAGAGTTAAATGAAGACTTTAATAATAAGACCTTCGTTATTACTGGTTCTTTTGATAATTTATCTAGAGACGAGATAAGAGAAAGAATAGAATACTTTGGAGGAAGAGTAAGTGGCTCTGTTAGTAAAAAGACAGACGTCGTTTTAGTTGGAGAGGATCCGGGAAGTAAATACACTAAGGCATTAGAACTAGGAATAACTATCTGGACAAAAGAAGACTTAAACAAGTTAGATAAATAAGGTTTGCTATTATTTTAAAAAAGTGTATAATGTATCTATAAATTAAATAGTGATTAATTATAGTAGTTTTAAATTAATTTTATAGAGAGTTAGTGTTCGGTGAGAACTAATAATTGACTTAAAACGAATTACAGATTATGAATTTAATTCGCTAGTAGCGTTATAACAAGAGTGATAGTTTAATAAACTATAAAAAAGATGGTACCACGGGATATCTCGTTCTTTTAGAACAAGATACTCGTGGTTTTTTATTTAAGGAGGTGGTTTCATGGATAGTGAGTATTATTACAAAACAAAGAGAAAGGAAGTAAATAATATGAATTGTTTTGAAACGCTTAAAAAGAGAGGTTACATTTACCAAGTAACTCATGAAGAAGAAGTAAAAAAGATATTGAATGGTAAGCCGATTACTTTTTACTTAGGAATCGATCCGACTGCTGACAGTCTACATATAGGACATTTCTTCGCTTTAACGATGGCTAGATGGTTACAAGATTTTGGTCATGAAGCGATAATCTTAGTCGGTGGAGCAACGGCATTAATCGGAGATCCGACAGGTAAATCCGATATGAGAACGATGATTACTAAAGAAGAAGTATTAAAAAACAGAAGAGAAGTAAGAAAGCTAATTAAGAGATTCGTTCAAGAAGGAACTTTAATAGTAGATAATGCTAATTGGTTTAAAGGACGAGACTATGTCGATTTTATGAGAGAAGTCGGAGTACATTTTAATGTTAATAAGATGTTAGCAACAGAAGGATATAAGAACAGGTTAGAGACAGGTGGACTTACTTTTTTAGAGATGGGTTATATGCTAATGCAAGCATTTGACTTTATCCACTTAAAAGAAAATAATAATTGTATCTTACAAATAGGTGGATCCGATCAATGGACTAATATCGTTGCTGGTGTCGAGTTAGGAAGAAAACTAGAGTTTCACGATAACAAACCAATAGGAGAGCTATATGGTTTAACATGTCCTTTATTAGTTAAAGCCGATGGAGAAAAGATGGGTAAGACTTCAAAAGGAACATTGTGGGTATCAAGAGAAAAGACCGATAGTTATGACTTTTACCAAGCATTTATGAATGTTTTCGATGAAGATGTCGAAAGACTATTATCGTTTTTCACTAGAATGGAAATAGACGATATAAAGAGACTATGTAAAGACAATATTATAGAAGCTAAAAAATTAATGGCTTTTGAGGTAACTAAATTAGTTCATGGAAAGAAAGAGGCTGAAAGAGTAAGAAAAATATCAGAAAAGATATTTAACAACAAAGAAATACCAGAAGATATGAATACTTATAAGTTAGATAATTTTATGGATATTAATGTTATCGACTTATTAATGTTAACGAAGATAGTCTCTTCAAAGAGCGAAGCAAAGAGGTTAATAGAACAAAACGGTATTACTATAAATAAAGAAAAAGTAAATGATATCGATATGATTATTACAAAAGATAGTTTTATCAATAACGAGTTATTAATCCAAAAAGGTAAAAAGACTTTCTTAAAAGTAAATAGATAAAAAGAACTTTAAATGAAGTTCTTTTTATTAAAATTATAATTTTATTCTTCTTTAAAAATATCTTTATATATGACGTAATGGAATTATTATTGTCTTTTTGCGTAAAAAACGCAAAAATAAGTAAAATAAATGAGATTTTCTATATTATTTAACATATATGTAAGTAAATTTTTAATAATTTATAGTTTTTTAATTATATCAAGATTTAATCCCTTGATAACTATCTCTTTTAACCATCTCTTTATCTATTTCATTTAAGACGACGAACTTTTTTAAGAGCCAGTTTGGTGCTATTAGGTCTTCTTTCTTTGGGTCTCCCGTTACTCTATTGATGATTATCTTTTCATCTAATAGTTCTAATTGATCACAGACTATATCTACGTATTCTTCTCTAGTTAAGACTTTAAATTTCTCTTTTTCATAAATGTCTTTTAATTTAGTCTTATCCAAGATATGAAGCATATGAATCTTTATTCCCCAGATATTTAATTTGTTTAAGTATTTAACTGTGTCTAACATCATCTCTTTAGTCTCATAAGGAAGAGAGTTCATTATATGTACTAAGACTTTGATATTTCTTTTATTTAATTCTCTTACTGCTTCTTCGAAGCATTCTAGAGTATGACATCTATTTATAAAGGTAGACGTTTCTTCATGAATAGATTGCAGTCCTAGTTCTACGACTAAGTCAGTCTTTTTATTTATCTCTTCTAACAACTCATAGACTTCTTCCGTTATCGAGTCTGGCCTAGTAGATATATTTATACCTATGACATTGTCATAGGTTAATACTTCTTCCCAAGCTTCTCTTAATACGTTTACTGGTGCATAAGTATTAGTATTAGCTTGAAAGTAAGCTATGTACTTAGCTTCTGGCCACTTGCTATGCATCATATCTTTAATTTCTTCAAATTGTTCTTTGATCGATTTTTTTATATTACCAGCAAACTCTCCACTACCTAGACTAGAACAATATATACAACCACCATATCCTGCTTTACCATCTTTATTCGGGCAAGTAAGATTCATATTTAAACTTACTTTAAATACTTTGCTATCGTATTTATTCTTATAGTAATAGTCTAATGTATGGTACCTTTTATTAGAGTTTGAATATTTAAATTTTCTCATTTTACCACCAAGAAGATTATAGCATTTAAAATAAAAATATGATATATTTAGTATATAGAATAAAGGGTGATTAAAGATGTATAATTTTGGTAATAATTTTCATATTAATAAAGATAAGTTAAAGTCTAAAAAAGAAGCTATTTTTCAAGGACCTAAATATCGCTTTACGCTTCTTACCGAGAGACTTATAAGGCTTGAATATAATTTTAATGGAATGTTTAATGATAATGCTACTGAGTTAGTGTCTTTTAGAGATTTTGATACACCAGAATATAAGATCAAAGAAGATGAAAACTTCTTAGAGATAGATACTAATTATTTTACTCTTAATTATACTAAGAATGAGAACTTTAGAGGAACTTCTTTTAATCCGGCTAAGAATCTAAAAGTAGTCGTTAAGAATTCTAACTTTATTTGGTATTATAAACATCCTGAAGCTAAAAACTATTATGGTTCTAATATTAGTACTGAAGTTACTAAAAATGAATCAGATATAAACAAAGGTTTATTCTCTTTGGATGGAGTGGTATCTTTTGATGATAGTAAGACTTATAGGATAGATGAGATGGGCTCTTTTATACCTAGTGAGACGGGGATAGATCTTTATTTATTCGTCTATAACAAAGACTTTGGTCTTTGTGTTAGTGACTATTTCAAATTAACGGGAATGCCTTCTTTACTTCCTCGTTATGCCTTAGGTAACTGGTGGAGTAGAGATATGGCTTATACTAGTGAAGAAGTATTAGGCCTTATCGAAAACTTTAAAGAGCATGATATTCCTTTATCGGTATTTTTGTTTGATAAAGATTGGCACATAAGAACTACGGGGCCTTATAAAGATTTAGAGACTGGTTTTACTTTTAATAATAAGTTAATACCAGATCCGAAAAAATTAATTAATGATATTCATATGAATGGTATTAGAGTCGGTCTTTCGATTAATCCGAAAGATGGAGTCTACAACCATGAAGAGAAATACGAAGACGTTAAGAACTTCTTAGAGTATAAAGAGGAAGGTCTTATACCATTAGATCCGAAGAATCCTAAAAATTTAGATGCTTTACTAAAGTATGTCTTAAATCCTTTAGAGGATCTGGGTACAGATTTCTTTTGGAACGATTATAAAGAGTTTAAAGACTTAGATAAACTTTGGCTATATAACCATTATATATTTAATAACTTAGCGAGAAATCCTGCTAAGAGAGGAATGATCTTAGCTCGTAATTCTCTAAAGGCCGCACATCGTTATCCGGTATTATATGCTGGCCCTTCTAAAGTAAGTTGGGAGAACTTTATGTCGATACCTTTCTTTAACTTATCGGCATCTAATATAGGTAGTTGTTGGTGGAGTCATGATATAGGTGGTTTTAATGAAGGTATAGAAGACCCAGAATTATATATTAGGTCTGTTCAATTAGGAGTATTCTCACCAATCTTAAGATTCTCTTCGTCTAAGGGAAAATATTATAAGAGAGAGCCTTGGCGTTGGGATAGTAGGACTTCTTCGATCGTCAGTCGTTATCTAAGACTTAGACATCGTCTAACTTCTTACTTATATACGGAAGCTTATAAGTATCACAAGACGGGATCGATGATTTTCCAACCGTTATACTATTATCTACCAAAAGTATATGATGATGCTTTGTATCGTAATGAGTATTTCTTTGGTAGTGAGCTTTTAGTAGCACCGATTGTCGATAAGAAAGATCCAGTCATGAACAGGACTATTCATCGCTTCTATTTACCTGATGGTATGTGGTATGAGTATACGACTGGTAAGAAATATGTCGGTAATAAAAAGTATATCTCTTTCTATAAAGAAGAAGATTATCCGATCTTTGCTAAGAGAGGAAGCATTATTCCATTATCTAATAAGAGTAATATAAATAATACGGATAACCCTAAAGAAGTAGAGATAGAAGTATTCCCTGGACAAAATAATACTTATCGTTTATATGAAGACGATGGTATTAGTAGTCTTTATAAAGAGGGATTCTATCTTATAACGGAAATTGATTACAACTATTTACCTAATAACTATACTTTAATTATTAGATCGATAGAAGGTAAAAAGGGAATAGTTCCCGATACTAGAGAGTATAAGATTAGATTTAGAAATACTAAGCAGGCTGAAGACGTTATCGTTTATTTTGATTCTAATAAGATAGAGAACTTTAAGACTTATACTGAAGAAAATGACTTTATAGTCGAATTATCTGACATTAAGACTGTCGGACAGTTAACTATTAACTGTAAGGGTAAAGATATCGAGATTGATGCTGTTAGAGTTATTAATGAAGATATAGATGCTATCTTATCTGATTTACAAATAGAGACTACTCTAAAAGAAAAGATTGCTGAGATATTATTTAGTGATGATGAGATGAAAGATAAGAGAATAAAGATTAGGAAGTTAAAACGTCATAATCTAGATAGATCTTTTATCAAGCTGTTCTTAAAACTACTTGAATATATTCAAGAAATATAATATAATAGCAACATATTTACTTAAAGGAAGTAGTAATAGGTATTTTACTTAAAGAGAGGTAATGGTAGGTGATAATTACCAGTAAATGTCTATGAACTTGTCTTTTTCTAAGGTAGACGTTGTCTCACGATACGAGATTTAAAGTGCATAGAAATATCTATGAATTAAGGTGGTACCGCGAAAATATTCGTCCTTATTGGAAGAGTATTTTTTTTTATAGGAGGAAATATGTTAGAAATAGTAGTAATGACGTTTATAGTATATGTAGCATACTATGTCGTATCGATTATGAGATATGATAAATATGGTCATGTTAAAAAGAAGAAGAAGAGTAAGAGTAAACCTAACATAGTCGATGACTATGTAGCTTTACCTGCCGAAGTAAAGTACTTTATTAAGAAGTATAACTTAGATTTAGATAAGATTAATCTAAGAGGGATAATGAAGTTAGTAGCTATAGTATTGGGAGTTAGTATATCGCTCTCGATGTTAATCGTTTTTCTAATATTCGATAATGAGCTTATCGTCTTATTAGTAACGTTTTTCTTAATGTTTCCGATATTCTTTTTGGGACTTAAGATCTTAGGTAATTATTTTTTAAAGAAAGGTTATGGTAAAAATGTATAATTATAAAGAGATAGAAAAGAAATGGCAAGATTATTGGTATAGTAGAGAAGTATTTACGGCTAAAGAGAATAAAGATAAGAAGAAACAATATAACTTAGTAGAGTTTCCTTATCCTTCTTCAGTTGGAATGCATTTAGGTCATATAAAGGCTTATGTAGGTATGGAAGTATTGTCTAGAAAGCAGAGAATGGAAGGATATGAAGTGTTATTTCCGATAGGGTTTGATTCTTTTGGCCTTCCAGCAGAAAACTATGCTATAAAGATGGGTATTCATCCGGCAATAGTAACTAAAGAAAATGAGAATAACTTTATTAGACAATTAAAAGAGACGGGATTTTCTTTTGATTTTAGTAGAGTATTATCTACTACTGATCCTAAATATTATCGTTGGACACAATGGATCTTCTCAAAGTTATTTGAGCAAGGTTTAGCGTATCGCGATCACACTTATGTTAACTATTGTCCTAGTTGTAAGGTAGTACTTGCCAATGAAGATAGTCAAGGCGGAGTATGTGATAGGTGTGGAAGCCAAGTCGTTCAAAAAGAAAAAGACGTATGGTTTTTAAAGATAACTGACTATGCAGAGAAGTTATTAGAAGGATTAGACGAAGTAAACTTTCCTCCAAGAGTTAGAATAGAACAAGAGAATTGGATAGGTAAATCTAGTGGTGCTTATGTTGACTTTGAAGTAGCTAATAGTAAAGAGATATTGAAAGTTTATACTACTAGACCAGATACTTTATTCGGAGCAACCTTTATGGTCGTAGCACCGGAACATCCTTTGTTAGATATAGAGAAAGATAAGATAAAGAATATCGATGAAGTCTTAAAATATAAAGAAGATGCTAAGAAAAAGACGGAGTTTGAGAGAGTTCAGTTAGCTAAAGAAAAAACTGGTGTTAAATTAGCTGGTATTGCTGGTATTAATCCGGTAACTAAAAAAGAAATACCTATCTATATAGCAGACTATGTCATGATGGGTTATGGAACGGGTGCTATTATGGCCGTACCTGCTCATGATGATCGTGACTATGACTTTGCTAAGAAGTTTAATATCGAGATAATCGAAGTAATAAAGGGCGGAGATATAACAAAAGAACCTTATATAGGCGATGGCGAAATGGTTAACTCTAGTTTCTTAAATGGTATAAAGACAAAAGAAGAAGCTATCAAAGTTATGATTAAATATTTGATAGATAATAAATTAGGTGAGAAGACTACTCAATATAAGATGAAAGATTGGGCTTTTAATAGACAAAGATATTGGGGAGAACCTATACCTATAATCTATTGTGATACTTGTGGAACTGTCTTAGTACCAGAAGATGAGTTACCATTAGAACTTCCTGATTTAAAAGAGTTTGTACCAGGACCAAATGGTGAGAGTCCACTTGTCAATGCGACAGACTGGGTTAATTGTAAGTGCCCTAAATGTGGAAGAGATGCAAAAAGAGAGACTGATACCATGCCACAATGGGCAGGTAGTTCATGGTATTATTTAAGGTATTTAGATCCAAATAATGATCAAGAGATAGCTACTAGAGATAAGATGGATTACTGGATGAATGTCGATTGTTATAATGGTGGTACAGAACATATTACTCGTCATTTAATCTATTCACGTTTTTGGCATCGTTTCTTATATGATAATGGCATAGTAAATACTAGAGAACCTTATAAGAAGAGAACGACGATCGGTTTAATCTTAGGAAGTGACGGTATAAAGATGAGTAAGTCGAAAGGAAATTCTGTTTCACCAGACGAAGTAATAACAAAGTATGGAGCAGATGTTCTTCGCTGTTACGTCTTATTCATGGGAGACTATGGTGCCGAAGCACCTTGGAATGAACAAGGGATAAAAGGAGCTAATCGTTTCTTAGACCGTGTTTGGAAGTTAAAAGACATGTTAAATGATAGTGGAGAGTACACTAAAGATTTAGAGAGTACTATTCATAAGACGATTAAGAAAGTCGAAGAAGATATCGATAATTTAAAATATAATACTGCTCTTGCAGAATTAATGAAACTTACTAATGAGTTTTATAATAGAAAAGAATTATCTAGAAAAGACTTAAGAACATTTATTACTTTACTTAATCCTTTTGCTCCTCATATGACAGAAGAGATAAATGAAATATGTAAGTTTGATGGGGCACTTTGCTATTCTAAATGGCCAGAATATGATGAATCTAAGACTAGAGACGAAGAAGTTACTATTGCTGTTCAAGTAAATGGTAAGTTGAGAGGGACTATTCTTATAGCTGTAGATGAAGAAGAGGAATCTATTAAAGAGAAGGCTCTTAATGATGAGAATGTTAAGAAACATATCGAAGGTAAAAGTTTAGTGAAAATTATTGTTATAAAAGGAAAGATAGTTAATATCGTGGTAAAATAGAAAAAGAAAAGCAGGTGAAGTATGTTAGAAGTAAAAAATATAACGAAGAGTTATACGACGGGTAACTTTACGCAACAAGCATTAAAAGACTTGAGTCTAAAGTTTAGAAAAAATGAATTCGTCGCTGTCTTAGGGCCTTCTGGTAGTGGTAAGACGACTCTTTTAAATATTATAGGGGGATTAGATCGTTATGATCATGGAGACTTAATCATTAATGGTAAATCGACTAAGAAATTTAAAGCTAGTGATTGGGATGCCTATCGTAATAATTGTATCGGGTTCGTCTTTCAAAGCTATAACTTAATATCTCATATCTCGGTATTAGATAATATCGAGATGGGAATGACTCTTAGTGGAATGAGTGCTAATAAGAGAAGAAAGAAAGCTTTGGAAGTATTAGCTAAAGTCGATCTTAGTGATCATGCACATAAGAAACCTAGTCAGTTGTCTGGTGGGCAAATGCAAAGAGTAGCCATTGCTAGAGCACTAGCAAATGACCCAGATGTTATATTGGCAGATGAACCGACAGGTGCATTAGATTCAAAGACAAGTATTCAAATAATGGAACTTATTAAAGAGATAGCCAAAGATAAACTAGTAATAATGGTTACTCATAATGGAGAGTTAGCTAATACTTATGCTAACAGAATAATTAAGTTTAAAGATGGAATGCTTACAAATGATTCTAATCCGATTAAAAAGACAGAGAAGATAGATAATATCTATCAAATAAAAAAGACAGCTATGAGCTTCTTAACTGCTCTTAAACTATCTTTTAATAATATCGTTACTAAAAAAGGAAGAACCTTAATAACGGCTTTTGCTTCCAGTATCGGTATTATCGGAATATCACTTATCTTATCATTATCAAATGGCTTTGATATTCAAATAGATAAGTTCGAAGTAGAGACCTTATCTTCAATGCCGATAATGATAAGTAAAGAGGCGATGAATATAACTGAAGACTTGATGATGAATATTCAAAATGATCAAAAGACTGGCGAAAAAGATTATTCAGATGAACAATATGTCTATCCGAATAAATCGATAATCGAAGAAGTTAGAAGAAAGAATGAATTTACTGATGATTATTTAGAATATCTAGATAAGATAGATAAATCTAATTTAAGTGGAATATCTTATACGAGATTAGTAGCACTAAATATCTTGGCTAATGTCGATGGAAAGAAAGTCCAAGTACCGACGACTTTTTCAAGAAATACTATGCAAAATTTATTCTCAGTACTTCCGGAAAAAGTATATGATAAGAACCCATCTTTTGCCGAGAAGAATTATGATATTCTAAAAGGTAAGATGGCTACGGAAAAAGATGAATTAATATTATTAATCGATAGTAAGAACAGAGTTAATAAAGATATGATAAAGTATTTAGGACTAGATCCTAATAGTGAAAAGATAAACTTTGACGATGTTATAGGAAGAGAATTTAAAGTAATTTTAAATGAAGAATATTATAAGTCTTTAGGGAATTACTATACTCTAAATATCGACTTTGAAAAACTATATAATAGTGATAAAGCACTTACTGTAAAAATAGTAGGTATAGCAAGAGGTAAAGAAGGTAATCAATTATTTCAAAATGTATCTTCAATTGCATATACTGAAGAATTAGTTAAATACGTATTAGAAAAAAATAAAGACTCAGACATAGTTAAATTACAAAAGAAAGCCGATTATAATGTCCTAAGTGGAGATAAGTTTGACTTAACTACCAAAGAAGGAATAGAGACAAAAGAAAATACGATTGCTTATCTGGGAGGAAGTTCTATTCCATACATGATAAATATTTATCCAAAAGATTTTGAATCTAAAGAAAAGATAACGAACTATTTAGATAATTATAATGAAAAAGAAGTGGCTAAAGTAGAAGAGATAGCTAAGAGTTATCTAGAAAAACTTATTCCTTTAATTAAAGATGAGAAAGATATAAGACTTAAAAAAGTAGATGAGACTCTTCAAGAAGTGGTTCCAGATAAAGTAGAACTAAGTTATGTCGATGAGGAATTAGCAGGTATTATTGAGATAGATAATGTGCAATTTGTAATCGAGAGTAATGAAATCGTAAAATCAACAGGAGGAGTTACTTATACTGATTTAGCTGCAACAATGGTAGCACTATCAGGTTCGATAATGGATGCAGTAACGATTGTTCTAATAGCATTCTCTGCTATATCATTAATCGTCTCATCGATAATGATAGGTATAATAACTTATATATCAGTATTGGAAAGAACTAAAGAAATAGGTATCTTAAGAGCTTTAGGAGCAAGAAAGAAAGACATATCTAGAGTATTTAATGCTGAGACATTTATAATAGGTATTACTTCAGGAGTATTAGGTATATTAATAGCAAGATTATTGATAATACCAGCTAATATGGTTCTATATAATATTACTAACTTAAAAGACGTAGCACAGTTAAACCCATTACATGCTCTATTACTAATCGTCGTAAGTATAACACTTACTCTAATAGGAGGAGCATTACCAGCAAATATAGCTAGTAAAAAAGATCCAGTAGAAGCATTAAGAACAGAATAAAAAAAGAGTTCAATAGAACTCTTTTTTACTTGTTTTTATTGTCAGAAGTATTTTTTCTTTTTGTTTTGGCATATACTTGTATTTCATTATCTATAAACGTAGACATGCTACTGTGAAAACTTTCTTTATCTTTTTCACTAACTTTTGGTAAAAATAAAGTAGTCATAGTATCGACATATTTATTCTTAAGAAAAGCTCTTTTTTTGGATCATCTATACTATATTTATTAAAGTATACTTCAGTTATTTTGGCTCTAAGTTGAGTGGCTTGTTCAAAAACAAAATCAAATTCTTTATCAGGATTATTTGAAAATTTATTTTTGTATGTTGAAAAAAGAGAATCTAAATCATTGAAAATATCGAAAACATCTTTTGGCTGTGTTGTATATTGTGATACACAATTAACAAGACCATTTAAATCAGCACTAAAATACATATCTTCCATTTCTTTTTGACCAATTATATCTTCAAAAAATTCGGAAAAACCACGTATTTTTTTATAAGAATCGTTTTTAAAAAAATAACGATTTTCTAATGCTGACGTATAAGCTTCATTGAAATATTCACCGATACTCCCCTTTTTTGAAATTTGATTAAAGCCTGATAAAACAATATTTTTTTCTTATTATAATAAGTGCTAATAGCGTGTAAGAACTCATGTGGAAGAGCAAGGGAATTCTTAGTATATAATATTTTATTATACTCATAAAGATATCTAGCAAAATGTTTATCATTAATTTTTTCAATATTTTCTAATTTTAAACCTACCAAGTTTCTTTCAAAAGGATATTTACCACCTATATTTATTATGACACAAATTATAATAAAATAAAAATAAAAGCATACAATTTACAGTTAATTGAAATGGATATTTATATTTGATATACTAATTATTAAGAAAGGTATGATTATGAAAAAAGTAAGTGTAATAGTTCCAGTATATAAAGAAGAAGGCGTTTATTAAGATTAATTATTTGAATTGAAACTAGATATTATTTTTGATATAATTATTGTGGAAACAATTATTATAAAAGAAAGGCAAAATAATGAAACAAATAAAAAATATAATTGCAAATTTTAAAAAATATGCGTTTTTAATGCAACAGCTAATTTTGAGAGATTTTAAAGTAAAATATAAAAGAAGTGTTCTTGGAGTTTTGTGGAGTTTGTTAAACCCACTACTTATGATGGGAGTAATGGCCTTAGTGTTTTCACAAATGTTTAAATTTAGGATGGAAAATGTCAATTATTTAGTATATTTAATGAGTGGATTAGTTATGTTTAATTATTTTAGTGAAGCTTCACAAAACGCAATGACTTCAGTTGTAACTAATTTTGATTTAATGACAAAGGTTTATATACCTAAATATATTTTTCCTTTAACAAAAGTATTGTTTGTAGCAATAAATTTTGTATTAACTTTAATTCCACTTTTGTTGGTCATTTTGTTTACAGATGGAGGGTCTACAAGAATTTTAATTGGTCCGTATTATTTTCTTTTAATCCCTATATTTATTCTTTTTATAATATTTACAGCAGGCATTGGCTTGTTTTTATCAGCGACCTCTGTTTTTTTAAGAGATATTTTTTATATTTATGGAATTGTTTTAACAATATGGCAATATATGACTCCTACTTTTTATGATATTGCTATAATACCCAGTAAATTACAACCTATTTTTAAATTAAATCCATTATATATATTTATAAATAGTGTTAGAGAAATAGTGCTTTTTGGTAGAATGCCTACAACATTTGACGTATTTTTAATGTTAATATGGACAACGTTAGCTTTTGTTATTGGCAGTCTTGTTTTTAAGAAAAATCAAGATAAATTTATATATTATGCTTAAAAAGGAGAATTATGATAACGATAAAAAATATAACCATGAAATTCAATTTAAGTATTGAAAAAGAAACTTCAATAAAAGAATTGTTTATTTCTGTTTTTATAAAAAAAAGAAGAAGAAAAAAAGAATTGTTTACAGCTTTAAATAATATATCTTTAAACATATATAAAGGAGAAGTTATCGGAATTGTTGGTTCTAACGGAGCGGGAAAATCAACACTGTTAAAAATTGTCAGCGGTGTTATGAAACCAAGTGTTGGAAAAGTTATAGTTAACGGTAATATTGCCCCTATGATTGAATTGGGTGCGGGGTTTGATATGGAGTTAACTGCAAGAGAAAATATTTTTTTAAATGGAGCTATTTTAGGTTATAGTAAAAAATTTATTGATGAAAAATTTGATGATATAGTAGATTTTTCTGAAGTAAAAGATTTTTTGGACGCACCGCTTAAGACGTTTTCATCAGGTATGAAAGCTAAATTGGCTTTTTCCATAGCAACTGTTATTGACCCAGAAATATTAATAGTTGATGAAATATTGTCTGTTGGAGATATGAAGTTTCAAGAGAAAAGCCGTAATAAAATGATGAGCATGATTCGTGGTGGTACTACAGTGCTATATGTTTCTCATACACTTCAAAGTATTAGAGATTTGTGTGATAAAGTTTTATGGCTAGAACACGGAACTATAAAAATGTACGGAGAAGTTAACGAGGTATGTGATGCTTATTACTATTCACAAATGGGAGAAACAGAAAAAGAAAGTTTATTAAAAAAACAAAAAAATAAGGAGAAATAGAATGAAAGAAAAAATGTTTAAAGATAGAACGTTATTAATTACGGGAGGGACTGGATCTTTTGGTAACGCTGTTTTAGAAAAGTTTATTAGTGAAGAAATTGGTTTAAAAGAAATCCGCATATTTTCTCGAGATGAACTAAAACAAGAAAATATGAGAATAAAATACAAAAATGATAAACTAAAATTTTATATTGGCGATGTTAGAGACTTTAACAGTATAAACGATGCAATGAAAGGGGTTGATTATGTTTTTCATGCAGCGGCATTAAAACAAGTTCCGTCTTGTGAATTTTTTCCTATAGAAGCGGTGAAGACAAATATTTTAGGAACAAATAATGTTTTAGATGCAGCAATCACAAATAATGTTAAGAAAGTAATTTGTTTAAGTACGGATAAAGCAGCTTACCCAATTAATGCTATGGGTATGAGCAAAGCATTGATGGAAAAAGTTGTTGTTGCAAAAGCTAGAAATCTTAACTCAAACGAAACGATAATATGTAGAACAAGATATGGAAATGTAATGGCATCAAGAGGTTCGGTAATCCCTTTATTTTTAAGTCAAATTGAAAACAATTTGCCTTTAACAATTACAAATGGTGAAATGACAAGATTTATGATGACTTTAGAAGATGCTGTAGAATTGGTTCTTTATGCTTTTATAAATGGACAACAGGGAGATTTATTTGTTCAAAAAGCTCCGGCTGCTACGGTAGATACATTAGCACAAGCTATAAAAGAATTAAAAAAATCAAAAGTTCCGATAAAAAGCATTGGAACAAGACATGGTGAAAAACTTTACGAAGTTCTTATAACAAAAGAAGAAATGGAATCAGCAGAAGATTTAGGTGAATATTTTAGAATAGTGTCAGATAATAGGAACTTGAATTATCAAAAATATGAGAATAAAGGGAATGATAAGCGTTTTGAGATTCAAGAATATCATTCCCATAACACAAAACGATTAAATGTTAAAGAAATGAAACAAATGTTGAAAAAACTAGATTTGTTTAAATAAAAATAAGGAGAGTTTATGAAAGTTTTAATCACAGGATCCAAAGGTTTTATTGGTAAAAATTTGTTGGTACATTTAAAAGAAATGAAGGATATTGAAATAGTTGAGTATGATAAAGATGACGACTTTTCTAAAATAGAACGCGAAATAAACTCGTTAGAAATAATTTTTCATTTAGCTGGAGTTAACCGTTCGGACGAAAAAGAAGATTTTTATAATGTAAACACAAATCTTACAAAAAAAATAATAAATTTGTTAAATGTTAAAAAACTAAATATACCTTTGGTGTATTCATCAAGTATTCAAGCAGAGTTTGATAATGATTACGGAAAAAGTAAAAAAAAGGCAGAAGATTATATAATTAAATCGTATGCAAACAGCTTTATATTTCGACTTCACAATGTTTTTGGTAAATGGTGTAATCCTAATTATAATTCGGTGGTTGCTACATTTTGTAATAATATTGCTTTAGGAAAAGAAATTACAATTACTGATCCGGATAAAGTGATGGAATTAGTATATATTGATGATGTTTGCTATAGTTTTCTTAATGTCTTGAAAAATAAACCGAAGCCAAAACAAAAATATTATTATATTAAGCCTATTGAAAAAATTACTTTAAAAGATCTTTCTAATATGATTTATTTTTTTAAAGATTCAATGAATAGTATTGTTGTTCCTAAAACAGGTGATGAATTTATTAAAAAGCTGTATTCTACTTATATTAGTTACGTGCCAGTTGAAGAAACTGTTGTCAACGTAAAAACAAATGTTGATGAAAGAGGCTCTTTTACAGAGTTGATTAGATCTTTTGATAGCGGGCAAGTTTCAATTTCTTTTTCTAAACCAGGAGTTATCCGTGGAAATCATTACCATAACACAAAAATTGAAAGGTTTATTGTAGTAAAAGGAAAAGCGAAAATTAGTTTTGAAAATATTGTAAACAAAAAAGATAGTTATAATTTTGAAGTTACTGAAAAAAAGTTACAAATTATAACAATACCTATAGGATACACTCATAAAATAGAAAATATTGGTGACAACGAAATGATTTTGATAATTTGGTGTAACGAACTGTATGATGAAACAAAACCTGATACATATTGGAAAGACTTTTAACGTGGAAGCAAAACGAATCTATGTTGTTGGACCGATAGGTAGTGGGAAAACATTCTTTTCAAAAAAAATGTCAAAAAAATTAAAAATTCCTTGCTATCAAGAAGATTACGTTGTTTTTTCAAAGAATTACAAGACCAAAAAATGGGAAGTTTCTAATGATAATAAAATAGACCGTTTTATCCAATCTATTTTAAGGCAAAAAGAGTGGATAATTGAGGGAGTTGGTCAAGAAAAACTACAAAAAGTACATAAAAAAACGGAATTATTTATATTGCTAGAACCAAACGTAATTATTAGAATTTATAGAATAATAAAAAGATTTTTAAAAAGAAAAATGAAAAAAGAGATATATGGACACGAAAAAGATTTGACAATTTTAAATCAATTCAAATTTGTGTGTTCTTTGATTAAAGCTACTATAATATATAAAAGAGAAACATATTCCTTTTTACAAACATATTCAGACAAAACAATTATATTAAAGAAAAACAAAGAAATAAAAAACTTTGAAAAAAAATGGCTTTATAAGGAGGGTTTATGAAAAAAATGAAAATAATGGTAATTGTAGGAACAAGACCGGAAATAATTAGACTGGCTGAAACTATAAAAAAAATAGAACGATTTTTTGAATTAATTCTAGTTCATACTGGTCAAAATTATGATTACACACTTAATAAAATATTTTTTGAAGAATTAGAATTAAGAGAACCAAATTATTATTTATCATCTCCTGGAAAGCATTTAGGAGAAACGGTTGGCAACATCATTTCTAAAACTTATGAAGTGATGCTTCTAGAAAAACCTGACGCTTTATTAGTGTTAGGAGATACCAATAGCTGTTTATCTGCGTATTCAGCAAAACGACTAAAAATCCCTATATTTCATATGGAAGCAGGAAACCGCTGCTTTGATTATAATGTACCAGAAGAAATAAATAGAAGGATAATAGATCATTTGAGTGATATAAATCTTGCTTATAGCGAAAATGCTAGGAGATATTTAATTAATGAAGGAATTAATAAAGATACGGTTTATGTAACGGGATCACCGATGACCGAACTGTTAAAAAAATATAATAAAAAAATAGACCAGTCCCCTATTTTAAGTCGATTAAATTTGAAAAAAAATGGCTATTTTATTGTTAGTTTACATAGAGAAGAAAATTTAGATATAGGAAACAACTTTGAAACCATATGTTCTTCATTAAACAAAATAGCAGAAAAATATAAAAAACCAATAATTTTTTCAACGCATCCAAGAACTAAGAAAAAAATAGAACAATGTGGCATAGTTTTTAACTCTTTAATTAATAATGTTGAACCGTTAGGTTTTTTTGATTACAACGCACTACAAAAAAATAGTTTTTGTGTTTTATCAGATAGTGGTACATTATCTGAAGAAGCTTCAATTCTTCATTTTGCTGGAGTATCGATAAGGACCAGTACAGAAAGACCAGAAGGTTTAGATTCTGGAACATTTGTTTTAGGTGGGATTGATTATCAAAATATGGAAAGAGCGATAGAAATAGCAACAAAAACTCAAGTTGACAAAACTAAGATTTTAGTAAAAGACTATAATGATTTAAACGTTTCAGATAAAATAATAAAAATAATGAATAGTTATATAAACATTGTCAATATGAGGATATGGGGGAAAAAATAAAATGAAAGCACAGTGCACAATTTTAATTTCTAGCTGTGATAATTACTCAGATTTATGGGATCCTTTTTTTGACTTGTTTTTAAAGTTTTGGCCGGATAATTATTTTGAAATAGTATTAAGTACAGAAAGCAGTTTATATTTCAGAGAAGATTTAAACATTAAAAACATTCATCCAAACAAAGGTACTGAGTCATGGAGTAGAAGAATTTCCGATACTTTGGATCAAATAAATACACCACAAGTTTTATTTATACTTGACGACTTTTTTTTCTTTGATTATGTAAAAACAAAAGAGTTGGAAAAATGCATACAATGGTTAAATAGTAATCCAAACATAGCAACGTTTACTTTTTGGCCAATTTCCTCAGATGGAACGATTTCAAAAAAATACCCTGGTTTTGAAAAAAGGCCTTTAAAGGCACATAACAAAGTGGCAGCAATTTTAGGTGTTTGGAATAAAGAACAACTTTCAAAATACGTAAAGGGATATGATGAAAATGCTTGGCAATGGGAGTACAATGCTCTAATTAGAAGTAACGAGTTATATCCTGAAGATGAGTTTTATGTTACACAAAGTAATGATAATCCAATATTCTCATATGATTTTACGAAATATGGTCTGGTTTCTGGTAAATGGTTTAAAGAAACAAAAGAAAAATTTGAAGAATTAAATATCGACATTAAGTTTTCAAAAAGAGGGTTTCATAACCCAATTTATCGTGGTTTGCAACAATCCATTGTTTCAATTTTTGATTTAGATTCAAAAATGATACCATGGTATGCGTTGAAAAACAAACAAGAATCTTTTTTTGAAAATACACATAGCTTATCTAGTAATCGAATGTTTAAACAAAAATATGAGATTGCTAATTCGTTCGGGCTATTAAGATGGGAGCCCGCGACGCAATGGGGGTTTGGAATTGACAATTTTACCATAGTTATTGAATATTTAAATGGTAAAAAAGAAGAGATTGACCAAAATAATATTTTCGGGAATTTTATTTTCAATAATAAAAGGCTCTTATTTAATTCTGTTACACCAAATATGTATATATTTATTAGAAACAAAAAAAAGTTGAAAAGTGTCGTATTGAGCGGCAAAATAATAATGCCACTAACAAAAAAAGAATTAAAAATTAGTTTTAATAAGGAAACAAAAATAAAAAATAAAAAAGACCAAGAATTTTATGAACTATTTTGGAATCAATATATAACCATTAGCCAAAAAGTTATACATGTAAAATTGGATTCTAAGATACAAATAAAAAAATATGAGAAAAGTAAAATAGAAAAACAAATGAGTGAAATAAGAAAAGAAGGCATTTTCAAACAAAAATATTTGTCTGAAAATGTAGAGGCTTTTTCTTGGCTTCCATCATCATCTGGAGGATATACAATTAAAAACCTTGACTTTTTAATTCTTACTTCAAAAGGGAAAAGAAGAATTAAAAAGAAAGAACTATTAAATTTGCCTAAAAAGATCAAAGATGAATATGTTTTTTTATCAAACACACCAATAATATGGGAAAATAAAAATAGAGAAGAAATAAAAGAAATAATTATAAGTGGTGACATGAATAAACCAATATCTCCAAGAACAATTAGAAAATATATGTATGATTGCCCATTTAAAAATTATTATAATAGAATACGAAATCGATTATTTATGAAGAAAAGAGGAGATAAGTATGAAAAATCCGAAAGTATCTTTGATAATTCCGGTCTATAATAAACAAAAGAAAAATGATTATTTAAAAGAAGCAATAGAAAGTGCATTGTCTCAAGATTATGAAAATCTAGAAATTATTGTTGTAAATGATGGTTCAAATGACAAGAACGTTTCAAGAAACATAGCTTTATCTTATGGTAAAAAAATTGTATATGTTGAAAAAGAAAATGGAGGCGTTTCTACAGCTTTGAACTTAGCTATTGAAAAAATGACAGGTGATTATTTTTCTTGGTTATCTCACGATGACATCTATTATAATAATAAAATAAGTGACCAAATACGTTATTTAAAAGAGAACAAATTATTTGATACAAATACAATTTTATACTCTAACTATGAAGTGATTGATAAAAATTCGAAACACATAGGATTTTCAATTAAAAATCATAATGAATTAAAAGAAAAGCCGGAATATGCTTTACTTAGAGGAGCAATTAACGGCTTAACTTTATTAATACCAAAAAAGGCTTTTGAAGAATGTGGAGGGTTTGATCCTAAGTTAAAAGCTATTCAAGATTATGAGTTATGGTATCGATTTATGAAAAAATATAAATTTGTTCATATTGAGCAAGTTTTGGTTAAATCACGATATCATGCAACACAAGTATCAAATACCAGTCCTTTAGTTCTATCTGAAGGCAACCCTTTTTTTATTAAAGTTATTGAAGGATTATCGGATGAAAGAAAAAAAGAATTGGAAAAATCTGTATACAACTTTTATGTTGAAATGATAAAGTTTTTTAAAAATACACCTTATTCAGAAGTTGTAGAATATTGTAAAAAAAAGAAAATAGAAGAATTCGAAAAAGTAAAAAAGCAAACAAAAAACGTTGATGTTGATGTAATAATTCCTTTTTATAACAGAATAGATGTGACAATAAATGCAATAAAAAGTGTTTTAACTCAAACACATAAGAATTATAAAATCATTTTAATTAATGATGGTTCAAATGAAAATATATCAAAAATAAAAATGTTTATAAAAAAATATAATCAAATTCATTTAATGGACTTAAAAGAAAATATTGGAGCTGCTGCTGCAAGAAATAAAGGAATTGATTTTTCAAAAGCAAAATATATTGCGTTTTTGGATTCAGATGACCAATGGTTGCCTGAAAAATTAGAAAAACAACTAATAATCATGGAGGCAACACAAGGAGATTTTTCACATACTTCATATAGTCGTATACTTGAAGGAAAAAAAACAATTATAAATAGTGGTGAATCTGCAGGTTATAAAAATCCTAATCTAATATATGCTTGTCCAATTGCAACTCCAACAGTAATGCTTAGGTTGGAGTTTCTAAATAAGAATAAGTTTAGGTTTAATCCAGCATTAATTATTGGTGAAGATACATGTTTTTGGTTAGAAATGCTGAAAAAAACAGAGCTTTATGGAATAGAAGAACCTTTAACAATTGTTAACGCGGGAAAAACAAGTGCTGCATATAATCTTGAAAAACAAATATTAGGTTTTAAAACTATAATAAAATATTTACTAAATGACGAATACTATATGGCGTTTAATCTTGAAATAGCATTACTTATGGATCCCTATGTAAATTTAATAAAGCAATATTATAATTTAAATACTAATCGGGAAAAAAACTTTTTTAAAAGGAACTTTAAAAGGATTTTCTTTTCAATAAAAAATGTAGGTTTAATAAAAACGATAAAAAAAGTATTTATAAAAGTAAAAAGAAAACTTTTTGACAATTAATATGAAAATCTCTTTTGAAGTTTTTAAAATAATCAAATAAAATTGAATCACAGCTTTAATTAAATTTTTAAGAAGGTTTTCCTTCTTTTTTTGTAATATAGTAGATTTTATTGTTATATGGTATAATAATAATGGTGATAAAAGTGAGATTTAGGAATGTAAAGAACAAAGACGAGATAATTAATAATTCAGCTATAGTAGTTAAAGATTCTAAAGATCATAAAGGTAAATGGCAAGAGTATTTTGGTAACGATAAACCTATTCACTTAGAGATAGGTATAGGTATGGGTTCGTTTATTAAGAACTCTGCTATTAACAATCCTGATATTAATTATATCGGGATTGAGAAAGCCGTAAGTATTATCGCTAGAGCTATTCAAAAGATCGAAGAAGTAGAACTTTCTAATATTAGGATAATTGGAATGGATGCTTCTTATATCGAGGATTGTTTCGATAAGGACATAGATTGTCTTTATTTAAACTTCTCTGATCCTTGGCCAAAGAAAAAGCATGCTGCTAGAAGACTTACTAGTGAAGATTTCTTAAAGAGGTATGATAATATCTTTAGGAGTTCTAAGAAAATCTTCTTAAAGACGGATAATTATAACTTGTTTGCTTTTTCTTTGAAAACACTCGTTAATCACGGTTATAAGATAGATAAAGTGTCTTATGACTTGCATAACAGTGACATAGAGAACAATATAATGACAGAATATGAAGAACGCTTTGTTAAAAAGGGTATGAAAATCAACTATTTAGAAGCTTCTTCCAATGTCTAATTTACAATAAACAAAGAAAATATATATTAACAAATTAATTTGTTTGATATAATTACTTTAGAGTAGGTGTAATATGAAAAAAATAATCTTTTTAGTTACCTTGCTTATCTTTTTTACTGGCTGTTCTGTACAGAAACTAGAAGACTATAAAATAGAAGACGTAGTTACAGAAGCTTTAAATAATAAAGAGAGTACGACTAATGTAGCTTTTAGTGGCTATAAGTTTTATTTGCCTAGAGGTACTAGTATCGTTGATAAGAGAGAGTATAACTCTAAGCTTTTATATAAAGGTGATTATTATTATTTATATGTCGATATAGTGTCTTATCATTATAATAAAGATTTTGAATACAATTTTTCTAGTAGTCCTTATTTCGTTAAAGAATTCGTTAAGAATGGTAAGAACGGCTTTATCGAGATAATTGAAGAGAATAAATTATATCATTTAATTGCTTATTATAATTATGCTAAGATAGAGGCATATGTTAGTGAAAAGAATCTTAATTATGGTATTTATAATTCGATTAGAGTTTTAAGCTCAATCGATTATAATGATATTATAATTAATAATATTATCGGTGATGAACGCTTAGATTACCAAGAGGAAGAGTTTAACTTCTTTGGTTCTAAAAGAGAAGAGGGTGACTTCTTAGATTATATCGAGGAATATGACTATAAATCAGAAGAGAAGATTAAAGATGAGGATATACTTGAATAGATTCATTAATAGTGAAAGAGGTGCTTTATGAAATTTATTGATAAGATGAAATCAATGTTTTTCGAAGTAGAAGAAGTAGAGGTAGTTGAGCCTGAAATAAAGGTTCCGGTCGCTAAGAAAATTGAGACTCCTGAAGTTAAACCAGAAGAGAAGCCTTCTAAGGTTGAATTTGATGTCGAAGAAGAGTTGACTAAAGAATTACCTAGACTTCCTAGAGAGTTCGATGATCAGGATTTCTTAATGGAAGATAGAGTCGTCGAAGAGACTGTCGAAGAAGATGAAGATGTTCTTAAGTATGTCGAGACTACTAGAGTTACTAAGACTTATGAGAAAGAGTATTCAGTACCTGATTATCATGGTTTATATGACGCTGGAGAAAAGAAAGAGGAACCAAAGGTATTTAAACCTTCGGAAGTCATTTCTCCTGTTTATGGTGTTTTAAATAAGAACTATAAGAAAGAAGAGATCGTTACTAAGAAAGAGATTAGACTTACGGCTACGTCTTCTAAGAAAGCCGATTTAGATATCGTTAGAGAAAAAGCTTACGGTGATCTAATTAAAGAGATCGCTGATTCGATAAATGATGAAGATGTTTCTTTAGTCGAAGAGGTCAAAGAAGAAGATAATCTTCTATATGACTTGAATGATGAATCTCCTACTGTTAAAGTAGTTACTATGGGAGATGCTGAAGAGTATTTTGATGAATTAGGTTTAGAATATAATGTCGATTACAAAATAGATAAAGAAGACGAGGAAGAGAAGGAAAAAGAGACTGTTCAAATAGAAGAGGACGATGAAGATACTAAGACAAAAGAAGAATTATCTTTTGAAGAGAAGATCGTTGCTCCTAAGAGAAGAGTAGACAAGAAGAAACCAGTTGAGAAACTTATCAAAGAAGAAGATAACGATGATTCTTCTAACTTGTTTGATTTAATCGATTCGATGTACGAAGATAAGGAGGACTAATATGGAACTTATGCATTCGCTTTTACCTATATTAATTTATTTCTTAATAGCTATGTTAATCGTTGTTTTGATTATTTTAGTCGTTAAACTTATCGACACCGTCGATAAAGCTAATGTCTTATTAGACGACCTTCAAAAGAAGTCTGATTCGTTAAATGGTGTCTTTGGTGCCGTTGATTCTATTACGAATACTTTGGGTTCTTTCAACTTTAAGATGGCTTCGTCGTTTGCAAATATAGCTGAAAAGGTGTATAGTATATTTAGAAATAAAAGTGATAAGAAAGAGGAGGAAGATGATGAGTAAGAAAAGAGGATTTGGGAAATTTTTAACGGGAATTGCTATTGGAGCGGGCTTAGGTGTCTTATTTGCACCGAAGAGTGGTAGCGAGACTAGAGAAGATTTAAAAAGAATGTTTGAAGACTTTCTAGAAAAAGTAAAAGATATTAAGGTCGAAGATGTTAAAAAAGAAATCGAAGATAAGATTGCTGAGATAAAAGCAGAACTTAAAGACCTTGATAAAGAGAAAGTATTAGCTAT
>CAZTRB010000002.1:27246-129951 GCA_964616485.1 uncultured Muribaculaceae bacterium
GCTGACTTTATGAGCGATAACGAAAAGGCGATTGCTATCGCTAAAGAAAAGGGAGAAAAAATCAAAGCTAAGAGTGAAGAAGTATTCAAGTTAGCTAAAGATAAAGGTACTCCTGTTGTCGAAAAAGCGGCTAAAGAATTAAAAGAAAAGACAGCTTCGGTAGTTAAAGCAGTCTTAGTTAAGTTAGAAAGTTAATTTGATGTTGATAAGATAAAAGTAGTCACTATTAATAGTTAAAGAGAGATTGTGGTCGGTGTAAACAATTAGTTATTATTGATGAAGTTACTGTCTTTGAATCAAATCGCAATATTGCGTTAAAATAAGAGTGTATAACAATCGTTATAAAATAAGATGGTACCGCGTAATTCGTTCTTATATTTATAACGATTTTTTATTAGGAGGTATATTATGAAATTATTCGATGATTTAAAATGGCGTGGTCTTATTCAAGAGATTAGTAGTCCAGAATTAGAGAGATTATTAAACGAGGAGAAACTGACTTTTTATATCGGTACTGATCCGACAGCAGATTCTATGCATATCGGACATTACTCTTCTTTTCTTATTGCTAAGAGATTAGCTAATTATGGACATCATCCAATTCTTTTAGTAGGAGGAGCGACTGGTTTAATCGGAGATCCTAAACCTAATGCTGAAAGACCGATGATTACTAAAGAAGAAGTAAATAAAAATATAATTGGTTTAAGAAATCAAGCAGAGAAGATTTTTGGTATGGAAGTTGTCAATAACTATGATTGGACTAAAGATATAAATGTCTTAGATTACTTAAGAGATTATGGAAAGTATTTTAATGTCAGTTATATGTTAGGAAAAGAAAAAGTTCAATCTCGTTTAGAGACTGGTATAACTTACGCCGAATTTTCTTATATGATCTTACAAGCATTAGATTTTATGTATTTATATGAACATAAGAATTGTCTTCTACAAGTAGCTGGATCTGATCAGTGGGGAAATATTACAGCTGGAATCGAACTAGTTCGTAAAAAGTTAAATAAAGAGATCTACGGTATGGTAATGCCTCTTGTAACGGACTCGACTGGTGTTAAGTTCGGTAAAACTGAAGGTAATGCTCTATGGTTAGATATCGATAAGACTTCTAGTTATGAACTATACCAATACTTTGTTAACCTAGAAGACTCAATGATAATTGAATACTTAAAGAAACTTACTTTCTTAAACAAAGAAGAGATTACTTTAATCGAAGAAGAACACTTAGCTAATCCAGAAAATAGAAATGCTCATAAAAGATTAGCGTTTGAAGTAATAAAAGACTTACATGGTGAAGAAGAGTATGAAAAAGCCGTTAAGTTAAGCGAAACACTATTTGAAGGAGATATATCTAATTTCTCTTCAAAAGATGTGGAAAGTGTCTTTAGAAATTTAACTCCAACTGAAATTAAAGAAGATATTAATATTCTCGATTTTCTAGTAAACAATGATATTTGTTCTAGTAAGAGAGAAGCTAGAGAGTTCATTAGTAGTGGTTCTATCTTAATAAATGGTAAGAAGATTCAAGATTTAGAATTTCTTGTTACTAAAGAGGTAGCTATCGATAATAGGTACTTAGTTGTTAGAAGAGGAAAGAAAAAATATTACTTAGTCGAATATAAATAAAGACTCAAATCTTAAAAAGTGCTCACCAAAAATCTTAAAAAGTGCTCACTAAAAGTCTTAAAAAGTGCTCATCTGTATTGCAACGATATTTAAATTGGTGTATAATGTATCAAATGGAGGCATTATGAATTTAAATAAAAAGGAATATAAAGATAGACTAGTAGATGAAAAAATAAAAGTATATTTAAGTATTTTTGGTGCGATAAGCATTGAAGGACCCAAATGGTGTGGAAAAACATGGTCTTCTTTGATTCATTCTAAATCTACTATTAATTTGTCTAATGAAGATGAGAGAAATAAGACATTATTAAGTTATCAATATGCATTGTCTGGAGAAAAACCAAAATTAATTGATGAGTGGAATCTGGTTCCACAGATTTGGGATCAGGTTAGAAATGAATGTGATAAGACTTCTGATAAAGGTTTATATATTTTAACTTGCTCGACAAAATTAACAGATGAAAAGAAGAAAGAGAGTATTAAACACTCAGGAGCAGGACGAATTGGGAAAATTTATATGAGACCTATGAGTCTTTACGAATCTAACGATTCTTCTGGAAAAGCATCATTAACAAAGATGCATAATAATACTCAAGAAGACCAAGTTAATGAAAAGATAAGTATAGAAAAAATAGCTAATTATATTATTAGAGGTGGGTGGCCTGCGAATTTAGAAGTATCACAAGAGGTTCAAGGTATTATTCCTAAAAGTTATATTGACGCCTTATTAGATAGCGATATGAACGATGATAAAGAGAGAGACAAAACGAAGATGAACCTTTTATTAAAGAGTCTTGCTCGAAATGAATCCACGGTTGTTAGTAACATGACTCTTATGAAAGACATTATGGAATTTGAAACGGGAGATGTCGTTGCCAGCAGAAATACGATTGAAGATTATTTAAGTGCCCTTGAAAGATTACACATAATTGAAAATCAACCCGCTTATAAAATAAATTATAGGTCTCCAGAAAGAGTTGGTAAATCTGCCAAAAAACACTTTACCGATCCATCATTAGCTTGTGCTTGTTTAAATTTAAATACTGTAAAACTTATAGATGATCTTAAGACTTTTGGTTTTATGTTTGAGAGTTTAGTTGAAAGAGATTTAGATATTTATATAAGGCATTTAAATGGTAGTTTGTATCATTTTAGAGATAATATATCTGGTTTAGAAGTCGATTCAATATTAGAGTTCGAAGATGGAAGTTATGCAGCTGTTGAAATAAAATTAGGAGCAAATGAGATAGAAACGGCTAAGAAAAACTTGCTTAAATTTTCCGAAAATATGAATAAAAAACCAAAGTTCATGTGTATTATTGTCGGTAATTACGATATGGTAGTTAAAGATAAAGAAACTGGAATATATATACTACCTATTACGGCATTAAAACCATAGTTATTTTGCTTTTGTTGAAAAACTTTAATTAAATATATTTTTTAATATTAATAATGACAAAAAAAACTTGGGTTTCCCAAGTTTTCTTTTTTATTTACTGTAGAACTCAACGATAAATGATTCGTCTACTTCAGCAGTTAATTCTCCACGTTCTGGCATTCTTACATAGACACCTTCGAGTTTAGTTTCATCGAAAGTAATAAATTCTACTCTTGTTAATACTTTCTCTAAAGATTCTTTAACTACTTTTAAGTCTTTAGAACCTTCTTTTAATGATATTGTAGAACCTTCTTTTACTCTGTATGAAGGGATATCTACTTTTTGACCATTAACTAAGATATGACCATGGTTTACTAGCTGTCTAGCTCCTCTTCTAGTAGAAGCAAAACCTAAACGATAAACTAAGTTATCTAATCTTGATTCTAATAACTTTAAGAAGTTCTCACCATGTATACCTTTCATTTTTCCTGCTTCTAAGAAAGTTTTATGGAATTGTTTTTCTCCAAGTCCATACATGAATCTAACTTTTTGTTTTTCTTTTAATTGAACTCCATAGTTAGATAACTTTCCTTTACGGCTAGTACCGTGTTGTCCTGGTCCATATGGACGCTTAGCGATTTCTTTTCCTGTTTCTAGTAAAGACATACCAACTCTTCTGGCTTGCTTATAACTAGGTCCTGTGTATCTTGACATTTTTCCTCCTTTTCATATACAAAAGGCTTCGATATTTTTATTTATAGGGAGTCTATTTTAATACTTTCACTTAAACAGCCGAGCTACTTATAAACTTAATAGACACATTACAAACTATAATATCTGCTGTTTGAATATGCAAGGTAAATTATACTATATAAAGTAAGTTAAGTCAAATGTTTAATTAAATGATATATGTAGTGGTCTGGAGAAGGAACAAACAATTATCAAACAGTATCTTTTTGCCTTTAAAAATGATATAATATCACTAGATTAAAAAATTGAAAGGAGAAAGAACCATGAAAGAAAATATCGAATATGAGAAAATAGAAGAAACGAAAGATAGCGATACTAAACGACTTTATTGGAATATGGCAATCGGTCTTCAAAAAGTAGATGGTTTAACTCCTTCTAGTTATTTAAAAGAATTGATAGATAAAAATATCGAAGGTAAAATTGCTAATTATGAAGTGGAAGAATCTTTACATAATTATTATAAAACAAAAGATTTAACTGATAAAAAAATATCGGATGAACAAGAATGTGACTTGGTAGCAACTAGGATAGTAGAACTTCTTAATGATAATAGTTTTTCCTTTAGACCTATAACGTTAAAAGTTATTCATGAATATTTATTTAAAGGTATTTATGATTTTGCAGGAAAATATAGAGATTATAACATTAGTAAAGAAGAACCTATCTTAGGTAATGAAACAGTTAATTATTCTAATTATAATGAAATCGAAGTGACTTTGGAATATGACTTTAAAGAAGAAATGCAGTTTGATTATTCAAAATTAACTATGCAAGAGCAAATCGAACATTTAGCGGTGTTTACCTCTAGTGTTTGGCAAGTTCATGCTTTTGGAGAAGGTAATACTAGAACTGTTGCAGTCTTAATAGAGAAATACTTAAGAAGCTTAGGTTATAATGTTAATAATGATTTGTTTAAAGAAAACTCAGTTTACTTTAGAAACGCTTTAGTAAGAAGTAACTATTCAAATAGGGCAAAAGAAATATATCCGACTAATGAATACTTAATTAAGTTTTTTGAAAAGTTACTTGATAATAAAAATCACGAATTGAATAATGATGATTTACTTGTTTAAATAAAAAAGAGCTTAAATAAATATATTATTGCTCTTTTTTTAAGCTCTCTTCCCATATAGGGTTCTTATCTATACCTAGTAAATCAGTAACGGTACTAGCTACATTTGCTAAGCCATAATCTTTATCGGCTTTTAGTTCTATGTCTTTACCATAGATGATAAATGGTACTTGATTAAGAGTGTGAGAAGTCTTAACATTTCCCTTGTTATCTAACATCTCATCGGAGTTACCGTGATCGGCTAATATCATTAAGACATAATTATACTTATCGGCTGCTTCAATTAGTTTACCTATCTCTTCATCGACTATTTCTACTGCTCTTAAAGCGGCGTCGTAATTACCAGTATGACCAACCATGTCACCATTTGGATAATTTAATCTGATGAAGTCATAAGTCTCTTTCTTCATATTTTCAACAATGACTTCCGTTATCTCTCTAGCTCTCATCTCTGGCTTTTGATCGAAAGGAATATTCTCACTCTCTATCTCAATCCAGGTCTCTAATTTGTCATCAAATTTTTCTAACTTATTACCGTTCCAAAAATAAGTTACATGTCCATACTTTTGTGTCTCTGAACAAGCGAGAGATGATAAATTATTCTCGATTAATTTTTCTGATAAAGTATTACTTATATTAGGAGGGCTAACTAAATACTTTTTAGGTATTAGTAAGTCTCCATCATATTGCAAGATACCGGCATACTTTATTTTTGGTACCCTTACTCGATCGAAGAAAGGAAAATCTTCTTCTTCGAAAGCTCTAGATATCTCGATAGCACGGTCTCCTCTAAAGTTAAATAAGATAACTGAATCGCCATCTAGTATCGGTGCAATCGGTTTGTCGTCTTTCTTTATTACCCAAGCAGGCATATATTGATCACTAAGTTTATTATTCTCTTTTCTAAAGTGTTCTATTGCTTCTTTAGCACTATTAAACATTGGTGCTTGTCCTAGGACATGAGTATCCCAGCCACGTTTTACCATATTCCAATCGGCATTGTATCTATCCATAGTAATAAGCATTCTTCCACCACCTGAAGCGATGAAACAGTTAAAGTTATCGTCGTTAAGCTCCTCGATTAACTCTTCTATTTCCTCGATATAAATTAGAGCCGATTGTGGTGGAACGTCTCTTCCATCTTGTAAAAGATGAAGGGCTACTCTTTTAACTTTATCTTCTCTCGCTTGTTTAATCAGTTCTTTTAAATGATTAATATGAGAGTGAACGTTACCATCGGATAATAACCCTAAAAAGTGAAGAGTATTATTATCCAGATTGTTAATCATATCTTTCCAAACGTCTCCCTTAAACATATCTTTAGTAGCTATAGCATTATTTACTAACTTAGCTCCTTGTGAGTATATTTGACCAGACCCTAAAGCATTATGACCAACCTCTGAATTACCCATATCGTCATCGCTAGGAAGCCCGACATAAGTACCATGAGCATTTAACTTAATATTAGGATAATCTCTCATTAATCTATCTAAATTTGGCGTCTTAGCATTTAAAACGGCATTACCTATCTTATTGTCCGTAATACCGACACCGTCCATTACTACTAAGACTACTTTATTTTTATCTTTCATTACATTCTCCTTTATATGTTAATTTTACTACTTGCTAAATAAATGTCAAGAAAAGGCCGAGTGTAATAATCTTTTTAGTTAAAATAATTTTATATATATTTTAACTAAAAAAAGTGAAAAACACCCATTTATATGTTATGATACTATTATAAGAAAAATAGAGGTGATTGTTTTTGAATAATCTAACTTTAGTAATTACAACTTATATAATAATTGCATTAATACTTTCTTTTATCGTGCTTTCTTTAATAAAGAGAAAGAGACTTAATAAATATAAAGAAGAACTAGAAACTTTAGATAGAGAAAAGAATGAGATAGCTAGTGCTCCGATAATGTCAGAATTAGCTAAATTAGAGACTATTGTAAAAAATGAAAAAATCGAAGAGAAGTATAAACAATGGATCGATGCCTTTGAACTTATTAAGACCAGAGAAGTACCAAAGATAAATGATATGATTATCGATTTAGATATTTATATGGATAAACGTAAGAGAAAAGACTATTTAGTTAGTTATGCTAAAGCAGAATTAGCTATATATAAAGCTAGGGCTCTTACAGATACGTTACTTGATGATATTCGTGAGATTAACTTAAGTGAAGAGAAGTATCGTAGTATAATAACGAAGTTGAAGACTAAATATCGAGAACTTTTAAATATATTTGAAGAGAAGAAAAATAATTATGAGAATATAGCTTCTGTTATCGAATTACAATTCGAAAACATCGAGCGAAGATTTCAAGACTTTGAAGAGTATATGGAAACTAACGATTATCAGGAAGTTTTTCATATCGTTAAAGGTATCGATATTATGGTTGATCATATGGGTATCGTTATCGAGGAAGTTCCTGATCTAGTATTATTAGCTAATCGTTTGATTCCTAAGAAGATAGAACAAATAACGGAACTTTATGAGGATTTAAAAGCTAAGAAGTATCCGCTTAAACATTTAAAGATCGAATATAATGTCTCAGAAGCTCTTAAAAATATAAATATGATTATCGATCGTATAAAAGTCTTAAACTTAGAGAACTGTATGTTTGAATTAAAGACGATGTTAGAGTATTTAGATTCAATCTTTGAAGAGTTTGAGAGAGAAAGACTAGCTAAGAAACAATTTGAAGATGCTAAAGAAGTGTTAGATAATAAACTTACTAAAGCTATTATGGTCGTTACTAATATATATGAACAGTTAGAAGATATTAGAAACATGTATGACCTTAAAGAAGAGGATATAAAATCGATCGATAATATTAATAATACTCTTAATGAAGTTAATCTAGAGTATCAAGCTTTATTAAAAGACTTAAATAAGAGAAAAGTTCCTTATTCGGAAGCGAAGAGTGTTTTAGAGAGAAACTTAGATACGATTAAACTCTTAGAAGTAGATTTAGATATAGGTCTTAAGAATTTAGGTAATATGTATGAGGACGAAGTTCGTGCTCGTGAACAATTAGACGAGATTCAAGAGTTTTTAAAACATGCTAAGATTAAGATGAGAAGTTATAAGCTACCTGTTATATCTAATAATTACTTTGTCGAGTTACAAGAAGCTAATGAAGCTATATACGAGATAATAAAAGAATTAGAGAAGAAACCGATTACGATAAAGATCTTAAACTTACGAGTAGATACGGCTAGAGACTTAGTCTTAAAATTATATAATACGACTAACGAGATGATAAAGACCGCCAGGCTTGCCGAATACTCTCTAATATATGGTAATCGTTATCGTAGTGAGAATATAAATGTCGAGCATGGTCTTAATCAAGCTGAGCAAATGTTTAATAAAGGTAATTATAAGAAAGCTTTAGAGACGACTATTTTAACGATTGAGAGAATCGATAGTACGATTAGAGAAAGGGTAAAAGAGTTATATGAAAGAAGTGAATGATAAAGGCTTTTCTAAAGCAGAGATAATGATAATCTTAGCGGCTATCTTAGTATTCTTTGCTATTGGAATAAAGGTCCTTAGTGGTAATAATGAGAAGGGTAAAATATCGGCTTTTAAGAAACAAGCCGGAAGTTTTGCTTATCAGATTAGTTTGTATAAAGATAACTATACTAATGATGAAGGTCTATATTACTTAGACGATGTCTTAAAAAATAATTATAAGATCGATTTAACTAATCCTTTCGAAGACGAAGCTTGTGATCGTTATGAGTCTTATGTCTTATATAGCCAGATTAAAAACGAAGTTAATCTTCGTTGTAGTGGGTATTTAGTTTCAAATGTCGATACTGAAGAGTATACTGTCTACAAAGTATCGGAATGGTCTAAAGAGAAAGTAAAGGGTGAAAACATTATCTTATATAATTATAAGAAAAATAATAAAGTAGTGTTAGATAACTATGTTAGTGAAAAAGAATTTATCGAGACTTATAATATGAATGAGAAAGATAAGATCTATGATGTCTTAGAAGTTAGTAAGGAAAATCAAGAGCTTTTAGCAGATACTTTTTACCGTACTAAAGAAGAAGTTAAATAAGAAAAAAGATGATAATTCATCTTTTTTTTGATATACTTTAAATGGTGATATGATGGGATTATTTAATAAAATAAAAGATATATTTAAAAAAGAAGAAGAAAAAGAAGTAAAAGAAGAACTTAAGGTCTATGAGAAAGGACTTTCTAAGAGTAGAGAGACTTTAGTATCTAAGTTAGTAAATCTTACTAAAAAACATGCGAAAGCTACCGAAGAATATTTCGAAGAGTTAGAAGAGATTTTAATAATGGCCGATATTGGAGTAAATACCGTACTCTCTTTTATCGAGCGCTTAAGAAAACGTGTTCGTCAAGAAGATATTGAAGACATGGAATTTTTAAAAGAAGTAATAGTAGACGAGTTGTTTATTATCTACGTTAGTGATGAGATAATCGTAAACAAGATAAACTATGCGAAGGAAGGTCCGACAGTAATCTTATTTGTCGGCGTTAATGGTGTCGGTAAAACGACGACGATCGCTAAGTTAGCAGAGAAGATGCACGATGAAGGTAAATCGACGATGATGGTAGCGGGTGATACTTTTAGAGCTGGTGCCGTCATGCAGTTGAAAGAGTGGGCCGAAAAGACTAATTCTCTATTCGTTGGTGATGAGAGTAAGAAAGATCCAGCAGCAGTAGTCTATAGTGGATTAGAAGAGGCTATAGCTAAAAATATCGATGTCGTCTTAATAGATACGGCAGGTAGACTTCAAAACAAAGTAAACCTTATGAACGAGTTAGAGAAGATAAATAAAGTAATTGGGAAGATTATTCCTAATGCACCACAAGAAATCTTATTAGTAATCGATGCAACGACTGGTCAAAATGGTATTGCTCAAGCAAAGGCTTTTAGTGAACTGATCGATGTTACCGGTATCGTCTTAACGAAATTAGATGGTACTGCTAAAGGTGGAATCGTCTTAGCTATTAAAGAAGAAGTAAATATACCCGTTAAGTTTATCGGCTTTGGTGAGAAAAAAGAAGACTTACAAGTATTTGATATCGAGAAATATATCTATGGTCTATTTAAAGATATGTGAGGTGTTTTATGGAGAGAACTATTTATTTAAACGAGTTATATGATTGTTATAAAGACTTGTTTACTGATAAGCAAAGATTATACTTTGAAGAATACTATTGGGATAATCTGTCTTTAGGCGAGATGGCTGAGAATAACGATGTTAGTAGAAATGCTATTCATAATCAATTAAAGATAATGGAAAATAGATTAGAAGAATTAGAGAGAGTATTAAGACTTCTCTATAAGAGAAAAGAGATAGAGTCATACTTTAAGAATAAATTAGATGAGAAACTATTTATTCAACTAATGAAAATGCTATAGGAGGAATATATGTTTGAGAGTTTAGGAGACAGATTACAAAATGTCGTCTCTAAGATAAAGGGATATGGAAAGATAAACGAAGATAATATCAGCGATATGATGCGCGAGATAAGACTCGCTCTTTTAGAAGCTGACGTTAACTATACTGTCGTAAAAGAATTTACAAACAGAGTTAAAGAGAAAGCTTTAGGAGAAGAAGTACAAAGAAGTCTGACTCCGGGAGACGTGTTCGTTAAAATAGTAAAAGACGAGTTAACGGAATTACTTGGTGGATCAAAAAAAGATTTGAATGTTATTGGAAATCCAGCTAAGTTAATGCTAGTCGGTCTTCAAGGTAGTGGTAAGACTACTACGATCGGTAAGATTGCTAATCTTTTAAGAAAGAAAAATAGTAAGAAACCTCTCTTAGTAGCTTGTGATGTCTATCGTCCAGCAGCAATAGACCAATTACAACAAATAGGTAAAGAACTAGGAATAGAAGTATATCAAGAAGGTAAGAAAAATCCAGTAGAAATAGTAAATAACGCTCTAAAATACGCTAAAGAAAATCGTTTCGATTATGTCTTGATCGATACGGCGGGAAGACTCCATATCGACGAGGAGTTAATGTTAGAGTTAAACAATATTAAAGATAGTGTAAATCCTGAAGAAGTCTTGTTAGTAATCGATGCGATGATGGGACAAGACGCGATCAATGTCATCCAAGGGTTTAATGAGAGTTTATCTCTAACGGGTGTCGTCTTAACTAAATTAGACGGTGATACTAAAGGCGGTGTCGCTCTATCCGTTAGGCATCTTACTAATGTCCCAATAAAGTTTATCGGTATTTCTGAGAAGATGGACGGTATCGACTATTTTGATCCCGAGAGAATGTCGGGAAGAATTCTAGGAATGGGAGACATTGTCTCTTTAGTAGAAAAAGTTCAAAGTGAAATTGATGAGAAGGAAGCTATGAAGGCTGCCAACAAGATGAAGAGTGGTAAGTTTGATCTAGAAGATTTCTTGGTTCAAATGAAACAAATTAAGAAACTAGGTCCATTAGAAAACCTTCTAAAACTTCTCCCAGGAGCTTCGAAGATGGGACTTAATAACGTTAATATAGATCCTAAACAGATGGGTAGAATCGAAGCGATAGTTCTTTCTATGACCCCTAAAGAAAGAAGAAATCCCGATATTATAAAAGCCACACGAAAAGTCCGCATAGCAAAGGGTAGTGGTACTTCTGTTCAAGAAGTAAATCGTCTCTTAAATCAGTTTGAAGAGATGAAGAAAATGATGAAACAGTTTAGTAATGGGAACATGAAAATGCCGTTTTAAGACATAACTTATTTTTAGGTTTTAAATTGTTATTTATTGCATATAAAAGTAAAATATGCTATAGTTTTAGTATATGATTATAAAGGTAATCGTAATAGTAGAGGTATAAGGATGAAAAAGGTTTTAAAAATTTTAATGGGCGTTGTTATCTTCGTTTATATCGTTGTAGCAATCCTGACGACAGTGTTCTTACTAAATAGAAATGATTATAATGTATCTGTTTTTGGAGATAAGGCTCTCCTTATTGCAAAGGATGATGAGTTATTACCATTTTATTCTAATGGAACATTACTAGTTATTGAGAAAATTCCTAGTACTGAAGTCGAAATAGGCGAGATGGGATTCTTTTACGATGTTAATACTGTTGAGAAGATAATCAAGTATTCAGAGATAACTAAGAAAGAAAACATCGCTAAAGATACGACCTATACGACTAAAGATAATAGCTTATATTCTAACGATTATTTTATAGGTGTTGAGAAATCTACTAAAGAATATAAATTAGTTGGTAAAGTATTAAATGTTCTACAATCTAAATGGGGATTTTTATTTATAATAGTATTTCCTTTGTTTCTAGCTTTTATCTATGAAATATATGCTATTGTAAATGAAATTAAAAAACCTTAGTAGGTGAATATTTAAATGAAGAAATTTTTAATGGTAATAACGCCATTATTTTTCTTGATAACGATTTATTTGATTGTAGATACTTATTCTTTATTTGAAAGTAATCATTTGACTACGACTAATATTAGTCTAGGTAAATGGCAAATATTAATTAATGGTACGGAAGTAGATCCCGTTAGTTCTAACTTTACTATCGATGCTATAAATTGGGATGAGAATACCTTCGTTAAAGAAGGGAAAGTAGCTCCGGGAATGAGTGGTTATTTCGATATTGAGATAAATGCTAATACGACGGATGTTTCAGTTAGATACGATATTACGTTTGATTTTTCAAACTTAAACCAAGATCAAATTTCTATCGAAAGCATCACTGAGATAAACGATTATACTTTGACTAAGACAGGAGAAAATACTTATACGGGGGTTATACTCTTAGAAGATATTCAAGATAGCGAAGTTCATACTATAAGGGTCGTAATAGCTTGGGATAATGATGAAGATAATAATGATATCGATAGTGCTTTGGGTTCTGTCTTTGATAATACGATCGAGATACCAATAACAGTAGATGTCGAACAGTATTTTGGAGAGTTAATAGAAGAATATTGATGATAGGTGTGATAGTGAAATGAAGAAGATAATAAAAAAACTTATCAATCTAGTAATAATGCTTCTATCATTATCGATTATCTTCTTGGCAATATATAATTTTATATCTGTTAAGATACTTAAAAATGATTATCCTAATGTTTTTGGATATAGTTTCTTTGAAGTAATTAGTGGTAGTATGGAACCGACAATCGATAAAGGAGACTTTATCTTTGTAAAACTTACTAATAAATTTAAAGAAGATGATATCGTTACATTTAAAAAAGACGGTGTCTTTATTACTCATAGAGTAATCGAGATAAAAGAAGATATAATCGTTACTAGAGGAGATGCTAATAATAGTACTGATAACCCAGTAAATAGAGAAAAGATAATTGGTAAAGTGATTAAGACGATACCTAAGGTAGGAGTTTGGATTAGTATCGTTACTACTCCAAAGATCGCGTTTTCAATTATAATATCGATAATACTAGTATATGTATCGTCTTATTATTTTAAAAATACTAAAGAAGAGGTAAAGGAAAAGATAATAGAAGAAAAAAGGGAAGAGAATGATATGGTTAATATTAAGAAAAATTATCGTTTAATTATTGAGATTGTTATTTTGATTATATTATTAATAATTCTTGCCTTTTTAATACCGTTTACTTTATCGAGATTTAAGACTGAAGCTAGAAGTGATGCTAAGATAGATATAGCTTTCTACTTGTTAGAAGACGATTATCAGTATAAGAATATCAAGTTAGAAGATATATTGCCTGGTGGTACTAACTATAAATATAACTTTACAGTAGCGAATTTTAAAGATGATGAGAGGACCGAGGTAAAAACAGAATATGTTATCGAGATAGTAGCGACAACTAACTTGCCACTAACCTATGATTTATATATGAATAGTACGGTAGATAGTTCTCCGGCATTATCAGCTGTCGTTAGTAATACTGTCGAAGCAGATGATGACGGCACTTATTTTAGAATAATAAAAACGTCAAGCGTTGTTTTTGACTTTACAGACGATTTTATAAATACTTATCAATTGGTTGTAAACTTCCCAGGGAATAAGAAAGAATATAAATACCAAAATATAAGTGAAAACATTGAAATTAGAGTGAAATCCAGACAGTTGTTAACGAGTGACAATTAAAGTGACAAGTTAACAAAAACTTTGTTAAATTTATTGCAACCTAAAAAAAGACTTGTTATACTACAAATATATTAAGGAAGGTTTCGAAAAAATTACCTTTCTAAATGGAGGATTCATTTATGGAAAAAAGAATAGAAAGTCAAGAAGTAATTAAAACTAACAAAAAGAAAAACAGAAGCTTTAGAAGATTGTTCTTGTTGATTTTTACACTAATATTTACTGGTGTACTTGCAACATGGACGACCTATGCGTGGTTTACGGCAAACCAAACTGTAAGACTAGATACGATTACAGTTAACGTTGAAGCTCAAAACGGTATCCAAATATCTGCGGATGGTACTAACTGGAGAGCGGTAGTTACGGCAGCGGATTTACAAGCGGCGTCAACGACTACTTATATGTCTGCTAGAAACCAAATACCTACATCGATGGAACCTGTTTCAACAGTTGGTAATATAAACGCTAATGGCGAGATGGAAATGTTCTATGGAACAGTCGGTACTAACGTTGGTGGAGATTATATTTTAACAGCAACTGAAGAGACTGATACAAACGGAACTACTGGTAGATATGTAGCATTCGATCTATTCTTCAGAGTAGATGCTGATACGATCGTTTACTTAACACCAAACTCAGGAGTAACTACTACAGATATTGTTGATACTGGTATTAAGAATGGTTCAAGAATCGGATTTGTTGTTCTAGGTAATACTCCAGTTGGATCTTCACTTCCTACTATTCAAGGTTTGAATGGAGGAGTTACTTCACCAAAATATATTTGGGAACCTAACTATGACGTTCATACTGCTGCCGGTGTTGCACATGCATTAAATACATATGGACATACGACAACACAAACTGGTGGAACAATTGTACCTTATACGGGAGTTAAAGCGGAGATAACTACTGCAAACAACGTTTTAGTACAACAACCTTCACCTACAGCATCAGCTACTACATATTCAACTTACTTTGACGTAGTTACACCAACACATTCATCTATTGAAGGATTCGCTACACCATTCCAATTATTTACTTTTACTAGAGGTATTACAAAAGTAAGAATTTATATGTGGATTGAAGGACAAGATGTAGATACAGAGAACGATGCATCTGGTGGTACAATTTCATTTGACTTACAGATAACTACTGTAGAACCATAATAAAATATAAGAGTACTTTGGTACTCTTTTTTTGTGCTACTTTATAAAAGTAGAGTTTTGTGCTATAATACTGCTACTCATTTAAAAGGAGGGAAATAAAATGGCAAGAAGAAAACAAACAATAACGGTTTTTTTTCTTACATTTAGCCTAGGTGCTTTTTCTTATGCTTTAGGTTATAGTGTGGGAAAAAATAGTCAACCAGCTAATTTTACAAACGACACGACTGTTACTGAAATGAATGGGAATCCGACTAATATACCGACAAATGTTGATTCTTTAGAGGAACTTGTCGAAAAAGAAACCCCTGAGGTAACTGAAGAATCTACTATTTTAGACGGTGATACAAGAGGTCAAATTTTAATGAAAAAAATGTAGTTCTTTCATTGAGAATTATTTATTTAAAAAAGGGGGAAACAAAATGAAGTTAGGAAAATTAAGGAAGGCGACGATTTTTATTAACACAATTGTTGTGGGTGCTACAGTAGGTTTGATGATTGCGAAAGCTACTCGTCCAGCAAAATTTACTGATGATATGACTGTCGTTGAAATGTATGGTAATCCGACTAATATACCGACGAAAGTCGATTCTTTAGAAGAATACATTGAAAAAAAGACTCCAGAAGTAACGGAAAAACCAAATACACCAGCTATTGATAACGAAGAGCCAATTATTTTAAACGGTAATACGAATAATCACATTTTAGTAAAAAGAGTTTAACTTATTACTAAAATAGCCTTTTAGATCAAGTTAATAAGACAAATATCATAAAATAAAAAGTATTAGAAATAACTAATACTTTTTTTGTATTTATTTATTTTTTATCTTTTAAAAAATTGAAAAGAGAACTAATTTGTGGTATTCTTATTATATTAGATAATAAGGTAAGGTATTATGAAGAGAGCAAAAAAGAGGTTTTCTAAAAAAAAGTTAATAATAATTTTAAGTATCGTTTCTCTTATCTCGATAATTGGTATAACTTATGGTAGATATATTTATAATGGTCTTAGGAATTATTATCTTAGTGCTAAAAACTTTTATTTTAATAGTGATAAATTAACTGAAGATATGAGTCGTTATCAAATAGACAATTGGTCGGGTATAGACCCAGTTACAATTACGATAAATATGAACAGTAGAAAGAACAATAAACTAGCTAGTTCTGATGATATAGAATACGATATTTCTTATGAGTGTTCGACTAACGTCAATTGTACTATTACTAAGAATAGCGGTATTATCTTGGCTACTAGTAACGTCGATTACTTCACGATTACGATGACTCCTAATACGTCTTTAGACACTGGTGATAGTATTTGGGTTACTGTCGATACGGAATCTACTACTCCTTATGAGAAGACTTTGAGTGGTATGTTTACGATAAAAGTCGGTACAATCGGACTGGCTTATGAAATAACCGATAGTGTAGGGAGTCCTTATCTAGACTTTTCTATTACTAATACTCTCGACTATTATCGTGTTTTAGAAGCTTTTAATAGTTATTCTGTCAATGATAAGATTGATATTAGTACTTATTTAGCATTATCACCTGCTAATAAAAGCAAATGTGCTTCGGCTGTTATAACGCTGTCTTTTGATCCTAATATCCTTAGGTTGGATATGACGGATGAGGCATACCTTAAAGCACATAGCTATACTACTACTAATATATCTGGTTACGCTTACATAAATGCCCTTACTTTTGGAATGGATGCTCTAGATAGTAAAAAAGTAAGGTTTTATAAGATAAATACTAATATTAATTATACTTATCCATTCGTTACACCGACACCAATAGTTACTTTTGCTGGTAGTTAGAAAGGAATATTATGAAAAATATAATGAACGAATATTTAAACTATATAAAGAAAACTAGTCGTAATTATATGAAGGCTATTCTATCTAATTATTATGATGAGGATCATTTTAATGCTCTAATGGAAGTATATATTAATGCTCGTTATTATAATTATTATGAGCAAGAGAACGATGATTTTGAAGACGATGTTTGTCGTCAATTAAGAAAGAGAGCTCTCTTAATACTAGAAGATAGCGATGAGATAGCTGAGAAAAAGATAACGGAACTTCTTTTCTCTTTTAACTTTTTATTGTATTTAAATGGTCTTAAAGCTATCAAGAAAAAAGAACCTTTTATAAGGTATATCAATGATTATCGAAATAGACTATTAAACAAGATCGATGAGACTTTTAGTGATAAATTTAGTAAACTTATAGACGAGACTATTTATAAAGAAGAGAAGTATTTAAACTTATTATTAGAGTGTCCTTTTTACTTAGAATTTAGTAAGACCTCTGTTCCTAATATATCTACTTGCTATTTGAATCACGATATTAAGTTTCCTAAACTATATAGTGACTATGCGATCGAGAGAGTATATAACTCTGGTGTCGTCTATGAAGAACAATTGTTAATCGGCTATATGCATGTAGTCGTTCAAATAATAAGAGATTTTAAGAATAATATCTTAGATAATTACTATCTCTTAGATTTTGCAAGCAGTCTATTTGCTAAGAAAGATACTATTGCCAAGAATTTAGAAACTTTAAATAATGACGCTATAAAAGATAGAGTCGTTTTAAAGATAGGTATTAGTGATTATGAAGAACATGAAGATATAGTTAAAGACTTAATGAGAGAGGGGTATTCTTTTGGTTTGTATTTAAAAGAGAAAGAATTTGCTAATAATGTTAAAAAACATACTATTTTTAAGTACATTGTTGTCAACAAGCAACCAAAAGACTGTAATAATGACAAGATAAATGATAAAATAATAGTAGTAGAGTAGAGGGAGGATATATGGATACTTTTTTTAGATTTTTATATGAATTTTTATCACATGCATTCTCTGGGGTATTATTGATATTTAGAGGCTTAATAGATGGTATTATGACTATCTTTGATATTAAGTCTTATGTTGGTGTAATAAACTTTTATAAAGGTGATTTTAATGGACCTGAATGGGTCTTAGTCGGGTTAGCGGTTATATTATTATTACTAGTCTTTGTCTCGATCGGTTTATTGTTGTATTTCTTCGTTAGAAAATATCTTCGTTTTAGAAAGACTTTGGTAGAACAAGAGTCTTTATTGGAAGAAGTGGGAAACCTTAATAGAGAGGTCGCTTCTTTAGTAAAAGAGAAGGAAGATATCTTAGCTATGAAAGTATCGCAATTAGGTTTAAGACCGGATGAAGAAGGGGTAGAGACTCCTCAAGAAGAGGAAGTTCCCTTTAATGAAGCTCCTCGTTTCTCTAAGCTTAATGAGATCGATATCGAATACGAGCATTATAAACTTCAAAACTATGGTAACTCTTTTACTTTAGAAGAGTTAGTCAATAACTTTAGAAACTTCGCTGCCAGTCAGTTAAGGCTTTATTATAAGCCTCAAATGATTAGATTGTTTATATCGGCACTTGCTTCTACGAAGTTAGTAATCTTACAAGGTATTTCAGGAACTGGTAAAACTTCTTTGGCTTACGCTTGGGGAAAGTTTTTAAAGCATGACTCTTGTATCGCTTCTGTTCAACCATCTTGGCGTGATAGGACGGAACTTTTCGGTTATTTCAACGAGTTTACAAAGAAGTTTAATGAGACGGATGTCTTAAAAGAATTATACTTAGCGAGTTATACCGACGATATTTATACGGTTATCCTGGATGAGATGAACATCTCTCGTGTCGAGTATTATTTTGCCGAAATGTTGTCTATTCTGGAGATGCCTAATACCGATGAGTGGATCGTCGAATTGGTTTCTAGTGCCTGGAAAAACGACCCAAAGAAAGTCAAGGGTGGAAAACTTAAGATACCTAATAATGTCTGGTATATCGGGACGATCAATAACGATGACTCGACGTTCATGGTAACGGATAAAGTTTATGACCGTGCTATGCCGTTAGATATTAATGATAAGGGAGAAGTCTTCGAACCAGAAGATGTCCCAGGACAAGACATTAACTTCAGTTATGTCGACGCTTTATTTAAAGAAGCTATCGAGAAAAATCCTATGTCACAAGAGATATTGGATAAGATAGAATTGATGGATAATTATGTTATTCAACATTTCCGTATCGCGTTTGGTAACCGTATCGTTTCTCATATGAAGAAATTTGTTCCGGTATATGTCGAGTGTGGTGGAGACGAGTTAGAAGCAGTCGATTACTTTATTGCTAAAAAGATTCTTCGTAAATTCGAACAATTAAACGTCTCTTATATTAGAGATGAGATTGATGGTTATGTCGAATTCTTAGATAATACATTCGGTAAAGATACGATGAAAGAATGTATCGATTACTTATTAAGATTGAAAAAACTTACATAAATGAGGTGATATCTTGGAAGATTTACAAGTCTTAGATTTATATAATAATGCTCCTAGTTCGAAAGTCGATGAATTTTCTAAAGGTATTGATTCTAAATTAAATGTCGATATCGATTATGACAAGAGTAGCGCTGATTTAGAATGGCTTTCGATAATGGAAGAGACGGTTAGATATATCGATAATATTTTAAGGAATCCTAATCGTTTTATCGTCAATGAAGAAGATATAGTCAAGATAGAGCTAGCTAGAAGAATAACGGTAGATAGTATCAAACACTTATCTAAAAATACAAACTTAATTCAAGATTTTAATGAAGAGAAGGGTGAGGTTAAGCCCGCTAAGATATTAAATATAAATAAAGAAGAGAGTTATAATACTTATGAGAATCGTTTTATTTATAGTCTAATTCAAAATATGAGGAGTTATGTTAACTTAAAGAAAAGGACTCTTGCTGAGATATCTAATTTTAAAGATAATAAAAAGTTAGAGTATTCTGGTTCTAGTAAACTGGGAAAAGAGAAAATAAATGTTTCTTTAATGTTAGATTCTAAAGTAGAAGGAGAAGGTGGTTCGACGGGTGAGAATGATTTTTTAACTAGGGTAACTAGGTTAGAAAATCATATTACGGACTTGATGAATTCAGAGGTTTACAAGACGATTCATAAGCTTCGTGTATCTTTGGTAACCTCTCCGATTAAAAAGACCAACGTTATCTTAAAGAATAACAACTTTCAATATGCTCTTAAGTTATGGAATTACATGCAGAGTCATATGAAAGACGAAGTTACTAGGGTAAAGGAAAGCAAAAATGACAAGATAGAAGGAAAGATAAAAGAGTATATAGATGAGACTTTTTTACTTAACTATTTAGTCTTAAATACCTTTAGTAAAGACAAAGAAGACAAAAAAGAAAAAAAAGAACTTGCAGAGAAAATTGTCACGACAATGCTTCAAAAATTAGTCGATTTAAATGCTATTGATAAAGAAGAGTTAAAAGACCTTATCGATAATCAATATGCTGTTATTCAGTATCGAAATGTCGTTAACGACAAAGAGATACATAAGAGATTTAATATCGCTATTAATAATTATTTTAACAAGGTTGAAGCGTTAAAGTTAGATTGAGGTATATATGTTAAATAATAAGTTTATAAAGACTTCCTTTATGTTAATTAAGATTATAACTACTTTATTCGTTATCTTAGTCGTAAGTGTTATCTTTGTTCAAAGAATATCTAATAACAAAGCTAAATTAGGTGGTTATAGTATCTTCACAGTAGTGTCAGAAAGTATGAGTCCTGTCTATGAGATAGGAGATATGATTATCGCTAAGACGGTTAAAGAAGACGAGATAAAAGTTCATGACGATATCGTTTATCACGGTGAGAGAGGTACTTTTAAAGATAGAGTAGTTACTCACAGGGTCATACAAATAGAGACTAAAGACGGAGTCATCTTTCATACCAGAGGTATTGCTAATAGTGAGAACGATCCCTCTATTAAATATAATCAAATATATGGTAAAGTTCTTTTTAAGAGTAAGATCTTGAGTTTTTTAAGTAAACTTATGAATAATGCTTATGGCTTTTACTTTGTTATCTTTATTCCTTTTACGATAATGGTTTTTTTAGAAATATTAGATTTTGTTAAGGAGAGAAAAGAACGAAAACAAACTGGGTGATAAAATGAGTGCTAAAAAAAATGTTTTTCAAATAATAAGAATAATATTTAAGAGAGTAAGACTTAGACATATATTAATGTTAGCCATTATTATATCTTCTAATTCTTTCGCTTGGTTTATTTATGCAACTAAAGTATCTACGGGAATAGATGCTCATATTAAGACATGGAATATCCTCTTTTCAACTAATGATAACCAAATTGAAGAATATGTAGAGTTTAATATACCTAGCGTTTATCCAGGGATGGAAAATTTCTCCGATAGTATAACGGCTTTTAACAGAGGTGAACACACGGCGACATTGTCTTATGAGATAGAATCGGCTTTCCTTTTAGGTATTACTTATACTAAGAGCGATATTTTAACCTCGGCAATGATCGAAGATAGGTTAGCTAATGACTTTCCTTTTAAGATAACTTTTCTAGCAGAAAACGTCGTTATGGATGCTCAAACAGGAGTTTCAACATTTACAGTATCAGTTAAGTGGGCTTATGAATCGGGAAACGACGCTGCAGATACTTATTGGGGAAACTTATCTTATGACTTTAATGAGGATTATCCTGATACGCCAAATATAATGTTAATCGTTAAGATAACGGCAATTCAACCAGATTAAAAAAGAGTCGCAGCTCTTTTTTCTTTATTTAACAAGTGGCTTGAATAATATAAGGTAATATGTTTAAATTGTATATATAATAAAGGGGCATGTTTATGAGAAAAGATATTAAAAATAAAAAAGCTTTTACTTTAATCGAGTTATTGGCTGTAATAATAATTCTTGGAGTATTACTCTTAGTAGCTGTTCCTTCAGTTACAGAGTATATTCTGCATTCTAGAAGAAGTGCTTTCGTTAATACTGCCGTCTCTTATATATCGGCGGTTAGAAACAAAGTTAATCAAGGGGAAGAGTTAAAACTTTATGAAGAAGACGTCTTCTATTTTGTCCAAGTTGGACCTAATAAAGAAAAGAGTCTAGTATCTCTTGAAAAAGGTGGTAGTAGTCCTTTTAATAGTTCTTGGGATTATGCTTATGTGGGGGTAATTTATAGTGGTACTGGTTTCTCTTACTACTTCATGGGTAAAGATGGATCGGGACAAGGAATAGAATTAATAAGTGAAGCTGAACTTTTAAGAGAAAAGAATGATTATGTTGGAACAACTACTACTGATTTTAAAGAAATGTATAATCTTCCAGGACAAATTACTTATACTGTACCTCATACTGGAATAATCTTTGATAAAGTAACTGAAGCGACAGAAAGGTCTTATCCGACAGTTATCGTTATAAATAAAGGAGATGGTGAGTATTTAGCCTCTTCTGGAGAATTAGACGATGGTTCGGTGTTTTATTATAACCCAGTTACTGCTGAAAGATGTACAGATTATAATGTCGTTAACAGCAAGAGTGGTGTTAAAGAAGGATGTTTAAAGTGGTATATCTATGGTTATAATTATGCTACGAGGCAAAGCTATTTGTTACTAGATCATAATACGAGTAATCGTACGGCATGGAGCAGTTCTATGTATAGCAATACTGGTGGAGATATCGTTAAAGGGCAATTGTTCTTAGATACTAGAAGTTGGGCACCTGAAGTAAGAAGTACGGCTAGATTACTTGGTGGGGAAGAAATTCCTAGAATGATGAATTTACCTGGAGGTAATTTAGTTTCTGTCTTTTTTGAGACTGGTACTTCTACTTGTGATAATTGTTCTAGTTTAGGTAAAGGAAATGCCAAGTATTCTTGGTTATTCGATAGGACTAGTAATTCTTGTGAGAATTATGGCTGTTATAATAAAGAGATAGAGACGGTTACTTCTCAAGGCTTCTGGACGAGTTCTCGTTCAGGTAGTTATAATGCTTTTGCGATCGATCATACTGGAAAGTTAGAATCAGTCCCAGTCGAACAATCAATGTATGGGGTTAGACCTGTTATCGCTATAAGTGGTGACTTGATGGGTGATAATCAAATAGAGGAAAATGACGGACTTATTCCTGATGGAACGGTAGTCTACTTTAATCCAGAAACGGCTAAAGCATGTAAAGATTATTGGGTACAAAACAGTAATACTGATAATAGGAAAGGATGTATGAAATGGTATACTTTCTTAGACGATGGTGGTTCTAAGATTAAGTTAATACTAGACCATAATACGACTGGTCTAGCTAGATGGAGTACTACCACTTTAAATGACACTAATGCCGATGCTTTAAGGACTAGGTTAGAAAAAGATATCGTTACTTGGGATGAAGGAATCAAAAGTACTGCTAGATCGATAACTGCTCAAGAGATAGCGACTATTACTAAGAATGTTGACTTTAATGCCAGTCTTAGTGGACAATCAGCGTTCTATTTAGAAAATAATAACATCTCGTGTCCTTCGTGTTCGACACTTGGTAAAGGTAGAGGAAAATATGGATGGCTATATGACAGAACGACTAAATTTAATAGCTGTGAAGATTATGGATGCTATAATAATAATCCGACTTTTGTAAACACTAATGGTTTCTGGACAGAGTCTCCAGTAATCGGAACGACAAATTACGCTTGGTATGTTACTTATACGGGCATACTTCAAAATAGTTATAAAGTTACTGGTAGTACTGATTCTGGAGTTCGCCCGGTGATAGAAATAGATAAGTCGATGATGTATTTGGGAAATGAATCTGAGATACCAGATATTGTCATGCCGACTAAGGTCTATGAAGATGGTGAGATTATTTACTTTAATGCCGTATCGGGTCAACCATGTGATACTTATGTTGAAAATAATAGTAGATCGCAAAATAAATATAGCTGTATGAAGTGGTATGCTTTCTTAGATGACGGAGGAGATAATGTAAACTTATTACTTGACCATAATACTACTAGTTATGATACTTGGAGTACGACTGATAAGAATGATACTAATGGTGATAAGATAATGACTTCTTTACAGGCGAATGCTTCTACTTGGAGCTATTATCCGAGGACTAGTGCTAGGATAATTAGTGCTCAAGAGATAGCCCAAATAACTAAGCATCCGACTTTTAGAGAGACTCAAGCTAATGAGTCGTGGTTCTTCTTTGAAAATAATAATGCTATTTGTTCTGAGTGTTCTAGCTTAGGAGCGGGTAACGCTAAATATGATTGGCTTTTCGATAGGATCAGTTCTTGTGAAGCCTATGGATGTAATACGCAAATGGCCGGATATAGAAGCTACTGGACTATTTCTAAAGTAGTAGGAACTAATTCCGAAGCTTGGTCAGTTACTTCTAGGGGAAGATTAGAAGGAATTGATGTTACGGCAAGTTCAAGTGCCGGTGTTCGCCCAGTAATAACGATTCCTAGATATTTACTTCAATGATAATAAAACCTCAATCTTAAATGATTGGGGTTTTTTAATTACTTTGAATTACTCTTATCGAGACATCTAATTTTGCTTGAAGTCCACTCTTAGTGGCAAGTGTATCGGCTTCGTTATTCATTATGTCTAATGAATCGTCCCATTTTATATATACTCTAATAGCAGTCGTTTCAATTTCGTCGAGTAGGTTTATAGAACCTTCAATTATATCTTCTTCTTCGAGTTCGATAATATTACCACCATCGACAGCGTAACCAGTAGCTACCAATTCTTTGATAACGCTGGTCTCATTAATATCTATCGTTATTTCATAAGTGAAAGAGACGTCTACATTACTAGAATCTATTAATAAATCAAAATAACCTTCGGCATTAGGTGCCAATACTCCGCTAGCGATATGATCGCTTCCTGGAAACACCGGCGAAATGATCGCATTAGAAGTCGTTCCTAGAGTTATATCCTCATCATTTACCAAGACCTTCCAACGAGCGATACTAGTATTCGTCGTAGCTTCGGCTGCTGATAAATATTTAGCGTAGGTCTCTGTTATTAGACAAAGACATATAAAGATAGAACTTAATGTTAAAGCCGTCAACAAATATTTGTTTTTGTCCATAATTTAACCTCCTTATAATATGTCTACATTATAACATATTACTAATAAGTTATTGGGAAGTTTATTGCACAAACGTTTAAAATATGTTAAAATTTTACATATAATAGAGAATGAAATAAAGGTGGATAAATGGCAAAAACAGTACTCGTTAGTGCAAAAAAAATAGTTAGAAGAAAAAAGTTTGTCAAATACTTAAAAATAACGGCTATTTCTTTAATCCTTGGATTAGCTGCTCTTTTTGCTGTACTTGCTTTAATATATAACGGTGGTAGATTTACTATTACTCTAGATCCTAACTTTGCTTTAGAGAGTGGAATAATTATCTATGAAAAGAAAGAGGATAAGAGAGCGTCTAGGAAACTATATGCCGATGAGATTCACTTTTTAGATAATATATCTATTAAATGGTTACCTAGCGATATTCATGAAAAGTATGAGGGTTCTCATAATGGGAATAATTATATAGCTTATAGTTTTTATATCGAGAATGAGGGAGAAAGAGTCGTTAATTATTGGTATGAGGTCGTCTTCGATGACGTTATTAGAAGAGTCGATGAAGCGGTTAGAATAATGGTTTTCTTAAATGGTGAGAAAAGTGTCTATGCTAAGATGAATGCCGATACTAAAGAGGCTGAACCTGATACGATAATGTTTCATAGTAAAAATATCGCTATCTTAGAGCAAAGAGAAGAGTTTGCACCTGGAACAATCGATAAGATGACGATCGTTGTTTGGTTAGAGGGAGATGATCCCGATTGTGTCGATGATATTCTCGGTGGAGAGATAAAGATGCGTATGAATATTACGGAAGAGCATGTCGAGCAAAAGGTGGATAAGAAATGAAAAAAAGAAGATTATTATGGTTATTGTTGTGGTTCTTTTTCACTTCGATCATGTTAGCATCGACGACTTTCGCTTGGTTTACAGCTAATAGGATCGTTACGATTACGACTTTAAATGTTCATGTAGCAACGCAAGGAGGTATCGAGATTTCGACTGATGCGATAAATTGGCGTTCGGTTATTAACATCGAAGATTTAACAGACGTTAAAGCGACGACTTATCCGGATAGTACTAACCAGATACCTATCGAGTTAGAACCGGTATCAACGGCTAAAGAAATAGATTCAGCGACGGGGTTTTTAAGAATGTATCACGGTATTACTAATAACGATGTATTAGGAAATTATATTCTTACTTCTACTAGAAGTATTGAGGACTCTAGCAGTGGTGTCTCTAGTGACGGTAATTTTATTACGTTCGACTTGTTTTTTCGTGTAAGCGAAGATACGGATATGTATTTGACTACTTCCTCAGGTGCTAGTTATTCTGGTCCGGATAATACGGGGATTATGAATGCTGCTAGAATCGCTTTCCTTGATCAAGGGACGCTAGCTACTGGGTCGCCAATTGCTTCTATTCAAGCACTTCATGGCGCAACGGAAGCGACTACTTATATTTGGGAACCAAATTATGATGTTCATACTCCGGCTGCTATCGTCAATGCTTTTGATACTTACGGTATTGTGACTACTGAAACGGGGGCAACGGCTATTCCTTATGACGGTGTAAGAGACGAGATATCGGCGGGAGATAACGTCTTGTTAGGAGACGCTAATGCATCGCTTTATCCCTCGTTATTTAGACCTATTAATATCGATTATTATACGAGAGAGACACCTACTAACAATCAACAAATATTTACTTTAAGAAGAGGAATTACCAAGATAAGACTATATCTTTGGATCGAGGGACAAGACGTCGATTGTGAGAACCATGCTTCTTATGGAGACATCGTCTTTAACTTACAATTTACTGTTAATCCTTCTTAATTAAAGAAAGGGGTTATTATGAAGAAGAAAATTAAAAAAATAAAATTATCTAGAATAGTATTACTTATTTTTACTTTTCTTCTTTTTGCTGGAGGTTTAACGACATTTATCGTTACATATAGTGAATATGTTTCAAGGACTCAAAGAGTAGCTTCAGGTATATCGGGAAATATTGTCTATGTCAATGATATGGAAGCTGATTGGTACTACTATCTAGGACAAAACTATACTTATAGTAGTGATGGTAGACTACCTACTACTGCTAATAAGAACCTTTATAATAAAGATACTTTGGTAGAAGCTAAAGTTACTTATTCGGGAACGGACTTAAATACCAACAATACGGGATACGTATCTTTAACGGAACTTCAACATACGTATGTCTATTTTAAGATGTATCCGATTAATACTAACGGAACATCTACTTTGAGTGATGACTACATTACGATTGAACTTATCGACGTTCCTTTTACTCATCGTCCGACCGATTCAGGATTTAACGGTTGGTATACTAATTATTTAGATGCCGAGATTAGTTATGAAAACGCTAGATATATTAGATATGCTAAAGTACCCGTTACTTATGATAGTGAGGGTCCAGTACCTATAGATATTACTTTTAATGCTAGTTGGACAGCTGCTAAGACATACCTAGCAGGATCGGCTACTTGGGCAAATATATTTACAGCATTAGATACTAAACAAATGCAAACTTTGGAGACTACGACTGAAATAAGGCTTCCTCTTGATATGAGTGGTTATTTTTTAAGAGTGTCGATTGCAAGAAACGCTAGTTGTAGCGGGATGTATAATGCTAATGGTGTATTACAAGGTCCCTCTTGTTCATGTGGTGCTTGGGGAGGATGTACTTACTACACTATTATTTCTAATCAAGATTATGTCGATGGAACGACTTATTATGAATTAAGATCAGGATCGATGCAGACGGTCAATGTCAATACGTTACCTTTTCAATATGAGAAAATTTGGATAAATGGTTTTGGTGTTGGTTATAACATGTCTGCTTTTTATCGTCGCGTAGTCTTACCTAATGGTACGAATTTTTCTGGTTTATATACCGTAGATGGAGTTGAGACTAGTGGAAGATGTAATACGGGTGCCGGTTGTACTTATTATGAATTAATTCAATATTATAAAACTAATGGCACTCAAGAACTTATCGATCCTTATGAGACTTATTATTACTTGGCATCGAGGGATACGAATATCGTCGTTATTAATACTAATCGTAGTAATATTTGGGCAGCGGCTCAAAATAAACCTTTTACGATGACGGGTATTCATAATGGTACAGACTATAACGTTACCTGGACAGTAAGTAGCCAAGCTCCACTTGCTCAAAACGATATGGTTATTGAGAATCTTCGTATTAGTGCTGGAACAGGTATAACGGGACAAGTTAATCCGCCTACAGGAGCAACGAGTAGAACTTTTCGTGGAAATGCTAAAAACGTCAAGATTGGAAGAGGAATAAAACGAAATAGTAGTTATGCTACATTTACTTCTGTAGTCGGTGGTACTAATGCTGCCGGGGGGAATTCGGGAAATGTTTTAAAATATCGTATAATGATTGAGAGTGGCTGGTATAACTCTGTGTCTTTGGGTAATGGAGCCCTATATTCGGCTAGTAACAATCCGAATGTTTATGCGGAATTAGACGGAGTTTATGGAAATGATTATGACCGTGTTGCGGGCAATAATAGTAACTTAGAAGTTTACTATTGTGCTTCCGGTAGTTGGGGAAGTAACTATTATGGATCGAGCGCAACGGCAGTTACCTTCGATTCCGTAGTAAAGAGCGGTTCTTTTGGAACGGGAAAATACGACCATACGTCTGGAATTTATATCGGTGGAAGGTATGGTGGGGTTCATAATTCAGCTCGTCGAATCAAGGTTGAAGGGGGCTGGATTTATAACTTAATCGGTGGCCCACTGACGGCTACAAACAGAAACAATTATAATGATACTTATGCTTATATGACGGGTGGAGAAGCGGATATAATTATTACGGGTGCTGGTACTACAGCGACTTATGGTCATCGACTTCTTCAGATCACCGGGGGACGAGTAAATTATAGCGCTTTTGGTGGTTCGAATGCGTATGCAGGAAGTGGTACTGATGGAACGGTAAATGGTAGTGGTTACGTTTATGTCGGTGGTAATGCTGAGATTGGTAATCCCACTTTTGTAAATAATAATAGTGTTCTTTTCGGTTCGGAAGCAGGGTCGGTTTTCGGTATCGGTAACGGTCGTGACGGTTACTCTTCGATTGGATCTTCGGATAATTCTTATGTCATTATCGACCAAGAAGCATTGGTTAGAAGATCTGTCTACGGTGGTGGAAACTTTGGTGCTACTGGTGTTTCTAGTGCGTCTAGTCAGACAGAGAGTATAATAAATATATTATCAGGAACGATCAATGGTGACGTTTACGGTGGTGGAAATAATAACGGTTCGGGTAGCACTTCTAAAGAATCGACCGTCTATATCAATGTCTACGATGGTCTTATTAGAGGGTCTGTTTATGGTGGTTCCAACCAAAAGGGTGTTAACTATGGTAGCACTAATTTAAATATCAAAGGTGGGACGATCGAGGGTGACGTCTATGGTGGTGGTAAGGGTGGTTATACTAATACTAATAATTCTGGAACTTTTATAAGTAAGAATGTCGATGTCATAATCGGTGATACTAATTATAGTGGTACTCCTCTAATAGTCGGAAATGTCTATGGTGGTAGTGCTTATGGTACTGTTAATGGTACGGTAAATAATAATAACTTATCATCTTTTAATACGACAGTTACTTTAAATAAAGGTACTGTTCAAGGTGCCGTTTTTGGTGGAGGAAAAGGAAGTTCTTCTTTTAATCCCTATGTCTTAGGAGCAGTAACTGTTAATGTTACTGGAGGTAGTGCCGTCGATGTCTATGGTGCGTCTGACTTAGCTGGACAAGTAAATGGTACTATTAATTTAACGATCTCTGGTGGTACAGTAACTAATGGTTATGGTGGTGGAAATTTAGTTGCCGTTTCAACGGCTAATGTCTATTTAAATGGAGGAACTGTCGGAACTTTATTCGGTGGTGGAAACTTAGCTGCAATTACTAATAGTAAAGTCTATTTAAACGGTGGTACGGCTACCGATGTTTACGGTGGATGTAATAGGGCTAACGCTACTAACACGGAGGTTAGGCTTCAAGGTTCTGCTGTTACAAATTTGTTTGGTGGATCTAATGAACTTGGTACTGTTAATAATGTCGCGATATACACGACTTCTGGTAGTGCTAATACTATTTATGGTGGTAATAACCTCGGAGGTACGGCATATACGACGACTCTTAGTCTCAGCGGTGGAGACATTGTCAATGTCTACGGTGGAGGAAATATTGCTCCGACTAGGACGACTTGGGTAAATCTTAATTCGGGAAGTTTAACCAATGTCTATGGTGGTGGAAAGAGTGCTAATATAACGATTGGTTCTAACATAACTCTTCAAGGATCTACTGTAACGGGAAATCTTTTCGGTGGTTCAAATGAGAGTGGAACGGTCGAAGTGTCTAACTTATCCGTTACATCTGGTAGTGCCAATAAACTTTACGGCGGAAACAACGAGGGTGGGATTACTAAAGTAACGAATGTTAACATTAATGGAGGAACGATAACAACCGTTTATGGTGGTGGAAAACTAGCTGATACTAACTCGACCAATGTCGATTTGAACAGTTCTACTGTAACCGATGTTTATGGTGGTGGAGAAAATGCTGATGTTACCGTTTTAGCAAAAGTCAATTTAAAAGGAACGACGGTAACGGGAACTATTTTCGGTGGTTCGAACGTTTTAGGTAATGTTTTAGCTACGGAACTTAATTTAACTAGCGGTAATGCTTCTAACATTTATGGTGGTAATAACCTCGGTGGTAATGTCGGGACGACGACTATCGTTTTAAATGGTGCTGGTGTAAACACGGCTTTATATGGTGGAGGTAACCAAGCACCGACTACGACTACTAATATAACGGTTAGTTCAACAGCTAATAAAATTCCGTCTATTTTTGGTGGAGGGAATGCTGCTTCTGTAACTACGACTAGTCAAACTATTAGCGGTGGATCATTTGGTAATCTTTATGGTGGATCAAACGCAGCTGGAACCGTTAATACGAGTAATATAAATATAAGTTCGGGTAATTTTGATAAGGTTTACGGAAGTAATAACCAAGGTGGAATTACTAATAACACGAGACTTAATATAACTGGTGGTACAATCGGTAATCTTTATGGTGGTGGAGACTTTGGTGATACTGGAAATTCCGAGTTGACTCTTAATAATGCTAATATAACCGGAGACGTGTTCGGTGGTGGTAATCAAGCTCCTCTCGATACTTCGACAGTCTTAACAATTATTAATTCTAATATAGACGGTACGATCTATGGTGGCGGAAACTTTGGTACGGTAGGTGAAGACACTCTTATAAATGTAACTTCTACTAATGTTGGTGAAAATATCTATGCTGGTGGTAACGGGGCTACCGCAATCGTTTATGGGAGCACGCTCCTAAATGTCGATGGAAGTACCGAAGTAGGAAGCCATATCTTTGGTGGTGGTAATGCTGCAGCGACAGGTGTAGAGGGAGTAAACACTTCTACTAGTATCGTTAATATTGCCGGAGCTAAAGTAGGTGGAAATGTCTATGGTGGTGCGAATACTTCAGTGTTATACGGTAACGTTATCGTTAATATAGGTAAAAATGCCGTCTCTGATCCGACTCTAATAATGGATGATATCGAGATAACGGGAACCGTCTTCGGTGGAGGAGAGGCGAACGCTTCTGGATCTGAAGAGTACGACTTCTCGTTTATAAGTGTTACTGTCGGTATAAATATAACTATAGACGCAATAAATCACGACGTCTTTACTATCGATGGTTCGATCTTTGGAAGTGGGAATGCTTCTAGTACTACGGGGTATAGTTACATCGATATTAAAAATTATGGTTCTGGTGAAGATTATAAGAAAAATATATCTATTCAGAGAGCAAATCGTGTCAATCTATATAATTCGGCAATCGAATTATCAGGTGCAACAGACAGAACTAACGAATACTCATCGACCCTTTTCTCATTAAGTCGTGTCGATGAGATTAAACTTATCGATTCCTCCGTTTTATATTTACAAACAGGTGCAAACTTATTAAAGAAATTCAAGAGCATCGCTCTTGTTGGTGGAGTAGAGACTAAAGGAGTCGTTACGATCGACGAAGAAGACGGTTCAGTTACTAGAAACGTGACTAATCAAGTCTATATGTACGAAGGTAAGAACCTTAACATCGCTACTAATGAAAACGTTACATCTTATGGAGAAGTGTATGGTATGACATTTTTCGGAATGTATACTCATGATCGTTTTGGAAATGTATATACGGCACTTTATAATCCGGCATACGATAATGATGATCACGTCGCTTCTTCTGAAATATATTACTTTAATAATGGTAGTTACGTCTTAGGGTTACACCATATCAATCATAATTACAAAGAAGATGGTTTCTTTACAAACTATGAAAATGAAGAATTAGCAGAACATATCATCGTTGACTATATAATTCCTACACCTGAGGATTCAAACTATTATATGTGGGTCATCGGTGAGCAAATAGCATCTTATGAAGTAGATTTAACGGCCTCTAAATTCTCTACCTTAGGTACATACGAGTTAGCTCTTATTAACTCGTCTCGTGCTAATACGACTTTTTCAATCGTCGGATTTAACTATAACAACTTAAATAGTTCAATTTCTTTAGTCGATGATAATCTAATACCGAGAGTAGCTTCTTCTGGAGAAATAGCCGATACGACGATGAGTCTAGTTATGAAAACTAGTAACAGCGGATGGCTTACTAGAGGAAAGACGGCTTTTCTAACAGATGAGACTTATTACTCGGGTACGATTGATTATAAAACAGAGAACGCTACCAATGTTCCGAGTTTATTATTTTACTTATATCACTCTAAAAACTTACAAACAGAAGGGCAAATGGGGACGGTTACTATTTCTCTAATAGCGGTAACACCTATAGATGATTTATCTAATGAAGTAGAAAGAATTAATATAAACGTTAACTTAACGAGAGCTTTATACGGAGCTAATGAGTATGAGGCTACCATGACTCCTGGAAAAGAATACAAGATGTTTGCTCCAAGCTTAGTAAATATAACTTCTAAGAGTAGTTTTAGTTCTTATTATTCGTTGTTTGTCGAAGCTGAAGAATCTATATATAAGACGGGATATCATCGTGTCTTAACGTCGGAATATAATTTCCCAGCTAATACGAAGATAACGATGATCGACTTCTATCATCAAAACCCAGATTATTATTATTACATAGTAACTGCTCAAGATGAGATCGATGGTGCGGCAGAATACGCTCTTCATGGGGAAGTATCATATAAAATATCGAATTTTATTAAGATGGGAAGTTCTAGTGTCGGGAATCACTATGACGACGCTACTAGAAACACCACTTATTATAATTCTACTTCCGGTTATGCCGAAGAAGAATTCATTTTTATTGTCGATTTAAATGAGTCGGGAATAAATACTGATATTTTAGGAAAAAAACTCTTGTTAGAGCTTAGAAACGACGAGAATCAGACTCTTATATCAGTAATTGGTATTCAGCAAGAGGGAATGACCTTTAACCTTTATAATGACAAAGACGCTATTATTGAGCTCGATGCTTCTCTAAGTAAGACGAGTATCTACATTGGAGACATCGTAAACTTATCTGTTAATACAAATTTTATTCAAGATCGTGTTGGATCTAACTCGATTTTAGATACGAATTATTTTGATTACCGAATGGGAATTAAATTATCTATTTATGACTCTAATGGCAATGTCGTTAACGCTACTAGTTTAATGGGACTTACTTACAGTCTTAATGGTCAAGTATATTATCCTAGAGTAGATGGAACCGTTCGTATAAATGTTTCGGAAAGAGTAGCTAACGTCTATTCTAATATCTTGATAAATACGACTAATAGTAACTTAGCTTCCGGAGAATATGTCCTTAAAGTAGAGTCTTTTGGTTCGGCAGATGGTATCTATTATGGATTAATATCATCTGATGAACAAACGATAGATTTTACTATTAATAATAGTATTTATGGACTCAAAGTAACGATTGACGAGGCTCAATTAATAGTGGATAAAAATACGGGGAATACGCAAAACGATAATAATATAATGCTATTTAATGTCGAGTATTCATCTGGTCTTTTAAATCCTAATTTAAGAATTGCTCTTTACAGAAGAGATTATAGTGTCGTTTATACTAACGATTATGACTTAGTGGATATTAAAGACTATGTGACTAATACATATAGCGCTACGAGTTTAGAAAATATTTATCTACTTAGTGCCGCTCCGCAAGCTAGTTTCTCTCATTTTATCTATTTAAAAGAAGAGTTAATGTCGGGCACATATAAAGTAGTATTCTCACTATATGATAATAATACGTATATCGGAGATGTCTATAAGTATTTAATTATCAAGTAATAATAGACAGTAGACTAAATATTAGCTACAATTAGTATAAGGGGATGGTCAGATGGAAAAAGAAATTGGCGTCGAGATTAAAATACTAGAAAATGACAAAGTGATGGAAGTTTATAAAGAATTAGAAGATTTTTTAAAGTTTTTAGATGACGAAATAAAAAAGATAGATGTAGGTGATGAAGATGCTTCCTGATATTGAAAATTTAAAAGAGATTTTATCAGTACTACCCAAAAATAATATTAAACAAAATCGTTACTATTTAAAAAGAGTAAAAGAGGTTAGAGAAACTATATTATCTTCTCTAGATCAAGTTAAAAGAGAAATTGAAAATAGAGTAGTAAAGATTACAGCTATCGAAGAGAACAAGGAATTACTAAAGAGAAAAGAAGAACTGAAGAGCCTAGAAGAAAATTTCTATCTTCTAAATGAGATAAATACTTCTTATGAGAAGAGTAACCTAAGTGTCATCTTAAATGATTTAGAGAAATATTATCGTTCAGACTTAGAAGACGTTAATAAAAATATCTTCTTAGCAATTGAAAAATTTAAAGAAGTAGGAGTTATTCTAACTATCAAAGAATTTGACTTTGGTAACTTTGTTAAAGACTATATGAGTGTCTTCTTTATGAATATCGATAACTTAGAAGTAGCTATCTTGAAAGAGACTTTCGATAACGTTTATTGGAAATCTCCTGAAATAATAATCAACATTAAAAATAATTTTAGATACTTATACTTTAAACATGAAAAAGCTTTTAATAACTATTACAATAAAAAGAAGAAAGCCTTAAATATATCTTCTAAAAGAGAGTATGAGAAGTCTTATAAACAAAAATTCTTAGAGTATAATAATTTAAATAATAAAGATATTTATAAGTTGTTATCTAAGTTCTTATCTTTAGAACACGATATAAGAGAATATGATCAAGAGAAGATGGATAAATTAAAAGCTACTTTGTTTATTGAACAAACTGATGAACAAAGCGATAACTTGACTCTTTTAAAATTAAATAATACTTTGTTTGAATATAAGAATTATCTAAGATATCAAACGATCATCTCTAAGATAAAAGATATATATAATGATAAAAATAATAAGGCTATAGTTAAACCTATTTTAAAACAGATTAATAAAGAAGAGAAAAACATCAAGAAAATGAATGCTAGAATAAGAAGGAAGATTTTCTTTAAAAAAGAAAAGGCTGACCTTACAAAGTTTAATAATAGTATTAACGCTTCTTTACCAGTACTTAGAGATCTATATAGAGATTTAGATGTCGCTTTGTTTAAAGAGAAAGTGTTGAGTTATTTAAAGGACAATTCTAATTACTTGGATATCTTACAAGTAGCATATGCTTATAAGACTAATTTATATAAACTGTTTAAAGAAGATAATGAAGAGTTGACGGAAAAAGAATTTAATAACGAATACGATAACTTATTTATATTTATAAATTATCCGACAAATAACATCATAAATAATATTACTATCTTAGAAGATAAAGATATTCCGACGATAATTATCGATAATTATAAGTTAATGAATATTAATATTGAAAAAGAGACTTTTGATAGTAACCTAGATAGCTTTATCAATACTGTCAGTAAACTTTTAATGGCTCAAGATATTAAAGATAGTGTTTTAAAATACGAAGACATCGTATTTGCTTGTGACGCTAATAAATTATTAGGAAAATAGTAAAAAAAATTACTATTTTCTTTTTTTATGTTATAATATATATTGTTTTATAGGAGGTAAGAAATGGTAGAAAATAAGAGTTTAGAAGTAAAAAAAGAAGTCTCTTGTGGTGGAGTCGTTTATAGAAAAAGAGATGTTTATGAATTTTTAATTATAAAGCATTTAGAAGGTCACTATGCTTTTCCTAAAGGCCATATGGAAAAGGGAGAAACACATAAAGAGACTGCTATTAGAGAAATAAAAGAGGAGACGGGAATAGATGTTGAATTAGATAAAGACTTTGTTGAAAAGACTACCTATTCAACAAAAAAGAATGTTTTAAAGACGGTCTATTTCTTCTTAGCAAAAGAAATAGGTGGAAAGTTAAAACCACAAGAAAAAGAAATTGAAAGTATAGAATGGTTAGAATTTGAAGACGCTTATGAACTTGTTACTCATAATAGAGATAAAGGGATTTTAAGGAGTGCAAATGACTATTTAATAGAAATGGAGTAAATATGCTTAGATTATTAAAAACAATTGATAAAAAAGATTTGTTCATAATAGTCGTCTCGACTATTTTAATTTGTTTACAGGTATTTTTAGATTTGAAGTTACCGGATTATATGTCGAATATAACGAGATTACTTCAAACTGGAGAAAATAATGTAGGTAAGATATTAGAACAAGGTGGATACATGTTGTTATCAGCTGGTGGTAGTTTATTATCGGCTTTTGCTGTTGGTTATCTATCGGCTTTCTTAGCTTCTAATTTTTCTAAGAGAATTAGAAGTCTAATTTTTGAAAAAGTAAAAGGATTTGGAATGGAAGAGATAAAGGCTTTTTCTACCAGTAGTCTTATTACTAGAACGACTAATGATGTGACTAATGTCGAGATGTATTATTCGATGGGGATTCAAATGCTTATTAAATCGCCCATTACTGCCGTGTGGGCGATATTTAAGATCTTAAATAAGAGTTGGCAATGGAGTTTAGTAACGGCTGTTGCGGTCGTTCTTACACTATCTGTCGTGCTTCTACTTATAACTAGGGTCATGAGTAAGTTTAAATTAGTACAAAAATTAATAGATAATGTTAATGAGAAAGTAAGAGAAAATTTAATTGGTATCAAAGTAATTAGAGCTTTTAATGCTGAGAAGTATCAAGAAAATAAGTTTGAAAAAGAGAATAACAAACTTACTAACTTACAAATATTTATTCAAAGAGTAATGGGAATAATGCAACCGATGATGTATTTCGTTATGAATACATTGACGGTAGCGATTTATTTTATCGGAGCATTCTTAATAAAAGACGCTATGGGGCCGGAAAAGATCGTTATCTTTAGTAACATGGTCGTATTTAGTAGTTATGCTATGCAAGTAATAATGTCTTTCTTAATGTTAGCATTTATCTTTGCAATGTATCCTAGAGCTAGTGTATCGTCAGATCGTATCGTCGAGATATTAGATACTGAGCATAAGATAATAGATGGTCAAGAGATGTTAGATAAAGACAAGATAGAAAAAGTAGTCTTTGATAAAGTAGCTTTTAGATATCCTGATTCGGAAGAGTGTGTCTTAAAAGACATTAGTTTAGTAGCTAATAAGGGAGAGACGATAGCTTTTATCGGATCTACTGGTAGTGGTAAATCGACTTTAATAAACTTAATACCGAGATTTTACGATGTTACGTCTGGTAATATTTTAATAAATGATACTAATATCAAAGACTATAAACTAGAGAGTTTATATGACTCGATGGGATATGTCTCACAAAAGGCCGCTTTATTTAATGAGACGGTTACTAATAATATCGCTTATGGTAAAGTGAATGGTAAGAAAGTAAAACAAAATAAAGTCAAAGAAGCGCTTGAAATCGCTCAAGCAGAAGGCTTCGTCTTAAAGATGGATAATAAGTATGATGCTCAAATATCAGAAGGTGGTACTAACTTATCTGGTGGACAAAAGCAAAGGCTCTCTATCGCTAGAGCTATAGCAAAAGATCCGGCAATATTCATATTCGACGATTCATTTTCAGCTCTTGATTACAAGACAGATTATGAACTTAGAAAGAAACTTAAGAGTAAGACAAAAGACTCGATCGTCTTTATCGTAGCTCAAAGAATTGGTACTATTTTAAATGCTGATAAAATCGTCGTTTTAGAAAATGGTAGATGTGTAGGTATCGGTAAACATAAAGAACTGTTAAAGAGTTGTAAGGTTTATAGTGAGATAGCACACTCTCAACTTTCAAAGGAGGAATTAGATGCATCATAGAGGTGGAAGAGGCGGAAATGCTTCCGATGATAAAGCGAAAGACTTTAAATTATCATTGAAGAAGTTAATAAAAAGCCTTAGTAAATATAAGAAAAATATTATAATAGCGATAATTCTATCTTTTATCGGATCGTTATTAACGATTATCGGACCTAATATAGTCAAAGAATTAACGACGGTTATTCAAAATGGACTATTTCAAGAGATGGATATGGATAGAGTCTATTTCTTAGTGAAGATATTAGCTGCAATGTATGTTGCTAGTTGGGTATTTAATTATACACAGACATTTATAATGAATGATGCTTCTAATAACTATGCTAGAGATTTAAGGAGTAAAATATCAAAGAAAATTAATAGGTTACCACTTAAATTCTTTGATGAGAATAGTAATGGAGATATCTTGTCTCGTGTCACTAATGACGTTGATACGACTACTTCATCGATGATTAGTAGTTTAAGTGGTCTAGTAGGTGCTTTAACGCTACTTATCGGTTCAGTGGTTATGATGTTCGTTACTAGTTGGATATTAGCACTAGCAGCGATAACAGCGTCACTTATCGGCTTTATTTTCTTGTCGATAATAATGCCTAGATCACAAAAATACTTTGTCTCTAGACAAAGGACTTTAGGAGAGTTAAACGCTCATATCGAAGAGTCTTACTCTAACCATAATGTCGTTAAAGTTTATAATGGAAGCGAAGAGTCTTTAGAAAAATTTAATAAACATAACGATGAATTATATACGGCAAGCCTAAAGAGTCAATTCTTATCCGGATTAATGCATCCGATAATGATTTTTACAGGTAACTTTAGTTATCTAGTAGTCTGTGTCGTCGGAGCAATATTAGTCTTAAATAATATGTTAGTTTTTGGAGATATAGTGGCTTTTATAATATACATTAGGTTATTCTCAAACCCTTTAGCAACGATTGCTCAATCGCTGACTAGCTTACAATCAACGGTTGCTGCTAGTGAGAGAATATTCGAATTATTAGAAGCAGAGGAACTGCCTAGTGAAAAGAAAAAGACCAAGAAATTAGACAAAAATAAAGTAAAAGGTAATATCGAATTTAAAGATATAATGTTTGGTTATAACGAAGATAAATTAGTAATTAAAGGGTTCTCTTCTAAAGTTTTACCAGGCATGAAAGTAGCTATCGTCGGGCCGACTGGTGCTGGTAAGACGACTATCGTTAACTTATTAATGAAGTTTTATGATTTAAATAGTGGAGAGATAAAGATAGATGGTGTATCTTTAAATGACTTAACTAGAGAAAATGTGAGAGAATTATTTATCATGGTATTACAAGATAGCTGGTTATTTAATGGAACGATTAGAGATAATATTATCTATAACAAAGATAATATTACCGATGAAGAGATACTTAAAGCCCTAGAAACAGTAGGAATAGATCACTTTATAAAGTCACTTCCAAACGGTTTAGATTATGTAATATCGGATAATGAGAGTATATCTTCTGGACAAAAACAACTATTGACGATAGCTAGAGCAGTCATTAAAGACGGACCTTTCTTAATACTTGATGAAGCTACTTCTTATGTCGATACAAGAACAGAAGAATTAGTCCAGAAAGCTATGGATAAACTAATGAAGAAGAGAACATCTTTCATAATAGCTCATCGACTTTCGACGATAAAAAATGCCGACATAATTTTATTAATGCGTGATGGTAATATTACTGAGCAAGGTACTCATGATGAATTACTTAAAAAGAAAGGCTTTTATTCAGAATTATATAATGCTCAATTTAAGAATTAAATTAATATTAACTATTTATTTAGTTCTTTTTTATGGTATAATTATTTATACTAAGGAGGATTAGGATGGACGAGAAAACTTTAGAATTTGAATCTAACTTTAGTGTCTTAGATCGTTATGGTACCGAGATAACTAAAGAAACATATATAACTAATCCTGCGATAGGAAGAGAAGAAGAGATAAAAGAACTTATCTTGATTCTTTTAACACCGGAAAAATCGGCTATTTTGATAGGTAAGCCAGGAATTGGTAAGACGGCTATTGTCGAAGGTTTAGCCTATAAGATGCAGTTAAATGAGATACCAGAGGCTTTAAAAGGATATACGATAATTAATATAAAAACGGCTTCTTTATTAGGTACGATGCCTAGTGGAGAGAGTAAAGTTCAAAAGATGATCGATGAATTAAAGACAAAAGATAAAGTTATACTATTCGTCGATGAAGTTCATATGTTAATCGGAGCAACTGATAGTTCTTCTTTAGACTTTGCTAATATATTTAAAGAAGGTTTAGGAAGAGGAAGTATCAAAGTAATAGGTGCTACGACTACTGAAGAGTATGAAAGATATATTTTAAGAGATAAGGCTTTTACTAGAAGATTCCAAAAAGTAGAGATATTGGAACCTACGAGAGAAGAGACTATTAAGATAATGATGGGTACGATGCCTAAATTTGAAAAACAAACGGGAAGAAAGATGAAGTATTCGCCGTTTATTCAAGAGAGAATAATGGCTTTTCTAGTCGATATAAGTAGTGAATATAAGAGAGTGTTCGCACTAGGATCTAGATATCCCGATGTGTCTCTAACGCTTTTAAAACAGGCTTTCTCATACACAGTATACGATGATAGAGAATATGTAGACATATATGATATCCAAAAAGCAATAACTAATACTAAAAACATTTATCCTGATGTCTTAAAAAAAGAATTACCGAGATTTGAACAAGAGTTTAAAGATATCTTTCTTGAAGAACAAGGAATTAAAGAAGTAGAAGAGTGGCGTCTTGATAAAGGACCTTCAAGATACGAACAAGCTATCGCTAAGAGACAAGAAGTAGAACAAGAGGAACAAGAAGAAGACGAACAATCCGAAGAAGTCTATCATGCCGAAGAAGAGATAAAACCAGTCGATATAATATTATCGGAAGAGACTTTACAAAAGTTTAATAAGATAGGACCACAAAAGTTATCGGAAGAAGTTAAGAAGAATATTACAGATAAGAGAGATTTAAGAGCGTTAGACGACATCATTTTAGGAACACCAATCGATATCATAACACCTGATAAAAAGATAAACTTGCCTAAAGTGAAACAATCATATGTTGAAGAAGATGCTATAGGAAGTGGCTTTGATTTACTAAGTAAACCAATTATGAGTACTTTAGATGTTGAAGAAGAACCTATCAGACAAGTAGATAACAGTTATCGATCTCTTACATTAGAAGAGAGAGAATTAAACGATAAAGGTTTGGTAATAGAAAAGAGTAATAAAGGTATGTTTATACCAGATCCGATAAGAAGAGATGAAGAAAAGACGATGACAGAAAAAGACTTCTTATTTGGAGCTCCAATGTATACAGTAAAAGAAGAGGAAGAAAAAAGGGATAATAAACCGATAGATATTTTTGGGCAACTTATAAGCGATATCGATTTTAAAATAACTGGAGGAAAAGTTATTGAAAATGAGATAAAACCCGTTTCTTCTATCTTTACAGATGAAAAGAAACCAGCTAAAAAAGAAAGTTCAAAATCCTTATCTTTTGGAGAACCTATTCCTTCAATACTCGACGAAGAAATACCAAATATCTTTGATAAAAGACCTAAATTAGTACCAGATGAAGAACCGAGAAGAAATGAAAAATCAAAAGATATGTTTATCTTCGAAGAGCCAAAAGTAGAAACAAAGAAAGAAAGAGTAAGAGAAGAAAAACCAAGAAAAGAACCTAAAAACACGTTTATTTTCGAAGAACCAAAGGTAGAAGAAAGACGAGAAGCAATAAGAGAAGAAGCACCGGAAGAAAAACCTAAGAATACATTTATCTTTGAAGAACCAAAGGTAGAAGAAAGACAAGAAGAAATTAGAGAAGAAAAACCTAAAGAGAAACAAACAAAGTTTATTCATGATTTTGAGCCACCTAAGGAAGAAGTTGTTCAAGAAAAGAAAGAAGAACAGCATCAAGAATTTACTAAAGTAGGACACCCTAATAAGAAATATAGATTTTTAGAAGGATTCGAAGATATTATAAGAGAAGACAAAGAAAAAGAACCTAAAATAAAACAAGAAGTAATCGATCATCAAGTTAGTCAGCAATCAAAGAAATTCTTAAACTTCGAAGACTTAAATAGTGGTAAAGTAGTAGAAGATGATATTAATCAATACGTTAGTTCATCTAGCTTAACAGAACTTCAAGACGATACTTCATTAAATGATTTAAATAATACCCAAAGTAGTTTAAGTGTTGAAAATAATGACAAAGAAACAGATAATTATTTTGATGATTTCTTTGATAATTAAAAAAGGACTTGAAAAAATACTATTTTATGATAAACTAAAGTAGTATTTTTACACGGCGGCTATGGTGAAGTGGTTAACACGCCAGATTGTGGCTCTGGTATGCGTGGGTTCGATCCCCACTAGTCGCCCCATATTTGAATTTGTCCAAACTTTAAGTAAAAGTTTGGTTAATAAAAATCAACTTATAAATTAAGTTGATTTTTTTATTGAGATTATTTTTTATATTCTTGTTTTTATTAAATATATTTATCTAAATATTTTTCTATTTCTTTAGTTTTATCTTCATACCTATGGATAAATTTTATTTTTAATTTATCAACAAATAAAATAATGTGTCCACTTTTTAATGATTGATTACCCGATTCAAAATCTTCATGCATTTTTGCTCTTTTATATTTAATTTTAGATATTGAAGATTTGTTTATACTCTCTGTTTGTTCTTTTTTTACATCTTCTAGATTCATCTTTGCAATCATATTATAATAATCTGTAATAGCTGTCTGCATTGCAAAAGTTTGTTTAATGAATCCTCCACCTTTTTCTTTTTCTTCATTCTTTTTTGCAAGTAATAATTCTTTTTGTTTTTTATTATCGAGCGTAGTTATAAGTAGTTGATCCTTAAAAAAGCTTAGTATACAAACATCTCTTTTTAAAAATCCTGCTTTTTTGGTTGATAACAATGATAATTCACTTTTCATATTTACCTCCAATTTATATTTATATAATAACATACATAATTAATATTTAATAATAAAACATAAATCATTATAAAAAAATAAATCAAAATACGTAACCAAACCATTTAAAATTAGCTACTATAAGTATAAATAGAGATAATATAATAAAAATAGTAAGTTTATATATGTATAATTACATTGAACAATAAATAGAAAATTATGTTAAAATAATTATGAGGTGTAAATATGAAAGATGTTTTTTTAACCAATTATACCGAAGAATCGTTTTTAAATAAAATTAAATTTGGCTTTAAAAAATGCATTTCTTTTTCAATTTCTGTTAGTTTTATAAAGAAAGCAGGACTTGTTCTTTTTGAAAGAGAACTAGAAGAAGCCTTAGCTAGAGGTGTAAAAGGAAAAATTATAACATCAACTTACCAAAATTTTACAGATATAACGTCTTTAAGAATTTTTAATGAATGGAAAAAGAAATATGATAATTTTGATTGCCATTTGGACTTTAATTGTTTTGGTGACAATGGATTTCATTCAAAAGGTTATTTGTTTGAATATAATGATTCGATTGAAATAATTGTAGGGTCTTCTAATATTACTAGATTTGCTTTATTAAAAAATGTGGAATGGAATATTTCACTTTTATCAAAAGAAAGTATTGAGTCTTATAATAAAGCCTTAGATAATTTTAAATTTTTATGGGATAGAACTTATGAATTAAATGAGGATATTATCAAAAAATATTCTTTATTGTTAGATTATGCAATTGAAAAGTGGGATATGGATTATATCAATCCATTAACTCAAAATATAGTTCCAAATTCAATGCAAAGAAAAGCTTTGAAAGAACTTAGAAGGTATAGAGATACTGGCGTTAAAAAAGCTTTAATAATAAGTGCAACTGGTTCAGGTAAAACTTATTTAGCTGCTTTTGATGCGAGGAATTTTGATGCTAAGAGAGTTTTGTTCGTTGTACATAGAGAAACGATTTTAAAAGATGCTAGAAAAACTTTTATGAATGTCTTTGGTGCCGAAAAAACCTGCGGTTTATACACAGGTAACGAACAGGATTTAAATAATGATTTTATTTTTGCTTCGAGTTTGATGTTATCTAAGCATTTAGACGAATTTGATCCTAAAGAGTTCGATTATATTTGTTATGATGAAGTTCATCATATAGTAGCGTCTAGCGGAAAAAAGATATTTGAATACTTTCAACCTGAGTTTTTGCTTGGTTTAACCGCAACTCCTGAGAGAATGGATAATCAAGATGTTTTTGAATTATTTGAACAAAATGTTCCTTTTGAATTAAGACTAAGAGATGCTATTAATAATGATTTAGTAGTTCCTTTCCATTATTATGGTATAAGAAATGAATTATTAGATTATGGTATAGAAGATAAAAATAAGATTTCTAAGAATATATCGGAACCAGATAACGTCGATTTTATTTGTAAAGAAATTGATAAACATAAATTGCCAAATGAAAAATTAAAAGCAATAGCCTTTTGTACGAATATTGCTCATTGTAGTCTGATGACTAATGAATTTGTAATGAGAGGTTACAACGCGATAGCGTTGACTGGTGACAATGATACTGGAGAAAGAATCAAAGCGTTTAAAGACTTGCAAGATGAAACTAAAGAGTTAGAAATAATATGTGCTGTAGATATTCTTAATGAAGGAATAGATATTCCTGCGATAAATATGGTTTTATTTCTTAGGCCAACAGAAAGTTCTACTGTTTTTTTGCAACAACTTGGTAGAGGTTTAAGAAAGTTTGAAAACAAACAATATTTAACTGTTTTAGACTTTATTGGGAATGACTATAATAGGTCTGTACAAATAGCATTAGCGCTAGGTACTTTAGGGAAAACTACATATACAGAAAAAGCTTATTTAAAGCAATTAATTGAAACTGATTATGGTTCCTTAGGAATACCAGATTTAAAAATTTATATTGATGAATTATCAAAAAAAGAAATCATTCGCTTTATCGATAATGAGAATTTTAATAAACGTTCTTTTTTAAAGAAAGATTATGAAAATTTTAAAAAGTATTTAAATAATAATTCTATACCTAAACATATGGATTACTTGGAATCTGAGATAGCTCCAAATTTAATGAGATTTATAAAATCAAAAATTGGTAATAAAAGGGTAGTATCTTATTATAATTTTTTGAAATATATTGGGGAAGAGAGCATACCTTTATTTACAGAAGATGAGAACAATTTAATAGATTTAATAGAAGAATTACTACCAATAGTTAGAGCTGATGAATATTTGATTATTAATTATTTGTTAAACCACAACGAAATAAATGTTGAAAAAATTATCGGTTATAATTCGAGAGTCAATCATGATACTGTTAATAATGCTATTGAACAGTTAACTAATAGGAATATATTAAAAGATAAACAGTTTTCATTAAATAATATTTCAAATATTAAACCATATTTATCAGATTTAGTTAATTATGGAATGAATAAGTATGAAATTGAATTTGGTGATTTTGAAGGTGATTATAAACTATATTCAAATTATACAAAAGAACAGTCAATGACTTCAATTAATAAAGAATTTAAGATGAACATAAGGCTTAAAGGGACATATATTGATGAAGAAAATGGAGATACCTATGTTTGGGTAGGGTTAAAAAAAGATAAGGCAAAAAAAGAGAGAACAGATTATAAAGATAAATTTATAAATTCTTCTATATTTCAATGGGAATCAGAAAACAATACTACTAGAGATAGTAGCATGGGACAAAAGTTGCTAAATTCAAATAAAGTACACTTATTTGTTAGAAAGATGGATGATGAAGATAATGTTGTCTTACCTTTTACTTATTTTGGTATTGGAAGATTTGAGAATGTTCGAGATTCTAAAGTAATAGATCGAAAAACAAATGCTGAATATAGTACTTTGTTATTTGATATAAGACTTGATAACGAAGTTCCTACTGAATACAGAATTGACTTTGAAATTCCAGAGAAGGTGATTGTTAATGATTAATGTAGTTGCTGCCATTATAAAAAACAAAGAAGGTAAGATATTAATAGCGCAAAGAAATTTTAAAAAAGCACAAGGCGGTTTATGGGAATTTCCAGGTGGTAAAGTCGAACCTAATGAAACTTATGAAGAAGCAATTGTAAGAGAAATTAAAGAAGAACTAAACATGGATATAAAATATAATAATTATTTTGATGAAAAAATTTACGAATATCCAGAAAAAACTATACGACTTATAGCCCTAAATTGCTCTATGATTGGAGATACGTATGAACTTTTTGAACATGAACAAATAGCCTGGATAGCAAACGATGAATTCATAAATTATGAATTTGCTCCGGCTGATATATATTTTATAAACAAAATCGTAAAAAAATAAATACATACAAAAGCTAATTTTTGTGAATAAAAGTTCTAATAAAATTGTTATATAGTTATAATACTAATGATTATTAATTTTTCTATTAATAGAAAGGAAAAATAAAATGAAAAAAAAATATATTAGTAAGACTTATATGAGGGAAGTAGTTGACTGGGAATTAGTGGTTATAAAAAAAGAAAAAGATAATTATTTTCTAGGAATAAAAAAGATTAATAAGACGACTAATCCATTTGTATTAAATATATTTGGAAAAGAAGTTACTCACATTGATGATGGTTATTATATTGTTGAGTTTACTCCTCTAGATAGATTTTATAATGCGAGAGTCTATCTTGATAAAGAGAAGAATGTTATTAATTATTATTTCGATATAAGTCGTGGTAATGGTGGTGAAGATAACATACCGTATTACGATGATTTATACTTAGATGTTATTTATTATCCAAAAGATAATGAAGTCGTAGAAGAAGTAGATGAAGATGAGTTAATCAATGCACTAAACAAAGGTAAAATTACCAAAGAAGAGTTTGATTTAGCTAAAAATGAAAGTCAAAGACTAATAGAAGAGATAAAAACAAAAAGTAATGTGTTTTTACAAATAGATGTAAAGAGTTTAGTAGAAAAGTATTTTGATTAAATATAGATATTAAATATTTCAATTATATTATATAAAAAAAGTCTTTTATAAGACTTTTTATTTTTTTAAATCATTCTTTGTAATTGAATATATTATTATATCATTTACATTTTTAGTATGTTTATTAAACATTCTTTCTCTTAATGTCGCTTCCTTTATCATGCCAGCTTTTTCCATTACTCTTCCACTAGCAGGATTTTCTACTATGTGTTTTGCTTCTACTAATCTAAGACCTACATCTGTTAGAAGAAAGTTTAAAGATGCTTTTAAAGCTTCTGTTCCATATCCTTTGTTCCAATACTTTGAACCATAACAATAACCAACTTCACACATTTCATCTCTTTTACTTATTTTAATCACCTCGATATTACCGATTATTTCTTTCGTATCTTTTAATTCAATTACCCAGTTAAAGTAAAACTCAGTATCGTATTTTGAAATCCAATTACTTATTACTTCTTTAGTTACATCTGGACTTGAATGCACATCCCATGTTAAAGCTTTACTAGTCTCATAATCTGATCCCCAGTTATTATACATTGGCAAAACATCATCTAAATTAAATTTTCTTAATATTAGCCTATCTGTCTCTAATGTTTTAGTTCCTAAATCTACCATAAAACGTCTCCTTATATAATATTTATTATAACATATATTATTAATTGCTTTTTCATCTATTTAAATAGTGTATAATGTTATTAAGAGGTATTATATGATATATATTAAAAATGGTGCTTTAGAAAGACTAAAAAAATGAGAGGACGACTCAATATACGTCTTAACTGATATTTTGATCGCACGTTAACCTCTGGTACTAGTGAAGGCTCTTGGGGTGTGTTAGCTAAGAGTTGATTACTACCGGGAGAACATGTTTTAGAAAGAAAAAAGTTATATGACAAATATAGACCTATTGAATTAAATGAAGAGTTAGATGTAAAGATAAAAAACGAATTAATGATAGAGTGATGGAGTGAAAACATCGATTTATTCGTTAATTATAAATTAACAGAGGATATAATTTACAAACCAACTAACGATTTAAAAACAATGTCTTTTAGACAAGGAGCAAAAGAGTTTTTAAAGAGCATGGAGAAAAGAAAAATTCCTTCTATAAAAGAAAGGATAGCAACTCGTTCTAATGTAATTGTAATGGGAGATGGAGTATCAGATCTCGATGTAGTTACAAAAGAGAAAAGAGATAAAGCTCTTAAGATTGGTTTCTTGGAAGAAAATGTTAATGAGAACATTAAAGTCTTTAAACAAAACTTTGATGTTGTTTGTACAAATAATACGAGTTTTAAAAGATTATTAGAAAAGGTGTCAATATTAAAATAAGTAAGAAAATATAAGAAGGTACAATAAGAGATAACAGAACTCATAAAAAGTTGCTAAAAAAAAGTAAAGGTCATAAAGCTTTATATGAAAATGAATTAAAAAACCAAGATATTTAAAATCTTATAGGAGGATCTATGAATATTGGTCAAGAAATGTTTGAAAAAGCTACTGATTTTTTATTAACTAGATATGGAGAAGATAAAGCGGGTGGTGTAGCTGTTTTAAGGATAGAAACGGGTGAATACTTAATTAGCATCTGGCCTGAAGTAAATAATAGTTCGGCTGATTTGTGTGCCGAGACAGGAGCTATTTGTGAAGCTCATAAATTAAATAAAAGAGTAACTCATTCCTTATGTATTTGTAGACAAGTAGATGGTGAAGATTATGAAATATTATCACCTTGTGGTATTTGTCAAGAAAGGCTGTTTTTCTGGGGACCAGAAGTACAATGTGCTATATCTACAAAAGATAATTCAGTGGTATTTAAAACACTAAGAGAAATACAACCCTTTCATTGGTTAGATAAAAAATAATCCTTTCGGATTGTTTTTTTGTTATAATATAGGAATGAATAATATTGAGATTAAAACTGTAAAGACAAAAAGAGTATTAAAAGATGTTTTTGACTTTTTAGCAAAGATTTTTTATGAAGATGCTATAGAACATAAAGAGCATTATTTCACCATGTCAGATAGGTATAATGAGATGTTAAAACAATTTGAATCGGATAACGATTTACTTTTATATATAGAAAACAATAATGAGATAATCGGTGCATTAACTTCTAAAAATGTAGATAAAAATACAAAAAAGATAACTTTAGGCGTAATGGCAGTTGCAAAACAATACAGGAATTTAGGATATGCTAAAAAGTTAATAGAAAGTTTTGAAAAGACTTGTCTTAAAAAAGGAATTACAAAGATTGAACTTGGAGCAAGATATAGATCGTGTTCTTTCTATATAAAATTAGGTTATAAAGCAAAACTAGTAGTTCAAGTTTATGATTTTGTAACGATTGAAGATATTAAGAAAGCTAATGGCAGAAATTTAGAAATATATTCTGAGTATCAGAGTGATACTTATGGTTTCGTTATATTTAAAATTGATGAAATAGACGAAGAAAAGATATTAGAGTTTGAAAAGATTATTCCAACAGCTAAAGCTCAGTATGTATTTGAAAAAACATTGTCTTAAAATGAATTGCTTCTATGTATACAGTTTAAGAATGATTTTATGCTTGAATTAAGAAACTTTACAATCATTAAAAGAAATATAAAATATTAATAATCTCTTTGTATGTTATAATGTTGCTACGATACAGTAATAGGAGATACTTTTATGGAAAATAAAGCGTGCGAGAATTGTGGAAATAAACTAATACCTAGTTATAAAGTTTGTATCCGTTGTGGTAAAGCGGTTAATGTCGCTGAACAAGAACAAGTGGTAAATAGTTTAGAACAGCAACTTGAAAAAAATAATGAGATGAATAAAAATGTTCGTTTTGCTTTTTTAGGTACAATAGTGTCACACATACCAATAGTAAGATACTTTTTAAAAAGAGAAGATAGAGAATTATTTACTTTTAAAAGAGTTTTCTCTTACTTGCTTATTCGTTTATTAATCGTCAGTTTAATTTACATCGGTTTCGTTACGTTTTTAAATTATAAGAAAGAGAAGTCTTTAGAGAGTAATAATTTTGTAATTAATGAAGGGACTAAAGAAAATCCTTCTTATAAATGTTTAAATAAAGCAAAATGTCGTGCTTTGATTAGTAGGGTGGAAGAGGCTGCAGAACAAACATCCTTTGGTGAAAATTTGCTCGTAACTTTATTTGTTAAACAAGGATTTACTGAAGATGCTGTAAGATATGCTATTATAAATAGTAGTATAGACTGGAATGCTAAAGCTCTTGAAGCTGGCTTAAAAATCGCAAATGAAGACTTTTTATCCGAATCAAAGTTAGAATATTTTTTATATTATTCGGGTTATAACAAACAACAAGTAGAGTATAGTTTAAATAATGTTAATTTAGATTGGAAAGATCAAGCTAAAAAGAACGCTCTTAAAATAGGTGTTTCTAATCATAATAAAGAGACGATGGTCACTGCTTTATTAAAAGAAGGATTTACCGAAGAAGAGGCGATCTATGGTGCCGAAGCTAATGGTTTACAATAGTAATTATATATGAAAAAAGAATATTTAAATATTCTTTTTATTTTCTTAATGTCTCACTATTATTTACCAATAAAGTACTATATAAGAATAAGACATCTTGGTCACTAAATTCAATTAAATCTAAGTAATAATCACTACTTATATATCTAATATCTATTAGTGTTATCTTAGAATAATAATCTAATAATAAAGGAGTAATGCTACTACCAAACGAATCTCTAAATATTACTAGTTCTTTACTAGAGGAACTATTTTTATTCTCAATTTCGATATAAGCAGATGCTCCATCTAAGAATAAGTCATATTTCTCAAAACTATTTAATTTATCTTTACTATAAATAGAATTTAATCCTTTATTCTCTAAATAAGTTACATTGGCTTCTTCAATCGTCTTATTATTTAAATATATTAATTTATCTTTTTGTTTTTTAAGCAATGCTTGTCCATAATAAATACCTTCAAAATCATCTATAATTATTTCATCATAAGAACTATCTTTGTAAGTATTATCCATTTCTATAATTAATTTTTTAGCAACGTCTAAGATCTTTTCTTGTCTCCAGTGAGTATCTGTCATATAGTAATTATCTAATTCTAATAGTTCTTTAATCTTAATCTCTTTAATATTTAAGTTGTTTGAAAGACTATTATATATGTAGTCATAATCGATATCAGAATAAAAGTAATCGTCTATAAATTCGTTTTTACTAGGTACTAAAGCATAGTAGACTTTGTTATTCTCATTTAAAAGAGTAGTTATATAGTGTATCTTATTTTCAAAGTTAGTAATTGATTTAAGATTAAGACTCTTTTCTCTTTTAAAGATGTAATTGTCTTTAACAAAGAAGTCGTTGTTATCTAACTTATTTAAAATATTACAATTAATATTAGCTTTTAATTTTCTAAAACTATCTCTATAAACGAAGTGATCTAGAGAATATTTTTCTAATTCTTCGATAAAAGATTTATCTAGTATTTTATCTATCTCTAGTTTTGGAAATTTAGCTAGTTTTCTTCTCTCAGAATAACTCATCTCTTTATCAGGAGTTATTATGTTTAAAAAAGAAAAGATAAATAAGATACTACAAAAAGTAATCGTTATAATTTTATTTTTCATAAGTTCTCCTAAAATCTAAAGTATAAAAAGGGATTGAATGAAGAATCTATTAAGTATGAAGTTACTGTTAAGAGAAGTAATAGATAATAGAAAACTTCAAGAGTGTTTAATATATTTATTAAACGTTTATCTTTAATCTTGTTAATTAAGTTTTTGAATAGTGGTGTAGCACTTATAATAGCTATAATAATTATCGTTAGATAGCTTCTTAATAAATATAGAGTATCTCTATTAATAAGAGATAAGTTATTAAATCCAAACATACTCTTTAAAGAAATAATAACTTCGTTAAGAGAGTTAGCATTAAAGATAGTAAAGCTTATGATGACTACTAGTAGGGTGTATAGATACTTTAACACTTTAGTTTTCTCTAAGTATTTCCCTAAGAAGATCTTCTCTATAATTAGTAGTATAGAAAAGTATAATCCCCATATTATAAAGTTCCAAGAAGCTCCGTGCCAAAAACCAGTTAAGAACCAAACGATAATAATATTTCTAAAAAGCTTTAATTTGTTAACTCTACTACCACCTAAAGGTATATAGACATAGTCTCTAAAGAAAGTAGATAAAGACATGTGCCATCTTTTCCAAAATTCAGTTATCGATTTAGCAATTAAAGGGTAGTTAAAGTTTTCTAAGAAGTGGAATCCAAAGAAGAGACCTAAACCGATTGCCATATCGCTGTATCCACTAAAATCAAAATATATTTGTAAAGTAAATCCAATAGCCGATAACCAGTTAGATATTATCGTCTTAGTTTCTAATAGAGAAAGAGCTTTAACTAGTTCACCTAACATGTTTGCTATCAAGACTTTTTTAGCGAGTCCTATCGTGAATCTTCTAACACCTAATGAGAAAGTATCAAAGTTAGTATGTCTATCTTTTATCTCTTCTTCGACGTCTTTATATCTTACGATTGGTCCTGCTACTAGTTGTGGAAACAAAGAGATATACATTATAAAGTTCCAAATACTATCGCTTGGAGCTACTTCTTTTCGATATACATCTATTACATATCCTAATGCTTGGAAAGTAAAGAAACTTATACCTATAGGCATAATTATATATAATAATCTAAGATCTAGATTAAACAAATTGTTTATATTCTCTATAAAGAAATCAGTATATTTAAAGTATAATAATTGTCCGACGTTATAAGTAACTGCACCTATTAATAAATATTTACTTATATTACGATATTTATCTATTAGCTTAGAAAAAGTATAATTTATTAGACATGATAATAGTAATATAACGATATATTTGGGTTCTCCATAAAAATAGAAGAGAAGACTAAATAAAAGTAAGACAAAATTCTTATACTTCTTTGGTACTAGATAATATGTTAATAAGAGTAATGGTAAAAAATAGTATAAGAAGATAATACTAGAAAATAACATTTAGGCCCTCCTTTCTTTAAAAAAATCTTCTTTCGAAGATTCTTTCTTATAACTTAGAAAAGTTTGTTTCTATTTTCTCAGCCATGTCTTCGCTAGACATTATTAAGATTATTAAGTTACCTTTATTTTTAACTATTACTTTTTCTGCTTCGACACAAATCCATTTTCTAGGATCAGCATTTTCTTTTATTTGTTCTTTTACTTTTTCAACATCAGTTCCTTCTTTTACTTTTAGTAATACTACTGAATGAGGAATAGAACTAATAGCAGCATCGCTTGCAAAAGCTTCTTCAAATTCGATATCCTCTGTTCCTAAAAAGTAAGACTTTTCTTCTTCAGTTATCTCTTTATTAAATAGCATTGGTTTATCTTCATCTGATATACCAGCATATAGATCTTCCATAATAGTTTCTAAATCTTGTTCTGGAGTTAACTCCTTCTTACCACAAGCAGTAAATCCTATTAAAGATATACTTAATATTAATAATAGACTAATTTTTTTAATAGTGTTCATACATATCCTCCTTTATTCGTACAGTAGACAATTATACTACTAAAATTTTATTTGTCCAGTATTTATTTTAAAAAAAATGAAAATATTGTATAATTTAAGTAGGTGAAATATGAAAGTAATAAGTATAAGGCAGCCTTGGGCGTCGTTAATAGTACATGGTTATAAAGAGTATGAATTTCGTAGTTGGAATACTAAGTTTCGTGGTAAATGTCTAATTCATGCTAGTAGTGGGGTCGATGAAACTTCTATTAATAAGTTTAGTAAATATAATTTAGATTATCCTTTAGGAAAGATAATTGGAAGTGTCGAGATTAATGATGTAATACCCCTTGATGAAGACTTCAAAAGAGAGCTACTAGATAAGAACGAATTGGTTTATGGTGGAATAAAAGTAAATAAAGAATATGCTTTTAAATGTGAGAAAGTAAAGATACTTAAAGAACCGATAGAAGTAAAAGGAGAGCTTGGATTTTGGGAATATTATACTCCGGAAGAAATAACATCTTTAATGAAAGAGATAAAGTTAGATGAAGAAATAAAAGATATGAATTATAAACTTAAGAGTCCTAAAGAAGTGATAAGTACTAACTTAGGTACTAATTTTGAACGGATAGAATTAGCTAGATATTATTTTAGAAATTATCTTAATGTTAAGACTTATCTTCTTTATAATGATAAGAAAGTCTCTCATCCTTTTCTAACATATGAGAGAGACTCTAGGATTTATCTGTTTTTTAATAAAGAAATTAAAGAATTTAAAGACTTAGAATCGTTATTAGAGTTTGTAAAGAAAAACTTAATCTCTGAAAAGTTAGACTTTGAAGTTTATTATTATAAAAAACCTAAAGCTAATTTAACTTTAGGTGATTATTATAAACATATAATAAATTAATTTAATCAATCATGAAACAAGAAGGCTCTAAGCCTTTTTCTTTTAGGTATTCTTCTCCCCATTCAAAGACTTTATCTAGTATCGGCTTAATACTTTCTCCTGATTTAGACAAAGAGTATTCTACTTTAGGCGGAACGACAGGATAGACTTTTCTAATTATCAGATCGTCTTTTTCTAACTCTCTTAATTGTTGGGTTAGCATCTTAGGAGTAGCCATCGGTATTAGTTTCTTTAACTCTCCGAAGCGAGAAGGACCATTAAATAGATGCCATAATATTAAGGCTTTATATTTACCACCGATTAAGTTTAATGTAGCGGTTACTGGGCATATAATATTTAAATCTTTTTTCATTTTACCTCCTATAGTATCTTTTAGGGTAGTATGTTACTTAAAAGTACATACTTGCTTATACGTTACTAGGTGTTATGATTATAACATATATAAATATTACTAGGAAGGTGAATGATGAAAAAAGAGACGATTAACATTTATGGTATGAGTTGTGCCTCTTGTGTAAAGAGAGTAGAAGATAGTGTAAATGATTTAGGTGGAGTAGAAGAGATCGTTATTAATTTAGCTACTGAGAAAGCTACTATTAATTATGATTCGAAGAAGATAGATATTACGAAGATAAGAAAGATAATCGATGATTTGGGTTATCAGACTAAAGAAGATAGTCCTAATATCCTAGATGAAGATAAGATTAGAAAAGAGAGAGAATTAAAGACATTAAAGATGAAACTTATCGTTTCAGCTATCTTTGCTATACCTCTTTTTTATATAGCTATGGCACCGATGTTAAGTTTTATTCCTTTTCCTAGTTTCTTAGATTTAGAAATTCATCCTTTAAGATATGCCCTATTACAATTATTATTAGTAATGCCAATAATAGGTGTGGGTTATAAGTTTTATACGATAGGATTTAAATCGTTATTTAAAAACGATCCTAATATGGATTCTTTAATAGCAGTAGGTACTACTAGTGCAGTCTTATATAGTATGTACAATACTTACTTGATTTTTACCGGAGATTTACATGCTGTTCATTCACTATATTATGAGACGGCAGGTGTCATCATAACGCTTATTTTGCTCGGTAAAACTTTAGAGAGTATATCTAAAGGAAAGACGAGTGAAGCGATAAAGAAACTCTTAGAATTAGCACCAAAGACGGCTCTTATTGAAAGAGATGGAAAAGAAGTAGAAGTATCGGTCGAAGAAGTCTTAGTCGGAGATACGATTATCGTTAAGCCGGGAAGTCAAATACCAGTCGATGGGGTAATTACTGAAGGTGTAACTTCTATCGACGAAGCAATGCTAACGGGAGAGAGTATGCCTGTTGATAAAAAAGTAGGACAAAATGTCTATGCGGCTTCTTTAAATGTAAATGGTTTTGTTAAGTTTAAAGCGACTAAAGTAGGAGCTGACACGGCTCTTGCTCAAATAATAAAATTAGTCGAAGAAGCGCAAACGAAGAAGGCTCCGATCGCTAAGTTAGCCGATGTCGTCTCAGGATACTTCGTTAAAGTAGTCGTGTTATTTGCAATTATCGTCAGTATAATTTGGTTTATAGTTACTAAAGACATAGAGTTTTCTCTAAAGATATTTATCTCTATCCTAGTAATAGCTTGCCCTTGTGCACTCGGACTAGCTACTCCTACAGCTATTATGGTTGGGACGGGAAAAGGTGCCGAGCATGGTATCTTAATTAAGAGTGGCGAGGCTTTAGAGCTCGCTCATAAAGTCAAGATTGTCGTCTTAGATAAGACGGGGACAATCACGGAAGGTAAACCTAAAGTTACCGATATATTAGTGGTAGATAAAACGATGGAAGAAGAATTGTTAAAAATAACGGCTTCGGCTGAGAAAGCATCGGAACATCCTTTAGGACAAGCGATCGTCAAAGAGGCGGAGAAAAGAAAGATTAAATTAAGTCCGATAAAAGACTTTGACTCTTTAACGGGACGAGGTATTACTTGTAAGATAAAGGACAAAGTCGTCTTAATCGGTAATAGTAAATTGATGAGAGAAAACAATATCGAAATTAAAATATTAAATAAAGAGAGTGAGTCTTTGGCAAATATGGGAAAGACTCCGATGTATGTATCTTATAATGGAAATTTACTAGGTATTATAGCCGTTGCCGATGTCGTTAAAAAGGGAAGTGAAAAAGCGATTTCCGAACTTCAAAAGATGGGTATTAAAGTCGTTATGATAACAGGTGATAATATGAAGACAGCTAATACTATAGCAAAAGAAGTCGGAATAGATTTAGTCTTGGCAGAAGTATTACCTGAGGATAAAGCGGGAGAAATCAAAAAACTTCAAAGAAGCAATAATGTCGTTGCTATGGTCGGAGACGGTATAAATGATGCCTTAGCTCTTACTGTTGCCGATATTGGAATAGCTATCGGAACGGGAACAGACGTTGCCATTGAATCTGCTGATATCGTCTTAACGAAGAGTGATTTAATGGACGTACCAACGGCACTTGATTTAAGCCATAAGACGATTCTTAATATTAAACAAAATTTATTTTGGGCATTTGGTTATAATGTAATAGGTATTCCCTTCGCAGCGGGATTATTATATTTATTTAATGGTCCATTATTAAATCCGATGATAGCGGCACTCGCTATGAGTATGAGTTCCGTTTCAGTACTTTTAAATGCCCTTAGGTTAAAGAGATTTAAACCTAAGAGATAGGAAAAATATTTAATGAAAGAAATATATATTAAAATAGAGGGAATCACTTGTGATAGTTGTAGGAAGAAGATAACAAAAAGATTAAAGGAAGTTAAGAATATTAAAAAAGTAACTTTCGATGGTCATGTTGCTAAAGTAGAATATTCTGGGATTTTATCTAAAGAAAGATTAATCGAACTAATAGTAGCCGAAGGTTATCACACGGATAATAGCAAGATCGTTGAAAAAAGAGAAGAGTTAACTAAGATAATGACATTAAAAGAACTATTTAAAATAATCATAATAATCTTACTCTTAGTTTTAATTTTAAATAGTCTCTTTGGTTTTAATGTCTTTAACGTTATTCCTGCCGTTAATAGTAAGACTTCTTATACGATGCTTTTCTTTATCGGTCTCATGACTAGTATCCACTGTGTCTTTATGTGTGGATCGATAAATTTACTAGCTAGTTATTCTGGAAATAGGAGTTTAAAGAGACCTATCTTATATAATTTAGGTAGATTAGTATCTTATACGACGATAGGTGGTATCGTAGGTTTTTTAGGAAACGTTCTAACTATCAACGTCTATGTCCAAGGAGTAATTATTATAATATCTTCACTTTTAATGTTGATAATGGCCTTTAATATGATGGGACTTACTAACTTTACTTTTAGGTTTAAAGGATTTAAAAAGATGCCAGGTAAAAGAATGCCTTTCGTTATCGGACTATTAAACGGTTTCGTTCCTTGTGGTCCACTACAAGCGATGCAAGTCTATGCTTTAGCTACGGGTAGTGCATTAAGTGGAGCCTTATCGATGTTCCTCTTTTGTTTAGGAACTGTTCCTTTAATGTTATTTTTAGGTTTATTCTCTAATTATTTAAATGGAAGCAAAAAGAAAATATTAAATAAAATATCGGTAGCTTTAATAATAATGTTATCTTTTGCAATGCTTAATAGAGGATTATTAAGCATGGGACTTGATCTTGGTAATGTCTTTAAAGTAGATTATAGTAACTATAATATTAGTGAGATAAAAGAAGATTACCAATATATAGAGATAAATTTAACCTATGATGGTTACGATGATATCGTAGTGCAGAAGGATATTCCCGTTAAGATGAAAATAATAGCTACCAAAGATACGCTGACGGGTTGTAATAATGCCGTGATAATTAATAAGTATAATATTAAACAAGGTCTAGAAATAGGTGATAATATTATAGAGTTTACTCCAAAAGAAACAGGAGTATTTACTTACACTTGCTGGATGGGAATGTTAAAAAATAATATCGTAGTCGTAGACGATTTATCTACGATAGATAAATAAGGAGACATATGAGAAAAAAGATTGTTTTATATGGAATGTTCATGTTATTAATCGTTTTAACTGCTTGTAGTACCGCTAAAAAAGTAAGTTCTACATATACTGATGCTAAATTAAATGAAGAGGGTCATATCGTCGTTCATAAAGAAGATATCGATAATACGGCGACTTATATCAATTATGAAGTGGACGGAGTAGTAGTCCAAATAATAGCAATAAAAGGATCGGACGGTTTCGTTAGGTTGGCTTTTAATACGTGTGAAGTCTGTTATCCATCGCCTAATGCTTACTTTATTAAAAGGGAAGATTATTTCGAATGTCAAAATTGTGGAAGTAGATTTCAAATAGATAAATTAGGTTCTTTGTCAGGAGGTTGTAATCCTAAACCAGTTGAAGAAAAGATCGATGAAAAAGACACGATAACTTTGTCGAAAGAATATGTCGAATCTTTTAGAGAATTATTTTTAAATTGGAATGGACCGACTAGTGCTTAGATGTCTCTAACTATTAGACAATTTCTTTAAATATGTTTATAATAAAAGCAAGCAAATACTTGCTTTGTTTTTGGAGGTTTAATATGGAATTAGTCTTTAGATTTATAATATATACGATGATCGGTATGTTAGCAGAAGTAATTTTTGCCGTTATCGGCTTAAAGTATACGCTTGGTGTAGAAGTAGAGAGAAGAGTTTCTAAAAAGTATTTAGAAGGATTCGTTAGCCTATACATGATACCTATTCATGGTTTTGGAATACTATTTATCTTCGAACCGTTATCTCTTTTAATCGCTAATTTCTACTTGCCATTAAGATTTATTATTTGGGGTCTATCATTCGTAATATTCGAGTTTATTATAGGTATGCTCTTTGACTTTTTCTTTAAGTTTTATCCTTGGGACTTTTATGAAAAGTCTAAATACAAAATATTTAAAAAAGGATATAGCTTATGGACGTATATACCAGTTTGGTGACTATACGGTTTATTATTAGAATACTTAGTAAAAATAGTAGTCGGCTTATCTCCTTATATAGTCGATGTCGTTAAGGGAATAGTTTAAGACGAAAAAAGGATACTTAATATTAAGTATCCTTTTAGTTTCAAAGTTAATTATAAAACTGTAACATTAACTGCTTTGTTCTTAGAATTATCTTTTGGGTCTTTTTCGATATCAAAACTTACTTTTTGTCCTTCTTCAAGAACCTTGTATCCGTCTCCGTTTATACCAGAGAAGTGTACAAAAATATCTTCATTGGTTTCTTCGTTAGTGATAAATCCAAATCCCTTATCACTCTTAAACCACTTAACTACACCTTGGTTCATTGCTTCCTCCTATTACTTACATTTCAAAAAAAGTTGAAACGCTAAAGACATTATATCAAAAAATTTTAAATTATACTAATACTATTTGATTTATTTTTATATTTTCTAAAATAATCTTTGTTTCTACTTTTAAAAAGTAACTTTAAGCATGTTATAATATTATCTGTATGGAGGAGTTATGAAGACTTTTAAAATATCTAAATTAGATAACTTTGGTAGAGGAATAACTAAAGTGGATGATAAGATTACTTTTGTAAGTAATGCTCTTTTAGATGAAGAAGTAGAGATAAATATTAGTAACTCGAAGAAAAGTTATAACGAAGCAGAAGTAATTAATTATATTAATAGTAATAATAATCGTCAAACTCCTAAATGTATGTATTATGGCTCTTGTGGCGGTTGTAATATAATGCATATGAACTATAAAGAGCAATTAGAATTTAAAAAGAATAAAGTAAAAGAAGCACTAGAGAAGTTTGCTAATGTAATTATTAATGATATCGATATAATACCAAGTGATGAATACCATTATCGTAACAAGATCACTCTTCAAGTAAAAGATAAGAGAATAGGTTTTTATAGAGACAAGTCTTTAGATATAGTCGAGATAGATACTTGCTTAATCGCAGATGAAAAGATAAATGAAGTAGTTAAATTATTAAATGAAATAAATCTAGATGGGATTAATCAAATAATTATTAGAGTCGCTAATAATAAAGAACTTATGGTGGTGTTGAGGACTTTTAAAAAGATAGACGTTGATATTTATATAGATAAGTTAAAAGATGTCGTCGTAAGTTTATATTTAGAGGAGAATAATAAGAATATTCTTTTATATGGTAATAAATATATTATAGAGACGATAGCTAATTATAAATTTTGTATTTCACCTAGTTCTTTCTTTCAAGTTAATACGAGACAGGCAGAGAAAATGTATGAATTAGTAAGAGATTATATTGGAAAAGAAGAGTTCGTCTTAGATTTATATTGTGGAACGGGAACAATCGCTATTTATTTAAGTTCTACTTGTAAAAGAGTCTTGGGTATCGAGATTAATAAAGATGCTGTTAAAGACGCTAAGAGAAATTTAAAACTAAATGACATTGACAATGTAACTTTTAAGTCCGGTGAAGTTGAAGAGTTATCTAAAGAGACCAGAGATGTCTCTGCTATCGTCGTTGATCCTCCAAGAAGTGGTTTAACTAAAAAGGTCATAGCTAACTTAAAAGAAATAAACGCTAAAAAGATCGTCTATGTGTCTTGTGATCCGGTAACTTTAGCTAGAGATTTAAAAGAATTAAGCGATATGTATAAAGTAGAAAAAGTAACTGCTTTAGATATGTTTCCTAATACTTATCATGTTGAAACAATCGTTTTATTAAAGAGACTATAGGTTTTATTTATAGTCTTTTTTTGGTATAATATAAGTGCCTAAAGATGTGGGTAAAATTTAAAAAGGAGAAGATATGAAGAAGAAGATAATGATCGATATGGATGATGTTATTTATGGAAAGATGTTTTTAAACTTAATTAATACTTACCTAGGTACGACTTATAAAGAAGATGATTTTCCTAGTTATTACATGCAAGATATTATACCTAAAGAAAAACAGGAAGACTTCTTCAACTGGATGCTAACTCTTGAAATATATGATTATGGAGAGTTGTTACCAAATGTCTATGCGGTCTTAAAAAGACTTAATGAAAAATACAATCTTTGTATCGGTACGGCTTATATAATCAAAGAGCTTCCGATGGAATCGGGTAAGATAATGCTTTCTCAAAAATATGAGAGATTATTAAGTGTCTTTGATTTTTTAACTCCTAAGCAAATAATATTAGTAAATGATAAGAGTTTCATCAATGCCTATATTAAAATAGATGACTTAGTATCTAACTTAGAAGGAGCAGAGATTAAGTTGTTGTTCTCTTCTTATCACAATAAAGATATATCTGATTTAGAATTAAAAGAGAAAGGGATTATAAGAGTCAATAATTGGTTAGAAGTAGAAGAAATATTGAAAGATATTTAAAGGACTTGTTTTTATAAAAAAGATAGTATATAATATAATTGATAATGATTATCAATAAGGGGGTGTTTATGAGAAACACACAACAAAAGAGATTAATAAGCGAAGTCTTAAGTGAATATAAGATTCATCCTACAGCGGATGACGTGTATGATATAATTCATAAACGTTATCCGAATATTGGAAAAGCAACCGTCTATCGAAATCTAAAGATGATGACGGAATCTGGTAAAGTAAAAAAACTTAGTATTCCTAGTGATAAGGCAAGATATGATATAGTCGATAAGCATTATCATGCTACATGTGTAATGTGTGGCGAAATTTTCGATTTAAACTTGGACTACCAAAAAGAATTAGACGTTCTTTTAGGAGATAAATTTAATGTTATCGAACATGAGATTACTTTTAAAGTCTCATGTGAGAATTGTATGAAAGGGAGGAATATACAATGAATGAAGAAGTACTAGAAACAAGGATGCCACTTTTAGGAGATAAAGCGCCTGAATTTACGGCTGTAACTACTCAAGGAGAGATTAACTTTCCAAAAGATTATAAAGGAAAATGGGTAATATTATTTTCACACCCAGCTGACTTTACGCCAGTTTGTACGACAGAATTTATGACTTTTGCGACGATGGCAGATGAATTTAAAGCTTTAAATACGGAATTAGTCGGACTTTCAGTCGATTCTTTATATGCACATATAGCATGGCTTAGAAAGATTCAAGAGATTGAATGGAAAGGGATGAAAAACGTCGAGGTTCAATTCCCGTTAATCGAAGATATCAAGATGGACGTATCTAAGAAATATGGTATGGTTCAACCAGGACAATCTTCTACTCAAGCAGTTAGAGCTGTATTTATAATCGACCCGAAAGGAATTATTAGGACGATTCTTTACTATCCATTATCTACCGGTAGAAACTTTGATGAGATCAAGAGACTTATCTTGGCTCTACAAAAAGCAGATGCTGATTCAGTAGCTACACCAGCTGACTGGAGACCAGGTGAAGACGTTATTATACCTACGGCAGGATCTTGTGGAACAGCAAAAGAGAGAGTCGAGAGCAAAGATGATAGCCAATATTGCCTAGATTGGTTCATGTGTTTCAAAAGAGAAGGAAAGAAATAATTGTTTAATCAAGAACTTACGAGAGTAAGTTCTTTTTTAGTTTACACATGATTGTAAAAAAATGTTTATAGTTATTAAAATATGTTATATAATGTATATATAATAAGGAGGTAGAAAATATTTGCACAAAATAATTGGAATATCCGGGAGCATTAGAAAGGTCTCCTATAACAAAGCTCTTCTTAATTATGTTGAAGATCTTTCGAGAGATAACTTTATATTCGAAGCAGTCGATATTTCAAAACTTCCACTCTTCAATGAAGATTTAGAAAATGATTTACCTGAAGAAGTGGTGTTCTTAAAAGAGAAGATGAAAGATGCGGATGCTTTTATAATCGCATCGCCCGAATATAATCAATCTATAACGGGTGTACTTAAAAACGCACTAGATTGGTTGTCGAGAGGGGACTTGAAAGTTTTGCATAATAAACCTTTAGCTATAATGAGCGCTTCTCCTAGTATGTTCGGAGGTATAAGAGCTCAACCAGAGTTAAAGAAAATATGTTCTACTTTCAATATGGATATTGTAAACAAACTCGAAGTGAGTATTATCGAAGCTCACAAAAGAATTGATCTAGAAGGTAATGTTACTGATCAATATACGAGAGAGGCGATTAAAGCCTTAGTAACAGGACTTTTAAATAAAATAAAATAAGGATGGTAAGAAAATGAAAGTAAAAGGAAAAACGATAATCGTAACAGGAGCAGCTAGTGGAATAGGTAAAGAATTAACAAAATTGTTAATTAAAATGGATGCTAAAGTAATCGGATCAGATATAAATGTCGAGGCTTTAGCTACTTTAAAACAAGAGATAGCGTCACCTAATCTATCGACATATGTTTTAGATATGGGAAATAAAGAAGCTATTAAAGCATTTGTAAATAATGATTTAAACAAACATATGCCAGTTCATGGTGTAATCAATAACGCTGGTATTATTCATCAATTTTTAAATGTCGATAAATTAGATGATGGAATTATAAACAAAGTAATGGACATTAACTTTTTTGGTCCGCTTGAATTAACGAGGTTATTAATGCCAGGATTTTTAAGCCTTAAAGAAGAGACTCATATCATAAATATTTCTAGTATGGGAGGATTCTTCCCTTTCCCAGGACAAACTATTTACGGAGCTTCTAAAGCGGCTCTTAAAATATTTACTGAAGGTTTGTATGGTGAACTTTTAGATACTAATGTAAGAGTAACGGCAGTGTTCCCTGGGGCGGTAGCTACTAACATTACGGCTAATTCAAATCTTAAAGAGAAAACTGACTCTGGTAAGTCTTCGGGAATGAAATCGTTACCGGCTGATGAGGCTGCTAAGATAATCGTAAAGGCTATGGAGAAAAATAAGTTTAAAGTATATGTTGGAAAAGACGCTAAATTTATGAACCTGTTTTATAAGTTTAACGATCAAAAAGCTATTAAATTTGTAAAAAATAAGATGAAAGATTTAACTTAATGTTAGAAATCTATTGTTATAACAAATGTTCTACTTGTCGGAAAGCGATAACTTATCTTTTAGATAGTAAGATAGACTTTGAGTTAAGAGACACAGTAAACGATCATCCGGATTATGAAGAGATGGATAAGATCGTTAAGAGAAGTGGTAAGAAAATCGAGAAGTTTTTTAATACTAGCGGTATACTATATCGTGAAGAGAAACTAAAAGATAAATTACCTAAGATGACTTATGAAGAAAAGTTAAAAAAACTCGTATCAGATGGGAAGCTAATTAAAAGACCTCTCGTTGTTGGTCCTAAGATAGTCTTAAACGGTTTCTCTGAAAAAGAGTGGAGTATATTAGAAAAATAGTTTAACTATTTTTTCTATTGACAATTAAATAATTATATTATAATATACTAATATACAAAGGAGCAATTATGAAAGATGTGATAGTAGTCGGCTCGGGTCCGGCAGGTGTATCTCTAGCTATTTATTTAAAGAGAAACAATTATAATGTCGAAGTATTCACGACAAATAATAGTATGCTTAAAAGGGGAGAAATGATTGAGAATTACTATGGCTTCCCTAAAATAAGTGGTGATGATTTATACGAGTTAGGATTAAAACAATTAGAAGATTTAGAGATTCCTCTTTTCCATGAAGAAGTAGTTCATATCGAAAAGAATGAAGCATTCACTGTTAAGACGAATAAAGGTAGTTATAATGCTAAAATAGTCGTCTTAGCTAATGGAATAATGCGTTTCGGTTCTGGTATAAAGAACTCTAGAGATTACGAGGGAAAAGGTCTTTCTCTATGTGCGAGCTGTGACGGTTTCTTTTACCGTAATAAGAGACTAGCTGTTATCGGTTCTGGCAACCTTGCTTATGAAGAAGTAAGTGTCTTAAAAAATATCGCAAGCGAAGTAATCTTATTTACTAATGGTAAAGAGAAGACGAGAGATTTTACGGATTTAGATGTCATCGTTAATGAAAATGAGATTGATAAAGTCTTCGGTGAATCTAGAGTCGAGGGAATAGACTTTAAAAACGGTGAAAAAGCCTATGTCGACGGAATTTTTATAGCTGTAGGAATGGCTTCTGGTTCGACTTTTAGTAAGACGTTAGGACTAGTTACCAATGGCTTATATATAGCCGTTGACGAAAACTTTATGACTAATGTCGAAGGGATTTATGCTATAGGAGACGTAATCGGTGGTGCTCTACAAATTGGTAAAGCCGTAGCTGACGGGATAAATGCTAGTAATTCTATAATAAAGCATTTGAAGAATTATGATAAAAATGAATAAGGATGTAAAAGATTTAGCAAAAGTATTCTCGATATTTTCAAACGAAGTACGCCTTTGTATATTGTTAAATTTATACGAAAATAATGATAAAAATGTAACGTCGCTACAAAGATGTGCCAATGTTTCACAGTCAATGGTATCGCAACAACTAGCTAAACTAAAAGATAATAAAGTTATCGAAGCGACAAAAAGAGGAAATGAAGTCTTTTATACGATTGTCGATCAAGGTATAATCGATTTTATTAAATATATTAAAAAAGATAAGCATTAAGGAGGAATAAAAATATGCTAAAATATGTAGATAGTTCAGATTTTGAAAAAAAAGTATTAAATCATAAAGGAAAGGTCTTAGTAGATTTCTATGCAGATTGGTGTGGTCCATGTCGTGCGCTTGGTCCAATCTTAGAAAACGTTAGTAAACAAGAAGGAAGTATCGATATAGTTAAATTAAATGTCGATGAAAACCAAGACATTGCAATGCAATATAATGTTATGACGATACCGACGATGATGATCTTCGAAGGCGGAAAAGTTAAGAATACGACAATTGGTCTAATTAACGAAAAGCAAGTTCTTGAATTTATGCAAAAATAAAATACCAGATTTGGTATTTTTTTTATTAAATAGTTGCTTTTTTATATATGTAATTAACTATATAAACGATTATAAAAGCTAAGATAACATCGTATAAGACATGTTGTTTTATAAAGAGAGTCGACAATACTACTAGAGATGATAACGAGATAATCCAAGCTTTTACTTGATTCTTAAGTCTACTTTCTATCGCGATAAAGATAAAGATAAAACTAGCTACACAGTGCATGCTCGGTAGACAGTTTAAGACAGGAACATCGAAGAAATAAACGATGTCGACGATATTCTTAGAAAAAGTATTAGGTATAAACACGGCTCTTTCTATCGTCGTAGGATAAAGTATAAAGATAATGTTAGAAATGGTAGCCGAAACAAAATAGATTGTTAAATATTTTTTTAATAAGATTTTATCGTCTTTGTAAAACATATAAGGTACGACGATTAACATCACATACCAAATAACATAGAAGTAGACAAAGTACTCTATAAAAGGAATATGGTTATCGATACTACTACCAATTAAATTAGGACTCTCTTGAATTATTTTAACTAAATAATAAATGATACTTTGTAATACCGTAATCCCTATAATAGAAAGGATTGCTTTTTTATTTTCTTTCTTCATTAAATCACCTTTTATCTATTATATCAAACAATGAAAATAATACTTAGTTTATTTGACTTATTACTACATATAAACTAAAATTATAGTTGAAGGTGACACTTATGAATGATAGTAATCAAAATCAAGATTTTTTATCTTCTCAACCTCTTTCTATCGATGTCGATAGTATTATTTCGGCATGTTCTAGTTGGGAAAAAGAGATAAAAAGTGTCAATATCAAGAATTTCCCTATAGCTAATACTCTATCACCACTCACATCTAACAAGATTGCTATCGAGATTAAAACCGAACTAGAGAAGATGTTTGAAACTAATGAAAATAGTCTAATATCGACGATAGCTGCTATAAAAAACTTTTGTGAAGAACAAATTCGTATTTCCGAAGTAGAAGAAGTAGAAGAGGAAATCGATGTAGTTTTATATAAGACAGAAGATTATAAGACTGTTACATCCTCTACTGGAACAGTCTCGATAAATGATACTGATAAAGTAGGTAATATTTTTACAGGAAGTAGTGTTCTCTCTTCTATTAATACGATTGAAGCTAATTATAATGAAGTAAGAAAAGAATTTTTAAAGGCTCCTATAAGTAGTGACATGAAAAAAGAAGTGCTAATTTCTGATAATAATAATTTAGATACTAGACTTAAAGACTTTTTTGTTAATTATAAGCTTACTAAACCAGAACTTTATGCGATCTTGAAGAACCAAATTAATCGTTTAATTGAAAGTAATAATTTTACTAAGGATTCTCTATTTAAAGATGAAGATAAGTACAATGTCGTCTTATCTAGTATTTCTAAAGAGAAAGAGACGATTAATGCTTTATTAAATTCCGATAATTTTAAACAAGACTTAGTGTCTCTTTATAAGCAAAAAGGCTCTGATTCAATAGCAGATATGATGTTTACTATATCGTTAAAGACTAATGTATCTATCGATGATTTAATTGAAAATAATTCTGACTATCTTAAATATAAAGTAAGTGAGTTACAAAATGCTTATAATGATATTTATGCTATTAGTAGTAGCGAACTAACTTCAAAAGAAGAAATATTAGAAAGTTTGTTTGGTGAATAGTTATGAACAGAAGAATAATGATTAATACCAAAAGTGTGTATGATATATCTAAAAGATATGAAGCAAGCTATGAAGAATTATTAGCGATTGTCGATGAAATCAATAGTATCGAAGAAGGGATTAAGGAATCGTGGCAAAACCCAGTTTCGGAAAATTTCCTTAGTAAACTAGAAGGTCAAAAGAATAATTGTCTTATCGTTGCTCGTTCTCTTAAAAGCAAGAGTAATCATTTAAAAAAGATGTCTATTAACCATTATGATTCGGACTCAGAATTAAAGACACTCGTTGAAAGGAGTCGTATCGATGAATGATCATATTAAGTTAAATACGGAGGCGTTATCTACTGAGATAGAGAGATTAAGAAAGATAAGTACTAGGTTAGAAGAGATAAGAGACAGTGTTAGTAAAGATACGGTAATACTAAAAGATAATTGGCAAACACATAAGTCTGATGTGACTTATTCAGGTCTAAAGACGATAGACGGTTCTCTTCAAAATATAAAGTCGAATATCGATGATGAGATTACTTTTTTAGAAACAGTCGTAAAAGGAACATACGTTGATTTTGAACGTGCTCAAATCGAGACTGTAGAAGAAGTGTTATGATAGTAGGTGTTATATGTTAATAATGAATGAAGAATTAAAGAAGTTTAATAATACATACGGTGCATACAACGGTAGTACGAAAAAAAACATTAGTATTTTAAAAGATAATATTTTGACATATAAAAATATTAATGAGAATTATTTTGACGTAATCGAATCTTCCTATGAGAGTGAGAATAAAAGGACAATCTTAAGCCAAATAGAAAAGGTTAATGAACAAATGACGGAAGTAGAAAAGGTTGTTAGTCAGAGTATCGAACCTTTATTAAATGAGAGTGATAATCTTTTAGACAAGATAGCTCAACTTGAAGATTTGAAAAATAAATATGACTCATTAAGAGAAATCGCCTATACTTATGATGAAGATAAAAATATTACTAATAAAGATATAGCTGATTCTAATAATAGGACTAAAGAGAGTCATAAGACTAACTATTATGCTTTAGAAGAAGAGGCTTTAAGACTGTTAGCAAAACTTAGAGAAGAGGAATATGTTCCTAAAGCAAAAGAGTTATCTAACATTAGTTCAAATTCTAAAATATTAGAATCCGTCTTGGCAGATCCTAATATGAAAAAAGGAGAGTTAAATAAATTCACTTATAAAGACCCAGTTACAGGTGTTAAGTTAGAGGGGTATGTTTACATACCTGTTCAATTAGAAGAGAAGCCAGCTGTACACGTCTATTTACACGGTGGTGGTGAAGGGAATGGTCGAGTTCTTAACCAATCTTTACCTAAATTGTTAAAAGAAAATTTAGTCGGAACATCGGCAATCGTTATTTGTCCACAATCTAATAATGGCGAATGGCGTAATGAGAAGCTTGAAGATACTGTTGTCAATTATACGAAAGCGATAGTAGCACAATATGGTGCCGATGAAAATAAAGTATCGTTAAGTGGACATAGTGCCGGTGCCGTCGGAGGATATAAGATAATAGGTCGTTATCCAGATATGTTTTCGGCTTTCGTACCGATAAGCGGTCATGCCGAAGCGGCGACGAGCAAGATAGCTAAACCAGAATTAAATCATGCGCTTGGTAATATAAAGATATGGGGCTTTCATGGTAAAAAAGATAGTAATATTCCAATCGATAAGCAAAAGGTAATTCTTAAGAGCTTAAAGAATGATGGTTATGATAACATGGAATTATATACTATTGATGGCGGACATGCTATTCAAAATGATATTTATACTCATAAATATGATTATAGAGGAGAGTTAGTAAATCCTTTAGAATGGGCTATTAGCCAAAGTTTATAACGAAATTTGTTGAAAAAAAATAAGAAAAGATATATTATATATTTGTTGCTCTATAGCCAAGTGGTAAGGCGCGTGACTCTGAATCTCGCATACGTTAGTTCGAATCTAGCTAGAGCAGCCAATATTTGTAAAGGTGGTATAAAATGACAAATAAAGAATTAGCAGACTTAATATTTCCCAATTTAAAATATACACCTGATGATTATGAAAAGATTTATCCTAAGAGAAATCTTAAAGAAGAAGCAGTCGTGACAAGGTTTGCACCTAGCCCTACCGGGTTCGTTCATATGGGAAGCCTATTAACGACATTAATCGCTAGAAAGGTTCCAGATGAGACTAGTGGAGTATTATTCTTAAGAGTAGAGGATACTGATCAAAAAAGAGAAGTGGATAATGCCGTAAAAGGTATTACTGATGACTTGAATAACTTTGGAATAAAGATAGACGAAGGTGTAATCGGAGAAGACGAAGAGATAGGTAATTACGGACCTTATTATCAGAGTGCTAGAAAAGAAATATATGAGACGTTTGCTAAATATTTAATTGAAAAAGATCTCGCGTATCCTTGTTTTTGTACGAGTGAAGAGATAGAAAAAACGAGAGAAATACAAGAGTTAAATAAAGAGAGAATCGGTTATTATGGTTCTTTTGCTACTTGTCGTTTTTTATCAAATGAAGAGAGAAGAGATAAGATACTAGCTGGAGAAAGTTTTATCATAAGATTTAAATCACCTGGTAATTACGATAAAAAAGTAATATTTAACGACTTGGTTCGTGGTAAGATAATATTTCCTGAAAACGACTTAGATGTCGTCTTAATAAAAGGAGATGGCCTTCCAATATATCACTTTGCCCATGCGGTCGATGATCACTTGATGAGAACGACACATGTTCTAAGAGGAGAAGAATGGATGCCTTCTGTTCCCGTTCACATTCAACTGTTTCAGGCTCTAGACTTTGAGTTACCTAAGTACGCTCATCTAGGACTTCTAATGAAAATAGATGAAGAAACCGGAACTAAGAGAAAACTATCAAAAAGAAAAGATCAAGAAGCTGCCGTTAGTTATTATCACGAGAAGGGAATTCCCGTACAAGCAGTAAAATTATACTTGATGACTATAGCAAACTCTAATTTTGAAGAATGGTTAAATCAAAACCCAGGAAGAGATTATAATGAATTTAAATTTAGCTTTACTAAGATGAGTGCGAGTGGGTCTCTCTTCGACTTAGAAAAACTACTTAATATTTCAAGAAACTATATAAGTCGTTTAACGAAAGAAGAGGTCTATGAAGGAGCTATAGCTAATGCTAGTGAATATGATAAAGACTTTGCTTCTTTACTAGAAAAACATAAAGACTATGCATTAGAGATGTTTGATATCGAGAGAAATCAAAAGAAACCTAGAAAAGATTATGCGATGTTCTCTGAAATAAAAGATTACACTTGGTATATGTTTGATGAATTGTTTGTCGGTAAAATAGACTATGAATTTCAGACAGTAAACGATGAAAAAGAGATCAAGAAAATTTTAAATTTATATATCGATAAATATTTTAAAGAGAATGATGATGAACAAACATGGTTTGAAAAGATTAAAGACTTATCAGAAGATTTAGGTTATGCCAGAGAAGTAAAAGACTACAAAGATAATCCTGATAATTATAAAGGCCACGTCGGAGACATAAGTATGGTTATAAGAGTAGCGGTTACATCGAAAGCGATGACTCCTAATCTTTATCAAATAATGAGATTGTTTGGTAAAGACAGAATCATAAAGAGATTTGAATTAATTAAAGAATAATTTATTATTCTTTATGGCTCGTTGGTGAAGTGGTTAACACGTTGCCCTCTCAAGGCAATATACATGGGTTCGAGCCCCATACGAGTCACCAAAAAGAAATAGACACTATAACAATAGTGTTTTTTTTGTTATAATACTTGTGTAAAGGAGTATTATGAAACAGAGATTAGTAAGGTTTAATTCTAGTGATGATATCGAATTAAATGGTATTTTATATACACCAGAAGAGAAGAGTAAAAGAAGTATTATTCATGTTCATGGACTGTCAGGTAACTATTATCAAAATGAATTTCTTGATAAAATGGCCTTAGAATATACTAAAAAGGGATATAATTTTCTTTCTTTTAATAATCGTGGAACGGGATTTATTAGTGAATTTATCGATAGAAAAGAAAGACCCACCTATATTAGAATCGGAGCTAGTTACGAAGACTTTGATCAATCAGTATTAGATATTGAAGGTGCAATAGAATTCTTAAGTAAATTAGGTTCTAAAGAATTTATCCTACAAGGACATAGCTATGGATGTAATAAAGTAATACATTATTATTTAAATAAAGGTGCTGACTCTATTAAGAAGATAATCTTATTAGCACCATGTGATGTAGTAGGTAAATTAAAGCTAGTCTTAAAAGGTAAGTATGATATACTTTTTGAAAAAACTAAAAAATTACAAGCGGAAGATAAGGGAAGAAAACTGACTTTTATCGATGGGTTAGATGGAACTTTTTCTGCAAATACTTTTTTAAAAGGATGGACTTCTAACTCTAATGCCGATATCTTTAAATATACTTCAAAAAACTATATAGATGAGAGATTACTTCAAATAAAAATACCTATTATTATAGAAATAGGTATGGAAGATAATTTTGTCTTATTTGTAGAAAGAGATAAAGTCGATTCTTTTTATAAAAACAACTTTACTAACTATAAAATAGATTATATTAAAGAAGCTAATCATAGCTATTTAAATAAAGAGAAAGAGTTGCTTGAAAATATATTAAGAGAAATTTAAAAGGAGTTAGGCTCCTTTTTTTGTATAGAATAATTTATATAAGATAAATAATACCGATATTGCGACCATTTCTAATAAGAGTGGTGGCCATACAGATGCTAAATAAGGGTATATTTTTAAGATATGATCAGGTAACGTAGTAGACATAATATAATTAGTATTAAATACTTTATTAAATATCGTCATAGTAATAAAGATTCCATTACCTAAGATTAGACTCTTAACTAAATGCTCAAAATGAACTTTATAATCATCTAAGTAAAAGATAAATAAACCGAAGATCATAAATATATGATGACTGATAAAATATTGATAAAAGACGAAGTAATCGAAAGAACTAGTTAATTCTGGATAGATAATTGCTGGAAGCGGTCCTACGAAAACAAAGGGAAAAATAACTTTAAAAAATTTTCTATTTGGTTTTAATAGATAAATCATAAATAAAATGCCGGATATAAAACAAATATGTAATGGTAAATGTACTTTCCAGTCATAGACACCATAGTATACTTTACTAGAATAATATATTGTCATATTTAGAAAAAGTATCCAAAAAAACACTCTCTTAATCTTTTTATGATATTTAATAGGTATCTTTTTAATGTCATCTCTCTTTAAATAAACCATGATTAATCCGAGTAAAGCAAACAAAATACACCCGATATGAACTCTTCCAAAGAGTTTAAAAGGATAGATAATATTTTCATCTAAAAAAAACTCTCTCATAATGTCATCTCCATTTAAAGTATACCATGTTTATTGACAAAATGTTGAAAATATGATAATATTAACAACGTTTTGGCCATGTTTTAATGGAGATAGGAGTATATTATGATGAAACCAGTAGGTTATGCTTTTTTAGGAGTTAATTTAGGAGATAGTGGAGATTATCCAGCTGAATATATTGAAGATAGAGAAGCTCTTGCTACTATGTTAAATGGTAGTGCGGCTCAATTAGTAGCTGGGAAGTTAGCGATGATGCTTTTAATAGCTAATAGTGAGGGTTCGGACTTTCGTAAATCTTTTGAAATGCAAAAACAATTTGCAAATGCAGAAGAATTTAATAAATTATTTCAAACTCTTAAACAAAGAACTTTTGATGATTTAGCAATACAGTATTATGAAAAATTAGATGATATCTATAAACAGTTTAGAGAATATGATGAGAAGGGAATAAGTAAAATAGCCGAGCAAGAAACAAAAAAAGAAGAGATGGCTTATAATTTAGCAACGGCAAAAGTTTTTGCTGAGGAATACATAACAGATCAAGATAGTTATGATACGGAGGCTTTTCTTAATAAGAAAGGTATTACTGAATCAAAATATAATGAGATGTTGAGTTTGCTTAGAGAGAAAGATAGTTCGGCATATGCTAAATATTTAGAAGTCGCTGCCCAAAACGCTAAAGTTAGATTAGGTTTAGCGTCTGAAAACATGGAAAATGTTTATACCGGAATAACTACTGGAGAGACGAAAGATGGAACGCCTTTTGATCTTTTGGAGTTTTGTCGTTATTTTCCGTATTTGACAGAGTTTTCTTCTAGTGAAGGTTTAAGAGACCTTGGTGTATCAGCTGCTAGCGCTTATTCAGTTAGAATTAAAAGATTAATCAGAGAAATGCATAAAGACGGAGCAAATGACATAATTAAATATTTTGCTAGTAATAGAATATCGGATATTTCGGTAAAGGAAATCGATGAAGCCGATTTGCGCAAAACGCGAGAAACAGTCTTTGATAGAGAGATAACGGATGAAGATAAAACAAATATTTTAAATTATATCGACGAGTCTGGAATGCCTAGAGTTAGAATAGTATATACTGCGGTTAGGAATAAAATGTTAGCATTGGAAAAAAAGGGTGAAACTCTTCCTACTCCAAAGGCTAAGAGAAAAGAAGTCTAATTTAATTAGATTTTTTTATTTCACAAAATAAGCACTCGAACTTGACAAGTGCTAAGAATAGTGGTAAATTTATCTTGTTGGTAAAACAGAAGGAGTGATAAAATGAAGAAGCAATTTAAAGCAGAATCGAAGAGATTATTAGATCTAATGATTAACTCGATCTATACAAATAAAGAGATATTTTTAAGAGAGTTAATATCTAATGCTAGTGATGCTCTCGATAAATTATATTATATGTCTTTGACTAATAGTAAACTTAAAGTAGACAAGGATTCACTATTTATAAAGATAGAATTAGATGAGAAAAAGAACACTTTAAGTGTTATTGACAATGGTTGTGGAATGTCACAAGAAGAGTTGGAAGAAAACTTAGGAACGATTGCTCAAAGTGGAACGCTATTATTTAAAGAAGAGAATAAAAAGAAAGAACTAGACGTAATCGGACAATTTGGAGTTGGGTTTTATTCGGCTTTTATGGTAAGTGAGAAGATCGAAGTCATAAGTAGAAAATACGATAGTAAAAAAGCTTATAGATGGACTAGTAGTGGTGCCGATGGTTATGTAATAGAAGAAGATAACTATAAAGAGATAGGTACGAAGATTATCGTTCACTTAAAAGAAGATGATGAGAATGAGACTTATTCTAGATACCTTGATAGTTTTACTATCGAGAGTTTAGTCAAGAAATATTCTGATTATATCAAGTATCCAATCAAGATGGATTTAGAGCATACTCATAAGAATGAAGAGACTAAAGAAGAAGAGACTCACGTTGAAGAAGAGATAATTAATAGTATGGTTCCTTTATGGAAGAGAAATAAGAAAGATGTTAAAGAAGAAGATTACGAGAGATTTTACATGGATAAATTTTATGACTATGAGAAACCTCTTCGTACTATTCATACTTCAGTAGAAGGGTTAACTAGTTATAATGCTTTATTATATATTCCAGCTAAAGCGCCGTTTGATTTTTACACTAAAGAGTATGAGAAAGGCTTAGAACTTTATTCAAATGGGGTCTTAATTATGGATAAAGCATCTGATTTATTACCGGACTATTACAGTTTCGTTAAAGGTATTGTCGATACCCAAGATGTATCTCTAAATATTTCAAGAGAAATACTACAGCAAAACAGACAAGTTTCTCTAATAGCTAAAAATATCGAGAGCAAGATTAAAAAAGAATTAGAGACAATTCTTAAAGATAATAGAGAAGACTATGAGAAGTTCTTTAAGATATTTGGTATTCAATTAAAGTTTGGTATTTATAATAGTTATGGTGCTGTTAAAGAAGAATTAAAAGACCTAATCTTATTTTATTCTTCGTTAGATAAAAAATATACGACACTAAAAGAATATGTTAGTAGAATGAAGAAAGATCAGGAAGTCATCTACTATGCTAGTGGAGAGTCTTTAGATAAGATTGACATGTTACCACAAGTAGAAAAATTTAAAGATAAAAAATTAGAAGTCCTTTACTTAACTGAGTATGTCGATGAATTCGCGATTCAAATGTTAATGGAATACGAGGGTAAGAAGTTCGTAAGTGTATCTTCTGCGACTGGAGATGTCGAGACAGAAGAAGAAAAAGAGAAAGTAAAGAAAATAAACGATGATAATAAAGACTTACTTAATCTTATGAAAGAAGAATTAAAAGACGACGTTAAAGACGTAAGATTCACTAATAGACTAAAGAGTCATCCCGTATGTCTAACATCTGAAGGAGCCTTATCGATCGAGATGGAAAAAGTAATCAATGCGATGCCAACGGATGAGAAAGTTAAAGCAGAGATGATTTTAGAGATAAATGAGAATCATGAGATAGTAGAAAAATTAAAGAAACTTTATAAAAACAATAAAGATGATCTAAAAAATTATAGTAAAATATTATATTCACAAGCTAGATTAATCGAAGGGTTACCTATCGATAATCCGACAGAAGTTACAAATTTAATTTTTGGAATCATATCTAAATAATAAAAAAGGTACAATTTTGTTTGTACCTTTTTAGTTACATGATATAATTTTTACATGGAGTAAGCTATGACGATAATCGAATATATCAAGAAAACTGATGTGACATTTAATAAACTAGAGTTTAATGAAGTAGATAACTTAGCTTTTTCAAAGTTAGTTTATTTTCATTTTGATCATCTTTTTAAAGATAAAGAATCGATTACTATTAAAGAGGCATATAAACTTTATTTAAAAAATCCGATTGGTAATAAGAATAAAGATAATATTAAGACATTAAAATTAATGGCTCAGTCTAAGAGATATGGTAATTTAAAATTATTTAATTTTGTTGATAAAAGAGACGTTGCTTTAGAAAAACAATTTGCAGCGATAACGATAGGATTAAATGATGAGACGATATTCGTTGCTTTTAGAGGAACTGATAATACATTAATAGGTATAAAAGAAGACTTTAATATGAGTTATATGATGAAAGTCCCTTCTCAAGAAGAAGGTGTCAGATATTTAAATCAAGTATTAAAGAAAAATAAATATAACGTAATTTTGGGTGGTCATTCTAAAGGCGGTAATATCGCTATTTATGCGGCTAGTTTTTGTAAAATGCGCTATAAACATAGGATATTAGCCGTCTATAACAACGATGGTCCGGGTTTCTTTAACAAGATAACAAAGAGTAGCCGTTATAGAAAGATGCTTCCTAAAGTAAAGACTTATTTACCACAAACATCAGTAGTAGGAAGGCTATTATATAATGATAGTGATCATATTATCGTAAAGAGTAAAAAGATGTTGATTATGCAACATGATATGAATTCATGGGAAGTAAAAAACAATTTGTTTGTAAGATATGATCATTTGAATAAAGAGAGTAAATATATTGAAAAAGTATTCAAGTCTATATTAACGATTCCTGAAGAAGAAAGAGCGGCTTTCTTTAACATCTTTTATAATTTGTTAACTTCAACGGGAGCAAAAACGATAGGTGATTTATCTAAGCAGAAGATAAAGACTTTTAGAGAGTTATTAGCTAATTATAAAAAGTTAGATGAAGAACAGAAGAAAATTTTTACAAAGGTTTGGAAAGAGATCGTCTCTTTTTCTAAAATTACTATGAATGAGTATTTACAAGCTAGAAAGGAGAAAACGAAATGATTATTTATAAAGAAAAAATTGAAAACTTTTCTCAATTAATTAAAACTTCTATCTTTTATTTTATTTCCTTTTCTACAATATCTTTCTTATTTTTCTATTTTTTTCTATCTGGTGAACAATACTTATTTAATTCCATTCTCATTGCTATTTCTTTCGGTTTGTATGGTTTTATTTCTCCAATAACTAAAATAGCCGAAGTTTTTTATGTTAAAGATAATATACTTAGTATCATAAGTTTTGAAATGCTCGATTTCTTTCAATTTATAAAGATGCATGAAAAAGACTCGAATATCGATATCGACTCTTTAAGATATGAAAGAGTATTAGTAATAAAAAGAAAGAGAAGAGAAAAGAGATTCGGAAGTTGTGTTTTCTTTAAATTGATCGGAGACGAGGAAAGAATCTCGACTAAAAAGAAAGTAGCTTATAAACATATTTTAAGAAACCAAAAGATAACTGTTAAAGTAAATAAAAACACTAAAAAGAAAAGAGAATTATTAATTTTTTTAGAAAACATGCAATAATGCATTTGAGTTTAATATTTTTAAGTGTTATACTTTATTAGTAAGAATAAAATAGAGGGTGATTAAATGTACGATGAAAAAGTATTACTGAACAATGGTGTGAACTTATCGAAGAGTTTGGAGCTTTTTGGAGATATAGAGACTTATAATGAGACATTAGATGATTTTTTAGAAGATGTTGAAGAGAAATTAGAAAAAATCAAGTCTTATAAAGAGAGTGCCGATATGGCAAATTATTCTATACTTACACATTCTCTTAAAAGTGATGCCCAATACTTTGGTTTTGATACTTTAGCTGACTATGCTTTTGAACATGAGAAAGCGAGTAAATCAAATAACATGTACTACGTCTATGATAATTATGATTTATTAATGAAAGAAGCTAGAAGAATTATTAATGTCGTTAAAAACTACAAGGGAATTGCTACTGATAGTACTGTTGATAATATTAAAGAAAAGAAAAAAGAAGAGACGATAATCGTCGTTGATGATTCTAATGTTATCGTTAATTTTATAAATAAATTTTTTAAAGATAAATATAATGTCTTGATAGCAAAGGATGGCCTATTAGCTATAGAGCAAATAAGTGATACGAAACAAAAGATTGTCGGTATGCTTTTAGATTTAAATATGCCTAATGTCGATGGTTATGATGTTTTAAAATATATGAAGATAAATAACTTGTTTGACAAAATTAAAGTCGCGATAATAACTGGAACGGATTCAAAACTAGTCTTAGAAAATGTTAAAGATTATCCGATAGTAGCTATTTTAGAAAAACCATTTAGCGAAGTAAATATAAGAAAAGTAGTAGAGATGTTAATTAACGAGAACGAAGGATAAAACCTTCGTTCTTTTTTAAAGATAAGATATAGGGATGCAAGACTGTAACTATAATAATATAAGTGATGATAAAAGAAATTTCATATGATAAAAATCAGCTTAAAGTAATAACGACAAATAAGAGAACTTCTCTCGTTTTAGCAGGAGCTGGTAGTGGGAAGACGACTACAATTATCGGTAGAATAAAATATCTGCTGGCTAATGGCATTCCAAACAAAGATATTCTCTGTCTTTCTTTTACCAACGAGACGGTAGATGATTTAAAAGACAAACTTCTAAAAGAAGACATAAATGTTGAGGTCTTAACTTTTCATAAACTAGCTCTTCAAATAATAGGAAACAGTTATAATATAGCGCCTTCTGATTTATTAGAATACATAGTAGAAGAATTTTTCTCTTCGTCTTTATTCGAAGAAGAGAGAGAAGATTTGATCGGACTTTACTTAAAAGAAGATGATAACACCGATATTTTAAAAAGAACAATTATTACTTTTATTAGCCATTTCAAAGCTTTAAATTATCAGTTAGAAAAACTCTTGTTTTTATTAAGAGATGGTTCTAACTCTTTTATCGATAAAGTTACTTTAATATTTATAATTAAAATTTATCATTTATATAAAGAAGAATTAGAATCGACTAAAACAGTTGATTTTTCAGATATGATAAATATAGCGACAAAAAAAATAAACGGACTTAAATATTTTAAGTGTAAGCATTTAATAATAGACGAATTTCAAGACGTTTCTTATTCGAGGTATTCATTAATTAAAAATATTAAAGAACGTTTTGATCCGACATTAATGGTAGTTGGAGATGATTTTCAATCTATTTATTCTTTCACCGGTTGTAACTTAGAACTCTTTTTAAATATGAAAAGAGACTTTTTAAATTTAAAGACATTCAAACTCAAAAATAATTATCGAAATTCAAAAGATATAGTCGATATTACGAGAAGATTCGTTTTAAAAAACAAAAGACAAATTAATAAGAGATTAGTAGCACATAAATACTTAGAAAAACCTATTAAAATAGTATATTCAAGTAATATGGCTCTAGATATAGAAGATATTATTAAACGAGAAAGAAACACTTTAATTCTCATTAGAAATAATAGAGATATAAATATCTTATTAGAAAAAGACATTTTTAAAAAGAAAGATTTTAAGACTCTAATATCTTCATCAAATAAAGAGATTAAGTATTTAACTGTCCATGCTTCTAAAGGTCTAGAGAGTGATAATGTTATTATCTTAAACATGATCGATGACAAACTAGGCTTTCCAAATAAGTTAGATAATTATGATTTAGTCAAAAGGTTATATCCTAAAAACAGAGAAAAGATTTTATATGCCGAGGAGAGAAGATTGTTTTATGTTGCGCTTACTAGGACTAAAAACAATGTCTATATTTTTACCAACAAGATAAATCCTTCGCTTTTCGTTAAAGAATTACTAAGAGATTTTAAATATAAGATAGAAATAATCGATTTAATCAAAAAACAGTTTAAATAAACCGTTATATATACTATAATTGTAATAGGAGGAACTATGGACAAGAAATTTTTATTAATCGGAGCAGGAGCAATTTTTCTATTAATGGGAATAATACTTTTAATTTTTATGCCTGCTAAAAAACAAGCGTTACCAGAAAAAGCTCTTAGTGAAAAAGAAGCGATTGATATAGTCAATAGTAAAATTAGAGAAGCTTTAAACTTTTACGAGAATAGCGTAATAACTTATGATGCTAAAGAAGAGCTGATAGAAGAAGTAAGTTATTTAAAGATAAAAGATTATGATAAGATAGTAGCTACTATTTTTAATAAAGATGGTAGAAAACAATTAGAAGAGACAAAGATTAATGAGAAAAATTTCTATCTTAAAGAAGGAAACGAAAACTATATACTTAATAATATACCAGAAGAATATAGCCTATTACAAAGTAAGGCTTCAATCGATAGTGTAGATATTAAGTTAAATTCATTAATAGCAGAAGTTACATTTTCTTATTCTTTATTTGATAAAGAAGATAATTTAACTTATTATGTAATAACTAAAGTAGTAGAACTAGTCAAAGAGAAAGATGAATGGTTAATAAAAGATTTTGATTATTCGTATTTCTAATAGGGGGAAAAATGGAAAATTTAAAAGTGTATGATAATATACTTGACTTTATCGATCGTTTACCGAGAACAGTTTCGGTATTTGGTTATGGCTCAGGTGTCTTTAAGCAAGAACAAACTTCTTCTAGAAGGGTAAAAAAGACTAATAAGGAACCTAATCAGATAGATTTAATATTGGTAGTCGATGATTTAAGACATTTTGCGATTCAAAACATGAAGAAGAATAAACATATGTATAAATTAACACCGAAGCTTTTCTTTCATTTCGCATCAGAGTCTTTGTTAAAAAAAGGAGCGCCAATTTGTTATACTTCAAACATTTCCGATAAAGGTGACGTGTATAAAATAGGCGTCGTTGAAAAAGAAGACGTTATTGATGATTTATTAAACTGGAGAACTTTTTATTTAGCGGGGAGATTTCAAAAGGAAATGTATGCGGCTAAAGGAGATCCTGATATCGAGAGAGCTAATGAGATAAACAAACAAAATGCTCTTGTACTTGGGCTTCTTCTAGTAGATTATGAATATCCGACAATAGATGAACTATATGAAAATATTTGTTCACTATCATATATGGGTGATGTTAGAAAAAATTTTAATGCAGAAGATCCAAATAAAATTAAAAATATCGTTAAAGGGAGCAAAGATTTTTTAAATCGTGAATATCGAGATAAGACGAGCTTATTTAAAGTAGATGAAGAAGGAGTTTTAGATATTGATTATTTGTCTCTTCGTGATGAAATAGATTGTTTACCACAAGACTTATCCGTTAAGCTAAAAGAAACGATGAAAAAAAATCGTAGTCAAGGTCGTTATGAATTAGATGTTAGAGATACTATTGAAGAACATTTGAGTGGAATTATCGGACCTTCTAGTAAAGCTCAAACGCTAAAAGGTATATGGACAACAGGTCCTGTCAAATCTTTAAAGTATGCGGCTGCTAAATTGAAAAAAGGTAGTCAAAAAAAATAAAATAAGTAGGTGATATATTGAAAACAGTTAATCATAAGTGTCCTAATTGTAATGCAAATTTAAAGTATGAACCTAAAACAAAGGGTTGGAATTGTGAATATTGCGGTAGTAAATATACTTTAAAAGATTTAGAGAAAAATACTGAGAAATTTGAGGAAGCGACAGTTAAAAAGAAACCGTCTAAACCTAAAGAAGAGATGGATATATATAATTGTAGCGATTGTGGTGCACAGATAATAGCTGATCAAAATACAGCTGCTACTTTTTGTGTCTATTGTAAAAACACGGCTATTTTAAAAGAGCGTTTAATCGATGAGTTTGCTCCATCAAAAGTAATTCCTTTTTTCAAAACTAAAGATGAAGCTATCGCGGCTTTTAAAAGTGTCGGTAAAAAGAAAAGATTGATGCCGAAAGAGTTTTCATCTCCTAAAAACATTGAAGAGTTAACGGGAGTGTATATTCCTTTCTGGTTATATAGTTGTAAATTGGAAGGAAGATATAGTGGTAAAGGAAGCAAGATAACGACATGGAGTAGTGGTGATTATATATATACTAAGACAGATATTTATAATTTTGAAAGACATGGGGAAGTCGACTTTGAAAATATACCAGTCGATGCCTCTGTAAGATTTAATGATGCCGTTATGAACTCTATCGAGCCTTTTGAATATAAGGATTTATTAGATTTTAATTATTCTTACTTATCAGGATTTTTAGCTGAGAAGTATGATGTTGAATCCGAAGAAGCTAAAAAGATTTCGATAGAAAGAGCGAAAAAGACTACTGAAGAAGAAGTTCTAAAAAATAATGGTTATACTTCTTATACACTTGATTCTAGAGATGCTGATGTAAAGGAAGAGAGTATCGAATATGTCTTATTACCTGTATGGATGTTAAATATTAAATACAATGAAAAGTTTTATACTTTTGCGATGAATGGCCAAACGGGTAAGATGATTGGTGATATACCTTATTCTAAAAAGAAAGCAGTTATCTTATTCTTAATTGTGTTTGCAATCGTATTTGGAATAGTAGCTTTGATAACTTATTTGGTGTAGGAGGGAATATGAAGAGATTATTATTAATATTTATATTTTTGTTGTTGGTTCCACTTAGAGTCATCGCAATTGATGATGAGAGTGTCGTTGGTTCTACTCCTAAAGATTTAACGCCCCAAGTAGATGCTAAGATGAAAGTCCATGACTTTGCTGATTTATTTAGTGAAGAACAAATAGAAGATTTAAATAAACAAGCACAAAGTTTTATTGAGAAACATAATATGGATATCGTAATATTAACTGTTGAAGAGAATAATAAAGCTGACACATTAAATTATGCTATGGATTTTTATGATTACAATGACTTTGGAAAAAATAAGACTCATGATGGACTTTTATTAATTATAGATATGGATAATCGTATTTTTAATATTATTACTACAGGATATGCTATCTTAGTATTTGACGATAATAGAATCGATAAAATATTAGATTCTCTATTTACTAATATTAAAGAAGAAAATTATTATGATGGGGCGCTTACTTTCATAAAAAAGTCTAGTTCAACGGCTGCGCTTGGTGTCGCTCCTTCAATGAAAAATTATAAATTAGATGAAACGGGAACTCCAATTAAAATAAAAAAGGTCAATATGGGGCTTTCAATACTTATAGCAGGAATCGTTTCATCGATTGTTATATTCGTTACATTATCTAGCTATAAAGGTATAGTTTTAGCTACTAAAGCCGGCATATATTTAACGGGTACCAAAAATACTATTACGAGAGATACTTTTTATACGACACACATGTCAAAAGTACCAATATCTACTTCTTCCAGTAATGGAGGTTCTTCTACTTCTAGAGGAAGTAGTGGAACTAGCCATGGGAGTGGAAGTGGAAGAAGTTTTTAGGAGGTTATATGAAAAACAAAATTTTAAAAATAATATATACGCTTATTTATGCTGGAGTAGTTTACTATATATTATTACCACCACTTAATTTACATGCTCTTGATTTTTGGATATATATAGTATTTATTATTCTCTTTTACTTGTTTATATCGATTTTTAGTTTTAGAAATATCGCTTATACTAATCGTCAACTCGATTTTAAAAAACTAGCTAGACCTTATCTTATATTAGTATTATCTTTACCAACTATATTTATTATTATCGTTCTTGTAAATATCGTTTTATCGCCAATGTTTAATGCTAAAGAATACTCTAAGAGAATTACTATCATAGAGGGTAAAGAATTTAACAAAGAAGTATTAGAAGTAGACTTTGCTAAAGTACCATTGTTGGATAAAGATTCGACTAGAAAAATAGGTGATCGTGTCATGGGTGAAATGACCGATTTAGTATCACAGTTCGATGTGTCTAACTTATATACTCAAATTAATTATAATAATAAAATTCTCCGTGTAACGCCCTTAGAGTATGAGGGAGTAATAAAGTATTTTACCAATAGAAAAGAAGGTATAACTGGTTATATTACGGTCGATTCCGTTACAGGATCAGCTAACTTAGTTAGATTAGAAAAAGGGATGAGATATGTTCCTTCGGCTATGTTTAATGAAAACTTATATCGTAAGTTAAGATTCAATCATCCAACTGAAATATTTGGAGAAGAGAACTTTGAACTCGATAACGAGGGAAATCCTTTCTGGGTAGTTCCGACTATTACTTATAAAGGTGTAGGTCTTAAAAAAGAAGTTAGTGGTGTAGTAATATTAGATCCGATAACGGGTAAATCTAAAAAATATAATGTCGGAGAAATACCGGAGTGGGTAGATCACGCTTATAGTGCCGATTTAATCTTAGAACAAGTTAATGATTGGGGAATGTATCGTGATGGGTTCTTAAACTCTATCTTTGGTCAAAAAAATGTCGTAGCTACTACGACGGGTTATAATTATTTAATTCAAGATGGTGATGTCTTCTTATATACGGGTATTACTTCCGTTGCTAACGATGAATCTAACTTAGGTTTTATCTTGACTAATATGCGCACAAAAGAGACTAACTACTATCTTATTCCTGGTGCTGAGGAATATTCAGCCATGGCATCGGCCGAAGGTCAAGTTCAACAAATGAATTATATTTCTACTTTTCCATTATTAATCAATCTTAATGGTAGAGCTACTTATTTAGTATCATTAAAAGATAATGCCGGATTAGTTAAGATGTATGCTTTTGTCGATGTTCAAGATTATCAAAAAGTAGTTGTCAGCGAGAGTTCTAAGGGAATTGATTATGCTTCTAAGATGTATTTAGAAAATGTTAAATACTCACCAGATGAATCGAAAATACAAAGTAAAGAGATAGTCATTAAATCGATTAATCAAGCCTTAATAGACGGTAATACAAACTACTTCTTAGTAGATAATAATAATCAAAAATATAAAGTATCGATTAAGATAGATGAAAAGACTCTTCCTTTTATAAGAGTAGGAGATAGACTAAAAATATCATATTTAATAGAACAAGAAGTAATTGAAATAGTTAAAATAGGAGGGTAACCCCTCTTTTTCCTTGCTTAAATAGTCATTATATAGTAAAATCTAATATAGTTTTGAGGTGATAAGATGATAGCAGCTAGTAATGTTTCATTGAGATTTGGTAAAAGGACACTTTTTGAAGATGTTAATATAAAGTTTTTACCTGGTAATTGTTATGGTTTAATCGGAGCTAATGGAAGTGGAAAGTCTACTTTCCTTAAGCTTTTATCTGGTGAAATTGATACTTCTCATGGTGAGATAACGACTACTAAAGGTGAGAGAATCGCCGTTTTAAAACAAGATCACTACGCTTATGATGAAGAAAGAGTAATAGACACTGTTATAATGGGTAATTCGTTATTGTATTCGATCATGAAAGAAAAAGACGAGATTTATAGTAAGAGTGAGTTTACCGATGAAGACGGTATTAAGATTGGTGAATTAGAAGCTCAGTTTGCCGAGATGGATGGCTGGAGTGCAGAGAGTGAGGCTGCCGATCTACTAAATAATTTAGGAATCGAAGAAAAGTATCACGAAGAACTTATGAAAGAAGTACCGAGTAACATTAAAGTAAAAGTCTTACTAGCCCAAGCTCTTTTTGGTAATCCCGATATTCTTCTATTGGATGAACCGACTAATGATTTAGATATGGATGCGATTAACTGGTTAGAAGAATTTTTAATCGACTTTGAAAATACGGTAATCGTCGTATCACACGACCGTCATTTCTTAAATAAAGTATGTACTCATATTGCCGATATCGATTATAACAAGATAAAATTATATATCGGTAACTATGATTTTTGGTATGAGTCTAGTCAATTAGCTCTTCGCCAAATGAAAGAGTCTAATAAGAAAAAAGAAGATAAGATAAAAGAACTACAAGCGTTTATCGCTAGGTTCTCGGCTAACGCTTCTAAGAGTAAACAAGCTACTTCTAGAAAGAAAATGCTAGACAAAATAGAGTTGGATGAAATAGTTCCTTCTTCTAGAAAATATCCTTTTATCGAATTTAAACCGACGAGAGACTCTGGAAAAGAGATACTAACAGTTAAAAATATAACTAAGACAGTCGAGGGAAAGAAAGTCTTAAACAATGTTAGTTTTACAGTTTTTAAAGGAGATAAGATAGCTTTTGTCGGTAATAATAATATCGCTAAGACGACACTTTTTAGAATCCTAATGGGAGAAGAGAAAGCCGACTCTGGAAGTATCGAGTGGGGTAAAACGATAACATCTTCATATGTTCCGCAAGATAATGGAAGTTACTTTAAAGACGATATAACAATTATGGAATGGATGGCTAAGTATTACGATGGTAATGATGATACTGTACTTCGTAGTTTCTTAGGAAGAATGCTTTTCTCGGGTGAGGAAGTGTTTAAAAAAGTACCAGTGTTATCAGGTGGTGAGAAAGCTCGTTGTATGTTTTCGAAAACGATGTTAGAAGGAGCAAACTTCATAATATTGGATGAACCTACTAACCACTTAGATTTAGAGAGTATAACGTCACTTAACAATGGTTTAATTAGATATAACAATGAATTGTTATTCTCTTCATACGACCATCAATTTGTAGAGACCGTCGCTAATAGGATCATCGAATTAGATGAAGAAAATTTAATCGATAAAAAATGTACTTATGATGAGTACTTAGAATATAAGAAACAAAAAAAGAACTAATTTATAGTTCTTTTCTTCTCATTAAATCTACAGTTTCAGAAACGGTATCAGTCCCTAATAATAACTCTTCTACATCTGAAAAATCAATAGTCATATCTCCAAAAGATAGAGCTTGTGCTTCTTGATTAGCAAATATGATTAGTGGGTGATCATTTTTTAATGATCCTCCTTCCTTCAATTCCTCATTTCGAATCATTTCCAGTAATAGTAATTTGTACATTATATGAGCAAATTTTTTGTCATTAAAATTGTCGTATCCGCATGAGCTAACGAATTCTCTTTCTTTAATTGTTGAAGACGGGGTTATATTTCGATCATGATCGATTAAATTAAGCGTAAAGTCATCTTCGCTAGATTTTGCTGTTAAAATATTGTTTGGATTAGTGTCTAAAAGAGCAATTTCATTCGCAGTAAAATGATTATGTATTTCGTCTCTCAAACAATTTGCTTCCTCAAGAAAAACACGAGTCGGTAAATCTTCTAAGAGCGAACTGTCATGATCAATAAACTTTGATGTATAAGCGAATATTAAATGTTTAGGAGAGCTAATATCGATAGCTTGTCCTTTTTGTAAAGGCAAAATTAGTCTTGAAGAACAACAAGTATCAATAGTGCTTAAATCTTGGAATTTTGCTACAGTCATATGTCCTGAAGTAGGTAGCTTGACAACTCTATTTCCATAACGATAAACAGTTCCATCTTTTCCACCAGAACCGACTTTTTTTAGCATATCGATATCGATAATGTCGTCATCATCATTAAGTACAATTAGCATATTGACCTCTTCTCATATTAATATTATTTAAAATAACCATTATGAACTATTTTAGTTTCTCTTACCATTACAAAAGCATCTTTATCTATGTCACTAATTAATTTTCTAAGTTCAGCTAAACTCTTTTTTCTTATCTCGATAACCAACATGAACTTATCTCTATCGCCTTGGCCTTTTGCTTCTAAAACAGATACTGCAAAGCCATTCTCTCTAATTTTTAGAGCCAATTCTTTTTTACCAGTTATGACTTCAAGACCTAAGTTACCGTCTATATATTTATTAGCGAGAAAACTTCCCATGAAAGTACCTACGGCAAAACCTAGAGAATAACTGATTCCTACAAATACTCCACCACCATCATAGTTTAAGGCTTCTTTAACGATCATAAACCATATAAAGACCTCTATTAACCCTATTAGGCTAGCTATTAAAGATTTTCCTTTTACCATGACGATCGTTCTAGTAGTAGCTAAAGAGACATCGATGATTCTAACGAAAAAGATTTTTAAACATATAAATAATAATTCCATAAATCTACTCCAAATCTATATTTAATATAAGCCACAAACAGGTTAAAAGTCAATAAGTAGCAATTAAATAAAATTTTTTACTTTTAAAAAATTCTTATTCATGATAAAATTACTGCATAATACAATAGGCGGTGGAACATGAAAAATAAAGGTTTTACTTTAATTGAATTATTAGCTGTAATTATAATTTTAGGTATTTTAATGACGGTTGCTATTGGTGGAGTAAATTCTTATATCGTAAGTTCAAGAAAAAATGCTTATATAGCTAGTGCAAAACAATATGTTACTAAGACACAATTAAAAGTAAATGCCTTAGATTATTCTTTTATGGATCTAGATACTACTTATTATGTCCATATTGATAATTTAAAAATGGAAACGGGTGGTCAAAGTCCTTTTGGTAAATGGATCGATGCTTATGTAGCCGTTATTTTCGATGGTGAGAGTTTTAGTTATTATTGGGTATCGGTAGATGAGACTGGGTCGAGAGTCGATCTTTCTATTAATGATGATTTAAGTATCGATGATATTTATACTTCTAATAATTTAATAATAAATAATCGTGAGCCGATTGGTAATCGAAATAAGATATATATAATAGATAAAAATGGTAATATAATCGAGACAACACAAATAAAAGAACTAACTGTTGAAGAAGCAAAAGAATGTTATAGTTTTTCTTTAAATACAAACGATACTGCGACTATTACATACTACGACATTTCTTGTGGAAAAGACATCGTTATACCAGGAAAGATAGCAGGGTATACTGTTACTAAGATAAACGGCTATGTATTTTATAATATGCAAATAAAGTCGGTAATTTTTCCTGATTCGATTGCGGAAATGGGTTCTAGAGCGTTTGCTTATAATTCTTTAAAAGAAGTTCGATTACCAAGTGGAATTGTCACGATAGGTGAGAGCGCTTTCTTAAATAATAGTATTTCTAGTGTAACTTTTCCAGAAGGATTAAAAACAATCGATGCTAGAGCTTTTAGAAGTAATCAAATATCTAGTTTTACTTTACCAAATAGTTTGGTTACATTAGGAAGTTGTGCTTTTTGTGATAATCCGATTCCTAATCCTTCATTTTTGTATGCTAAAAGTAATGGAGTCGATGATTATTCTAAAATAATTGGTTACATCGGAGATTTAAGTGAGTTTACGGGTAATAAATTTATTATTCCAGGAGAAGTAAATGGAGTTTTATTAACAACGATCGGTACTAGAGCTTTTGCTCAAATGAGTATTTCGCAATGGGAAGTAGTAATTCCTAATTCGGTAGTTACAATCGAGGCTGGAGCTTTTGAACATTCAGGAATTAAGAAAGTAACCTTACCGAATGGCCTTAAGACTATTGGTAATAGTGCTTTCTATAGTAATAATATTCAAGAATTAAACATTCCTGCTTCTGTGACATCGATCGGAGTATACGCTTTTAATAATAACAAAGTAACTACTGGTGAACAGTATATATATCAAAGGACTACTAGTGGTATTAATTATTCGGTGCTTATTGGGTATGCGGGAAGTAATCGAGAGAATATCGTAATTCCCGGTAGTCAAAACGGTATGCCTTTATTGACAATAAACTCCTATGCTTTTAACTACTTATCGTTAAGAGGAGGACTTACAATACCTTCTTCAGTTACTAAGATTCATGAGATGTCATTTATGTTAAATAATCTAACTTATGTCGATAACGGTGACGGGAATACGACAAGAGGACCTTTTGTCTTTGCTAGAAAGAGTGATGGGTCTATTGATTATGAAAGTCTTATACAATATGCTGGTAAAGGACCTAGTGTCGTCGTACCATCGACAGTCAAGAGATTAGAAAATTATGCCTTTTATTATAGTAGTATTAAGAGTATCGTTCTTCCAGAAGGGTTAACTTATATCGGTTCAAACTCTTTTGGAAACTGTTACTTAACGGGAACTGTCATTATTCCTAGTACCGTTACTACTATAGGTAATGGAGCTTTTAATAAAGTCTTATCTTCTACTATTTTAAACGGAGAACTAACAAAGATTGTTAATAAAACAGGTAGAGCATTTAACTGGACAGCTATTACTAATAGTGTTAATCCGAAAGGAAACTTTGTCTCTGGTGTATTAGAAAATTGGTATGGATATATAGAGATAACTGAAGAGTAAACTTCGTTTGACACGAGAGAGATTTAATAATAAAATGTAATTATAATAGAAAGAGGTATTTATGAAAAATAGAAAAGGTTTTACTTTGATTGAAATCTTAGCAGTAATAATTATTATTGGTGTTTTAGTTACTATTGCAATAACGGGAGTTAGTTCCTATATATTAAATTCTAAGAAAGAATTATATGTCGTTAGCGCTAAACAATATATAACGAATGCTAAGTTAAAAATTAATACTTTTGCTTATAGTTTTAAGGACTTAGATACGACATATTATGTCCATATTAATAATTTAATGGAAGGTGAAAAAGAAGAGAGTCCTTTTGGTAAATGGATTAATGCCTATGTCGCTATTACTTTCGATGGAAAAACTCATGATTTTTACTGGATTTCTGTAGATGAGGGTGGTAATAGAGTAAACTTAACGAAAAATGATCTATTAACCAAAAAGAGTATAGAGTCTTCTAAAAATCTTACCGTTAATAATAGAGCGCCGATTGGGAATAGAAACTTAATATATATAATAGACCAAGATGGTAATACGATAAAGACTACTCAAGCGATAGACCTTACTAGACCTGAAGCACTCGAATGCTATAGTTATTCTTTAAATACCGATAACACGATAACGATAACGTATTATAATCCTAGTTGTGTAAAAGAAGTGGTAATTCCAAGGACGATAGATGGTTATTTAGTTACGAAGATATATACTTATAGTTTTTATAATAGACAAATAAACTCAGTGCTATTTCCGGATTCAATAAAAGAAATTGGATCTTCAGCTTTTGCTACTAACAACATTAAAGAAGTAATACTGCCTAGCAGTATTGTAACTGTTGGTGAACAAGCTTTCCAAAGTAATAAGATAACTAAGACTTATTTCCCAGAAGGATTAAAGACACTAGCAAGAGCGGCTTTTAGATTAAACAATATATCTAGTTTTGTTTTACCGGATAGTATAACAACGATAGGTTCTTGTGCTTTTTGTGATAATCCAATTCCTAATCCATCATTCTTATACGCAAAGAAAAATAATGCTCCAGATTATAGTAAAATAATTGGTTATATCGGAGATTTAACTGAGTTTCCAGATAAACGTTTTATAATTCCGGCCGAAGTAGAAGGCGTACCTTTATTAACTATTGGTGCTAGTGCTTTTACTAGGATGAGTTTATCGAACTGGGAAGTCGTTATTCCAGAAACAGTCACGACTATTGAATCGTCTGCTTTCGCTTATTCGGGAATAAACGCTGTTAATTTGCCCGAAGGATTGAAGACAGTTGGTAGTACGGCTTTCTATAGTAATAAATTAGCCTCATTAACTCTTCCAAACTCTTTGACTTCAATCGGAACATTATCATTTAATACTAATCAAGTAACAACAGGAGATATATTTATTTATAAGAGAACAGCAACAGGAGTCGATTATTCGACCCTAGTGGGTTACTCTGGAAAAAACAGAGCTAATGTCGTTATTCCTCAAACTCAAAATGGAGTCACTTTAAAAACGATAGGAAATTCTGCCTTTAAATATATTAGTTTAACGGGTGGAATAACTATTCCTAGTACCGTTACGAAAATAGAACCACAAGCATTTTTGTTAAATAAGTTAACATATATCGATAATGGTGATGGAAATACGACACGCGGACCGTTCTTATTTTCTAGGAATACTGATGGTTCGATAAATTATACTAGTCTTTTACAATATGCGGGACAAGGTGGTCACGTTACTATTCCTAACGGTATAACGAGAATCGAAGATAATGCGTTAAACTACAGTAATATTACGGGAATAACGATTCCAGAAGGAGTTACTTATATAGGAGCGGGAGCCTTTTCCGTTTGTAAGTTAACCGGTACTGTCGTAATACCAAGTACTGTTACTACTATTGGATCAAATGCTTTTCCTAAACAAATTTCTTGGACAAGTATCAATGGATCGTTAACCAAAATAGTTAATAAAACAGGTAGAGCCTTTAACTGGACAGCTATTACAAAAAGTGCTAGTCCGACAGGAACTTTTGTAACTGGAACATTAGAAAATTGGTACGGAGATATAGAAATAACTAGTCAGTAAAGCTTAGGCTTTACTTTTTTTTTGATTAAAAATGTTATATACTTATATAGGAGGATAACATGGAATATTTAATAGTTGGTTTAATATTGTTTATAATTGGTCTCTTGTTTTATATCATTATAAATAGTAATAATAAAAAGATAGATGAAGCTAATATGACTGAGAGACTCGGAAGATTTGAAGTGAATATAGCTAAAGAAATAAATGAATTTAGGACGGCATTTACTAAAGACCTGAATAGTGATTTTGAAACTTTAAATAAGAAGCTAGAAGATAGGTTAAATAATATTAATGATAGAGTAAATGAGAGAATTGAGCAAAATTTTGAAAAGACAAATAAGACTTTTAATAATGTCTTAGAGAGACTTAGTAAAATAGATGAGGCTCAAAAAAAGATAGAGTCTTTGTCTAGCGATATCGTATCATTACAAAGTGTTTTAACTGATAAGAAGACTAGAGGAATCTTTGGTGAAGTTAACCTAAAACATATATTAACTAGTGTTTTTGGTGAGAACAACAAAGCTCTTTACGCTCTTCAATATACTCTTCCAAATTCTTATATTGTAGACTCTATTTTATTTGCGCCGCAACCTTTAGGAACGATAGCTATCGATTCTAAGTTTCCTTTAGAAAATTATAGAATGATGGTCGATAGAAAACTACCAACTGAAATGAGAGACCGTTATATAAAGTTATTTAAACAAGACGTTAAGAAACATATCGATGCTATTAGCGAAAAGTATATTGTTCCGGAAGTGACTTCAGACCAAGCGATAATGTTTTTACCGGCTGAAGCAATCTTTGCAGAGATAAACGCTTATCATAGTGATTTAGTCGACTATGCTTATAAGAAGAGAGTATGGATAGTTTCACCAACCACATTAATGTCTACATTAACGGTAATTCAAGTAATAGTAAAGAATATTGAAAGAGATAAATATACTTCGATAATACACGATGAATTAAATAAATTGGGTCTAGAATTTAACCGCTATAAAGAGAGATGGGATAAACTAGCAAAGAGTATTCAAGTAGTTAATAAAGACGTCGAAAACGTTCAAATAACTAGTGAAAAGATCAGTAAAAAGTTTGATATTATTAGTGGAGTAGAATTAGACAAATTAGAAAACAAATAGAATTGTGATTATTTAGTGAAACAACAACTAAATTGTTGCTAATAAAAAGAAAGTTTGATAAAATTTATCTTATAACGATTAAGGAGGAAAAATGAAGAAAATAAAAATATTGTTAATGACACTTGCTTTCGCACTAATACTTACACCATTTGTAATAAGAGCAGAAGAGGAAGAAGTAGTTGATGCACCACCAGTTGTTGAAAAAACGAAAATTAACGTTTATATGTTTAGAGGAGAAGGTTGTAGCTATTGCGCTGCTGCTCTTGATTTCTTTGAAGGTATCGAGGAAGAATACGGAAAGTATTTTAACTTAGTAACATATGAAACTTGGTATGATGAAGAAAATGCAGCATTTATGCAAGAAGTAGGAGAGTATCTTAATACGACTATAAGTGGAGTTCCGTTTATAATCGTCGGTAAAGAAACGTATCCTGGTTTCGATGTATCATTTGGTGAATCGATTAAAAAAGAAATAGTTGCAGAGTATAATCTTGATGCTAGTGCAAGAACAGATTACATCGCTGACTTTAAAGGTGGTGTAGAGAAGAAAAAAGATGACAATACATTAGAGACAGTTATTATATTAGCAATTGTCGTTGTTGTAGCAGGATTTATAGTATATGCAAGAAAGTCATCTGACTCTAACGAAGAAAATAAAAAAGCAGTTAAGAAACAAGACTATAAAAAAGTTAAGTTTGAGGACGATGAAGAAGAAGTCGTAGAAAAGAAAAAAGAAACGAAAAGTCAATCATCTAAAACAGCAACTGCTAAAAAGCCTAAAACTTCAAAGAAAAAGTAATTAAACAGTTGACATTTATGGTTATTTTGCTATAATTATAAATGTCTACTTTTATGCGGATGTAGTTTAATGGTAGAACCTTAGCCTTCCAAGCTAACTACGTGGGTTCGATTCCCATCATCCGCTCCAGAAGCAAAAATCGTCGCACCAAGCGATGTTTAGAGATAAATTCAATTGAAAGATTGAATTTTTTTGTTGTCTAAAGAAAGGTGTTGATGATTATGTTAAATATAATTAAACAATAAATCAATTTAAACCCAGGATTAAAGAAAAAGATAGATTGGGCGAAGAATTATACTTCCACTACTATAACTCTCGAGAAAGGCTCTTTAATAAGGTTAGAACCCATTAATTCAGCTTACGTATAACCACATAAAATCGTTATATGTAATACTACATTTCTATTCTTTAATAATTTAGAAGTCTTTTATGTTAATGATTTATCTAAAACATATAAAGTAAGTGATTTACAAGAATATTATAAATTAGCAAAAAAAATACGGATTTACATTATTAATTATTGTAAATATATCGACAATTTCGTCGTCATAATTTTCCTTAGTATATTTTATATCTGATGATAATGTTTTCCATTTGTAAAAACTATAATTAGTATACACCCATAGACAAATTTTTCTCCATATGAAATTTATAGTGATTTTAAATATATTAACTAGAATGAGATTTCGGTTTTGTAAAACTCAAAAATATATTTAAATGTACACTGTTATATTTTTTAACCAATCATAATTTATTACATAACAAAAAGGCATAATTAATTATGCCTTTTTGTTAGTATGGATATTTATCAGATTTTTTTCTGTTTTCTTTCCATTGGGTTGCTATTAAATTTTTAGATGTATTTGTTCCACCTTTTGAGACTGGATGTTTGTGATCAACTTCCCATCCCATTTCACTTTGTTTACCGTAAGAACCATAGTATAGATTGTTTCCTTGATCATCTTTACGATAAACATCAGGGTTTTTACCGCGAATTTTATGAGCGTTTTCCCAAGCGATTTTAACCATTTCTTGCGTTGCCATTATCTAAATCCTCCTTTCCGTAGTAAGAAGTTAGAAAATTCAACACCTTGACAGTTGATAACTTAATAAGTTATCATATGTGTACAGTAAGGAATGAGTTCAGAACTTCTTTACTAATATTTTTTTGCTATCTTTGCCGAGATAGCTTTTTTGTCCAAAATTCTCTTGAACTATTACCAATATAACATTTCATGTGTATTGAGTCAAATTATTTTATAAGATTTTGCTAAAAAAACACAAAATATATAAAAATAGCGTTGACTTTTCGTTATATTTGTCGTACAATTAAATAGAAAGAGAGGCTATTATGTTATTAGAATTTAAAACAAAAAACTTTATGTCTATAAAAACTGAACTCGTTTTAAGTATGGGTGCAAATGGAAAAAATGATTTAGAAGATAACATTAATACTATAGATAAGGACCGTGTTTTAAAAAGCGCATGTATTTTTGGTGCAAATGCCAGTGGAAAGAGTAATATATTAAAGGCTTTTACATCTGCAATACTATTTATAAGAAACTCTAATACCTTACAAGATGGCGCAAAGATACCTCAATTAATACCATTTAAATTTGATAACAAAACCATTAATGACCCAAGTTTTTTTGAATTTACATTTATTGCTAATGGCACAAAATACATATATGGATTTTCTGCTGATTTAAATAAAGTTCATGAAGAATATTTATATAAATATACATCTTCAAAATCAAGTTTAATATTTAAGAGAACAAATTGTAATAAATATGATTTTCCAAAAGGCATCGTGACTAAATTGAATGAAATAAAAGAAAAAAATACAGACAATAAATTATTTTTTTCAACAGCAAATATGTGGAATTTTTCAGAAACTAAAGAACCGTTCGAATGGTTTATGAAAAATATTAATACATTTGATAATTTTGGTTTACCAGGAATAGATATTGCTAAACATAATAATTCTAAAGTAAAAGAAAACGTTTTAAAAATATTAAGCGACTCTGATATAAGTATAGTAGATTATGATATAGAAATTATTAATAGAAAACTATATGATAACGAAAAAGCAATTATAATGGCTAATCCAATGATTGCTAATGCTTTATCTCATAATGATTTAGTTCAAGAAATTAAAATATCTACACTTCATGAAACGATAGACAAAAACGGAGAAAGTACTCAATATAAAATTAATATGGACGAAGAATCGCTAGGTACTCAAAAAATGTTTTACCTTGGAATGGTTCTACAAGATATTTTTACTGGCCAAACCATGATTATTGATGAACTAGAAAATAGTTTACATCCTTACTTAGTTGAATATATTATTAAATTATTTCATGATCCTAAAATAAATAAAAATAACGCTCAGTTAATATTTACATCACATAGCGCTTCACTACTTGACCTAGATAAGTTTAGAAGAGATCAAATTAATTTTGTTGAAAAAGATGAAAAAACTAGTGCAACTGAACTATATTCATTGTCAGATTATTCTGTTAGAAAAGACGAGAATATTGAAAAAGGATATATTAACGGAAGATATGGAGCTGTACCTTTCATTGGTAATGAACTGTGAGAAAAAGAAAAAGTTTAAAAAAACCTAATAGTAAAGTAGTTATCGTAGTAGAAGGTAAAAATGAAACCGAGAAAAGATATTTCAGTAAATTTAAAAGTAGGAAATGTAATATAGAATTATGCCCTGGTAACGAAACTGACGCAAAGGGAATGTTAGAAAAACTAATTTCTTATATTATAAAAAAAGATATAAAAAAAGAGTATGGAGACAGTTTATATTTGATAGTAGATATAGACAATAATAAAGATAAGTTTGATAGGTTGATTAACCTTAAAGCGAGTTGTGATCAACACGGAATAAAAATAATTATTTCAAATTCATCTTTTGAATTATGGTTTTTGCTTCATTTTATATATTCAACAAAGAAATTTAGTAACAAAGAACTCATTACGGAATTAAAAAAATATATTAATAATTATGATAAAAGTATCGAAGTATATGAATTAATAAAAAATAGAACAAATATCGCTATCAGACATAGCAAAGATTTAGTTGAATTTCATAATATTGATGGTATAGAGTTTTATAATCCATATACTAATGTTTACGAAATAGTTGAAGATTTACTGGAAAGAAATAATATTTCAAAGCAATGATTTATTATTTAATGTGATAATTATTTGTGAAATCAAGACTGATACATGCTATACTATTAATATAAGTTGCTGAATAAAGTTAATGGAGACATATTTTGCAATATCTTTGTTCTATGCTCAAATGATAGATCTGTTCGAACTAATTGTTTGAACTTAATATAGAAATCAATTCGAAAGAGTTGATTTTTTGTGTTCAACTCCAAAGAAATGAGAGATTTCATTGGTAAGTGTAATTAAAAAGGAAGTTGTTATTGATGATGAGATAAAAAAAAGATTTTGAGAGATAAATATTAATTTTTCATAAATTAGACTAAATATTGCCTGTTTAGATGTTTTAATAGTTATCAAGGAGGTTTTTATGAACGAACAAAAAAGTATAGAAATACCAACGGTCGAACTTGAAAAATTTAGTATAGATATTTCTGATATTGATGTATCAAGCATTTGGTTAGGTAGCAGATATGAAATAGATGGTGATTTTTTTCAAGATTACGATTCTATTAATTATTGTCGAAACCCTAGATTAGTGATTTTCTCAAAAGTCAAATATCCTGATGGCTATATTTATTATCACGATTTACTGAATGACATTGATTCACCAATTAATAATTGTGATATGAATGGAAGAATAGCAAAATATCAAATATATCCCAAATGCCAGTTAATTCGGCATTTACTGCAAACGCAAACAGGAAGTTTATCAGAAAGTGTTTTATTAGAACAATTATCGCCAGACATTAAAAGTCAAGTTTTAGGAGAAACACCTTACAAAAGTATTGAAAAATAAGATTACTCAAATCTTATTTTTGTTATCCTATCAAACTCGAAATGTCTAATCTCTCCTCTTAATTTACAAAAAGCTGCAACATATAAATTATCTTTATGTTTAAATATTTCACAAGGATCAATACTCCTTATGCTTTTTTTATTATCTAATGATAAATACTCTATTTCTACTTCGTTGTTATTTTTTATGGACTCGTTAAATATTTCATATTTATGTTTATCATCCAAATTTTCTATATTATTTTTAGTAGCAAACTTTTTTTGACTACCATTGTATATTCCATTTATTTTATCAATAAAGTTTTGAAATGTTTCGACATTAGGATAATCACTTTCTAGTAGATTGTTTTTTATTCCTTCTAATAATTCTATATCATATTTACTAACACTTAATTTAGGAAAATATATATCACTAATTAGTTGATAACCACCATCAATCCCTCTAGTACTATCAATATAATAGCCTGATTTTTCTAATTCTTCTTTGTAATATCGCACCATTCGTTCAGAAATTTCTAATTTTTCAGCCAATTCACTAACTTTATATTTTCTTTTACTTGATAATATTTCTAACATTGCAATAGCATTATGTATTTTACTCATTATTTCACCACCATATATATTGTTATTATATCAGAAATTAGTTAATATCTCGATATTACTTGAAAACAATTAGCAATTACATTATAAGAATTATAACGAATTCGTTTATTCAATTTATCACTAGTAGTTGTAGTTAACTATTTCACTTGCTCCATTTAGGTTAAAACTCACACTTAGTTGTGATATATATATTTAAAAGTCTATAATTTGATATTATGAGCTTTTTTCGTTATGTGTAAGGTGATGTATATAATAAAAAGGATCCTAATAATAATTAGAATTTTTTAATGTAATCGAATTCAAAATAAAGAAGTTAGGTAAAAATGCTTGAAATTAAGAAAATAATGGTATAATAACTGTTAACTTTTTTGAAGAGTTTTATTGGGGGAATAAAAGATGAATATATTTGAATTTATTAATAGGTTTGATGATATGATACCATATGAAATCGAAGTAGTAATTGGTGGAAACTTGGCTAATAAATTTAAGGAAGAAGAAGAACAAAAGTGTCGTGAAAATTATAGAGGCAAAATGTATCCAGTTAATGATACATCCGCAATTGAAGATAATACTATTAAACTTGACTATAAACCAGCACAAGAATTATCGTTACCAATAAAAATATTAGTTAAAACAAACCCATCATATATTGTGTTAAACGAATCTAAACAAAGTTTAGGTTTTAATGAAAACATTACTCATACTAATAAAGAATGGACTAGTCATACTTTGAGGTTGATTAATTCCAATAATAGTCAAGTTGGTTGTATTATGATTGATTTAAATCAATCTGGCGATGTTAGACACCAAACTTGTTTTTATGAAAGTTATTCTGGCAAACATGAGATAATGCATTCGGTTGATATAGATACTGTACTACCTAAATCATATAAAGATAAACCCAAAACGTTATGTACAAAAGAACACATAATCTATACCGAACGTTATGTGTTTGGAACAGAAACAACAGTCGAAGTATATAAAGTCGATGGTGTTGTTACTGGTGTTGACATTAAAAACAAAAAGACTAAAACACGAGAAGAAATAATGTTTCAACCCCTTACAGAACTAGCATCTAATTCAAACAATCCAGATGGAATGATATATCTAACCAGAAGCGTATTTGATAATCCGGAATTAGCAAAAATGGCAAGAGTTAAATGTTCTTATGAAAGTAGGGTACTCAGAGAAGATTTACAAAGTTTATGTGGTCGTTTATCTGGTTTTACTGGCGATTATATTGGTCACACGTTCGTTATGGGACAAAATTATTCTACTTTATGTGTTCATACTCAAAAAGGGGACTATAATTTATACACACTAGTTGATTTGGCTGGAACAAAGCCATTTAAGGATACTAGCCCATTTGATGAAATAGACTATGATTATGGTATTAGAGATGATGAGTTTGGAAGAGATGAAAATTATCTCGATAGAATTAGATCTGGTGTTGACAACAAACCATTATTCATTACTAAAAAAGATGAAGATGGAAAAGAAGTTTTAGCAGGTTACAAAGGAATAATTTTTGAAGAATATGACCCATATAGAGGTGTTAATATTAGAGAAACTTTGGATAAAATTACTAGAAATAAAACGCACTATGATTTTTCAGAAACAGAGAAAAAAGCTTTTGATCTTATATATAGATTAAGAGATTTAAAATTAACATCTCCAGATGAAAATACAGTAATGGACGATTTAGAAGATATTGCTTTAAATGAATTTAAACCATTTGAAGAACAATTTATAATTCCTTTTGTGAAGTATCAGATGCAAAAACTGATAAATTACTTCGCAAAAGAGGAAAAAATAAAAGATAGAATAAACTGAATATTCTTAGTAAATCCAAACGTTGAGACATTTGGATTTTTTCTTTATCTATTTCTAAAAAATTGTGAAAATCAATAAGATTAATTTCTATATGTAATATTTTTGTTATAATAACTATAAAGAGGTGAGTATGAAAACTATAATATATCTAATAAGGCATTCTGGTCCAAATATTAAAACGAATATTTTAAAAACAGATAATCAATTTCAAATAACCAATGAAAAATATCTATTATCAATAGAAGCGGAAGAGAAGGCGAAAAGACTATCTGAATTTAAAGAATTAGAAAACATTGACATTATTTTTTCAAGCCACTATGTTAGAGCGGTAGGAACTGCTAAATATATTTCTGCTAAAAATAACCTACAGATTAATATAAACTCTGACTTTGGCGAAAGAAAAGTTGGCATTGAAAAATATGAAGATATGCCTGATAACTATTACAATACACAGAGAGATAATCCATTATATAAAGTCGGTGATGGAGAAAATCAATTGGAAGTAAAAGAAAGAATGTTCTTAGCAATTGAAAATGTTTTAAAGGAACATAATGGAAAAAAGATTGCTATTGTTTCTCATAGTACGGCTATAAGTTTTTTATTAACTAAGTGGTGTGAATTAATTAATAAACAAGATTATTATTTAATAGAATATCAAGATAAAATTATATTAAAAGAAAAAATGAATTCACCAGAAGTGTTTAAATTGGAGTTTGAAAACAATCAATTACTTAATGTAAGTTTAATAACACCAGAAGAAATATTTTTATAAATCATTTAATGTGCTTTATAGAGATAGATTCTTTAACATATTATCTTTCTTTCAAAATTAAAATAGCTTCTAAAAAGAGAAGCTATTTTCTTAATTGTAATCTCAACCGCACCACTCATTAATAAATTAATTCTATATCATAAGAACATTTAAAGTCAAACATTTTTCATTTGTTCCTCTTTGAAAAGAACAATACGGATCACACTTATACAGTTTA
>CAZTRB010000003.1:0-3664 GCA_964616485.1 uncultured Muribaculaceae bacterium
ATTAACAGGATTTGGTTATATTGTTGAAAATGTTTTAGGAATTAATGCAACTACGCTTAATATTACAACACTTGGAATTAGAAATAATAAATATTCTGCTGCTATGGGAATAATTAAGTATTTTCATGAGAAGTTGAAATTAAGAGACATCGATTACACAATGTTTGATGATGAAAAAATAAATGCATTAATGGATAGTAAAAAAAGTTTATTAAATGTTAATAATGACACATTAGTTAGTAAAATATTTGATTATTTTACTGGTAATTAAGGGAGGATATATATGTTTGGTACATTAGAAATGGATCAATTAGCAAAAATAAAAGTAATTGGTATTGGTGGCGGTGGAGGTAATGCCGTTAACCGAATGATAGAGTCAGGGGTAAAAGGAGTAGAGTTTATTGTAGCTAATACAGACTTGCAAGTTTTAAACAACTCCAAAGCAGAGAAGAAAATCCAAATTGGTGCAACTCTTACTGATGGATTAGGTGCAGGAGCAAAACCTGAGATAGGTAGAGAAGCTGCAGTAGAATCTAAAAAAGAATTAGAAGAAGCCTTAACTGGTGCTGACATGGTATTTATTACTTGTGGTATGGGTGGAGGGACAGGATCTGGTGCCGCTCCAGTAGTGGCTGAAATAGCACAAGGTCTTGGTGCTTTAACTGTTGCTATTGTAACAAAACCATTCACATTTGAAGGTAAGAAAAGAATGGAAAATGCTTTAGTTGGGCTTGAGGAATTGAAGAAACACGTTGATACATTAATTGTAATTCCTAATGATAGATTAAGAGAAATTATTGATAAATCTACACCAATGCTTGAAGCATTTAAAGAAGTTGATAATGTATTACGTCGTGGTGTTCAATCTATATCTGACTTGATTGCTGTTGTTGGTTTAGTTAACCTTGACTTTGCCGATGTTAAAGCAGTTATGGAAAAATCAGGAAATGCAATTATCGGTATTGGTATAGGTATGGGTGAAGATAGAGCAATTGAAGCTGCTAAACAAGCTGTTTCATCTCCACTTCTTGAAACTAGTATTTCAGGAGCAACTGATGCTATTATCAATATTACTGGTGGATTGAATTTAACATTGTTTGAAGCTGAGCAAGCTGCTGAAGTTGTAAGAGCTGCTGCTAATACTGATATTAATACAATATTCGGTTCTGTTATTAATGAAAACTTAACTGATGAAGTTATTGTTACAGTAATTGCTACAGGATTCGATAAGAAAGAAAAAGAAAACTATGCTAAACAACAAATATCTATCGAAACCCAACCGACGAGAAGAGTAAAATCTGAACCGGAAGAGTTTCCTGTTGAACCTCTTATAGATGAGAGTAGCGAAGGAGATGGGCAGTACGAAATGCCACCTTTCTTTAGAGATAGAAATTATTAGAAATCGATATCGATTTCTTTTTTTTTATTGTGAATTATGATATACTTACATCATAAGACTGGAGTGATTTGAATGAGGAGAAGAAGAAAAAAACAAAAACTAACCTTTAAATATAAAAAAGAACTTTTAGGTCTTTTACTTATAATTTTTTCAGTAGTCGGTTTTTTTAACTTAGGATTAATAGGAAATAACATGAAATTTTTTGCAACGTTATTATTTGGCGTTGGAAATTATGTTTTTTTGGTATTATTAGCACTTTTAGGTCTTTTGTTATTTATTAAGGGAAAAGATTTAAATTTTTGGTCTATAAAAGTTTTAGGTTTGATAATTGCTATAATAGGTATTTTAGTTTTCTTACATTTAGATTATATTTTAGAATATCAAAATAATAGTGGTAAAATATTTTTCTCAACTTTTGATGATATTATGAGCAATTATAACAACATAATTAAAGGAGCAGATTATGTCGTTAAAGGTGGAGGAATAATTGGTGGAGTCTTGACCTTAGCATTCGCTTGGTTATTTGCTTATCAAGGAACTAAATTTGTCGCTATCATTTTTATAATAGTCGGTATTGTCTTTTTTACAGGGTTTTCAATATCTGATTTTCTTAAAAACAGTTATGAAAAAAGTAAGAGATTGTTGCCTAAAAAAGACGAATCAAAACAACAAAATCAACAAGAGCAAAAAGTTATCATTAATGACAATAATGCTCTTCACGAAATTGTGGATAATAAAAAGATTTATGATCCGAATGAGTTAAAGAAAAAGTCTTTTGAAAATAAAGATACAGAAGATACTCCTTTTGTTGAAAATCAAGAAAATGAAAATTATATTTTGCCTCCAATGAGCTTGTTAAAGTATCCGAAGAAAAGTAGTGCAAGTAATTCGCCAGAAATAATTGAAAAAAACATTGCGACTCTTGAGCGAACATTGCGTGAATTCGGTATTATTGGAAAAGTCGTAGAAGTTAACAGCGGTCCGACAGTAACACAATACGAAATGGAATTACAAACAGGTACTAAACTTAACAAATTAACAGGAATAAATAAAGAACTATCCTTAGCACTAGCTAAGAAAGATGTCCGCATTCAAGCTCCAATTCCGGGAAAAAGTACAGTTGGAATCGAGATACCAAATGAATCTATTGCTGCTGTTTCTTTAAGAGAAATTTTGGATAACGTTCCTGAAGAAAAGAAGGGAAATAAGCTTTTAGCAGCTCTAGGTAAAAACATAATGGGGAAAAGCCGTTTTACAGAAATTGATAGGACGCCTCATTTGCTCGTTGCCGGTTCGACTGGAAGTGGTAAATCTGTTTGTATAAACTGTATTATTTCCTCAATTTTAATGAGGTCCAAACCAAATGAAGTTAAACTTATGATGGTCGATCCTAAAAAAGTAGAGTTATCAATGTATAATGGTATTCCACATTTACTTTCGCCAGTTGTAACTGACCCTAAAAAAGCTAGTTTAGCTTTACAAAAGGTAGTTAATGAAATGGAAAACCGTTACGCTTTGTTTAGTGAGAAAAATGTAAAAAACATTACTTCTTATAATGAAATGATCGATAAAGAAAATGCTAAAAATCCTGACTTAAAGCTTTCAAAAATGTATTATATAGTAGTAATAGTTGATGAACTAGCTGATCTAATGGTCGTTGCTGCAAAAGAAGTAGAAGATTCTATAATGCGTATTGCTCAAATGGCAAGAGCAGCTGGAATTCATATGATACTCGCTACACAAAGACCATCTACAGATATAATTACTGGAGTGGTAAAAGCTAATATTCCTTCAAGATTGTCGTTTGTCGTTCCAAGTAGTATCGATTCGCGTACAATCTTAGATATGGTCGGTGCCGAGAAACTTCTCGGTAAAGGTGATATGTTATATTTACAAATGGGCGAAAGTGCCCCGGAAAGAGTTCAAGGTGCTTATGTATCGGATGAAGAGTTAGAAGCGATAGTTAAATATACGATTAATCAACAAAAAGCTCAATATGATGAAAAGTTTCTTAATCTAGCACCTACAGAAAATTCTAGCTTTGGTGGTTCTATAGATTCTGTTGACGAAAATGACGATCCGATTTATGACGAAGCAGTAGATCATGTAGTAAAGACTGGCAAAGCGAGTGCTTCAGCATTACAAAGGCGTTTTAAATTAGGATATAACCGCGCAGCAAGAATCATGGATTTACTTGAAGAACGTGGTATAGTCGGTCCTTCAAATGGCTCTAAACCGAGAGAAGTATTGTATAAAATGCCTGAA
>CAZTRB010000003.1:3674-109486 GCA_964616485.1 uncultured Muribaculaceae bacterium
AATAGGAGATAAAAAATGGCTACAATTCACATAGGAGCGAATAAAGAAGATATTGCAAAAACAGTCTTAATGCCAGGAGACCCATTAAGAGCGAAATATATTGCTGAAAATTTTTTAACAGAATATAAGCTTATTAACCAAACGAGAAATATGTTAGGATATACTGGTTTTTACAAAGGACATCCTATAACAGTATTTGCATCTGGCATGGGAATGGCAAGTATGGGAATTTATTGTTATGAGTTATTTAAATATTATGATGTAGATTCAATAATAAGAATTGGTACTTGTGGAAGTAACAGCGAAGACGTAAAAATACTCGATGTTATAGTGGCAGAAGAAGCCTTTAGTCTTAGTACTTATGCGAATCTTTTCGATGGAGATAAAGATCGTTCCTTTTTAGCAAGTAAAAAATTAAATGAAAAAATCTTTAACGTTGCAAACGAATTAAATATAGTTTATAAATCAGGTAAGATAATTACTAGTGATATTTTTGATCCATATGTTGACTACGAAAAATATATGGCTAATTACCCAAAAGATAATTATTTAGCTAGTGAAATGGAAGCTTTCTCTTTATTTTATATTGCAAAGAAGCTCGATAAAAAAGCTACTTGTATTTTAACAGTAGTCGATTCTCATTTTGATAAAAGAATAGTTTCTCCAATCGAGAGACAGACTTCTTTAAATGATATGATCCTTTTAGCACTAGAGTCGACAATTAAAGAATAGGAGTACATATGGAGTATAAAAAAGTAAAATTAAATGGTTTCGACCTTCATTTATTAAAAACGACGAGATTTAAAACAGTAACTGTTGAAATAAATTTTAATAATATAATAAAAAAAGAAGACGTAACCAAGTCTTCTTTACTTACTAAAATCTTGTCTTTTTCTTGTAATAAATATCCGACAAAAAAACTATTACAAATAAAAAAGGAAGATCTTTACGGATTAACCATTAATAATAGTAGTTATAGAGTAGGAAATTATTTAAGTTTTGATTTTGACATGACTTTTTTAGAATCAGAGTTTAGTTCGAATACTATTTTAGAAGAATCTTTAGAACTATTAAAAGAACTGGTTTATAACCCCTTAAAAGAAGGAAAAGGCTTTGATAAAAAAGTCTTTAACATAGCAAAAAACATTCAAAGATCCATTATAGATAGTGAAGAAGAAAATAAGACCAGAATAGCTACTATAAAGATGTTAGAAGCCTATGATGAAAAATCGCCTGTTTCATATCGAAAAAATGGTTATATAGAAGATTTAGAAGAAATTACATCCGATAATCTTTTTGAATATTATGAAAATCTATTAACTAAATCTAAAGTTAATATTTTTGTAGTTGGAAATATTGATTATACCGAGATAGAAAAAACGATAAAGAAAAAATTTCGTTTTGCTTTAAACGATTTAGAAGAAAGTCTCTTTTTACTACCTAAAAAACCTCGTAATAAAGTTCGAGAGGTAGTTTTAAAAGAAAAGACGAATCAAGCGAAACTTAGTATTGGTTGTACCGTAAATGATTTGAATAATTATGAAAGTGATTATATCTTGAGTCTATATAATCTAATTTTAGGTGGTAGTGCAGATTCTCTTTTTTTTAAGAATATTAGAGAAAAACACTCTTTGTGTTATTCAATATCATCGAGCACGAATCGTCTCGATAACATTTTAATAATTCAAGCGGGGTTTGTTAAATCAAATTATAATAAAATGATTTCTTTAATAAAAAAAGAAATGAAAGCAATTCAAAAAGGAGATATAACAGATGCCGATTTAGAAAAAGAAAAAAAATATGCTTGTTCAAGTATCGAGGATATTTTTGATAGTCCAAATAAAATTATTAATTATTATTATATGGTTGCAATGTTGGGCATGGAATCATTGGAAATAAGAAAAGATAAAATAATGAAAATAGTCAAAGAAGATATCATAAGAGTCGCTAATAAAGTAAAAATAGATACAATCTGTCTACTGGGTGGTGATTAACATGAAAAAAATAGAAGATAAAGCGTTAAAACAAACGATATATTTTGAAAAATTAGATAATGGATTGGAAATATATATTGTACCAAATGAGAAAAGAAAAGGTTATTTTTTAAATTACTTTGCTAAATTCGGTTCTTTAATTACCGAGTTTACTCTCGATAAAAAGAAGATTAGAGTTCCTTATGGTGTCGCTCATTTTTTAGAACACAAACTTTTTGAACAAGAAAATGGTGCCGACCCTTTTTCCTTTTTCATGGAATCAGGGAGTGATGCCAATGCATCTACCAGTTATAAATCGACATCATATATCGTTAACGGTATCGATAATTTACAAGCGAATTTAGATTTTTTAATAACATTTTTAAATTCGCCACATTTTACTGATAAAAACGTCTTAAAAGAAAAGAATATTATCGTAGAAGAGTTAAAGATGTATAAAGATATACCTGATTCTAAGATTACAGATACGATGCTTAAAATGGTTTTTCAAAGGCATCCGATGCGAATAGATATTGGTGGTACTGAAAAAAGCGTTTTAAAAATAACGAAAGAAGATTTATATAACTGTTATAATGCTTTTTATCAACCCTCAAATATACGACTTGTAATTACCGGCAATGTAAATCCTGAAGAATGTTTGAAAACGATTAAAAATAATAAGGCTTTAAACAGTAAAAAAGAGCTTAATGAAGTAAAAATTAAACGAATAGTAGAAAAAGCCGAAGTATTTGAGAAAAAAAAGGAAATATATGTAAAAGGGTTAGCTGTTCCAGAATTATCATTAGTTTTTAAGATATCAATTAAAGATTTAAATTTAGATTTAGGAATTGACCTTAGAAAATATATAAACTTGTTGTTCACTACTATATATGGTTCATCTTCTGATTTTTATGAACGAATGTTAGAGAAAGATTATTTCTCACAGTTTTTAATTTCAACTTTTTTGATCGATGACTTTATATTAGTAGAATTAGCCGCAGAAAGTAAAGTTCCCGAAAAACTTTATACGGAAATTGAAAAAGAATACAAAAAAGTCGTTATAACAAAGGAAACGGTTGAAAGAATAAAAAAGGTGTATATCTCTCAAAATGTCAAGGCTAGCGATAATATAACGGCGACTTCTTATAGAATAAGTAGTGGCTTAATCGATTATAATTGTTTAATAACTGATAACATAGAGAGAATAAAGGCCATTGAATATGAAAAAATATTACGATTAAAAAAGTTAATTGACATTAAAAATACATCTTTATTGCTAAGTTATCCTAAAAAACCATTAAATTAATCTTTTATTATCTATAGGGTATGATATAATAAAATAGAATAGGGTGGGCTTATGAATAATAGTATTGGTAAAATAATTAGTATTGAAGGAAACATCGTTTTCATTAAGATTGAAGTTAACGTTTTAAACTACGGAAACTTAATGAATATTCACGTTGTTTTTGATGATGGTAAGAGAAAACTAGTCGGAGAAATTTTAAAAGTCGACATAACACAACTGACAGTTGCAATAGTAGGGGAGTTGATCGATGATCGTTTTGTTCCTGGAATAAGCTTGAAGCCAGCATTTTCTTCATTAGTAAGAATTATTTTTAAAGAAGAACTAGTTCATATTTTAGGTAATCAAGAAATAGTCGATAGCAACCAAATTTATTTTGGAAGATCATCGGTTTATAGTAACTATAAAATAAATGTCGATGTTAATGGTTTCTTTAGTAATCACTTTGCTATTTTAGGGAATACCGGATCAGGAAAGAGTTGTACATTTGCAAGAATTGTTCAAAATATGTTTACGACTTCTAAATATTTACCGGTTAATGCTAATATTTTCGTTTTCGACGCCTATGGTGAATATCAGAATGCCTTTTCTTTTATTCATGATTTTAATCCGAAACTAAACTTTAAATCATATACGACAAACACTCAATTTGCCGATAAATCTAGCGAACTGCTAAGAATACCTCTATGGCTTTTAGGTGTTGATGATATCGCTCTTCTTTTAGGAGCAACGGAAGCTGCACAACTTCCTATAATTGAAAAAGCGCTTAAATTAGTACCACTTTTAAAAGGTGAAAGTCATGAGGCTTTAAAAATTAAAAATGATATTGTCGCGAGAGCTCTTCTTGATATTTTAAAGAGTGGTCGAGATTCGATTAAGATTAGGGACCAAGTTACGGCGGTTCTTTCGACATATAATACCAATCTTTTAAATTTAGAAAGTCAAATCATTCAACCAGGATATATAAGAACTTTAAAGCAATGTATATATGTTGATAATTCGGGAAAGATGCAAGAGATGGAGTTGGTCGTTAACTTTATATCGACTTTCGTTATTGAAGGTTTCGAAATACCTAACCCAACAGGGAATGTAAAGTATGACTTAAAAGATTTAGGATTAGCGTTAGACTTTTCACTAATATCGGAAGGAATACTTAAGAGTGATAAAGTATTTGATTATGCTAATATTTTATCTGTCAGACTTCACACGTTAGCAAATAGTGATTATGCCGAATATTTTAAGTATGATAAACTGATTTCTAGAACTGGTTTTATTAGTAATCTGCTTACTACTTTCGATGGAGCAAAAGCTCAATTAATTGCATTTAACATAAACTATGTCGATGATCGTATCGCTAAAGTTATTACTAAAATATTATCGAAGATAATTTTCGATTATTCGGTTGTCAATGAACAACGTGGAAAAGTACCTTTTCATATAATTATCGAAGAGGCACACCGTTATGTTCAAAATGACACTGACGCAGAGTTATTGGGATATAACATTTTTGATCGTATTACCAAAGAGGGAAGGAAATATGGAGTTCTTTTAGGTCTTATTACTCAAAGACCAAGTGAATTGAGTGAAACATCGATATCTCAATGTTCTAACTTCTTAGTTTTAAGAACATTACATCCAAAAGATTTAACGTATATAAAAGAAATGGTTCCTAATGTAAGTGAGGAAGTCTTATCTATTTTAAAGACTTTACAACCAGGAAGTGCAATTGCTTTTGGTGGAGCCTTTAAAGTACCCGTTTCTTTAAAAATGGATTTGCCTAATCCAGAACCTTATAGTAGCAATAGTGATGTGGCTAAAATTTGGTACGCATTAAACTAATGCTTTAAAAACAAAAAAAAATATGATAAAATAATATTTATAAAATGGAGGATAAAATGGCTTTACAAAAATTAAAAGGAATATTTGGTGGCAGTGAAGAACAAGGAGAATTCGATGATGACGTTCTTCAAAATTTAGAAGGAAAAGATAATACCGTTATCTTATTAGAACCACGTGCTTATTCGGAAGCACAGCAAATAGCTACATATTTAAAACAAAGATCATCGGTAGTAGTTAATCTTAAAAGGGTTACTCCTGATATTGGTAAGAGAATTGTCGACTATTTAGGAGGAGTAATATTCGCTATAAGTGGTGATATTCAAAAATTAGGTGGAGGAATATTCTTATGTACTCCTTCGACTGTTTCAGTAGAAGGTAAGATATCAGATGATCTTGCTCAAGGAAAAGGACCTAAAAGTAAAAAAGGTGACGATTCAGAGGAAGAAGATTTTAACTGGTAATTAAAACTGACTGATTATGAGGTGAGATGTTGTGGAAAAGTTTTCGATAGTTGAAAAAGGATATAGTGTTGCTGAAGTCAATAACTTTGTTGATGGAGTAATATCGCAAACAGAATCAATTCTTGCTAAAATGAAGAGTCAGCAACAAGAGAATATATCTTTAAAAAGAGAAATAGAAAACATAAAAAAAATAGAACAAGATTTAAAAAATGCCTTACTCAAAGCGGAACAATCTGGTTCTGATATTAGAAAACAAGCTTATGACGAACGTTCAACAATTATTGAAGATGCGAGAAAAAACGCATCAAGAATTGTAAATGATGCGCTTTTAAGAGCTGAAAGAATTGAGTTTAAAGCCGATACTCTAGAAAGTAATATGAGAGTGTTTAAGAGAAAATTAAAACTAGTTGTCGAACAACAACTAGCTGTAATAGAAGAAATAGAAGAATTAAAATTAAAATAATTCTTTTTTTTATTTATGCAGCAACAGTATCGATTTCTTCGACTTGTTCTGCTTTTCTAAGAGTCCTCATTTCTTTAGCACTGACTCTTACTCTAGTACCATCTTCTAATCTTATTACTTGTAAATTAAGCTTTTGGATACTATTCTTAGTATTTAAAGCATGTGAACGTATTTTTTTAGTAGTATTAGGTTTTCTATTTGAAATATTTATTGCCATAAAATTTCCTCCTTTTTATTAATGTTTAACTGCCATATAACTCTAACATAAAAATAAATAATAGTCAAATAATTTATTTTAAAATATAGCCGTACACTCTTTCAATTTAAGATATATTAATAAAATGTGTTATAATATTTATAGAAAGGATGTGGCATATGTATACTCCGTTATATGTTAAAAGTAACTATTCATTTATGATTAGTTTGGTTAAGATTGATGAATTAATCCAAGTAGCTATCGATAATGGTATAAAATCATTAGCACTAGTTGATGATAACATGATTGCCACGATGTATTTTTATAAAAAATGTATAGCCAATAAAATAAAACCGATAATTGGTTTAGAGCTTAAATACAAAGAGGGAACCGTTTTATTATATGCAGAAAATTACAAAGGTTATCAAAACTTATTAAAGATATCTTCATATGAAGATAAAGAAGAGTTGTTAAAAAAATATGCAGATAACTTAATAGTAATTATTCCTTTTGAAAACAGTGATTATTATAATGAAATAAAAGATATCACTAATAAACTATATTTGTCTTATAGCAATAAAGAAGAGGAGTCTTTAGCATTAAAAATATCGAGTCGAGTAGTATTTATTAACAAGGTCTTATATTTAAAAAGAGAAGATCATAAGTATTATAAATACGCTATTATGATGAGAGAGAAGAAAAATGTCTTTGATGATATAAAGTATGAAGATAAAAATAATTATTTTTTACCTATTGATAAAGTCAAGACTTTATCTAGTAATACCGGTATTGAAACGACTAATTTTATTGAAAACAGCTGTAACGTCGTATTAGGGTTTAATCAAAATTTAATACCAGAATATTATAATAAATTAAAAGTCGATAGTTCTTCTTATTTGAAAAACTTGAGTATTAAGGGCCTACAAATAAGATTAGGTGACAAATTAGACGATGAATATAAAACTAGATTATTAAAAGAATTAGAAATTATAGAAACGATGGGATTTTCCGACTATTTTTTAATAGTTTATGATTATATAAAATATGCTAAAAAAGATAAGATTTTAGTCGGTCCGGGTAGAGGAAGTTCTGGCGGTAGTTTAGTCGCTTATGCTTTGGGAATAATCGATATTGATCCATTAGAATACGATTTGCTATTCGAGAGATTCTTAAATCCAGGACGTATTACGATGCCGGATATCGATGTTGATTTTGCTGATATATATAGAGAGCAAGTAATAGAATATGTAAAAGAGAAATATGGTTCCGATAAAGTGGCTGGAATTATTGCAATTGGTACGCTAAAAGCAAAAGCTGTTTTAGACGATGTTTCTAAAATACTTAAGATTGATCCTGATAAGATTAATATTTTAAAAAAGTATGTATCCTTAAATAGCAAGTTAAAAGATTTATATAAAAAAGAGGACTTTAAAAATATTATCGATAATGATGATCGACTTACTCTTTTATTCGATGTCGCTTCATATTTTGAAGGTTTTCCAAAAAACATATCGACTCATGCTTCGGGTGTGATTATCTCGAAAGTTTCTTTAGATGAGATAATTCCGTTAGTTTCTCAAGACGGCAATTATATTAGTTCTTATGAGATGTCTTTTTTAGAAGAGTTAGGTTTATTAAAAATGGACTTTTTAGGTAATCGTAATTTGACGATTATTATGCAAATAATTGAGAGTTTAAGAGAAAAAGAAAAAATCGAGATTGATTTTGATAGTATTACTTTAGACGATAAAGAAACGATCAGATTATTTTACAATGCTCAAACTAACGGCATTTTTCAATTTGAAAGTGATGTAATGAAAATGCTTTTACAAAAGTTAAAGCCTAATAGTTTTGCTGATATCGTCGCTGCAAATGCTCTCGTTAGGCCTGGACCAGATACTAATTCCTATATTGATAATAAGAATAAAAAATTGAAGGTAGTATACCCATCTAAAGATTTAGAAGAGATTCTAGAAAGTACATATGGTGTAATGGTTTATCAAGAACAAATAATGCAAATCGCTAACAAGATGGCCGGATTTAGTTTATCAGAAGGAGATATTTTAAGAAGAGCAATGTCTAAAAAAGATAAGAATCTTCTTCAAATACAAGAGAAGAAGTTTATCGAAGGAGCTATTAATAACAAGTATTCTTATGAGGTTAGTAAAAAAGTATACGATGACATTTTAGCCTTCTCTGAGTATGGTTTCCCAAAGGCTCATGCCGTTGCTTATGCTTTAATCGCTTATAAGATGGCATATTTGAAAGTTCATTATTCCAAATATTTTTATCTAAGTCTCCTACAAAACTTAATTGGAAACGACTATAAAACAGTTCAGATAATTAGAGAAGCGAGAGCAAGAGGAGTAAAATTCTATTTACCTAACATTAATTTAAGTACTCATAAGTATGAATTGTACGAAGATGGTCTTATTTTCCCGCTCGCTAATATAAGAAATATTGGAATAAATACATCGATTGAAATAACAAAAAATCGAAAAGAAGGGTTCCCTACTATATTTGATGCCTTTACTAGATTGTTGGAGATAGGCATTAATAAGAAAAATATCGAGTCTTTAATCTATGCTTCTTGTTTTGATGTCTTTGACTATAATAAAAAAACATTAATCGAAAATTTAGATGCATTATTAAACTATGCTTTTTTAGCGAAAGGACTAGATTCAGATAATCTTCTTTTGCCAACCATTGATATTAAAGAAGAGTATTCTAAAGACTTTCTAATGCAAAAAGAAAAAGAATTGTTTGGTTTTTATTTAAGTCATCATCCGACACTTAAATTTAAAGAGCAATATAAAGTAGTCTCTTTAATCGACGTTTCAAAACATGTCGATAAAATGATAGATACGATTATCATGGTAGATCGTATTAAAGAAATAAAAGATAAAAATGATAATAAAATGGCTTTTATAAATGGAAGCGATGAGATAACAAGTATTGAATATATTTGTTTCTCTAGCGTTTATCAGGAGATCGATAACGTTAATAAAGGGGACGTTCTTTTGATTAGAGGTAGAGTCAGTGATAAGCGAGAATTAAAAATAATTATCGAAAAAGTTAAAATTCTAAAGTAATATATTTTATTAATATTTTAATTGTGGTATATTTAATATAGTAATGAAAGGTGAAGATTATGAATGTTGAGTTTGTAGTTAATGATTATTTATTAGCATGGAACATATTGTTTAGGCCATCTATCTCTGAGGAACTTCAATTGCTAAGAGAAAGATTGTGGAAAAATCATCCTAAACTATATATGAAACTTGAGAAGGAAAACGTCGAAATACTAAAATATACGGATGACTTTATTCCGGATAACGATACTCTATATAATTATGTTTTCAATTCGGATGAATTTAAATTGGTAAAAAAACAAACTGATAAATACCGTCGTTTTCTAATGAAAATATGGGATGCTAATCAAAGAGATATTCAATCTTCATTAAAAGAGTTGCTACGCTTTAAAATAAAAGAAAATTATAAAATATTAGTCATACATCCATATATCGACAATGTAGAGTTCTTAAAAGCAAACCCTAAAAAAAACATCGTATGGGGTAAACGAGAAGATTTAGAAGATGGATTAAAGGCTATTATTAGAATGCTATTTACGATAGTGAAATACGAAATTGGCGATCATCAAAGAACTAATAAAGAGATTGTCTCGGCACTGATTGATCTTTTAGTGACTAACGAAATATATACTAGAGTATCTGGTGTTACTAAGTATGAAGAGGGTTTGAAAAAACTACGACTTTTGAAAAGACAACTTTATCCTTATTGGTTAATGTATATGGGTGCTGATAGAGAAGAACTAGTAAGTTATATGATGCGTGACAGGATAGCTTTCGATATCGATAAATATCCGATTGAAAAAGGATTAAGAAATATTGATTTCTATGACTTTATTGATTTTTGTTGTAATAATCAAAGATATATAATTAGATTAAATAATTTAGATATATTATAAATATAATGGGGGTGTTAGAAATGAACGATAAATTAAAAAAGATACTATTGAAAGTTCATGTCGATGAAAAATATTTTGAAGAACTTTCTAATACCAAATATAAATATGACTCTGATGAGAAAAACCAAAAAATAACGATTGTGATTGAGAATGATTATAATCTTTCTCTTTCTTTTTATGAGGAAATAAAAAGAAAGTTTGAAGATTATTTTAATAATGCTAAAGTTTCTTTAAAGATAAAAAACAGTAGTAAAGTAACTAAGAATTTAAATGAATACTTAAATCATGCTTCTAAACAAAAGAATTTGTTTCCTAAACTAGATGTTTTTTTAAGTAAAGCTACGATCGTAGCAGATACCATAAACTTTAAAGTAATAAACGATGTTGAAGAAAGAGAATTGTTAGATGTCTTAAAGAAATTAGAAAAGTTTTTAAATACATATGGCGTTTCTTTTTCCCATAATTGCGAGACCGATACTGGTTTAAAAAACGAGATAAATGGTTTTATTGAAGAAGAGACGAATAAAATAATAAGTAAGCCTATAATACAAAGAAGTAATGAGAGTTTTTCCTTTCCTAAGAGAAGAAAAAAAATTACTGATGATTTGACGATTTTTGGTAATGCGATTGATCCTAAAGACGAGATTTATTCTATTTATTCTTTAGTGGGAGAAAACAAAGATATCATTATCGAAGGAAAAGTCTTCGATACTTCAGAGTTTATTCCGAACGGCAAAAATTTTAAAATATTATCTTTAAAATTAAGTGATATGACAGATAGTATCGTCGCTAAAATATTTGTAAGAGATACTGATGATTACGATAAATTGGTTAAAGAGACTCGTCCTGGCAAATGGATTAAACTCAAAGGTAGTACGAAATTTGACACTTATGCTAACAATGAGCTTACATTTAATGCTTATGATGTATATAAATCTAAAAAATCAGATCCTAAAAGAGAAGATACTTCAGAATTAAAGAGAGTAGAGCTCCACGCTCATACACAAATGAGTCAAATGGACGGACTTTGTGATGTAAAAGATTTGATTAAACAAGCACATAAGTGGGGACATAAGGCTATTGCCATTACAGATCATGACTGTGCTCAGTCGTACCCGGGAGCTTTTTACACTATGAGTGATATTAACAAGAATATCGAAGAAGAAAAAGATAAGTTTAAAGTCTTGTTCGGTACTGAGCTTACTTTAATCGAAGATACTGTCGATATTGTTAAGAGACCAACAGAAGCAGTCATGTTTGATGAGACTTTTGTCGTCTTTGACTTTGAGACCACGGGATTTAATGCGGCTGCTGGAGACCAAATTATCGAGATTGGAGCAGTTAAAATTAAAGGCGGAGAAATAATCGAGAAGTATCAATCTTTCGTTGATCCTAAAAGACCTTTGGAACAAAAAATAATTGATATTACTAATATTACTAATGAGGATTTAAAAGGGGCTCCAGACTTAGTTACTGCTATTAAAGCTTTTAAAGACTGGATAGGTGATATGCCGTTAGTTGCTCACAATGCTAAATTCGACGCTTCTTTCTTAGAAATGTCATATAAAGTAGCCGGCTTAGATGAGTTCAACAATCCTTTGATCGATACTTTAGCAATATCGAGATTACTAGACGGTGGTAATAAACACTCTCTTTCTGCATTGGTAAAAAGATACGATGTCTCTTTTGATGAGAGTCATCATCACAGAGCAGATTATGATGCTGAAGCGACAGCCGTAGTTTTTTATAGAATGATTCAAAAATTAGCTAATCAAGATATTTTAAAAATCAGTGATTTAAATATGTTAATAAATTCCGATGAAATATATAAATATGGTAAAGGCTATCATATTAATTTAATATCTAAAACGAGGAAAGGACTTAAAAATTTATTTAAAATATTAAGTTTTGCTTCGACGACATATTTTTATAAAGGTTCAGCGAGAATACTTAGAAGTGTTTTAAATGATCTGAAAGAAGATATATTAATAGGTAGTAGTTGTTATCAGTCGGAAATCTTCGAAGAAGCGAGAAGTAAGAGTGATTCAGAATTACTCGATTTGATAAGCTTTTACGATTATGTTGAGGTTCAACCTTTAGAGTGTTATGATCATTTATTACAAATGGGAGATTTTGCTAATTTACACGAATTAGAGGAACACGTAAAAAGAATAGTTCGTCTCGTAAAAGAAGCGGGTAAATTTATCGTAGCTACTGGAGACGTCCATCACATAAATAGAGAAGATAAGATTTTTCGTGAGGTCTTAGTAAATCAAAAAGTCCCGGGAGGTGGAAGACATCCTTTAGCAAGAGACTCTATTAAAGATATTCCTAGTTTGCATTTTAGGACCACTGATGAAATGCTTTCGGACTTTTCGTTTCTTGATGAAGATTTAGCGAGAGAAATAGTAATCGATAATCCGAATAAAATAGCTGATTTAGTTACTATTTACGACGTTTTTATACCTTCTAAAAATCCTTTTTCACCAACTATTGAGAATAGTGGAGAAATTACAAAAGATTACGTTTATAATAAAGCATACTCGTTGTATGGGAAGCCGCTTCCTAAAATAGTCGAAGATAGAATTGAACAAGAATTAAGTGGAATTTTTAAAGGTGGATTCGATGTTATTTATTTATTAGCTCAAAAATTGGTTAAGAAAAGTAATGATGATGGATATTTAGTCGGATCACGTGGTTCTGTTGGTTCAAGCTTTGTTGCTACGATGATGGATATAACGGAAGTTAACCCATTACCTGCACATTATCGTTGTCCAAAGTGTAATAATTCAGAGTTTTCAGATGAGAATGATGAAGCTTATAGTAAAAATTATTCAAGTGGTTATGATTTACCTAATAAGGTTTGTCCAAAATGTAACTCTAATTTTGAGAAAGAGGGACAAGACATGCCTTTTGCAACTTTCTTAGGATTTAATGCTGATAAAGTTCCGGATATTGACTTAAACTTCTCTGGTGATTATCAGTCTCAAGCTCATGAATATACCAAAGAAATCTGTCATGGTGCTGATTATGTTTATCGTGCAGGGACTGTTGGTACGATTGCCGATAAGACCGCTTATGGTTTCGTTTTAGGTTATTTTGAAGATAGAATCATGAATGCAATAACTAAGATTGCAAAAGAAATAGGAAAGACAGTCGAGGATTTGTTATCTGTTGATAAGAAAGAGAAACCTGCTATTATAGCAAAAAAGTTCTTACTTATTCAAGAATCGATTCGCAAAGAATTTCCAAGAGAGATGCTTGGAGAGTATGATGAACTTATAAAGAAAATAAAGAGTTCTATCGGTAAGAGAACGGCAGAGATAGAAAGGATTGCAAATGGTTGTATCGGTGTTAAGAGGACGACGGGACAACATCCAGGTGGAATAGTAGTAATACCCGAATATATGGAAGTTTATGACTTTACTCCTTATCAATTTCCTGCAGGTAATGAAGACGCCGAGTGGAAGACGACTCATTTTGAGTATCATGCTTTAGAAAATAATTTGCTTAAACTAGATATACTGGGACATGATGATCCGACAATACTAAGAATGCTTCAAGATCTTTCTGGTCTGGATGTTACTAAACTACCGATGGATGATCCAAATATACTTAGTCTATTATCTAGTACTAAGGCTTTAGGAGTTACGGAAGAAGAGATAATGTGTCCAACTGGTACTATGGGGCTTCCAGAATTAGGTACAAAATTTGTCATAAATATGTTACGTGATACTAAACCAAAGACTTTTGCTGAATTAGTCAAAATTTCAGGTCTTTCACACGGTACTGATGTTTGGGCTGGAAACGCTAGTTTACTTATTGAAAAAAACATCGTTCCTTTTAAAGACGTTATCGGATGTCGTGATGATATTATGACTTATTTAAGTTATCAAGGCTTAGAACCTATTGATGCTTTTAAAATAATGGAATTCGTTCGTAAGGGGCTTCCTAGTAAAAAACCTGATGAATGGGAAAAACACGAGAAGCTTATGCGAGAGAAAAACATTCCTGAGTGGTATATTGACTCTTGCCAAAAGATAAAGTATATGTTCCCTAAGGCGCATGCAGTAGCTTATGTTATGAGTGCTTTAAGGATAGCTTGGTTCAAAGTTTACCGTCCAGTATTGTTTTACGCTTCATATTTTTCTATTAGAAGTGAAGAGTTTGATATCAATACTATGAGTAAAGGTTACGATGCGATTAAAGATTCTCTAGAGTATTTAAATTTAAAGGGCTATGATAAGACAAATAAAGAAGAGAACTTACAAACAGTATTAGAGATGGCGCTTGAAGCGACAGCTAGAGGGATAACTTTTGCTTCCGTTGACTTAAACATTAGTGATGCTAAATTATTTCAAGTAAATGAAGAAGAGAAAATATTAATACCACCTTTTAGAACTATCGAAGGACTAGGTGATACAGTTGCTAAAGCATTAGTCGAAGAAAGAGAGAAAAAACCTTTTATTAGTATTGAAGATATTAAGAAAAGAGGAAAAGCTTCGTCGACAACGATAGAGAAAATGAAAGCCATGGGTGTCTTAAACGGCCTTGAAGAATCCAACCAATTATCATTGTTTTAAATTACATATTTTCCCAATATTATTTCATAATAGTGACATATTTTATTGATATAGTATTATTATGAAAGGAGGAATAATATAGAGGTAAAAGTAATTGGATATGATTGTAGCAATGGAATGAAACTTACTAAAATGGTTTCGAAAGCTATAGAGGAGGCTGGTATAGAAGAAATAAATATGGAAAAAATTGATAGTTCTAAACAAAAGAGATATGGAATAAGTAATGTTCCGGGTTTAGTTATCAATGGAAAGAAAATAAGTGAAGGTAAAGTTTTAACAGTAAGAGCAATAAAAAAATTACTCTTAGCGTAATATAAATAATAGACTCAATTTATTTTTAATAAATTGAGTCTATTTTAGCTTGTTAATAAGGATTACATTATATAATCCTTTATTAAAATAGACTTTTGGTGTATAATATACCTATATTTAATTAAAGGAGGGAGTTTATGGAAAATCAAAATGTTATTAATGAGATTAGAGAAAAAATAAACATTGTCGACCTTATTTCTGAATATCTTCCTCTTACTAAGAAAGGTCAGTATTATTGGGGATTGTGTCCTTTTCACAATGATAAGAATCCTTCGATGAGTGTTGATCCTAAGAGACAAACGTATAACTGTTGGAGTTGTCATAACAGTGGAAATGTCTTTACTTTTTTATCGGAAATTGAAAATGTTGACTTTAAAGAAGCTCTAAGAATTCTCGGTAGTAAAGTTGGAGTAAGCGTTTCTAATGCTTCGACTTTCGAGAGTAGGTATTCTAAACATTACGAGATATATGATGTCGTAAATAAATTTTACCAACTCTTGCTTAGTACAGAAGAAGGCAAAGATGCTAGAAATTATCTTGAGTCTAGAAAAATAGATAAAGATACGATAAAAGAATTTCAAATCGGACTCGCATTACCCGAAAAAGATCGTTTGTTCAATTTTTTAAAAGATAAAAAATATGATATAAGTACTTTAAATACATTAGGGTTAATAAATGATACTAATGATACTTTTATTGATCGCATAATTTTTCCTTTAGATGACAGAAATGGAAAGATAGTCGCTTTTAGTGGTCGAATTTATAAAGATAGTAAGATGAGTAAATATATGAATACCAAAGAGACTCCTATTTTTAGAAAAGGAAATTGTCTGTATCATTATCACTTGTCAAAAGAACATGTTCGTGAAAAGAGATATGCAATTCTAATGGAAGGCTTTATGGATGTTATAAGAGCCTTTACTATCGGTATCAAAAACACGGTCGCTTTAATGGGAACGGCAATGTCTAACGAACAAATAAGTTTATTGAAGAAACTATCTAATAATATATATCTTTGTTTAGATGGGGACTCGGCTGGTATAGAAGCAACTATTCATAATGGTAATCTATTAGAAGAAGCAGGGCTAGTAGTAAAAGTCGTCATGATAAACGAAGATGATCCGGATACTTTTATATTAAAATATGGTGAGGAAAAGTTTTTAAACGTGGTTGAAAATGCCATTAGTTTTAGTGATTATAAAATAAACCATTATAAAAAAGACATAGATTTTTCTAGTGACTTAGAAGTCGCAAATTACGTTCGAGAAGTTTTAAGAGAAACTTCTAAGTTAAATGATGACTTAAGAATAGAGATAATTTTGAAAAAACTTGCAATCGAGACGAATTTAAGTTATAATACACTAGAAAAAAAATTAAAAGAAATGACTAATAAAAAAGTTTTTAAAGAAGAAATCGTCGTAAGAAAAACAAAGAAACAAGATAAAAATCGTCTTGCTGCATTAGAATTTATCGCTTTCATGCTAAGAGATGCGAGGGCTTTAAAACTATATGAAAAAGAAAAGTTGTTTTTTGTTGATTCTGATTTAAGAAGTTTAGCTAGCGAAATAAACTATTATTATCATAATTATGGTAATATTAAAGAAGCAGATTTTTTTACATATTTATATGATAAAAAAGAACTGCTACCAGTTTATAACGAAGTGTTAAACTTAAATATAGAAGCTGACGTTACGGATGCTGTTTTACTCGAATATGTAAGGGTTATAAATGACTTTAGTGTGAGGCTGGAAATAAAGAGCCTAGAAGATATGATGAAAAAGGAAGTCGATGACCTTAAAAAGATTGAGATAGCTGAAAGAATAAGGATTTTAAGAATAGGGGAGAAAAAAGATGTTTGAAGAGATTAAGACAATTGAAGACCGTAAAAAGAACCTTATAAAAAAAGGAAAAGAAGACGGTTACGTAACCTATGAAAATTTAGTTGAAGAGCTTAAGGGGCTAGAAATTGATAGTGATACTCTAGATGATTTATACAATACATTAGTTGAGAATGAAATAGAAGTTATTAGCGAAATAGCAGATAATTCTACCGAGGTAGAAGAACCAGAAACGTTAGTCGTCGAGGATTTGACGATGTCTAAGGATATTAAGATTAATGATCCGGTTAGAATGTATTTAAAAGAGATAGGTAAAATAAATCTTTTAACTACTAGTGAAGAGTTTGAGTATGCAAAATTAGCAGAGGTAGGCGATGAGTTTGCTAAGAAGATGCTCGCTGAATCAAACTTGAGACTCGTCGTTAGTATTGCTAAGAGATATGTAGGAAGAGGAATGCTTTTTCTTGATCTTATTCAAGAGGGAAATATTGGTTTGATGAAAGCCGTAGACAAATTTGATCCATCAAAAGGATATAAGTTTTCTACTTATGCTACTTGGTGGATTCGTCAAGCTATTACCAGAGCTATAGCGGATCAAGCTAGGACGATTCGAGTACCAGTTCATATGGTTGAAACGATAAACAAACTGGCAAGAGTTCAAAGGCAGCTTACTCAAGAGTTAAATAGAGAACCGACAGAAGATGAACTAGCTAAAAAACTAGGTATAACTGTTGAAAAGGTAAGAGAAGTTTATAAGATATCACAAGATCCAGTCTCTTTAGAAACGCCTATCGGTGAAGAAGACGATTCTCATCTCGGTGATTTCTTATCTGATGAAAAGACAATGTCTCCTGAGGAATATGCGACTGTCGAGATGTTAAAAGAAGAACTAGCTAATGTTTTATTAACACTTACCGATCGTGAAGCGAACGTTTTAAAACTTCGTTTTGGATTAGACGACGGACAATGCCGCACTTTAGAAGAAGTCGGTCAAATCTTTGGAGTTACGAGAGAGAGAATTCGTCAAATAGAAGCTAAAGCTTTAAGGAAATTAAGACATCCATCACGATCAAGAAAATTAAAGGATTTTTTAATTGATTAATCTAAGTGATCGTTTAAAAGAAGTAGCCGATTTTGTTTCACTTGATAGTAAGGGAATAATCGACGTTGGTTGTGATCATGCTTTACTTTCCATTTATCTTAAAGAAAAAAATAGCAAGCTTAAAGTAATCGCTTCTGATTTAAGAGAAGGACCATTAAAAAAAGCAACTAAAAATATCGATAAATATAATTTGACTAATGATATTTTTCTAGTTAAAGCAGATGGTTTAGACTCTTATCAAGAAGGTATAGACACTGTAATTATATCTGGTATGGGAACTAAGACGATTGAAGATATACTAACTAAAGGTAAAGAAAAATTAAAAGATATTAAGTATTTAATAATATCTAGCAATAATAAATACGAAGAATTAAGACGCTTTGTGACATCGTTAGGATACTTGATTAGTAAAGAAAAGATAGTTTTTGAATCAAATAAATACTATATTATTATTAAATTCTCAAAGGGTACTGAAGAGTACTCGAAGAAAGAGTTTTTGATCGGACCATATCTTATTAATAATAAAGACGAGTTATTTTATAAATACTATGAAAATATACTTAGCAAGCATGAAAAAATCTTTATTCACAATAAAGATAAAGAAATAGTAGATAATATAAAAATACTAACTGAAATTTTAAATAGTTAGTGTTTTTTTTTATTAAATTTGTTATAATATATATTATATAATAGGTGGTGTAAAATGAAAAATAAAGGTTTTACTCTTATAGAGATGATTGGTGTCGTAATAATTATGGCATTAATTATTTTAGTCGTGTTTCCAGCAACAATGAAACTTGTTCGAGATAACAATAGTAAAAAATATGAAAATTATTATGAATTAGTTGAAAGTGCAGCTACTTTATTTGCTAATAGAAGAAGAGACGATTTGGGTGGAGTCGATGCAGAAAATGGTTGTGTCGATAATGTAACAATCGATAATTTAATAGAAGAAGAATTTCTTAAAGTTTATGAAGATAAAGATGTTACATGTGGAAGTCCATCTACTTTTAATTTAAGTGATATTGGAATTGATTCTAGTAAAGACTATGTCGATATTAGATATAGAAATAATAAGGGAAGAATTACTAGTGAAGTTAGTTTAATTTGTACAAAGGGAAGAAAAGTCGTCTACCAAAAATTAATTGAAAAGACGGGATCATGTAATGCCTATGTAGCAGAGGCAAAAAATTCCTTTTATGAACAGGTGTCTTTATTAGGAGGATCTAGCGATGATAATCAGTTTTACTATTTAGCTGGTGCAACTACTAATAATTATCTTTGGTATTCGGGAAAGATGTGGCGTGTCGTTGGATATGATAAATTAAATAGAACGATAAAATTAGTAACGGATGATCCGATGAGCTTAATATCTTATGATATGGCTAGTTCTAGTTTTTTAAATAGCAACATTTACGTTTGGTTAAATAATGTTTTTCTGTCTACTCTTAAAAATGTCGATTTATTCGTTCAAGACGCTTCATGGAATTATACTAGAGTTACTAATACTAATAAGCCATTAGAGACGGATGTTACTACAGCAAAGGTGGGATTGTTAAATCCTTACGAATATAACAAGATTGGTGGTTATTTAAGAAAAGGGAATAGTTGGTGGTTATTATCTAATTATTCGGATACTAATGCTTGGTATGTAAATGCATCTAATAATGCTACCAATACAGTTGCTCCCACTTTTTTAGGGGTTAGACCTAGTATCGTTTTAAAAGCCAATTTAACTTATGTTTCTGGAACATCTGGTACTTTAGCTAATCCTTATAAGTTAATAGGAGATACTTCGGCTAATCCAGGAACGGCTCTTAATACTAGATTTGCTGGTGAGTATGTAAGCTTCGCTGGTCAAACTTTCAGGATTGTAAGCACTAACGAAGAATATACGAGATTAGTCATGGATAGTAATTTAAGTAGTGTTGGAACGACAATCTTCGATTACATTGCTGAGAAATATAATTCGGGTACCGAAGTTGGTAAAAAACTAAACGATACTTGGTATGGGACTTTGAGTAGTCAAAACAAAAACTTTTTAACTACTGCCGATTTTTGTACGATGGTTATTACTCCGAGTACATCACAAACGACGGCTTGTCCACCGACTGAAGTGGTTAACACTTTGATAGGAATTCCTAAAATAGGAGACATGTTTTCGACAATGATTCCTAGTGGGGAATATTGGGTGCTTTCAAATGCAACACCAACGAATCCTTCGGCAATAGCAACGAATGGATCTATAGTTACAAAAGATATTGAGGGAATTTCAGCAGTAAGACCAGTATTAAATATAGTAAATACTGCTCTTATAGATGGTGGTAATGGCACGAGTACTAACCCATACACGTTAAGATAATATGAGGTGAATATGAAGAATAGAAAAGGTTTTACATTAATTGAGATAATTGGAGTAGTTATTATACTAGGTATAATAGCATTAATTGCTATACCTATCATAACTAATAATATCGAGAGTTTTAGAACTACTTATTATAAAAATCTTAGTAACAATATTTTGAATTCAGGAAAAGACTTTTATACGGATAATAGGGTGTATCGTCCTGTTGGATTGCTTGAAAGTTCAACGGTCGAATTAAGAACGTTATCTACTCAAAAGTATATTAAAGGCGTAGTCGATTATAATGGCAAGAGTTGTAATCAAGATAGTTATGTAAGAATAGTAAAAGTAGGTAGAGATAAATACGAATATAGTATTTGCCTAAGATGTGAAGAAGATGAATATGCTAATGTCTCGAGTATTTTCTGTGATTCTGCCTGGGATAGAAGCGATAATATTGGAACGGAACTAGGCGCAATACCGAATATCTATGTGTATAAAGGAACATCGAGAGATGTCGTAAGAGAAAAAGTGAAAATTCCTACAATGTTAGTAAAATATAACAATAGTGGAACAGAGATTTATCGTGCTCAAGCTGAAATGGATGACGGGGTCGATGTAATTTTACCTAATAACATCGATGTTATAAATCCAGATAAAATAGGAACGTATACGACTATTTATGAATATAAAGGAAGAACGGAAAACGGAAGTGTCGTAGTGTACGAGAATGGAATGCCTTATATAAATTTAAGAAAAGAAAACGTCGTAAGACTAAATACGGTAACGACTGCGGAGACAATTCAGACATCTGCTTATACGAGTGGTGAATGGGCTCAAAAAATCTTGATTGAGTTTGGTAGTGGAAGTTCTTTCGTTGAAGCGGCAGGAAATAAAGTAACGCGTTATCAATGGAAAAGAGGGAACCGTTGGATCGATCTATGTACGCCTGATGCAACGGGAGTATGTACTGTCTCGATAACAGAAGAGATGAATGAAGACGTAAGATTTAGAAGCGTCGATGAGGCAGGAAACATTGGGATAGAAAGTGGAATTTATCGTTTTAGAATAGATAATACGAAACCGACTTGTGAAGTAACGACAACTGGAACAATTGGTGATAATGCTTGGTATGTAAGTAATGTCAATATTGGATTTGTATCAGAAGCCACTAAAGATTTATCTAAGGGAGTAGATGTCGCTGTCAGTGGAATCGTCGTTAAGAGTATAACGACCAGTATTATTGGAAGTGCAGTCTTAGGAACACAGACAAGTGATACTACTAATATAAGATGGTATGGTTTTGTTGAAGACCAAGCTAAAAATTCAATAGTGTGCGCCGTTGACTTTAAGAAAGACGCAACGAGTCCAAGTTGTGCTAATAGTGGCGGAAGTGCTACATGGCGTAATACTGATTTAACTATCACGGGTACTTGTAGCGATGCTACTAGTGGTTGTGTTCAACCTACCGTAACAGAAACGTATACGACGAATACTGATACGACGACAGCGTCGCCGGGAATTATAAAAGATAAAGCTGGAAACACGACGACATGTGCGGCTAATCAAACTGTAAAAATTGATAAGATAGCACCTACATGTACAAATAGTGGTGGAAGTTCTACATGGCGAAATACGAATTTAACTCTTACGGGAACTTGTTCTGATACTGGAGGAAGTGGTTGTGCAGGAAACGTTACAAAAGTTTATTCTACAAACATTAACTCTACGACAGAGTCTCCGGGAACTATCTATGATATTGCTGGAAATAGTACTGTTTGTGCATCTAATCAAACAGTAAAAATCGATAAGATTGCACCTACTTGTGTATCGAGTGGTGGAAATTCTACATGGCGAAATACGAATTTAACCCTTACCGGAACTTGTTCTGATACTGGAGGAAGTGGTTGTGTTTCTAATACTATTTCTAAATTAGTCGATTGGGAAATTAATTCGACTACCGTTTCAGCCGGTACCGTTTATGACGTAGCGGGTAATAGTGCGACTTGTACGGCAAATCAAACAGTCAGAATAGATAAGACGGGGCCGACTTGTACTATTACTAAAAACACTAGTGGTGGAAATGCAGTAACGGAACCCACGACAATAACTGTCGGAGTACAATGTACTGATTCAGGATCAGGATTATCGACAATCTATTATACGTATGGTTCTACTGAATATAGTGATATTTATCAACCGCCAGCAGGATCGTCTTCTTATACGAGTGAAAATGTTTGGTCGACACCAATTAATGTAACAGCTAAGTTTAAAGCAAAAGACCAATTAGGAAATGTCGGTGATTGGTCAGTAACGACAAAGATCCAAATAAATGCTCAACCTACATGTACACTGAAATTTGTTGAAACGGGACAAGTCTTTAATGCGGGTTGTACCGGAACAGTCAATATAACTGAATCTAGTAAAGGATGTAGTGATATCGACGCGAGTGGTTACTCAGTAGGTGACACGTATAAAATATGTAGTAAACAAGTATTTTGTAGACAAACAAATGGTAACTATTGTTATGGAACAAACTCTAGTTGTTCATGTGCACCGACTCAAGATAGAAAAAGAACGATAACTTGTCAAGTAGTGTGTGAATAAGTAATTTACAAAAATATAATAATAGTGTATAATGAATTACAATTACAAAGAAGTTGAAGAGTATATTTTAATAGTTTATAGAGAGCTAGTGTTTGGTGTAAATTAGTAACGGTTAAGGTAGAAGGTAGCAATGGAGTAGGATCTTTAAGTAAATAGAAGATCCCGTATGCTTGCGTTAAAGTATTGAGTGCATAGAGAAATCTATGAATTAAGGTGGTACCGCGAATAAAACTCGTCCTTTGTTTATGAAAGGAGAGTTTTTTTTTATGAATTATGATAGCATTAAAAATAATTTTGATAAATATGTAGAGACATTTGATAAGAATGATTTTAATATAGCACTTAAATACGAACATTCTTATAAGGTGGCAGAGTTAATGGAAGACTTAGCTTTAAAGATTAATTTGTCTGAAGAAGAAAAAATCATCGCTAAAGTAACAGGACTCGTTCACGATATAGGTCGCTTTATTCAATTAGATAAATATAATTCTTATTCCGACAGTAACGAAGATCATGGTGATATAGGAGATAGGTATTTAAATTCTGAAAAGATTAGATATTTTTCACCAAACGAACAATATGACTCTTGTATTACTCTCTCAGTAAAATATCATAATAAATTTGATTATCCTAAATTAAATGATAAAGAAACACAGTTTGTGAAGATGATTAGAGATACAGATAAGATAGATATTTACAGAGTATTAAATAACAATTATGAGAAACAAACTTTTAAAAAAGAAGAATTGAGCGAAGAAGTCTTAAATGACTTTATGAATAAAAAACAAATAAGAATAAATAAGGCAAAAACTCCTACTGATAGAATATTACTTCACTTAGCATTCTTATTTGATATAAACTATAAAGAATCATTTGCTCTTTTAAAAGAAAAAGGTTATTTCAATACTTTTATAAACAATATTATTGTAAATGAAGAAGAGCGTCCTTTATTTGATGAAATATTAGACGTTGCTCTTGGCTATATAGAACAGGGAGGAATTTAAATGTTAGATACTAAATATGACCATTTAAAAGTAGAAGAAGGAAAATATGAATTTTGGTTAGAAAAAGGATATTTTAATGCTGGAAAAGACAAGACGAAAAAACCTTTTACGATTGCTATTCCACCACCAAATGTTACGGGTAGATTACATTTAGGCCATGCTTGGGATACGACTATTCAAGACATTATAATAAGATATAAGAGGATGGATGGTTATGATGCTCTATGGATATCGGGGATGGACCATGCGGGAATTGCAACACAGGTAAAAATTGATAATAGATTAAGAGAAAAAGGCATTATACCTAGAGAAATGAATAGAGAAGAGTGGTTAAAAGTAGCTTGGGAATGGAAGGAAGAATACTCTGATTTTATTCGTTCACAATGGGCAAAGATAGGTCTAAGCTTAGATTATTCACGTGAAAGATTTACTTTGGACGAGGGATTAAACCGTGCCGTTACAAAAGTATTTGTCGATTTATATAAAAAAGGCTTAATCTACAAAGGTGAAAGAATAATAAACTGGGATCCAGAAGCAATGACGGCTCTTTCTAATGAAGAAGTAATCTACAAAGACGTAGTCGGAGCTTTTTATCATTTAAAGTATAAATTAGAAGATGAGGATAATTATTTAGAAGTAGCAACGACGAGACCAGAGACATTATTTGGAGATACCGCCGTTGCCGTTAATCCTAAAGATGAACGTTATAAACACTTAATTGGAAAAAAGGTCGTTTTACCTATAGTAAACAAACTAATTCCTATAATAGCGGATGAATATGCTGACCCAGAATTTGGAACCGGAATAGTGAAAATAACCCCTGCTCATGATCCGAATGACTTCGAAGTAGGAAATAGACACGGTTTAGAAAGAGTAGTGGTAATTGAACCAAATGGTAAAATGAATGAGAATGCTGGAAAATATGATGGTTTAGATAGGTTCGAATGTCGTAAACAATTGATAGAAGACTTAAGACAAAAAGATTTGCTTTTGAAAGTAGAAGAGATGGTTCATTCAGTTGGGCATTCTGAGAGAACATCAGCTATGGTCGAACCATATTTATCGAAACAATGGTTCGTTAAGATGCGACCTTTAGCAGATAGAGTCTTAGAAAACCAAAAAAATAAAACTGAAAAAGTAAATTTCGTACCAGAGAGATACGAAAAAATAATGAATCATTGGATGGAAATAACTTATGATTGGTGTATATCGCGTCAATTATGGTGGGGGCATAGAATTCCTGCCTGGTATCTTGGAGATGAAATATATGTTGGTGAGGCGGCTCCTGAAGGCGAGGGATGGGTCCAGGATGAAGATGTTTTAGATACCTGGTTTAGCTCGGCTTTATGGCCATTTAGTACCTTAGGATGGCCGGATAACACTGATGATTTAGAAAGATATTATCCGAATGACTGTCTAGTTACAGCATATGACATAATTCCTTTTTGGGTCAATAGAATGGTCTTTCAAGGACTAGAATTTACAAATCAAATTCCATTTAAAGACTGCTTGATTCACGGCCTTATAAGAGATAAGGACGGAAGAAAGATGTCTAAATCTTTAAATAATGGTATTGATCCGATGGATGTGATAGAAGAATATGGTGCGGACGCATTAAGATTCTTTTTAACTACTAATTCAGCTCCGGGAATGGACTTAAGATACGATGAAGAAAAAGTAAAATCTACTTGGAATTTTATAAATAAGCTTTGGAATGCTTCGAGATTCGTATTAATGAACATGGAGAAGTTTACCGTTGAAAACTATAAGTTTGATAACTTACAAATTACTGATAAATGGATACTGTCAAAATTAAATAAGACGATCATCGAAGTTAAAAAAAACATGGATAAGTATGATTTTCACAATGTAGGAAACGTTCTATACTCATTTATTTGGGATGACTTTTGCGATTGGTATATTGAACTTTCGAAAACGAGGATGAATGATACAACAAAGAGCGTCTTATTAAAAGTATTAACTCAAACTTTAAAGATGCTTCATCCTTTTATGCCATATGTAACAGAAGAGATCTTTCAAATGTTACCTATTAAAGAAGGTGAATCGATTTGTATTAGTTCTTATCCTAAAAAAGAAGAAATTAATTATGATAACGATGAGACTCTTCTCGATAGTATAATTAAAGATATCGTAGCTATAAGGAATTTAAAGGCTTCAAACAATATAACGAAAGAAGCTAAAGTAATTATTAATTTTGTTAAAGTAAATGACGATATTTATAAGACCCAATTAAAGATAACGGACGAACATTTAGACAAAGTTAATTTAGATGCTTATTTACAAGCAAATTATAAATCTAATAATATAGACATAACTTATTATTACAAAGGTCAAGTAGTCGATTTACAAAAAGTAGAAGGTGAAATAGACGATTTAAAGAAATCAATCGCTAGAAGAGAACAACTTCTTTCAAATGAAAACTATACTAGTAAAGCGCCTTCAAATATAGTAGAACAAGATCGTAAAAAACTAGAAGAAGAAAAAGAGAAACTAAATATGCTTATAGCTAAATAGTTTCTTTTTCTATTCGTTTACTTTTAAAATGATAAAGGTTATAATTGACTTGGTGATAAAATGAAAGATTTAAAAGTTATTTTTATGGGAACACCAGAATTTAGCGTACCCGTATTAGAGATGTTAATTGAAAATACTAATGTTATAATGGTCGTAACACAACCTGATAGATTAGTCGGTAGAAAAAAAGAATTAACGTTTTCACCAATAAAGAAACTCGCTATTAAAAATGAAATAAGAGTTTTTCAACCTGAACGAATAAGAGATGAGTATGATGAAATTATTGCAATGAAACCCGATATAATAATTACTTGTGCTTATGGACAACTTATACCAGAGGTTGTATTGACCTATCCAAAATATAAATGTGTCAATGTACATGGTTCTCTACTTCCTAAACTAAGAGGTGGTGCTCCAATTCAAAGAGCATTGATGGAAGGTTATAGTGAGACGGGAATCACGATAATGTATATGGAAAAAACTATGGATAGTGGTGATATGCTTGCAAAAGAAACGGTTAAAATTGAAAAGGATGATAATTATGAAAGTCTTCATAATAAACTCATGATAGTTGGTAGAAATCTTTTGTTAAAGACATTACCAAATATAATAAATAATAAAATAATGCTGGAAAAACAAGACGAAAAAGAAGTGACTTTTGCCAAGATAATAAAAAGAGAAGACGAGAGATTGCTTTTTAATAAAACGAGTGAAGAAATTTATAATCACGTAAGAGCATTATCTCCTTCACCAGGTGCTTACACTCTTTTAGATAATAAAATAGTCAAGATTTTTAAAGTGATAATCGGACAAGATAAGACACGAAGGCTTCCCGGAGAAATAATAAATGTTTCCAAAGAAGGGATCGAAGTTAAGACCTTAGATGGAAGTGTTGTTATTACAGAGTTAATGTTTGAGGGAAAAAAGAGGATGGAGGCTGGAAATCTAGTAAGTTTAAAAGATACAATTTTAGAGAAAAGATTTTCAGATAAAGATTAATATGAATTATCATGATTATGATTCGCGTGGAAACAAAAAGAAAATAAATTTTAATGGGCTTTGGTCAGACAAGATGACTAGATCAAGAATTATCTTGCTTTTTTACTTCTTGTTGTTTTTAGGTCTCGTTATTTATATAAGAGCTAACATTAGTGATAACGGTGATCAATTAGAAGACAAAAGAGAAGAGGTTATCGTTGATGATGAACGACAAGAGGAAGACTTAGAGATAAGAGAGTTGTTTTCATTGCTTTCTAAAAATAATTATAATTTTGATTTTCAACTAAAAATTGATAATGATGAGTATACTTATAATGGTAAGAGATATTCCAATAAAATCATGTATAGTTTTAATAACCTTGAAAATGATCTTGGTACGTATATTTCGGACGGAAATTTAACCAAAGTCAAACTTCTAGAAGAGGATTATGCTATTTCTGATTCACCATACTATGGTTTTAATTATTTCGAAGTTAATATATTAAAAGATATATTAAATAATGCCGATAAAATTGAAGAAGATATATATAGTATAACGAATGAGAAATTCGATAAATATTACGACAAGAATCGTCATTATATAAACATGATTGATAAAGAGTTAACTAACGAGATAAAGCTAGAAACAAAAAACGGAAAAATAGTTGGAATGACTATTGATTACAGCAATTATGCTAAAAACGACTCTAGTTTTACCTTTTCAAGTGTCGTGATTAGTCTAAAATACAGCAATTTTGACTTAATTGATGACTTTTCAATAGATTTTAAGTAATTTTCTGCTAAAAGCACTTGCAATATTAAACCTCGTATTATATAATTTAGAAGTACTGCAAAAGCAGGAAGTGGGCCTGTAGCTCAGGTGGTTAGAGCGCACGCCTGATAAGCGTGAGGTCGGAGGTTCAAGTCCCCCCAGGCCCACCATGTTGCCTCAATAGCTCAGTTGGTTAGAGCACTTGACTGTTAATCAAGGGGTCCTAGGTTCGAGTCCTAGTTGAGGCGCCAAAATTTGGCCAGTTGGTGAAGTGGCTTAACACACCGCCCTTTCACGGCGGCATTCATGGATTCGAATTCCATACTGGTCACCATTTTAAAATAACCTTATGTATATAAGGTTTTTTTGTTGAAATAGCATTCTAATCTTTCTTTTTTTCTTTAATTTTGTTATAATAACTTTAGTATTTGGAGGATTTTATGAAGAAAAAAATATTTTTAAGCTTATTTATTATAATGTTGTTATTTAGTTTTATAACAAGAGCTAAGGCGATTTCTTTTTCGGAATCTAGACATCTTGAAAGTGAAAACATTATTGAGACGGACGGAAATCTAAGTCCAAATTGTGGTGGAGTCTTTACTCCAGAAGCTTTAGATTTAATTTCTGAAGTATTAGGATACTTTCGTATTTTAGCTCCAGCAGTTTTAATACTAATGATCGCGATCGATTTTAGTTCTGCAGTTATAGGACAATATAGTCCGAAAGAGAAACAAGACGAGATGCAAATAGCGACTAGTAAAATCGTTAAGAGATCTTTAGCAGCAATTGGTTTGTTTTTAGTACCGACAATTGTAAGATTGTTAATAAATCTTCCCGGAGTTAGAGACGCTATTCAAATAAGTGATGATCCACTATGTAATACATTGAATGGTATTGTAGAAAGAGTTGAGGTATAAGATGATATACCTAGACTATTCTGCCACTACGCCTACTAATAAAGAGGTTATAGACTCTTTTTCTTATGCCTCGACCCATTTTTTTGCTAATCCTAATTCTTTACATAAAGCGGGGGGGTTAGCGAGAGACTTGATCGAGAGTTCTACTAAGCAAATAGCAGACATTTTAAACGTTTTGCCTTCTGAGATAATTTATACAAGTGGTGCTAGTGAATCGAACAATTTGGCTATTAAAGGTTTAATAGAGAAATATAAAAACAGAGGAAAACATATTATTACTACGAGACTTGAACATTCATCTATCTATGCTCCTATAAGTTATTTACAAAAAAAAGACTATGAAGTAGATTTTGTTAATCTTGATAAAAATGGCATGGTTGACTTAGAACATTTAAAAACTTTGATAAATGACGATACTGTTCTAGTGACTATTTCAAGTGTAAATAGTGAAATTGGGATAAGACAAGATATCGCAAAAATAGCGAATGTAGTAAAGACTAATTCAAAATGTTTTTTTCACGTCGATGCCACTCAAAGCGTTGGTAAAGAAAAGATAGACATAACTAATGTTGATTTAGTATCTTTTTCAGCCCACAAATTTTTCGGAATAAAAGGTATCGGATGTCTAATAAAAAAAGAGAAAATAGAATTAGAACCTTTAATTCATGGTGGAGGAAGTACGACTATTTATCGAAGTGGGACGCCTGCCGCTCCACTAATCTCCTCATTAGCCAAAGCGTTAAGACTGTCTTATGAAAAGTTAAATGATAAAACAAAGCACGTATCTGAGCTTAATTCTTTTTTAAAGAAAGAATTAGAAAGATTTGATAGAGTTAAAATAAATAGCAATGAATATTCTATTCCACACATTTTAAATTTTAGTTTAATAGGTGTAAAACCCGAGACCTTACAACATGCTTTAGAAGAGTATGATATCTATATATCAACAAAGACCGCTTGTTCTTCAAAAGGAGATGTTTCTGGGGCAGTAATGGCCATTACCAATGATAAAAAAAGAGCAATGTCGTCTTTAAGAATAAGTATTTCTTATATGACTACATTAGATGAATGTGAGACTTTTATCGAAAAGTTTACAATTTGCTACAATAATTTGACGAGGTTAACTAATAATGAAAATAATTAAGATAAAATCTATGTGGTGTCCAGCATGTATGATTATGGATAAACGTTATAAGGCAGTAGAAAAACAATTTCCTGATATATCTTTTGAACTTCTTGATTTAGATATGGATTATGAAGAAGTCGAGCAATATAATGTTGGAAGTATTCTTCCCGTTATGATAAAAATACAAGAAAATAAAGAAATAGGAAGGTTAATCGGAGAAAAAACAGAAGAAGAACTATTATCTTTCATCCGGGGTGAAGAATGAAAAAAAGACTTTTAATTATTACTATAATTTTACTTTCGTTTGTTAATGTTGTTTTTGCTGAAACTACAAATATGATTACAGTAAAAGAAGAAGATATATTAGCAATTTTGGGTTTGGAAAATAATGATAAGATAAATATATTTTTCTTTTATGGTAACGGTTGTCCACATTGTGATGATGAAAAAGAGTTTCTAAAAGAATTAGAAGTTCATTATCAAGATAAAATAAGTATTCATAGATATGAAGTGTGGAGTAATGAAAGCAATAAAAATAAACTTTTTGAAATAAAAGGTCTTTTTGGTGAGACGAGAAATTCTAGCGTTCCTTTTACAGTGATGTCCACTTCTTCATATACTGGATTTAGTGCAGCAATAGGAAGGAGAATCGAAAGGGATATAAAAGAAATCTTAAATCCTGGAACACAAGAAAATCCCAAAGAAGATAATAAAGAAAACATTCCTTTTTTAGGAGAAATAGATGCTAAAAAAACTTCGGTTACTCTAATCGCCATTATACTAGGGTTTGTCGATGGCTTTAATCCGTGTGCAATGTGGGTTCTCCTTTTTCTATTAAACATGTTATTAGGTATGAAAGATAAGAAAAAGATGCTCTTAATAGGTAGTGTTTTCCTTTTTACTTCTTCGGTCGTTTATTTTTTCTCTATGTTAGGGATAACAACAGTATTATCTTATTTACAAGTAAATAAGGTAAGATCAGTTATTGGTGTCGTAGCTATTATCTTTGGAATAATAAGTATTTACAAATATCATAAGGCTAAGAAATTAGATGAAGGATGTATTGTAATAGATGAAAAGAAGAGAAGAAAAGTATTCAAAAAGATTCAAAAGTTTATAACAGAGAAAAATATGTTTTTAGCTTTAGGTGGCGTAATAGCCTTAGCTATCTCTGTTAATATCGTCGAACTTGCTTGTTCAACGGTGTTTCCTGCAACCTTTGCCGAAATATTAGCAATTAATGAAATAACAGGGATGAGTAAAATAATGTATTTATTAATCTATACTTTATTTTATATGATCGATGATTTGATTGTTTTCTTTATTGCAGTGTTTACACTTAGTGTCGTCACTACTAGTAGCAAATTTAGTAAACTATCTAACCTTATTGGTGGTTCAATAATGTTTTTAATGGGAATCTTACTTATTTTTAAACCAGAATGGATAATGTTTAACTTTTAAAATGTGTCTAAAGACATATTTTTTTTTGTGAAAAGTTGACTGTCAAAAGACACTATGTTATTATTTTACTATAATAGGAAAGGAATATGAAATGAAAAGAAATAAAAAAGGTTTTACTTTAATCGAGTTATTAGCAGTAATAATAATACTTGGTGTATTAATGTTAATTGCTATACCATCTGTGACAGAATACATTTCTAGTTCAAGGAAAAATGCTTATGTCAGTACGGCACAATCTTATGTGTCGGCAGTAAGAACTAAGGTTAATCAAGGAGAAGAATTTAAGTTTTATGATCCAGACGTCTTTTATTTGGTTCAAGTAGGGCATGAAAAAGAAAAGAGTTTAGTCTCATTAGAAAAGGGTGGAGCGAGCCCATTTAATGATGAGTGGGACTATGCTTATGTAGGAGTGACGTATAATGGTGACGGTTATTCTTACTATTTCATGGCAAGAGACGCATCAGGTCAAGGAATCGACTTAATTAGTGCCGATGATTTGTCTAAACAAGGTGGCTCGTTAGTCATTACAGATGGAGATAATTTTAGTAACCTCTTAAGTGGTGCTTGGGAGTCTAGCGGTCCTGAAGGTTCTGTTATACTTGAGTATGGTATATATGGAGCGAATGATGCAAATGAGATGAACAACGGTTTAAAAAATTTAATACCGACTCCAATGGTAATGCATGGTCCACCGGAAGCACCGGCAGAGCTTGTCGATGCAATACATCGCGTAACAAATAGATCGTTTTCAGAAGTTCATATTTATGCGGTTGATCCTTGTAAATATAATGGATGTCCAAGATAATTTTGTAGGAGGAATTTATGAAAAATAAAAAAGGTTTTACTTTAATCGAGTTATTAGCAGTAATAATAATATTAGGTGTATTAATGTTAATTGCTATACCATCTGTGACAGAATACATTTCTAGTTCGAGAAAGAACGCTTATGTCAGTACGGCACAATCTTATGTGTCGGCAGTAAGAACTAAGGTTAATCAAGGAGAAGAATTTAAGTTTTATGATCCAGACGTCTTTTATTTGGTTCAAGTAGGGCATGAAAAAGAAAAGAGTTTAGTCTCATTAGAAAAGGGTGGAGCGAGCCCATTTAATGATGAGTGGGACTATGCTTATGTAGGAGTGACGTATAATGGTGACGGTTATTCTTACTATTTCATGGCAAGAGACGCATCAGGTCAGGGAATCGATTTAATTAGTGCCGATGACCTGTCTAAACAAGGCGGTTCTTTAGTTGTAACTGGCGGAGAAGACTTTAGTAATTTATTATTTGGTTCGTGGTCGTATGGAGTCGATGATACTGTAATATATTATTACGATATATCTGTAATAAGCGGAGTAGATAGTGATTTTAAAAATTTATTGCCAACGCCAATGTTGTCAGGTGGTTATCCAAGCGCACCTTCGGCATTAGTAGATGCTATTAATCATGTGACAAATAGAACATTTTCAACAGTTCAAATCTATGCGATCGATCCTTGTAAATATGGAGGATGTTCGAATTAAATTCATAGGAGGAAAAAATGAAAAATAAAAAAGGTTTTACTTTAATCGAGTTATTAGCAGTAATAATAATACTTGGTGTATTAATGTTAATTGCTATACCATCTGTGACAGAATACATTTCTAGTTCAAGGAAAAATGCTTATGTCAGTACGGCACAATCTTATGTGTCAGCAGTAAGAACTAAGGTTAATCAAGGAGAAGAATTTAAGTTTTATGATCCAGATGTCTTTTATCTTGTTCAAGTAGGACATGATAAATCTAGAAGTTTGGTATCGTTAGAGAAAGGTGGAGCTAGTCCTTTTAACGATGTTTGGGACTATGCTTATGTGGGAGTAACGTATAACGGTGATGGTTATTCTTACTATTTCATGGCAAGAGATGCATCAGGTCAGGGTATCGACTTAATTAGTGCTGATGATTTGTCGAAACAGGGTGGCTCGTTAGTCATAACGAATGGCGAAAATTTTAACAATCTAACATCTGGATATTCAATGTCTGGTGATTATGATCAATATATCTATGTCTATAATGTCGAATATAATGTCAATACAGAAAACAATTTGAAAGATATAACGCCAACGCCAATAGTAGTATCGCCAGGGTTCCCTAGCGCGCCTTCAGATCTGGTCGATGCAATATTTAGTGTAACTGGTAAAACTTTTGATGAAATACACGTTTATGCAATTGATCCTTGTAAATATGGAGAATGCGCCGTTTAATTTTATAGGAGAAAAATATGAAAAATAAAAAAGGTTTTACTTTAATCGAATTGTTAGCAGTAATAATAATACTCGGTGTATTAATGTTAATTGCAATACCCTCAGTAACAGAATATATTTCTAGTTCGAGAAAAAGTGCATATGTTAGTACGGCTCAATCATATATTACTGCAGTTAGGAACCAGGTAAATTTGGGTGAAGACTTTAAATTTTATGATCAGAATGTCTTTTATTTAGTTCAAGTAGGACATGATAAGAGATATAGCCGAGTAGCTTTGGAGAAGGGTGGAGCGAGTCCATTCAATGATACTTGGAATTATGCTTATGTAGGAGTTACATATAGTGGAATCGGCTATTCTTACTATTTTATGTCTCAAGATGCATCTGGACAAGGTATTAGATTAACGAGTGCCGATGATTTGGCAAAAAATGGTAAGAGTTTAGTTCAAACTGAAGTAGAAAACTTCTCATTCTTATATAGTGGAATCGGAGTTTATGAGTATTCATTAGTTTATACTCCCATCCCTAAAAATAGTGTGTTAGATTTAAATCCTACGCCAATGGCAACTTATACACCATCGCCTGCACCAGAACAACTTGGAAATTTAATAAGAGAAGTAACAGGAAGGCAATATAGTTATCTATATGTCTATAATGTTACTTGCGACCAATGTAATTGTTGTACTAGCGTAAGTTAATAAAACGCTTGTATTTTAATAATAGTTATGCTATACTTTCAATCGTGGAGATATCCACTGGATTTGTATTTCTAATTATTCTCTCTTATTTCAAGAAAAGGTAACTAGTCTAGGTCCAATTATTTTAAATAAGGAGGATAAAATGGAAGAATCTAACTACAAAGATAAGACAATCAAATGTGTTGATTGCGGAACTGAGTTCGTTTTTACAGCTAGAGATCAAGCTTTCTATGCTGAAAAAGGTTTCAAAAACGAACCAAAGAGATGCAGAGATTGCCGTAATAAAAAGAAAAACGATAGAAACGATAGATAATCGTTAAACTAAACAAGCATTGCTTGTTTTTTTTAGTGCTTTAATCTTTAAAACGTTATAATTTATTAGGTGATAATATGAAAATGAAAGAGACAACTTTAAGTGAAAGGCCTAGAGAAAGACTAATAAAACTCGGTGCTTCAAGCCTTTCGAATGTTGAGTTGTTGGCAATAATATTAGGTTCTGGAACCAAAGATAAATCCGTTAAAGAACTGGCAGAAGACTTATTGAAAAGATTTGGACAAATAGTTGCTTTTAAAAATATAAAATTAAATAGTCTAATAGAAATTCCTGGAATTAAGATTGCGAGAGCTGCAAGTTTATTAGCGGCAATAGAATTAGGAAAGAGAATTTTTTTAATAGATTTAGATTTACCGAAAGAAAAATACAATACTCCAAAAATTATCTTTGAACAAAGTAAATACTTATTTAACGATATAAAACAAGAGATGTTTGTCTGTTTTTATTTAAATAATAAAAATCAATTATTAGGTAAAGAAATTTTATTTGTCGGTACCGTTAACAAGAGTCTTGTCCATCCTCGTGAAATTTTTAAAAATGCTTATTTGTATTCCGCTAGCTCTATTGTATGCGTCCATAATCATCCAAGTGGTGATTTAGTACCTTCAAAAGAAGACATCGATTTAACGTTATCTTTGATAAAAATCGGTGAATTACAAAAAATACCTGTTTTAGATCATCTGATCGTTTCGAATTCTGGTTACTATAGTATCGTCTTAAAAGAGTATGGTAGTTAAGTAAATATATGGACTTTTTAAGTAATTTAAAGTATAATAAGTATTATTATAGAGGTGTTTGAATGGGAAAAAATACTAATAAAAAAGCAAGTGTTAAATCTATTAAAAAAAACAACTTAAATAAATATTTAATTGGAGGCATTTTCAGTGTAATTTTAGTTTTAGGATTGGTCTTTTATTTCTTTTTAATACCTAAGATTAATCTAATCGGAGGTTCTTATATTGTAATTGAGTATCCGAATAAGTATGTTGAAAAAGGTTATAAAGCGAATATAAGTGGTAAAGATATTTCTAATAAAGTTTGGTTAACTGGAAATGTCGATGATTCTACTGTAGGTATATATGAAGTAAAATATAAAATAAGAAAAAATATGTTTGTTATAACTAAAGTCAGAACGGTTGAGATTAGAGATTCCGTTAAACCAGAAATTGAGTTAGAAGGTGCTAAACAGCTTGAACTTTGTCCCTTAGAAAAATATATAGAAGAAGGATATAGCGCTTTTGATAATTATGACGGGGATATATCTTCTAAAGTAACAATTGAACAGAGAGAAGAAGAAATAGTTTATCGTGTAAAAGATAGTAGTAATAATGAGGCGATTGTTAAAAGATTGGTTGCTAGAATAGACGATCAAAAGCCAAAGATTGATATTAAATCAGATAAAAATATTTATGTTTTATTTGGTGAAAACTTTATATATCCGGATTTTAGTGCAATTGATAATTGTGATGGTGATATAACAGAGAAGGTCGCTGTAAGTGGAGAAGTCGATGCCGATAATTATGGTGAGTATGAACTTAAATATAAAGTGTTTGATACTAAGGGAAATGTTAGTGAAGAAATAATAATGGTTCATGTCGTCGATAAAATCGAACCTCAGCCACCGATAAAAGGAGCTATTTATTTAACATTTGATGATGGCCCTAGTAATTCGATAACACCAAAATTATTAGATATTCTTAAAGAAAAGGAAGTTAAAGCAACCTTTTTTGTAATAAATGGACATAGTGAATTAGATTATTTAATTAAGAGAGAATATGATGAGGGACATGCGATCGCATTACATAGTTTAACGCATAATTATGCTAGAATTTATGCATCTGATGAGGCGTTCTTTAACGATCTAAAAGGAATTAGTGATCGTGTCTACAACATTATTGGAAGGAGAGTAAAAATTACGCGCTTTCCTGGTGGTAGTAGTAATACGGTAAGTAGAAACTATAATCGAGGAATAATGACTAGACTAACGAAAGCATTATTAGAACAAGGATACCATTATTTTGATTGGAACGTTTCTAGTGGAGATGCTGGTGGGGCTAGAACTAAGGGAGATGTATATCGTAATGTCGTAAATAACTTATCATTGAATCAAGCAAATGTAGTTTTATTTCATGACTACGAGAACAATTACAAGACATTAGATGCTATTAGTGATATAATTGATTACGGGAAAGCGAATGGTTATCAATTTTTAACTATTGATATGTCGACTGCAATGGTTAGACATGGGGTAAACAATTAGGAGGATGTATGAGTAAAAAGGGATTTGTAAAAAAGGTATTATTAGCGGTGTTCTTATTCGCATTTTTAAACTTAAATGTTTTTGCCGCTGAAAACAATAATCGTTTAAATGTCGTAAATATGACTAGTCCTGGAGAAACGATCAGTGTTGAAATAGAGGTCGATTCTATCGATGTTATAAACAAATACAATACGACAGTTAGCTATGAGAGTGACGTTTTAGAGCTTTTATCAATAGAAAATAAGACTAGTTGGAAAGGAAATAACAGCGTTAAAAACAGCCCTTTAGAGTTGGTTTTTACAAGAGATAATGGTATTTCTGGGCAAACAGTAGTCGCTGTTTTGAGATTCAAAGTAAAAGAAGTAGTAACAAAGACAGAGACAACGATAACGTTAGAAGGAAGAACGACGGTCGAAGAAGATAGTACTCAAAATATTTTAGAAAAGTTTACTAAAAAAATTGATATTAAGTCGACAAACAATTTTTTGTCAGACTTAAAGGTAAATGGAATAACCGTCGATCAATTTTTGCCACAAAAAAACAGTTACGAAATAATTAAAAATGGTGAGACTGTTACAGCTACAATTGAGGCGACATTAAGCGATAAAACTGCTACTTTTAAAAAAGACTTCGGTCCTAGATCAAAATCTTTAGAATATGGTTCAAATGAGATGAAAATCATCGTCGTTTCAGCATCTGGTGAAGAGAGGACATATGTAATAGATATTATTCGAAAAGATGAAAGAGGAACGAAAAACGGTTTAAAAGACGTCTTCTTAAACTCAGTAAAATTAGATTTAGATGGTAAATATAAAGCGGTAGATTATACGGAAGATAATCCTAAATATAAGATTAAGACTTACAAATTAACGTCTCTTGAAATAGAGGTCGTTCCAGATGATGAAAAAGCTAAAGTCAAAATAGATCAACCGGATAAATTAGAAATTGGTATGAATAAAATCACGATTACAGTTACAAGTGAAGCGGGCGTTGAAAAAGTATATATAATTACCGTAGAGAATTTAGATCGTGAAATAGACACTACTTTAAAAAGTATTGAAATTTTAGGAGTAGATGCTACTTTAAATTTTAAAAAAGATGTCTTTGATTATGAAATAGTCTTTAAAAGTAGTTTTAGAGAAAATTTAATTATTAAAGAGACTAAGAACGATGAAAATAATGATGATGTTCAAATAAATTATCCTTTAAAAGAAAGTACGATGAAGGATCTAAAAGTAGGAAGCGTAATTCAAATAGAAGTATATTCAACAGTCGATGATACTAAAACGGTATATACGATTACTATGATTAAAGATACGAGAATTAATTTCTTCTTTCTAGTTTCGATTATAGTGTTCTTTGTATTATTAGGAATCTTTATTGTAATGTTAATTAAAAACAAAAAGATAAAAAAAGAAATTGAAATAAAAAAAGAAGAACTAGCAAAAACTAAAGAAATATTAAAAAAATAGTATAAATTAGAAAGGAATTTTATGGATAAATATAGGCCGCTGAAATATCAAAAGAGCGTTATGGATATTGATTATGTTAGACTTTATAAAGAAGGTATTAGAGTTCTTTTGTTTGATGTAGATAATACTTTAGTCGCTTATTACCATGAAAACCTAGATAATAATATTGTTTCTTTGATTAAAAAACTACAAAAAAAATTCAAAATATTTGTCGTATCTAATAGTATCAATCATAAGAAAATCAAGAGAGTGGCGAGAACTTTAAATGTCGATTATATGTACTTTTCATTGAAACCTTTACCATTTAGAGTGAAAAAGAAGATAAGAAAATATGACAGAAAAGAAGTTGCTATTATTGGGGACCAAATAATGACCGATGTTTTAGTCGGTAATAGGCTAGGAATTCAAACGATTTTAATAGATAAGTTGTCTGAGAAAGAAACGGCGGCAACATCTATAAATCGTTTTTTCGAAAAAAGAAAAATAGCTAAGTTAGAAAAAGAAAAGAAATTTAAGTTAGGTGATTATTATGAATGATATTAAGCAATGTGCTGGTTGTGGTATCGTTTTACAAAATGAAAATATTTTATTTGAAGGATATACTTCTTCTCTTGATAATAATCTTTGTAGTCGTTGTTTTAAATTAAGAAATTATGGAGAATATCAATTATCTACAAAGTCAAATGAAGAGTATATCGAAATACTTAAATCTGTTGGAAATACTAAAGATTTAGTTTTATATGTCGTAGATTTATTAAATATCGATAAAGATTTAAAAGCGATAAGAAATTTTATTACAAATAGAGTGATTTTAGTAATTACTAAAAGAGATATATTACCTAAAAGTATAAAAGATGAGAAGATAATCGAATATGTTTCTAAATTAGGACTCGATTATCAAGATATAATGATTATTAGTTCTAACAAAAACTATAATTTAGATGAACTTATGCTTATGATCAAAAGAGAAAAATCTAGCAAATATGTTTATGTAGTAGGGCACACCAATGTTGGAAAGAGTTCTATTATTAATAAATTTATAAAAAATTATTCTGTCTTAGATACGGAGTTAACTATTTCTTTTTTACCTTCTACGACTTTAAATAAGATGGATATTGAAATTAACGATGATTTGACTTTAATAGACACGCCTGGCTTAGTCGATAGAGGGAATATTATTCATTATGTCGATGTAAAAGCCATGAAGAAGATAATTCCAAGACAAGAGATAAAACCTAAGACTTATCAACTTAAAAACGATCAGACAGTTATAATCGATGACTTAGTACGTATAGATTATTTAGAAGGTGAAAAGAATAGTTTTACTTTCTACGTTTCTAATGATTTAAAAATGAGAAAATTATTTTTAAATAGAGGAGATAAGTTAAAGAACTTGAGTAAGCGAGAAATCGAAGTTTATTACAATCAAGATATAGTTATAAATGGTCTGGGATTTATTAAGATAAAAAATAAATGTAAAGTCGATATTTACATCGATAAAAGTGTCGATGTATATACTAGAAACTCTTTGATTTAGCTTGAAATATAGATTGTTACAAAGATAAATAACTTGTATATTAATTGAAATATTGCTACAATAAATTTAGGTGAAAAAATGATTTTAAATGTAAAAAACATAAATATAAATTACGATCAGTATGGAAAAGGCGACGATGTTATATTGTTACATGGTTGGGGTCAAAATATTGAGATGATGAACCCCTTAGGAAAAGAGTTAATGAAAGACTATAGAGTTACAGTTATTGATTTACCGGGTCATGGTAATTCTGCTGAACCTAAAGAACCTTTATTCATAAATGATTTTAGTGAGATTTTAAAAGAAATATTGGAGAAATTAAAAATTAAAAATCCTATTATTATCGGACATTCTTTTGGTGGTAGAGTAGCTATTGTTTTCGCAGAAAAATACAAGACAAAGAAAGTCGTTTTATTAGCGGCACCTTGCATTAAAAAAGAAGAGCCACTTAGTTTGAAAGTTAAAATGTTAAAGAAGATGAAAAAAATCCCGGGGTTATCTAAATTAGAAAACTTCGCTAAAAAGCATATCGGATCGCCTGATTATCGTAACTCTTCGGAAATGATGCGTAAAGTTTTGGTAAATGTCGTTAATCAAGATTTAAGCGAGTATGCAAAGAAAATAAGAGTTCCAACCTTATTAATTTGGGGTACTGAAGATCAACAGGTCAGTATTGAAGAGGCAAGAGAAATTGAGAAGCTAATTCCAGATAGTGGTTTAGTAGAATATGAAGGTGGTACACACTATGCGTATTTAGAATTTTTAAAACCAGTATCTGAAGTTATAAAAGTATTTATAAAGTGAGGTAAAAAATGTTTTATTTAGTAATTATGTTATCCTTTATAATGTTGATTTATATTATAAAAATATCTACGAAATCAATTCATATGCTACAACAAAATCTATATAATGAAAACAACCGTTATTTAAAATGGATATTTAAAAACCTTAAACAAAGCCTTATAAATTTAAACCTTTATGGTATCTTTTTCGTTATATTGATGGTCTTTTCTCAAGTAGAAATGTTAGATATGTTTTTCTTAGTAATTTTGTCATCACTTTATTTTGTAAGTTATTTTATTGACAAAGGAAAACAGAAAAAAGATCAAAACAAAAAACCTTTAGTTATCACTAAGAGAATAAAGAGACTTATCGTTACATTAAGTATTATTTACTTGTTGCCTTTTATTCTTTTAGTAATAAATTTTGATTGGTTAAAAGATTCTCTGTTTTTAATTTCAGTTTTAATCAGTTTTAATTATTTTGTCGTTTTTATTGCGAATATCATAAACTATCCGATTGAAAGAATAGTTTATAAGTATTATGAAAGAAAAGCTAAGACTAAATTAAAGTCTTTGCCAAACTTGAAAATAGTAGGTATTACAGGTAGTTATGGTAAGACAAGTAGCAAAAATATTTTAAATGATATTTTAAAAGATAGTTATAATACCCTACCAACACCAAAGAGTATTAATACTTTTAACGGGATACTGATTATTATAAACAATAAGTTATCTAAATTTGATGAAGTGTTTATCGTTGAAATGGGGGCTTACGTAAAAGGTGAAATTAAAGGATTATCTGAATTAGTAAAACCTAAGTATGGGATTATTACTAATATTGGAACCGCACACTTAGAAACGTTTGGTAGCGAAGCTAATATCCAATCAGCTAAAATGGAGTTAATCGAAGAACTTCCAACAGACGGTATAGGAATATTGAATAGAGATGATCCAAAACAAAAATCGTATAAATTAAAAAATAATTGCAAGATAGTCTGGATTGGTATCGAAAGTGAAGACGCCGATGTCCGTGCAATAAATATTAAATCTAACAATAAAGGTAGTACCTTTGAAGTCGTCTTTAAAGATGATAAGAAAAAGCATAAGTTTGAGACGAAATTATTAGGAAAACACAATGTTTACAATATATTATCTTCGATAGCTTTGGCTAGAGAGTTTGGTCTAGAAATAAAAGACTTAAAAGAATCTGTAAAAAAAGTCCAACCTATCGAGCATAGGTTAGAGTTGAAAAAAATTGGTAATTTTTATCAAATAGATGATGCCTATAATTCTAATCCAATTGGAGCGAAAGCGGCATTAGATGTTCTTGATATGATGGATGGAATGAAGATAGTCGTTACACCAGGAATGATCGAGTTAGGTAAAAAAGAAAAAGAGTTGAACCAAGAGTTTGGTAGACAAATTAGTGAAGTTGCCGATGCCGTTATATTAATTGGGAAAAACAGAACACTACCAATTAAAAAAGGATTGTTAGAAAAAAAATATAGAGAGAAAAATATATATGTATTAAATGATGTTCGAGAGGCTTATACTTTAATTGAAAAATTAAATACAGGAAAAAAAGAAGTATATGCGCTTTTTGAAAATGATTTACCAGATACGTATAATGAATAGGAGAAGTATATGATAAAAGTAGGAGTTGTTTTTGGTGGTGTCTCAGTAGAGCACGAAGTTAGTATTATATCGGCAGTACAGGCGATGAATAAGATGGATAGCGAGAAGTATGAGATTATTCCTATCTATATATCTAAAGAGAATGAATGGTATACGGGTTCACCTTTAAGAGAGATTGAGACTTTTAAAGATATTGAACTTCTTAAAAGATATACTAAAAATATCGTCTTGTATCGTTTGAAAGATAAGTTTGTATTACAAACTAAAGGATTTTTCAAAAAAATTATTAATGATGTTGATATTATTTTCCCAATCGTTCATGGAACGAATGTCGAAGATGGTAACTTACAAGGATATTTAAAAACGATTGGAGTTCCTTTTGTCGGTAGCGATGTATTGTCTAGTGCAATTGCTCAAGATAAGATAATTCAAAAGAAAATCTTTGATTCCGTTAACCTAAATACACCTGATTATTTATGGTTTTATGATAATGATTATAAGTTGGATAAAGAAAAAGTCTTAAAGTCAATCGAGAGTACTTTTAAATTTCCTTTAGTAATTAAACCGGCTACTTTAGGTAGTAGTGTTGGAATCTCTGTTGCTAAAGATAAAAAAGGATTAGAAAAAGCTATCGATACGGCTATCGAATACGATAATAAAGTAATAGTAGAGACTAAAATCGAGAATTTAGCCGAAGTAAATATTAGCGTTTTAGGTAACTATGAAAATCAAAAGTTAAGTGAGATTGAAGAAGTTCTTACTTCTAACAGTGTCCTTACTTATGATGATAAATATATAAACGGTAGCAAGAAGTTAGCGAATCAAGGGATGGCTAGTGCTAAGAGAAAAATACCTGCTACAATCGAGAAGAAAATCCTTGAAGATGTTAGAGAAATGGCTGTAAAAGCCTTTAAAGAAATTGGTTTAAGTGGAACAGTAAGGATCGACTTCTTAGTAGATACTAAAGCTAAAAAAGCTTATATTAACGAGATAAATGCTTGCCCTGGTTCTTTAGCTTTCTATTTGTGGGAACCTAAAGATAAATCATTTACGATATTATTAGATGAAATGATAAATATCGGAGTAAAAGATTTTAAAAGAAGAAATCAAAAGATTAATAGTTTCAATACCAATATTTTAAGTAATTATCAAGGTATGAAGGGTTCTAAGGGTAAATTAAAATTATAGTTTATATTGAGGGTGGTTTAAATGGTAGGTTTTGATCGTGAAGAAATAGATGTTGACAATCTTGATTATTTTAATGTTCAAAATTTGTCTTTTAACAATCCCTTCAATGACGCTGAAAAAGACTTATTAAAAAACATTTTATTTTCTATTAACAATCTTCAACAAATATATTTTAAAGACAATATTGATATAAAGAGCATTGAGACAGTAAAAGATCTTCTTTCCTTAAGTGGTTATGTGGTTGATTCTGCTATTGAAAAATATATAGCTAAAGTATTTAAAGAAAAGGATTTAAGAAAAATTGTTTTCGCTAATTATGAAAATCCTGACACATGGAATATTGCTTATGACTTTTATGATAATCGTTACTTATTAGAAAAAATACCCGCATGTCGTGAATTTTTTAATTATTTAGATAAGATCGATTTAATAATAGAAAAAGAAGATCTAAGTCCTTTTGAAAGAGTATTAAGAATATACGACATCGTTAAGACTCTAGAATATGATCCGAATGATTTACTTGAAAGTCTCGACCTGTTGCCCAGTATTGTCTTGACTTCAAAAGCGTCTTCTTTAGGATTTAATCGACTATTTTCTTTTATTTTAAGAAGATATAAGATTAGTTCCTTTATTGGAAGAATTAAGACGGAGAAAGATCGCGTCTCTTATATATCTTTAGTTTATTTAAAAGATGATAAATATGATTTAGATGGAATATATGTCTTTGATCCGTCGATGGACTCTTTACCAAAAGATAATTATAAGTCCGATGAAATAAGGTTGATAAATTATAATTACTTTGGTCTTAAATTAATTGATATAAATAATTCTCTATATGGTGATACTTTAATAGGGGCTTTAGCGATAATAGCAATAGAAGATTATGCTTATAGTAATGAAAAGAGATTATCGAATAAGAATCAAGAGATAGCAAAAGAATTTAAAGAATTAGAAACGACTTTTAAAATGAATTTTGAGAAACTTTATAATAATATGTCGCTTACTTTACCAATTCCTTTTGGCACTCTTAAAAAATGTATCAAAAACGTTTATGGTGAGAATCCGAATCTTAAAGATTATGACAAACTTTTCGATGAAAATTACCGCCGACGTAAGAGAGAACTTTTCAGAGAAAACATAGATGAGATGTTAGAGAATTTACTTAAATAAAGAGAAATTTTAAGAAATTTCTTTTTTAAATGTAATAATATATATTATTGACAAAAGAAATAATTGTTAGTAAAGTAAATAAGAATGGAAGTGAGATAATGACTAAAAATTTAGTAATAGTAGAATCTCCTAGCAAGAGTAAAACGATTGAGAAATATCTTGGTAGTGAATATAAAGTCGTCTCTTCGATGGGGCATATAAGAGATCTGGCTACGACTGGTAAATATGGTTTAGGAATAGATATAGAAAAAGGTTTTTTACCTAACTATATTCTTTTAGATACTAAAAAGAAAGTCTTTGCCAATTTAAAAAAAGAAGTTAAAGCTCATGAAAAAATATTTCTAGCGACTGACCCAGATCGTGAAGGTGAGGCTATATCTTGGCATTTAAAAGATTCTTTAAATATTGACGATAAGAACTATCAAAGAGTAGTTTTTCATGAAATTACTAAAGATAAAGTAATTAAAGCATTTGATGATGCTAGAAAAATCGATGATAATTTAGTTAAGAGTCAAGAGACGAGAAGGTTTTTAGATAGAATAATCGGCTTTCGTTTAAGTAAGTTGATGCAGTCAAAAACGGGTGGTAAATCAGCTGGTAGAGTGCAAAGTGTCGCTCTTAAATTAATCGTTGATCGTGAAAGAGAAATAGAGGCTTTTATTACTAAAGAATATTGGACTATAGAAGCTGATTTTAAAGACTATGTAGCTAATTTATACGCTTATAAAAACAAAGATATCGAGATACCTAATGAAGAAGAAGCAGATAAGATTCTTTCTAGTCTAAGTACTAAATTCATCGTTGCAAGTGTCGAAGAGAAGAAAAAAGCTAAGAAAGCTAAAGTTCCTTTTATTACTAGTACACTTCAACAAGAAGCTTCTAGTAAACTTAATTTTAATCCTAAAAAGACGATGAGTCTTGCTCAAAAGTTGTATGAAGGAATAGACGTAAAAACGGAGACAACCGGACTTATTACTTATATGAGAACTGACTCGATAAGACTTAGTGAAGAATTTGTAAAGAGCGGTTATAAATATATAAATGATACCTATGGTAAAGAATATGTCGGATACGTAAAGACGGGGAAGAAAAAAGATATCATTCAAGATGCTCATGAAGCAATTAGACCTACTAACGTTAATAGGACCCCCGATAAAGTAAAACAATATCTTAGTAATGATGAGTTCAAGTTATATGAATTAATTTATTATAGAGCTTTAGCATCTATAATGGCCGATGCTAAAGTAAATTCGAAAGCAATAATTTTTAATAATAATGATTACAACTTTAAAGCAACCGGACAAACGCTAATATTTGATGGTTATTTAAAAGTATATAAAAAGTTTGAAAAGAGTGAAGATTCTGAACTTCCGGAGTTAAAAGTAAATGAAGAGAGGACTCCTGAAAAAATAGACAAGAAACAACATTTTACAGAGCCACCTGCTCGTTATACGGAAGCTAGATTAATAAAAGAAATGGAAGAGTTAGGAATAGGTCGTCCTTCTACTTATGCAGCCGTTATAGATACGATTAAAGAAAGGGGATATGCTACTTTAGAAGAAAAGATGTTTTTCCCAACTCAAATTGGAATCGAGACGACTGATAAATTGCAAGATTTCTTTAGTGGTATTATCAATGTAAAATATACTGCTAAGATGGAAGAGGACTTAGATAAAATAGCCGAGGCGACTGAGAATAATATCGAAGTATTAACTAAATTTTATAATGACTTTGAACCGTTAGTTAAAACTGCTTTTGAAAGTATGGAAAAGAAAGCTCCTGAAATAACGGGTGAGAAATGCCCAGAATGCGGTGGTGATCTAGTCATTCGTAAAGGGAAATATGGAGAGTTCACCGCTTGTGGAAATTATCCTACTTGTAAATATATTAAAAAAGAAGAAAAGGAAAAGAAGCCGGCCAAAGAAATTGTTAAATGTCCTAGTTGCGATGGAATGATTGTTGAGAAGACAAGCAAGAGAGGAAAAGTGTTCTACGGATGTAACAACTACCCTAAATGTAAAGTAGCGATGTGGGATTTACCTACTGGAGAAAATTGCCCAAATTGTAATAAGGGTTTCCTAGTCGTTAAAAATAAAGGAATCAAGTGTACGGAGTGTGCTTATATTAAAGAGACAGACTAAAGTCTGTCTTTTTTATGGTATAATAAATCAAGGTGATATAAATGGAAAAAATAGTTTTAATCGATGGTAACAATATTTTATTTAGAAGTTATTATGCTACTATCTATAGTGGTAATATTCTAAAAAATTCAAAAGGTTTTCCAACGAATGCTCTTTTGGGCCTAATAAATACTGTTAATAAAATAATAGAAGACGAGAAGCCCTCTTATATAATGATTGCATTCGATAAGGGGAAGACTTTTAGACACGATAAGTATCTAGAATATAAAGAGGGAAGAATAGAGACTCCAGATGACTTAAAAAAGCAATTCCCCGTTGCAAAAGAATTAGTAAAGGCAATGGGAATTACTTATTATGAAGTCGATAATTATGAGGCAGATGACATCATTGGGACTTTTGCTAGTAAAGTGGACAGAGAGAAAGACTATAAAGCGGTTATCATAAGTAGTGATAAAGACTTATTACAATTAATATCAAATGACGTTGAAGTAAAATTATTAAAACAGACCGATCATATAAGAATGACCAAAGAAGAATTTTTAAATACTTATAACATGGAACCGATTAGAATGATCGATTTAAAAGCTTTAATGGGAGATTCTTCCGATAATATTCCGGGAGTAAAAGGAGTCGGAGAAAAGACTGCTCTTAGCCTTTTACAAGAGCATAAGACTTTAGATGGGGTTTATGAAAACATCGAAAATATAAAAGGCAAATTAAAAGAAAAACTCGAATTAGGAAAAGATAGTGCTTATATGAGTTATGATTTAGCTACAATTTATAAGGAAGTACCGGTCGATACCACTTTTGAAAACATAAGATATTCGGGTTATGATCCTTTTAAATATATAGAGATGCTAGAAGAACTAGAATTTTATAGCACGATAAAAAAATTGAATATTAAGAAAGATACGATAAGAACTAACGTTTTAAAAGAAGAACTTAAAACAGAAATAATTACTGATTTAACTAAATTGGATAAAAAGAAAGAATATTCCTTTTATTTAGAATTATTAGGCTATAACTATCACGATGCTACTCCTTTAGGACTTTCATTGTACGATGGAAAACAAGCTTATTATGTTCCGATTGATGTCTTAAAGAAAGGCAAGTTAGACGCGAGTATTTTAAAATACACCTATGACTTGAAAAAAGCTATTTACGTTTTAAATAAATTGGGTATTACTTTGAATGATTGTTCATACGATCAGATGATTGCGGCTTATTTATTAAATTATACTTTAAAAGACGATATAAGCTACTTAATGAAAAATGATGGTAGTGAAGTGTTATTTTATGAAGAAGAGTTTGGTACTTTAGCTAAATTAAAAGTACCAGATGAGGATATATTAATTAAAAATGCTTCTCTAAGAGCTAAATACATTTTCGATACTAAAGATACTTACATTGAAAGGCTTAAAGAAGAAAATGCGTGGTATTTATTTGAAGAAATAGAGATGCCTTTAGTATATGTCTTAGCGGATATGGAGATAACGGGAATAAACGTTAATGAAGGCATATTAAATGACATGGGAGAAGAGATTGCTAATAAATTACAAGACTTAACTCATGAAATATACACATATGCCGAGATGGAGTTTAATATCGCTTCTCCGAAACAATTAGGAGATGTCTTATTTAATAAATTAAAAATTCCTTATCCAAAGAAAATAAAAGACGCTAATTATTCTACTGGAAAAGAAATATTAGATAAGATAAGTGGTTTTCATCCAATTGTACCTTTAATTGAAAACTATAGGACATTGGCTAAATTGCATAGTAATTATATAGTCGGACTATTATCAGAAATAGAAAGTGATGGTAAAATACATACTATTTTTAATCAGACTCTAACTAGAACAGGAAGACTTTCTTCATCTAATCCTAACTTACAAAATATACCGATAAGATTAGAATATGGTAGGTTAATTAGAAAAGCTTTTGTTCCTTCTAAAGATTCTATCTTATTGTCGTCTGACTATTCCCAAATAGAGTTGCGTTTATTCGCTCATATTTCTGGTGCCGATAATTTGATCGAAGCCTTTATTGATAAGAAAGACATTCATACAAAGACTGCTAGTGATATCTTTAAAGTTTCGGAAGAAGAAGTAACGAGTGAATTAAGAAGAAGAGCGAAAGCAGTAAACTTTGGGATTTTGTATGGTATTAGTAGTTTTGGTTTAAGTGAAGATTTAAATATCGATTTTTCTGAAGCAAAGAGATTTATCGATGAGTATTTGAACACTTATCCTAGAATAAAAGAATATATGAATGAAATCGTTAGCAACGCTCATAGAGACGGTTTTGTTAAAACGATAATGAATAGGAAAAGAGTAATCGATGAACTTAAGAATAAAAACTATATGATTAGATCAAGCGGTGAGAGAATGGCTCTTAATACCCCTATTCAAGGGTCTAGTGCCGATATCTTGAAAAAAGCTATGGTCGATATATATAGAGAGTTTACTAAGAGAAATTTAAAGAGTAAAATGCTTTTACAAGTTCATGATGAACTCGTATTCGATGTTTTAAAAGAAGAAGTAGAGGTCGTTGAAAAGATAATTAAAGAGACGATGGAAACCACTTATGAATTATCCGTGCCACTAGTCGTCGATATAAATAAAGGTTCTAATTGGTATGAAGCCAAATAAGGAGGATATATGCCTGAAAAACCAGAAGTAATCACCGTAGTTAAAAAACTAGAAAAAAGAATACTTAAGAGAAAAATAATAGATGTAAAAGCCTTATATCCTAAAATTATAGAATACCCTAAAGTAGAAGATTATATTTCAAAGATAAAAGGACAAACGATTAATTCGATTACTACTAGAGGTAAATGGATAGTTATGGAGTTAGATACAGACTACGCTCTATTTCATTTAAGGATGGAAGGAAAATTTTTGTTTAGAAATACAGATAATGATTTTGGAAAGCATGAACATGTTATTTATTATTTAAATAATGGTGAGAATTTAAGATTTATAGATGTAAGAAAGTTTGCCAGAACATTATTAATACCAAAAGATATACTTTATTCGATGAAACCTTTTACAGAATTAGGTTTAGAAGCGTGGGACAAAAACTTGACTCCAGACTATTTAAAAGATAAATATAAAAATAAAAAGTTGCCAATAAAGACCGTCTTGTTAGATCAAAAAATTGTAACGGGTATCGGTAATATTTATGCCGACGAAATATTATTTGCTAGCAAGATAAATCCTTTGACTAGCTCTAGTCTATTAAAAGCTAAAGACTTAAAGAAGATAATCGATAATACTATCAAAATATTAGATAAGGCTATTTTAGAAGGTGGAACAACTATTAGGAGTTACACTTCTGAGGAAGGAATATCCGGATTGTTTCAAAACGACCTAATGGTTCACCAGCAAGCCGGACATAAATGTAAAATATGTGGTACTGAGATTATTAAAATAAAAGTCGGTGGAAGAGGAACTTATTATTGTCCTAAATGTCAGAAAGAGTGATTTAATGAACGGATTAATACTTATCGATAAACAACAAGGTTATACTAGTAGAGATATATGTAATATAATAGCTAAAAAATATCAGACGAAAAAAGTTGGACACCTAGGTACCTTGGACCCATTAGCTACAGGATTATTAGTCGTAGCTATTAATGATGGCCTAAAGATAGTTAGCTTATTAAACGAAGAAAAAAAAGAGTATCTTGCTGATGTTAAATTTGGTACTCTTACAGATACTCTAGATATAACAGGAACTATTTTAAAAAGAGACGATAAAGTTCCCACGAAAGAAGACTTAATAAAAATATTAAATTCTTTTTTAGGTGAATCTATTCAAGAAGTACCACTTTATTCAGCCGTAAAAGTAGACGGTAAAAAACTTTATCAATATGCTAGAAACAATGAAGAAGTAGTATTGCCTAAGAAAAACATTACGATTTTTGAGATAGAATTACTTACTTATAATTTAGAAGGTTTTTCTTTTAGAGTGCTTTCTAGTAAAGGAACATATATTAGAAGTCTAATAAGAGATATCGGAGTCAAACTAGACGTTTTTTGTAATATGAGTGGTTTGAGAAGAATAAGACAAGGAGACTTTTATTTAAAAGATGCGAATTTGATCGACGAAATTAAGAGTATTATCTCTATTCCAGAAGCCTTAATTAATTACGATTTTAAAATAGCGAGTGATGAGCTTAAATTTAAAATAATAAATGGAGCTATTATCGATAATATTTATGATAGCGAAGAGATTCTTTTTAAAGATGAAGAAGGAAATGTCTTAGCTATATATGGTATGTATCAGAAAGATAATTCCAAACTAAAACCAATCAAAGTCATATATAACGATAATAAATAGTAAAAGACTATTGTAAAAAAAGGATATTTATTGTATTATAAGAATATATTCTATATAGAATTAGTAAATACTCGAAGTTTTATTAGAGAATACATGGTTTGGTGAAAATGTTAAGACTTAAGTATTGAAGACGGCTATACTAAATTAGAATCGTTTATTCGCGTTAAGAATTTAAGCATAATAATAATTATGAAATTAAGGTGGCACCACGAGAAATCGTCCTTATACTGCTACCTTTTTATTATTTTAGGAGGAATTTATGATAACGAAACCAAAAGGATGTTACGACATTTATGGAGAGAATGCTAAGAGGTTGCAATATTTAAATAAAGCAATTGATTCTTTGATGGAAAAATATAATTATACTCTTATTCAAACACCCGTGTTTGAAGCCAGTGAATTATTCCATAGAAGTATTGGAGATTCGACCGATGTCGTTTCTAAAGAGACATATGACTTTAAAGATCGTGGCGATCGAAATCTAACTTTAAGGCCAGAAGGAACGGCTGGAGTAGTTAGAAGTTTTATCGAGAACAAATTTTATGCTGAAGCAATCCAACCACAAAAGTTTTACTATAATGCACCGATGTATCGTTATGAGAGACCACAATTAGGCAGAGATAGGGAGTTTATTCAATTTGGTACAGAAGTATTAGGAAGTAATGATCCTTTTATCGATGCAGAAGTCATATCTATACCAGTAAACTTATTAAAAATGTTAGGTCTGACTAATATAAAAGTCAGAATCAACTCATTGGGTGATACGGAATCAAGAGATAAGTACAGAAAAGCTATCTATGACTATTTTAAACCTCATATAAGAGATTTATGTAGCGATTGTGAAGTGAGAATCGAGAAGAATCCATTAAGAATACTAGATTGTAAAGTAGATAATAATAACCCTTTATTTAAAAACGTTCCTAAAGCAAGTGATTATTTAAATGAAGAGAGTAAGACTTTCTTTGAAGAAGTGATGACTTATTTAGAAGAGTTAGAAATAGATTATGAAGTAGATCCTTCATTAGTTAGAGGCCTAGATTATTACAATCATACTGTCTTTGAAATAGATGGTATTAATCCAGATAAGACAGTCAGTGTCTTAGGTGGTGGAGGTAGGTATAACGGTTTAGTCGATCTATTAGATGGACCAGAGACTCCAGCAGTCGGTTTTGCTTGTGGTATTGGTCGTATCCTAGATGCTTTAGAAAACAATGAGATCGTTTTACCGATTAATAATAAGACGGAAATATTCGTTATGTATGTCTCAGATACTGAAAAGAAGTATGCGGCATCACTTACTCAATATTTGAGGATAAATGGTTTTATCGTCGATACTGAATACAATGGAAAAAATCTAAAGAATCAGTTTAAGAAGGCCGATCGTTTAAATAGTAGATATTTAATCTTGTTAAATGATGAAGATTTGGTAAATGATGAAATAAAGATAAAAGATAATGTTACAAAAGAAGAAGAATTGATAAAAGTCGAGTATTTATTATATTATTTTGATGAGAAATTTAATGTATTAAATGAGAGTGAGGAAGATTATGAAGAAATATAACAATGGTAATTTTACGACAAAAGATATCGACCAAATAGTCGAAGTATATGGTTGGGTAATGAAAAAGAGAGACTTGGGTGGACTAGTTTTCATCGATCTTAGAGACCGCTCTGGTATTGTCCAATTAGTCGTTAGACCAGAAAATGAGTATTATGAACTAGCTTCAAGTTTAAAAACTGAAGCCGTTATTAAAGCGATTGGTAAAATTTCTAAAAGAGAAAGTGTCAATACTAAGATTCCAACAGGAGAAATAGAAATATTAGTAGAAGAGTTAGAACTATTAAATACTTCTAGTGATTTACCATTCGAAATTAGTATGGATAAATCTTCACTTGAAGAGACTAGACTAAAATATCGTTATTTAGATATTAGAAGAGATAATATCAAAGACAATCTAATGTTAAGGAATGACGTTACTCTAATAACTAGAAACTTTTTATCAAGTCTGGGTTTTATCGAAATTGAGACACCTATTCTTTGTGTACCAACTCCTGAAGGTGCAAGAGACTATCTAGTCCCGTCAAGAATAACTAAAGGAAACTTCTATGCTCTACCACAGTCACCTCAAATATATAAACAGTTATTAATGATTGGTGGAATGGAAAAATATTTTCAAATAGCTAGAAGTTTTAGAGACGAAGACTTAAGGAAAGATCGTCAACCAGAGTTTACTCAAATAGATATTGAGATGAGTTTTAGTAGTGAAGAAGATATTTGGGCAATTGTCGAAGGACTGATGAAAGAGATATTCTTAAAGACTAAAAATATACCTTTACCTAAATTTGATAGATTGACACATAAAGAGTGTTTCGAACGTTATGGTAGTGATAAACCCGATATTAGATATGCTCTAGAAATACAAGAAGTATCTGATATATTCGAAGATACAGAGTTTCAAATTTATAAAGACATTTTAAGTAATAAAGGGATTGTCAACGCTATCGTTTTAAACAATCAAAATGTAACTAGAAAAGAAATCGATGAATTTAGTGAGTATGTAAAGATATACAAGGCAAAGATTCTTTCTTATATAAAAGTAACTGAAGAAGGACTTAGTGGTTCTTTAGTCAAAAATATCTCAGAAAAAGAAAGACAAGCATTAGTAGATAGATTAAACTTAAAAGAAGGAGATGTTGCTTTTATCTTGGCTGATTCTAAGAAAATAGTTAAGACAGCATTAGGAGCCCTTAGAAGCAAATTAGCTACTAAATATGAACTTTTTAATAAGAGAGAATATAAGTTTTTATGGGTAACTGATTTTCCAATGTTTGAGTTTTCTGAAGAAGATAATCGCTTTGTAGCGGCACACCATCCATTTACTTCACCAAAGTTAGAAGATATGGATAAATTAGAAACAGATAAGGAAAATTGTTATTCTAGAGCTTATGATTTAGTAGTAAACGGTTATGAACTCTTAAGTGGTTCTGTTCGAATCCATGACAATGAGATACAAGCTAAAGTATTCTCGGCAATTGGTTTAACCGAAGAAGAAGCAAAACAAAAATTTGGATTCTTTTTAGAGGCATTCAAGTATGGTGCCCCTCCTCATTGTGGAGTAGGAATCGGACTAGAAAGGCTAATCATGCTACTTGCTGAAACTGAGAACATTAAAGACGTAGTCGCTTTTCCTAAAACGGCGAGTGCTTCTTGTTTAATGACAAATGCACCAGGAATTGTTAACGAAGAACAACTAAGAGAGTTAGGAATAAAATTAATAAATAAAGATAACTAATCTTTATTTATTTTTTTTATAATGTTATACTAATAATATAGACTAGGAGAGAGCGTATGAAAAATAGAAAAGCCTTTACTCTTATAGAACTTTTAGCAGTTATAATTATTTTAGGAGTACTTTTATTAATAGCGATTCCATCAGTAACAGAATATATTTTAAACTCCAGAAAAGAGGCATATGTTAAAAATATATCTGGTTATTTAGATGGTATTAAAAACAAGGTAAACAGTGCCGAATATGCCTTTTTTGACGATAATACTACGTATTATGTTCATATTAACAATATTAAATTAGAAAGAGGGGGACAGAGTCCTTTTGGTGATTGGGTAGATGCCTATGCCGTAGTTACTTATACGGGCGATGGTTTCGAGTATTATTGGACATCCGTTGATTCTTCCGGTTACAAGATAGCTCTTAAGAAAAGAGAAGAGATTAAGATTGATGATGTTAAGAGTGGTGATGATTTAACGGTAAATAATCGACAAAGAATAGGTAACCGCGAAAAGATTTATATTATCGATAAAAACGGTAATATAATTGAAACGTCTCCGATTCTTATACTTACTAAAGAAGAGGCGAGAGAGTGTTTTGTTTATTCGGTTGTAAACGATAAAGCCATAATCGATAGTTATGATGTTAATTGCTCAAAAGACGTTGAAATACCCGCTTTTATCGATGGTTATCCGGTAACAGAAATAGGTTCTTATGCTTTTAATGGATTAAAAATAAATAGCGTGATTATTCCAGAAGGAATTATTAAAATAGGGGGATCGTCTTTTAGAGGAAATAATTTAACGAAAATATCTTTCCCGCAGAGTCTAACTTCGATAGGTAATGAAGCGTTTGCTAATAATAAATTGACTTCTATTTCATTTCCAGGACCAATTGCCAGTCTTGGTACGGGAGCTTTTACAAACAATTTAATTCCTGAAGAATCGGCAATGATATATAAACAAAATAGCAATGGTACGGTAGATTATTCGATGATAATCGGTTATGCTGGAGCATCAAAAGACATTGTAATACCTGCAAGTGTCGAAGGTGTTGCTTTAAAAACAATTGCGGCTAGTTCATTTAGAAACTTACAATTAAATTCTGTAGTTATACCGAGTACGGTAGAAACGATCGGTACTTTTGCTTTTGGTGGAAATAGATTGACTAGCGTCGTTCTTCCTAGCAGTTTAAAGACGATTGAAGGAGCGGCTTTTGCAGGGAATCGTCTTGCGAGTCTCAATATTCCTCCTTCAGTTACAAGTATTGCAACGCGTAGTTTTAATGTTAATCTATTACCGGATGAAGAGGCGTTTATTTATGCTAGAAATTCTGATGGAACGACAAATTATTCTAATATCGTTAGCTATGCTGGTGCAAATAGAGGTTTTGTTACTATTCCAGCTACGAAAAATGGCGTTGCTTTAAAAACGATTGGATCTTCGGCTTTTATGTCTGTTGGAATAACAGGAGTCTCGATACCGGCGTCGGTCACTTCAATTGGGACCAGAGCTTTTAGTTCAAATAAACTACCTGATGAACAAGCTTTTATTTATAGAAGAACGGCAAGTGGTATAGATTATTCGACGATAATAGGTTATGGCGGTATAAAAAAAGAAAATATAATCGTTCCAAGTCATCAAAACGGAGTCGCTCTGACTACTATAGCGTCAAATGCGTTCACTGAAACGGGTTTAAAATCATTAATTTTACCTGAGACATTGACAACGATTGCAAGCAGTGCTTTTACGACATCATATCTTACCCAAATTACTATTCCAAAAAATGTTACTAGCATAGGGTCGAACGCGTTTTTAAAAACAGTCTCTTTTGGTAGATTTAATATGATTACAAATATAGTCAATGAGACGGGGAGAAGCTTTGACTGGAGAGCTATAACTGGCGGAACGGAGTCTGCTACTTTTGTAACGGGAATTGTTCCTCATAAATTTGGTGATATCGAGGTGACAAGTGAATAGTGTTAAATCGTTTAATAATTCATTGTTATTATGTATTAATTAAATAATTTGCTATATAATAGTTAGTGTAGAATAGAAAGATGGGTATAAAATGAAAAAGACTAAAATAATTTGTAGTATTGGACCAGCATCTCAAGATGTAGATGTAATGTTAAAAATGGTTGATGTTGGAATGGATGTTGCTAGAATAAATTTTTCTCATGGTAAGAGAGAAGAAACAGATGTCATCTTAAATAACATAAAGAAAGTAAGATGGTTAACTGGTCGTCATATTTCCATATTGTTTGATACTAAAGGACCTGATTTCCGTACTTTAGAAATGCAAGAGGGTGGAGTAAAATTATTGATCGGTCAAAGGATTACAATTACTAAAGAGGATGTGCTTGGAACAAATTCGAGTTTTTCAGTTAATCATCCCGAAGTCTTAGATAGAGTCTCTGTTGGTGATTTGGTATTAATAGACGATGCTTTAATTAGACTACAAGTAATCGATAAAGATAATTATGGTATTACATGTATCGTTTTAGAAGGAGGAATAATATCTTCTAGAAAAAGTGTAAATATTCCCGGAGTTCGTCTTGATTTGCCATTCGTCAGTGAACAGGATATTGAAGATATAAGTTACTCTTGTCAAAATGAAGGAGACTTTTTAGCATTGTCTTTTGTCGAGACAAAAGGTAATGTCGAAGAAGTAAGAAATTTATTGAAAAGTAATGGTCGCGGAGACATTCAAATTGTTTCAAAAATTGAAAATAATGTCGCTCTTGATAATTTAGATGATATTATCGATGTTAGTGACGGAATAATGATTGCTAGAGGGGATTTGGGAGTCGAAGTAAATATTCAAAATTTACCGGTAATTCAAAAGACAATTATTCGTAAATGTCGTGAAAAAGGAAAATTAGTAATAGTCGCAACTGAAATGTTAGCTTCAATGTCTTCTAATTCAAGACCGACAAGAGCAGAAGTATCAGATATTAGTAATGCGGTCTTTGATGGAACAGATGCCGTTATGTTAAGTGGAGAGTCAACGATTGGAAAACACCCGGTTGAAGCCGTTAAATATATGGCTGAAATTTGTGTAGAAACAGAAAATCATCCGGAATATTTCTTGAAGTTTACATCTACGAAGAACAACGATGTAACGGAAGCGATTGCAGCAGCAGTCGTATCTAGTTTAGATAACGTCGATGTAAAAGCTATAGTCGTACCAACTACAGGTGGTCATAGTGCTAAAGTAATTAGTAATTTAAGACCTAATCCAGTCGTTTTAGCAATTTGTCCTAATGAAAAAGTCGCGAGAAAACTAACGTTAAATTATGGTGTTAATCCGATAGTGGTAGAGCATGATGATACATCGATGGATTTGGTCGTCGAACACGCAAAGAGGTTAGCTAAATCAATATTAAAATTAGATCCTTTGGATAAGATTATCGTTACTGGTGGTATTCATAGCAACCCGACAATTAAACAAACAAACTTCTTAAAAATAGAAGAAATATAATAAAAAGACGTATTACTTTAATACGTCTTTTATAATCGGTTTCTTTTTATATAAATTTTCATTTTTATTAACTATTAAATTGTATATTAAATCACATTCTATTTCTTTCTTTAAAATATCGATATTGTCTTTATTAATGTTTGTAATCAATGGATAATTCAACTCTTTTTTAACAGTATTTAAATAAGATTTCCCTTTTTTATTAAATCCCAATACTCGTAAATAAATACTCTCATCATTCTTAGCATCTTTTTTATATGAACAGAGAATATGAATAAACATTCTCTTTAATTTGTTATATGTATAACGTTTAGTCTTAATTTTTAAAATTAAATCTTCTAAAGAATCGACGTCATTAATATATTTTAAGATTCTATTTTCTATTCCTTCATCAACAGTCAGATACTTTTTTATATTAATGCCTTCTGAAATTATTTTATATTTTAATAAATCAAAGTATTTATCGTCAAGGTTATCTAATTTAATGTGTTCTAAAACCCCTTTAGGAATAGAAAAGTTAATGTCTTTATTTTCTAAGATAGCTTTTCTAATGCTAGTAGCACTATTAATCTTTCCGGATAATTGATTACTATGAAAATCATTTGTTCGAAGAATAGTATATGCCTCAATATTAAAGTCATTTTCAAAAATAGTCTTAATGTATGAAAGGCCTAAAAGGTCATTAGGTTCTTTTAAATTTGTCGCTCCAACATCTTTTAAAGACTCACTCATTGCCGTTGGATAATTGACTCCGCTCTTAAGTTTTTCCTTTACTAAACTATTGTAAGAAGAGTCATTAAGCTGTTTTTTAGCCATTGTTTTAAGGCTTTCTAAGTCGTTTGACTCACTTCCAAAAACTAATTTTTCGACTTTCAACTCATTTAATATTTTAAGAGCGCCATAGCTAAAAACATCAGCACTTTGAGTCGAGTAACAAAAGGGGAGTTCCATTACTAAATCGACCCCATAATCTAAGGCGATTTTAGCTTTATCGAACTTTTCGACTATACTAATTAATCCTCTTTGAGTATAATTACCACTTAAAACTAAAACGATAACTTCATTTGGAAACATTTCTTTAGTTTTATTAATATGATATAGGTGTCCATTATGAAAAGGATTATATTCACAAATAAGCCCAACAGCCATAATATCACCTCAATGTTATTATACAAAAAAAGAGAACTAATTAAAAGAAATAGTGGCAGTTTTAACAAAAAGATTATATAATTAGGTAATGGAAGACATAATAGATTTAAAAAATATTAAACATCAAGAAATAATTATCGATAAAAAATATCTTATTCCTAAAGAAATGTTTCTTGAAACGGAGATAAAGGATTTAAAAGAAATAATAGTTAAGGGAAAGATATTTGAAAAAAGTGATGAGGAACTTTATTTAGAGTTAGAGGGAGAAGGGGAAATGAAACTATCCGACTCGATTACATTAAAAGACGTTTGGTTTCCGTTTTCATTTGAAATATCACATAAAATAAAAGATTTTTTATTAAAAGATGAGAATTATCTTGATATTATTGAAGTTTTGTGGCAAACTATTGTAGTGGAAGTTCCTCTTAGGTATACTTTAGTAAATAATTATGAGGAATATCATGGAGAAGGCTGGAAATTGATTAGTGAAGAAGAATCGAAGAGAAATCCTTTCGATACACTATTTGATAAAGATGGGAGTGATTAAAGATGGCAGTACCGTTTAGAAAAGTTTCAAAAACAAGAAAAAGAATGAGAAGAAGTCATAGTGCTTTAGAAGCTGTTGGAACTATTGTTTGTAAAGAATGTGGAGCAGTTGTTAAGCCACATCGTGTTTGCAAAAAATGTGGATCATATAAAGGTAACAAAGTTCTAGAAGTTAAGAGTGCTGAATAGTATTCTTTTTTTTTTGCTAGTGAACTTCTAACGTAGATTATATTATTTGTTAGAAAGATAGGACTTCAAAAAAAAATGTCTTTAAAATGAATCTGCTTATAAGTACTTGAGTTTATTGAGAAAATCAATAATTATAATAATAGAAAAAGTATTTTAAGTGATTTTTAAGGTTGCATTTTATTATTGGATATGATATCTTTGTTTTAGAAAGGTAGGTACGTTATGAAAAAAAGAGTAATTTTGTCTTTATTTGTTGTTGCTAGTTTATTTGTTCTTACAGCGTGCGGTGGTGGTAAAACACTAACTTGTACTATGGAAGAAGACGGAAACAAGATGACAGCTAAAATCGTTTTTGATAAGGATGGTAAGAAAGTTGAAAAAGCAACTATCGAATCAACTTTTGAATTCGAAGATGAGGATACTGCTAAACAAATGGTAGAATTCTTAGAGTCAGCTTGTGAAGGAGAAGATGCTCCTAAAGACTGTTCAGTTAAGCAAAGCGGTAAAGAAGTTACTATGAAGATGTCACCAGATCTAGATGATGAAGATTTAGCTGGAACGTTTGAAGAAGTAAAACAAGGATTAATCGACGACGGTTATACTTGTAAGTAGTCCATAAAGTACTTATAAAAAGAATACTAATAGTATTCTTTTTTTGTTTTGCCTAAAATTTGACTTTTCACTTTAAAAAAACTAAAATAAGATTAGGTGATTATATGAATAAGATGAGAGAGCACTTTGAAAATATAATAAGTGAAAAAGGGAGTAATAAGTTGTTGCTTCATAGTTGTTGTGCTCCATGCTCGACATCAGTTTTAGAAACGTTATCTGAGTACTTCGAAATCACGGTTTTTTATTATAATCCGAATATTACTGATAATGATGAGTACGAGAGAAGAAAAAAAGAGCAAATTAAATTTATTAATACCTTTAACTTTAAAAATAAAGTCAGTTACTTAGAAGGTGTTTGGGAACCCGATAAGTATAAAAATCTAATTATAGGACACGAGAACGATGAAGAAGGACGTGGAAGGTGTCTTTTATGCTATAAGCTACGTTTAAATGAAACGGCTAAAAAAGCAAAAGAATTAAACCACGATTTTTTTACAACGACTTTATCTGTAAGTCCTTATAAGAACGCTAAAATATTGAATGACATCGGTTTAGAAGTAGAAAAAGAACATAATGTTACGTATTTAATTTCAGATTTTAAAAAGAATGAAGGATATAAGAGAAGTATTGAAATTTCTAAAGAATATGATCTTTATAGGCAAGATTATTGTGGTTGTGATTTTTCTAAGAAAAGGCACTACTTATTTAAAGTATCTAAAGTCATATGTGGTAGCTTAGAAGAGAATTGTTATATCGTTTCCAAAGAAGGTAAATGTTTAGTAATCGATCCAGGATACGATTTTCCAAAGATAAATGAAAAGATAAAAGACGAAGTAGTAGCCGTTTTAATAACTCATAATCATTTTGATCACATTGGAGCTTTAGAAGACTTACTTAAGGCATATCCTGTAGAAGTTTATGAAAGAGATAATCTCCTTGAAAAAGAATATGATTTAGAAGGTTTCAAATTTAAAGTCATCTATACCCCAGGACATTCTAAAGATTCAGTAACTTATTACTTTGAAGAAGAAAAGGTTATGTTTACCGGTGACTTTATCTTTAAAAATGATATCGGTCGTTGTGATCTCTTTGGTGGAAGTATCGAAGAGATGAAACAGTCTTTATCTAAGATTAGAAAGTACGATGATAATATCAAAATATATCCAGGGCATGGTGAACAGACTAAATTGCAGTTTGAGAAAGAAAAAAATCATTATTTTAACAATTCTGATTGGTATTAAAAATACTTTTGTTTGTCTTTAAAGTATGATAATATATGTTATATAGTAGGAGGTCACATGATTGATTCAGTTATAATAATCGTCGTATTATTAGTAGTTTTATTTTTCTTTAAGAGTTTTGGAGGATTTATATATGCTGTTGCAATAATTGATATCTTTTTAAGGTTATTAGCATATATAACTTCAAATTTGGCATTAGGAGAGATAAGTTCCATCGTTTCTAATAATGTTCCCGATAGTATTCCTTATATCATCAGGACACACTCTAGTGGAATTATTCAAGATATATTAATGTGGGCTTTAGTATTTATCTATATTATGTTTTTATACTATACAGTGAGAAGATTTTTAAAGAAGAAATTTTAATTTCTTTTTTTTTATTTTGTATGTTAGTATAAAACTCACAGGAGAGGTTTTGGAAATGAAAATAGGAAAAGAAAAAAATGATTTAACTTTACAAGATTATGCTAAGGCCAACTTTGTTTTAAATGCAGTAGCGGGAAAATATTTGAAAAATCTTTGGGGAAATTTTTGGCTTGGTTCGAATGTCTCGGTTGGAAAGATAGAGAATCCGGAAGGGTTAGAAGTAAATGCTGAAATTATCGATGGTTATGGTTGTTCAGCGAGTATCGAAATGGCTTATGGACTTTACGATGGCGTATTTGATGAAGAGAGAGCTCTAACAGGAGCCTTTACTATAATAGGTAGTAGTGAGATGAAAGTACCTTTTTGTATTTTTAGGACAAATACGAACAATTTGGATAATCGTTCTTATATAAGTTCTTACCGAGATATGTGTACACTAGCGGTTGGTAATTCGATAACAGGATTGATTGCAAATGGAGAAAGTTTACTTTTAAATCGCGACTTATCAAATATAATTTTGTTATCGCCAACGGGTATTAAGAATGCAGAAATAGAAAGAGTAAAACACTTATCTCAAAGACCTATCGGCTATAATTTTTGGCTAAGATACAAGAACAAGAAAACCGATTAATTACAACAAAAACAATTTGTATAAAAAATATTAAAAGTCCTTGCTTATATTAATAAAATGTTATATACTCTTGATATCAACAAGTGGAAGAACTCTTCCACTTTTTATATTGAAGGGGTGAAGAATGAGAGAAAAGATAATTGATTTATCTAAGAGTATACTAGAAGAGTTAAATGTTTACATCGATGATGTTATCTACGAGAAAGAAGGATCTGAAAACTACCTAAGAGTAATATTAGATAGTGCCGAGATTATCGATTTAAAAAGAGTAGTTGAAGCGACAAAGATATTAAACCCATTATTAGATAAAGAGGATTTAATTGCTGAAAGTTATATTTTAGATGTATATGCTAAATCAAAAGGAGATAGGTAAAATGAACGGACAAGAATTTATTAAAGCAGTCGATATGATTGCTAAAGAAAAAAATATCGATAAAGAAATTGTATTTGATGCTATGAATTTAGCACTGGCTACGGCTTATAAGAAAAACTTTAATTCACTTACTAATTCTAAAGTTTTTATTAATAAAGAGACGGGAGATATTAAAGTATACTCTTATAAAACAGTAGTAGAAGATGAATTGGCTATCGAAAAAGAAGAAGAGTTAGAAGAAGAAGTTAAAGATGATATAGTAGAAGGTGCAGAGACTGATGAAGACGAAGAAGAGATAATTGATTACAATCCTAATTATCATATTACTTTAACAGAAGCTAGAAAGATCAACAAAGCTTTAAATGTTGGAGATACTATCGATACCGAGGTAACTCCAAAAGACTTTGGAAGAGTAGCGGCTTCGACGGCAAAACAAGTTATCGTACAAAAGATAAGAGAAGCGGAACGAGATTCGATCATGGGTGAGTTTGCTGACAAAGAAGGAGAACTTCTAGTCGGAACAGTTGCCTTAGAAGATGTTGACAATTACTTTATTGATCTTGGTAGAAGCAATGGTATTTTACCTAAAAAAGAATGTATTCCTGGTGAAAAAATAGAGATGGGAAAACAAATAAAAGTATATGTTACGAAAGTTGATAATAGTGGTAAGGGATTATTTATTCTTCTATCTAGAAATCATTATGGATTTTTAAAGAGATTATTTGAACTTGAAATACCAGAATTAGCTGATGGTTCGATAATGTTGTATAGTGTTGCTAGAGATGCTGGGTTTAGAAGCAAAGTAGCAGTTTACTCTGAAGTATCACATATCGACCCAATAGGTGCTTGTATCGGTGAAAAAAGAAGTCGTATTAATCGTATTATCGAAGAGTTAAGTGGCGAGAAAATAGATATTATTAGGTATGACAGAGATCCTGAGACATTTATTGGAAATGCTCTTTCTCCAGCAAGAAACTTACATGTAATGGTAACTGATCCAAAGAAGCAAGAAGCGATTGTTATTGCCGATGATGATAACTTTTCACTTGCAATTGGTAAGAAAGGTCAAAATGCCAGGCTCGCATCTAAACTTACTCATTATAGAATAGATATTAAGAATAATGAACAAGCAAGAGAAATGGGCATTATCTTTAAAAATTAAGGAGGCCTTATGAAAGTAAAAAAAATACCGTTAAGAAGTTGCGTTATTACTAAAGAGAGATTGCCTAAAAAAGATCTTTTAAGAGTCGTCAGGACTCCTGAAGGAAATGTTGAAGTAGATCTTACTGGTAAAAAGAACGGAAGAGGAGCATACATAAAAAAAGATGTAGAAGTTATAAAGAAAGCCAAAGTGAATAAAGCTTTAGAAAGACATCTTGAAGTAAACATACCAGATGATGTTTACGAAGAAATAATTAAGACTTTGGAACAAATTTAAGAAAAGAGGTGATTAGCATGATGAGTTTGTTAGAATATGCAAACGATGTTAATAAGAGCATAGAAGAGATTATGCTTCTGTGTAAGGAACTAAAAATAAAATATACGGATGAAGAGACGATGCTTACGGAAGAGGATATAATCATACTCGATGGTGAATTAGACACTTTAAATAATGATTATAACGATGATGAGATTTTAGAAGATAGAGTCGAACAAATATTGACTGATTCTAAAATTGATGCTGATAATACGACTAAGAAAGAAAAGTTAAAGCCACGATCAGAACGTAGTGAAGCAGTTAAGAACAAGTTTCAAAAGGCTAGAAAAGAACTTTATCGTCATCGTGAAAAATTGATGACTGATACTGATGAAAAACAAAATATCATCTTTTATACTAAAGATATGACTGTGACTTCTTTAGCGGAAAATTTAAATACGACAGCTGCTGATATTATTAAAAAGCTAATGAAGTTAGGAGTAATGGCAAATATTAATTATCCGTTAACATTTGAACTAGTAGAGCTTTTAGCATTAGATTATGATAAAGAAGTAAAAATGTCAGAGACTAAAGATATAACTAATTTTGAAAAATATGAAGCTAGCGATAATGAGGAAAACTTAGTGAATCGTCCGGCTATCGTTACGATAATGGGGCATGTCGATCACGGGAAAACGTCTTTGTTGGATAAAATAAGAGAGACGGATATAGTTAGTTGTGAAGCTGGAGGAATTACTCAAGCGATAGGAGCTTATCAAGTCGTGTGTAGTGCTAGTAAAATAACATTTATCGATACGCCTGGACACGAAGCCTTTACCGAAATGCGTGCTAGAGGTGCTAGTGTTACTGATATAGTAATTATTATCGTTGCAGCTGATGATGGTGTTAAACCACAAACAAAAGAGGCAATCGATCATGCTAAAGCGGCAAATGTTCCTATCTTAGTAGCTATAAATAAAATTGACAAGCCAGATGCTAACGTTGAATTAGTTAAGAAAGAATTGGCTGATTATGGTTTAGTACCTGAAGAGTGGGGTGGAGACATCGTCTTTAATGAAATTTCATGTAAAACGGGTGAGAATATCGATAAACTTTTAGAATCGATTATCTTAGTTAGTGAAATAGCTGAATTAAGAGCTAATCCATCACGTTATGCGATGGGAACCGTCATTGAGTCGAGACTTGATAAGAGAACGGGAATAGTCGCTACTATCCTCGTTCAAAACGGGACTTTAAGACTCGGCGATCCTTTAGTAGTAGGGACGGGATTTGCTAAGATAAGGACGATGAAGAACGATAAGAATGTCGAGATAACTGAAGCTCATCCATCGATGCCAGTCGAGATTACCGGACTTACACAATTGCCATCAGCCGGAGATAAATTCATGGCTTTTGAAACAGAGAAACAGGCTAAAGCAATCGCTGCTAAAAGAGCGGAGAGAGTTAAAGCAAAAGACAGTAATCGCTCGGGTATGACCTTTGATGATTTATTTGAGAATGTAAAAACTGGCGTTAAAGAAGTCAATGTTATCTTAAAGGCTGATGTTAACGGAAGTTTAGAAGCTATAAAACAAAGTTTATCTAAAATAGAGGTAGAGGGAACGAAATTAACGGTTATTAGAGGAAGCGTCGGTGCTATTACTGAGAGCGATGTCGTCTTAGCTAATGCATCTTCAGCAATTATAATCGGCTTTAATATTAAACCTACAGCTTCAGTTTTAGATTTAGTAAAAGAATACAATGTCGATATTAAGTCATACGATGTTATTTATCAAATACTTGAAGATTTAGAAAAGTATTTAAAAGGAGTATTAGATCCTGAATATGAAGAGGTAATAACTGGTACAGCCGAGATAAGACAAATATTTAAGTTTTCAAAAGTAGGTCTTATCGCCGGTAGTCGAGTCCTTTCAGGAACGATTAAAATAGGCTCTAGAGCAAGAGTTAAAAGAGGAAACGAAGAGATAGTAGAGACTAAGATCAAAACCTTACAGAGAGAGAAAGACCAAGTTAGAGACGTTAAAAAAGACATGGAATGCGGTATTACTTTAGATGGTTTTCAAGATTTAAGAGAAAATGATATTATCGAGACTTTCGATTTAGTAGAAAAGAAAATAATTTAATAAGGAGGACATTATGAGTATTAAAATAGATAGATTAAATGAAATCTTCGTAAAAGAAATAAGTTATATTTTACAATATGAGGTTAAAGATCAAAGTATAGGTTTTGTTACAGTTACAGGTTGTGAGATAACTAATGATTTAAGTTTTGCTAAAGTATTCGTTACAATTTTTGATAAAGAGAAAGAAAAGGAGTCTCTTGCTTCTTTAAATAAAGCTTCAAAGTTTATTCGTGGAGCATTAAGTAAAAGAGTAGATATGAGACATACTCCAGAATTAAAGTTTTTGCTCGATGAATCGATTGAATATGGTCGTAAAATAGAATCTTTAATAGAAAAAGTCAATAAAGAATAAATTGTGAAAAATTGTGTAAAGCAGTTTAAAACTATTTGTAAGTTAAAACTACTATGTTATAATAAAGATGTCTAAGAGAATAGAAGTGTTAATAAAACCGACTGTTTTACGATAAGGGAGTTCGGATCAATCGACTTGTGTTGAATGCCTAATTAGTTTAGGAATCCTAATAGTCGAGTATGGACACCCACCTGCTGAGAGCGGGTTTTATCGTACACTTATCTTTTGGACATTTTTTTATGCAATAAAATGGAGAGAGTTATGTTAGAGAAATTTGAATTGATGATTGGTAAAGAAGCAATCGATAAAATTACTAAAGTTAAAGTATTGGCAGTTGGCATTGGTGGAGTAGGTGGAACTTGCGTAAAAGCGTTGGTTAGAAGCGGTATTTCTAATATCGTTTTAGTCGACTTTGACAAGGTAGAAATCTCTAATTTAAATAGACAAGAAGTCGCGTATCTTTCGACGATTGATAAAAAGAAAGTCGATGTAATGGAAGATATCATTAATGATATTAATCCTGATTGCCGAGTTAAAAAATACGACTTGTTTTTAGAACCAGATAAAGTGACTGAATTATTTGCTTTAGAAAAACCCGATTACGTAATAGATATGTGTGATTTTGTAAAAACAAAGATATCGTTAATCGAGTATGCTAATAAAAACAACATAAAGATTATTAGCTCAATGGGAGTAGGAAACCGCCTTGATCCTACAAAATTAGAGATTACTACTTTAAATAAAACAGAGTATGACCCTTTAGCTAAAAAAATAAAAAAGACTTTGAATGACGAAAAAATTGCTAAGAAAACAAATGTCTTAACATCTAGAGAGATACCTAAAATAAAGGGACAAATGATTTCTTCAAATAGTTTTGTACCTAATGCAGCCGGTATAATAATCGCCAGTTATGTCATAAATGATATAATCAGTAATAAAAAAGAATAAATCTTTTTAACTGTTAACACCTTTATGTTGACAACGATAAATATTTATAATATAATGATATTAGTTAATGAAATGGAGGTACATATGGCAGTTAAAATTAGATTGACTAGATTAGGTTCAAAGAAAAAACCTACTTATAGAATAGTAGCAAGTGATTCTAGAAAAGCAAGAGATGGCCAATATATCGAGCTTATCGGAACTTATAGTCCTTTAAATAAGGAAGTTAAAATCAATGAGGAAATTGCTCTTAAATGGTTAAAAGATGGTGCTCTTCCTACTGATACGGTTAAAAACTTATTCAGTAAAGAAGGAATCATGGCTAAACATGCCGAAGCTAAGAATAAAAAAGGAAGTGAATAATTATGGATTTAGTAAGTTTAACTTCAGAAATAGTTATGTCTTTAGCTAAAGAGAAAGATATGGTTAGTGTTAAAGAATTTGAGACGGATTTAGAGAATACTATTCTAATTCAAGTCTTGGTATCATCTAATGACATTGGTCGTATTATCGGCAAAGAAGGAAAGAATGCTAAGGCTATTAGAACTTTAGTTCAAGCTAGCAGTTTCTTAAAAGATAATAAACGCGTTAAAATAAATATTGACAGTTTTTAGGACCTTTGGGTTCTTTTTCTTTTGCTATAAAATGCAATTTATAATATAATGTTTACAAGGTGATTTATGACAAAGACAATAAAACATGTTGGAATAATAATGGATGGAAATGGCAGATGGGCTACAAAGAAAAATAGACTTCGCTCTTTTGGTCATAAAAAAGGAGCGGAAAACTTAGAAAAACTACTTCCTCATATTTTTAATAAAGGTATTAAATATGTTAGTTTGTATGCTTTTTCTATAGAGAACTTTAAGCGAGACGAAAAGGAAGTTACATTTTTAATGAACTTATTCGTCGAGATGTTTTCTAAAAAAGGTGAGACTTTTATTAAAAATAAAACGAGAGTCGTTTTTTCAGGTAGAAGAGATAATTTAAAGAAAGATGTCTTGGAAGCGATGGATAGTATAATGGCTAAGACGAAAGATTTTGAAAACACCGTTAATTTTTGTATAAATTATGGAGGAAGACAAGAGATCTTAGATGCTATAATAAAAGTCAAATTAGATGGTAAAGAAGAACTGACGGAAGAACAATTTAATAAATATCTTTATAATGATTTGCCACCACTTGATTTAGTAATTAGAACTAGTGGAGAATATCGTATTAGTAATTTTATGTTATGGCAATCTAGTTATGCGGAATATTATTTTACTAGTGTTTTATTTCCTGATTTTGATAAAAAAGAACTTGATAAAGCAATAGATGATTATTATAATCGTAATAGAAGGTTTGGAGGTTAAGATGAAAATTCGTATTATTAGTTCTATCTTTATGTTACTTATATTTATACCATTATTACTACTAGGTGATTTAGCTTTTGCTATATTGATGGCTTTAATAGCAGTACTAGCATTATATGAAATATTAAAAGCTCATCATAAAGTAAGGAAAATTCCTTATTATATTGAGCTATATTCTTATATTTTGGTATTTTTATTTACTATAAACAATTATAATTCGGCGATATCTTTTTACATGTTAGATTATCGTTTGCTCTCGTTTTTGATCGTCAGCTTGATGTTACCTTTGGTATTCGTAAATGATAAAGACAAATATGATTTAAACGATGCGATGTTTTTAATTGGAAGTACTCTATTTATAGGTCTTACTCTAAACTTATTAGTCTTATTTAGAGGTTATAATTTAAACTATGTAATATATTTGTTTTTAATAACGACGATGACGGATATTTATGCTTATCTTACGGGAAGTATGATCGGTAAACATAAATTGGCTCCGAAAATAAGCCCAAAGAAAACAGTTGAGGGTCTGATTGGTGGTATGCTTATGGCGACAATCACGGCAGGTTTATTTTATTATAATGTTATCGGAGGTCCAATCGGATTTACAACATTGTTAATAATGACTGCTATCTTATCGATAATCGGACAATTAGGAGATTTAGTGTTTTCTTTTATTAAGAGAGAGTTTGGTCTTAAAGATTTTTCAAATATAATCCCAGGACATGGTGGTATTTTAGACAGGTTAGATAGTATTATTTTCGTGACATTAGGTTTCTTAATATTCTTATCTGTTTTATAGGAGGTTAAATGACATTATTATATTTTATTTTAGTTTTAGGTGTAATAGTCTTTGTTCATGAATTAGGGCACTTTGTCTTTGCAAAGCTATTTGGTGTTCATGTCTATGAATTTTCAATAGGAATGGGACCGATTATATGGAGCAGTAAAGCAAAAGGAAATAAGACTAATTATAACTTAAGAGCTATTCCTATTGGAGGATTCGTTCAACTAGCTGGCGAAGAAGTAGATGATGACAACGATGTTCCAAAAGATAGCAAACTTTATAGTAAACCCATTTGGCAAAGATTTTTAATAATGTCTTTTGGTGCTATAAACAATTTTATCTTAGCATTTTTAATCTTGTTCTTTATCGCATTATTTAATGGTGCAGCTAATTCTAAACCGATTATCTCTAAAGTAGATGTCGATTCAGCTATGTACGAAGCTGGAGTCATTGATAATGATATTATTACATCGATAAATGGAAGTCGTGTCTCGACGATTGATGATGCTATTTTGTTTTTGAATTTAGCTGGAACTAAAGAGACTACTTTTAAAGTTAAGAGAAATGAAGAATTATTAGAATTTAAAGTTACTCCTAAGAAAGTTAGTATCGATGGTCAAGATCAATATAAATATGGAATCGAATTTTCGATAGAAAAAGAAAATGGGTTTATCGCTTCACTAAAATTTTCATTAATAAAAATTAAATCTTTAGTTAAACAGATGGTCGTCGTAATTTTTTCTTTAATTACAGGAAAATTAGGTTTAGGAAGTTTGGCTGGTCCAGTCGGTATATATTCTTTAGTCGGTCAAGAAGCTAGTTTTGGTATATTAAATTTACTAAGTCTAATAGCTCTTTTATCAGTTAACGTTGGTTTTATTAACTTATTACCATTTCCAGCATTTGATGGTGGAAGGATCTTATTTTTGATAATCGAGAAGATAAAAGGAAGTCCTGTTTCTCCTAAAGTGGAAAACACGATTCATGCTATCGGCTTTATCTTGTTACTACTACTATTAGTAGTTATCTCGATTAATGATATAGGACGTTTATTTTAAAGCACTAATAGTGCTTTTTTATTTGTAAAAATATCGTTAATATAGTATAATCCATATTGTAGGTAGGGTGTAGTTATGTACTTAAAAGAGATATCAACGACGGGCTTTAAATCCTTTGCTGATAAGATAACGATTAATTTAGATGGTAAGATTACGGCTATTGTGGGTCCTAATGGAAGTGGTAAGAGCAATGTCGTCGACGCTGTTCGTTGGGTACTAGGAGAGCAATCTGTAAAATCTTTAAGAGGTACTGATAACATGACAGATGTTATTTTTTCAGGAAGTAAATCGAGAAATCCTCTTAATGTAGCGAGTGTTTCTTTAACATTTGATAATTCAGATAACTATTTAAATATTCCATACAATGAAGTTTCGATTAAGAGAAGAGTATATCGTTCAGGAGAGAGTGAGTACTTTTTAAATAACGAAAAATGTCGTTTAAAAGATATAACTGATCTATTGATAGATACGGCAACGGCAAGAGAATCTTTTAATATTATTTCGCAAGGAGAGATTCAAAAGATTCTTTCTAATTCGGCATATGATAGAAGGTTAATTTTTGAAAGTGCGGCCGGTGTCTTAAAATATAAGAAGAGAAAAGAAGAAGCGATAAGAAAACTAGAGAGAACCAGTATTAATATAGAACGTGTTATCGATATAATTAGTGAATTAGAGCTTCAGTTAGGACCTTTAGAAGAGCAGAGTAAGAAAGCCAAAGAATACGTAACGGCTAAAAATAAACTAAAAGATGTAGAGATTGCTCTATTAGTTACAGAGATTGAGAACATTACTAGAGAATCTAATCAAAATGATAACAAGATTAATCAAATAAAAAATCAATTATTAGAGATTGATTTAAAGACGTCATCACTGGATTTAAAAATAGAAAACAATAAATTAGAACTTTATAAGAGAGAAGAAGAATTAAAAGAGAAAAATAGATTGCTATTCGATCTTATTCGAAAAGAAGAAAAATTGAATGGTGAAAAAGAACTCTTTAAAGAGAGAAGCAAATATGACTCTTCTGATAGTAAAGTTCATAGTAATATTACTCAGTTGAAAGAAGACTTATATCAGACGGAAAATAGTATTAAGTTAATGCAAAGTGATAACGAGTATTTAAAAATTGATTTAGACAGTTTAGTTAACGAAAACAACAAAGAGAGTCAAAACTTAATTAAGATTAATAGTGATAAAGAAAATAATTATACAGAAATTAATAATACTAAGAGAAATATATTTGATATTAATAACCAAATTGAAGCTATTAATAATAATGTTGAGAGTAACAACATACTTCCTTATAGCATTAAAGCGGTCTTAAATAACCCTAGACTAAAGGGGATTCATAATACTATTGCTAACTTAATAGATTGTGAAGACAAGTATTTAGATGCTCTTGAAGTAGCGATCTTGTCTTCTAAGAATTATATTGTCGTAGATGATGAAGTAACTGCTAAAAACGCGATAAATTATCTAAAAGATAATAATCTTGGAAGAGCTACGTTCTATCCTTTAAATGTGATTAAACCTAGGGGAATAGACATAGATACTCAAGAGAAATTAAAGAAAATTCCAGGATATATAGGAGTTTTAGGAGAGCTAATAACTTTTTCTAAAGAGTATTACAATGTTATCCATAATCAACTAGGTAATGTTATAGTAACTGATAACTTGGATAATGCTAATAAAATAAGTTCTGAGACTCAAAGGCGTTATAAGATAGTTACTTTAGGTGGAGACGTTATTAACGTCGGTGGTTCGATGGTAGGAGGGAGCAAACTTTCTACCAAAAGTATCTTAGCTTTTAAGAGGGATTTAGAAAATTTACTTTTAAAGAAAAAAGAAAAAGAGGAACTCTTATTAGAATTAGAAAAGGCATCGAGGGTTTTGGAAGAAGAGTACAAGAATAGCACTTCAAAAGTAATAAGTCTAAATAGCAAGATAATTAATGTCGAAGAGAAGAAAAAAGTAAAAGACGAATTAATTAAAGAATTAGAAGCTAGAAAAGATGATTTAGAAAAAGAGAGTAAATCACTGGAGAGTGTCGTTTCATCGTCGTTATCAAAAGAAGAAGAGCGAATCTTTAAAGAGTTTTATGAAGTCTCTTTAGAAAAAGACAATCTTGTAAAGGAGATATCATTCTTAGAAGTAGAAAAAGATAAACTAAGTGAAGAGATATTAGCTTTAGAAGCCGATAATAAACTTAATCGTAGTGAAGTCAGTTCTCAAGAGAAGACTCTAAAGCATTTAGAAATCGAAAATAGTAAGATGGATATAAGGCTCGATAACTATTTAAATACCTTATCTGATGAGTACTCTCTTACTTTTGAAAGAGCTAGAGATAATTTTATCTTAGAGTTAGATATAACTTTAGCAAGAGAAGAAGTTTATAAGTTAAAAGATATAATTAAAAACATCGGTATGGTAAACCTAGATGCTATTGAAGACTATGATCGAGTGAAAGAACGTTATGATTTCTTAACTGGTGAACAAGCGGATTTATCTAATGCCAAAGATACTCTTCTCGAGATAATTAATGAGATGGATGAAGTTATGAAGGAAGAATTCGTAGTGACTTTTGAAAAAGTTAGAGTCGAGTTTAAAAAAGTATTTAAAGAATTATTTAGTGGTGGCGAAGCAGATCTTCTTCTTACAGACAAAGATAATATTTTAGAAACTGGTATAGAGATATTGGCTAGTCCTCCAGGAAAGAAGTTGAAGTCAATAACACTCTTATCTGGTGGAGAAATGACACTAACAGCAATTAGTCTAATCTTTGCTATATTAAATATCAAGAGTGTACCATTTTGTATTTTTGATGAGGTAGAAGCGGCATTAGACGAGTCGAATGTCGATAATTTTGGTAAATATTTAGAAAGATATAAAGACAAAACTCAATTTTTAATTATTACTCACAAGAAGAAGACGATGGAATATGCAGATACTTTATATGGTATTACGATGCAAGAGTCTGGTGTTAGTAAATTAGTTAGTGTTAGATTGTCAAAATTAGCCGAATAAAAGTGTCAAAACAAAATAAAAGAAGAAAAAAGAATGGAAAATTTTATAATAGATGGTAATATATTTTTAGAAAGAAGGTACAAATATGAGAAAAATAAACAAGTTAATAATTATGATATTGTTGTCTGTAGTGGTTCTATTACCCAATGTAGTCAAAGCTGATGTACCAGTAGAAATTTATAGAACTACATGGACAGTTCCTGGAGGTACGATTAGTATCTTTGTCGAAGGAATAAAATTAACGCCAGGTAAAAGTTTCTTTATAACATATGATGAAAATAGTTTGGAGTATATTCCAAATAGTAATCCGGCTTATACTGTTACACCAGAAAAAGGTAAGATAACAATTGCTGGTTCAACACAAGTAGTTGGTGATGCTCCACAATATCCTCACTTAGAGTTTAAAGTACTAAAGAAAACAGCGGGAAAAGTTTCTTTAACAATCGATTCAACTGATGAAAGTGTGAAAGATTTATTATGGTATGGAGTAACTGTTGAAGTAGATATAGTTCAAAATACAGTAGTTACAGAGAGTTCAAAAGTTGAACCCAATAAAGACGTTGCACCAAATCAAAGTGAGAAAGATGATGATAAGGTAACGACTCCTGAAAAAGAAGATGATCCGATTGGAACGGGTGAGGACGAAGCTAAAGACGAAAAAGTTGATGTGATAGAAAAAACTAAAACAAAAGAGACTAAGGATAACAATCTATTATTATATGTCTCAATTGGTGTAAGTGCTTTATTAGCAGTAACTTTGGGCGTTGTAATCGTTAAAAATAAAAAAACAAAAAAAGAAGTATAAAATAAAGATAAGAACTAACTTAATATAAAAAGTCAGTTCTTTTTTTGTTTTAAAACAATAGAACAAACTTTTGATATTTTCTTTTAAAACATTTATTTATAGTAATTAATTTGTTATAATTAAATAGGAGGTAATTATGTATAATTATATAAACGGTAAAGTAACACATTTAGCAAGTAATTATATAGTCTTAGAAAACAATGGTGTTGGATATCATTTAAATACTCCTAACCCATATGTATTTAATGAAAATGAAGACTATAAGGTATATATATATCAACAAGTAAGAGAAGACGATATAAGCCTGTATGGCTTTAAGAGTGTAGAAGAGAAGGAATTGTTTTTAAAACTTATATCGGTTAAAGGTCTAGGACCTAAAATGGCTCTACCAATACTTGCTACCGGTAGTGTAAATGGTGTAAAAGATGCTATTGAAAGAGAAAATGTCTTATACTTAAAAAAGTTTCCGAAGATTGGTGATAAGATAGCCAAACAAATGATTCTCGATTTAAAAGGAAAGCTTGGAGAAGTAGATGTTTTAGATAAGAATACTGATAATTATGAAGAATTAGTTGAAGTGCTAAAAGGGCTAGGTTATAAAGAAAAAGAATTTAAAGCAATTATACCTAAAATAGGAGCTGAATTATCGATAGAAGATAAGGTCAAAGAAGCATTGAAACTATTATTAAAATAGTGAATTAATTTTCGATGTACTATAATATTGATAGGAGTGATAGTATGGCTAAAAACGAATTGTTTTCAGAAAAAGAAAGTTCTGATGATTTAGAGATAAAGAATATTAGACCAGAGAGAATAGATGAATATATTGGACAAAAAGACGTAAAAGAAAACATTAAAGTCTTTATTGAATCAGCTAAGATGCGTAAAGAGAGTTTAGACCATGTTTTATTATATGGTCCTCCAGGGTTAGGTAAGACGACATTAGCTCATATAATAGCAAATGAACTAAATTCTAATATTAGAGTAGCTAGCGGTCCTTCTATCGAGAAGAGTGGTGACTTAGCCGCTATTTTATCGACCTTAGAGCCTGGTGATGTATTGTTTATCGATGAGATACATCGTATGCCAGGATTTGTCGAAGAAATACTTTATTCGGCAATGGAAGATTATGTCTTAGATATTATTGTAGGTAGTGACGGTAGTTCTAAAAATATTAGGATTAATTTACCACCTTTTACTTTAGTCGGTGCTACTACTAGAGCGGGAGATTTAACGGCTCCTTTAAGGGATCGTTTCGGTATTGTAGCTAAAATGCAATATTATGAGATAGATGAACTAGATAATATTATTAAAAGGACGTCTAAAGTCTTAGAAAGCCCAATTAGTGATGAAGCTGCTTATGAACTGGCTTCAAGAAGTAGAGGAACACCTAGGATAGCTAATCGTATTTTTAAGAGAGTTAGAGACTTTGCAATCGTCGATGGTAAAAAAATTATCGATTTAGATGTTACTAAAAAAGCATTAGATCGTTTAAAGGTAGATTCTTTAGGTTTAGATGACGTTGACTATCAGTTATTAAAAGCGATAATAGAAAAGTTTAATGGTGGTCCAGTAGGTGTTGAATCGATAGCTAGTGTTATTGGTGAAGAAGTAACGACGATCGAAGATGTCTATGAACCATATTTATTACAAACAGGTCTTTTAAAGAGAACTTCTCGTGGTAGAGTAGTTACTGATAAAGGATATAAACATTTAAATTTAGAGTATCAAAATAGTCTTTTTGACTGGAAACAAGTGGATGAATAATAATGAATATAGAAGAATTTGATTATGAATTAAGAGAAGAACTAATAGCACAAACACCTCTTTTAAATAGAGATGAGTCAAGATTATTAGTTTTAGATAAGAATACCGGAGAAATAAAGCATTCGGTTTTTAAAGATATCGTTAACTTTTTTAATAAAGGTGACGTCTTAGTATTAAACAATACTAAAGTATTGCCAGCAAGGTTAATTGGCTTAAAGGAAGAGACAGAGGCCGTAATAGAAGTCTTGTTATTAAAAAATATTGAAAATAACATTTGGGAGTGTTTAATTAAACCAGCCAAGAGAATAAAAGAAGGTACGATCATTAACTTTGGAAATGGTAAACTAAAGGCTAAATGTATAGAGAAAAAGGAAGAAGGTATAGCTCACTTAGAGCTCATCTATGAAGGAATATTAATGGAAGTTTTGGAAGAATTAGGTACGATGCCACTACCACCATATATACACGAAAAGTTAGAAGATCAAAATAGATATCAGACTGTCTATGCTAAAAATTTAGGAAGTGCCGCAGCTCCTACGGCCGGATTACACTTTACAGAAGAATTACTAACTAATCTTACTAATAAAGGAGTAATAATCGTCTATTTAACCCTACATGTGGGACTGGGAACTTTTAGGCCAGTTACGGAAGAAAACATCTTAGATCATAAGATGCACAGTGAATATTACGAGATTAGTAAAGATACTGCAGACATATTAAATAAGGCTAAAAAAGAGTCGAAAAATATCGTCGTAGTAGGTACTACTTCTGTTAGAGTATTAGAGACCGTAGCACAAAAATATGGTGATTTAAGAGAATGCTTGGGATGGACAGATATTTTTATTTACCCCGGTTATAATTTTTTATTCGTTGAAAACCTTATAACGAATTTTCACTTACCTAAATCGACGCTATTAATGTTAGTTAGCGCTTTGGCAAAAAAAGAATTTATAAAAGAAGCTTATCAAGAAGCGACAGAAAAAGAATATCGTTTTTTCTCTTTTGGAGACGCGATGTTTATAAAGAAATAAGGAGAGATCTTGCTTATGGGTTTTTTAAAAGAAATTAATGAAGAAACTTTATTTATAGTACCTAACAATTTAAAGACTAAAGTTTTAAGAAAAATTAATAGTATTAACAAGTTAATAAATATAAAATTAATTTCTTTTGAAGAATTAAAAAAAGAAGTTCTTTTTAATTATGATGAAGAGACTATCCTTTATTTAATGGAAAAATATAATTTAAGTTATGAGATTAGCTTAAAATATATTGAAAACATATATTATTTAAGGGAAGGTGTCTCTAATTCAAAAATAGACTTTTTAAGAAAAATAAAAGAAGAATTAATAAAAGATAATAAGATTACTAAGGATAATTTGTTTTTAGACTACTATAAAAATAAGAGAGTCGTCGTTTGGGGCTATAGTTATTTGACTAAGTTTAATGAAAGACTACTAAAAGGCTTTAAAAGAGTAGAAATTATACCTTTTTTGCCTAAAAAAAATAAATTAGAAGTCTTATCTTTTGAAACACTAGAAGATGAAGTCCTATACAATGCTTTTGAGATTGTAGATTTAATTAATAAGGGTTTAAACTTAAATAATATCGTTATTTTAACGAGTAATGATGAGTATAAAAAAGAATTTTATAAAGTTTTAAGTTCTTATGATATCCCTTGTGATATTAATACAGTATCGGTTATATCGACCATCATGGTAAAAGACGCTCTAAACTATTTAAAAAACGTAAAAACATTCCAAAATATCGATAAATATTTAGAAGAAAATTACGATCTTGCAAAAATAAGTAATCATGAACTTTATAATAAGATAATAAGTTTGGTTAATGAATACAACGAGCTACCTTATAACTTTGAGATTCTTTTTAAGGCTTTAAAATATAGACTTAAGACTTTGAAAAATAAAGTCGTCACATATACTGAAGAGATTAAATTCGAGACTATTTCAAATAATGATTTCGATGACGATACTTTTGTTTTTTTGGTTGGATTTAATCAAGGAGAAGTGCCTTTAGTTTATAAAGACGAAGACTACTTTAGTGATAATCAAAAGATTGCTTTGGATATAAATACTAGTTATGAATTAAATAAATTAGAAAGAGAAGGTGTTTTAAGAACAATCTCTAATATTAAAAATATAACGATATCTTACAAAAAAAGACATTTAGACGAAGAATTTTATCCGTCTGTCTTATTAACTGAAAGTTCTTTTGATATAAAAAAAATTAACATTAATAAAAATCGTGTATCAGAAAAACATGCTGGTGTAATCCAAGCAAAGATGTTAGATGATTTGATAAAATACGACCTTAATAATAAAGACTTAGCTATTTATTATAATAGTATTAATATTCCATATAGGACTTATGATAATAGTTATAATAGGATAAGTCCAAAATTGCTGTATCAATATTTAGATTCTAAACTAGTTCTCTCTTATACGAGTATCGATACTTTCTATAAATGTCAATTTAGATTTTATTTAGATAATATTTTAAGAGTTACACCGTATGAAGAAACTTTTCACACGCTTATTGGAAACTTATTTCACTATGTCTTATCAAAGTTTTATGAGAAATCATTTAATTTGGATTTTGAGTATCAAAAATATATTGATAGATATTATAAAGACAGAGAAATGACTCCAAAAGAAGAGTTTTATCTTGAAAAATTAAAAGAAGAACTAGTATATGTTTTAAATAAACTAGAGGACTTTAATCGTCATAGTAGTTTTTCTAAAGCATTACTAGAGAAAAAACTAGAGATTGATATTAGCGATAGTATTCAAGTCACTTTAAAAGGATTTATCGATAAAGTATTATATAAAGAAGATGTTAATGATACAAAAGTCGCTGTCGTAGATTATAAGACTGGTGTTGCCGATGTTTCTTTAGCAAAGGTTGAGCATGGTTTAGGAATGCAAATGTTAATTTATTTATATTTGATCAAGGCTAGTAAAATATTTGAAAATCCTGTTTCAGTAGGATTCTTTATTCATCAAATATTAAGTAAAAACTTTGCTATAGATAGTAAGAAGACATTTTTAGAACAAAAAAACAACGCTTTAAAACTACATGGTTATGTTACTTCAGACGAGGATGTTTTAAAAGAATTTGACAGCACTTATCTAGACAGTGACTTTGTCTCGGGATTAAAAATGTCGAAAAATGGGTTCTATAAATATTCTAAAGTCTTAAATAAAGAAGAATTTGATGATGTTTTAAGGAAGACTAAAGAGAAAGTTTTTGAAGCAAGAGATAAGATTCTTGCAGCAGATTTTACGATTAATCCAAAGAAAATAAAAGATGATCTTGTCGTATGTCAGTATTGTACTTATCAAGATATATGCTTTTTAAAAAACGAAGATTATGTCGAACTTAATTTAGATGATGAGAAAGTAGGCGATGATAATGACCAATTGGACGGATGAACAACTACTAGCGATTACTAAAGACAATAGTAACATTATCGTATCTGCGGGTGCAGGAAGCGGAAAAACGGCCGTTTTAACTGAGAGAACGATTAGAAAATTAGAGAGCGGTATCTCAATCAACGAGCTTCTAATTTTAACATTTACTAACAAAGCGGCTAATGAGATGAAAGAACGCATTCGTAAGGCTATTTCAAAAAATCCTAATTTAAAAGAGCAACTTACATATATTGATAATAGCTATATTACGACTTTCGATTCTTATGCCTTATCTTTAGTGAGAAAGAATCACTATCTTTTGGGACTAGATTCTACTTTAAATATAATCGATTCATCGATTATTAACATTCAAAAGAAAAAGATTATCGATAATGTTTTTGAAGGCTTATATAGGAGGAAAACCCCACTTTTTCTCTCTTTCATTAATAACTTTACTAGTAAAGACGATAGCGAGATAAAAAAAGATATATTAAATATAAATAATAGATTAGATTTAAAATACGATAAAGAAGAGTATTTAGATAATTTAATTATTAATAATTATAGCGAGAAGTTAGATGGCTATATCGCTGAATACGAGAGATTACTAATAAATAAACGAGATGAGATAAACGAATATTTAGAAGAGATATCTTTTTTAGTCGACAGTGAGTATTTTGAAAATTTAAAATCATCACTAATATCTTTGTTAAATGCAAATAGTTATGATTCTTTTAAGGAAGCACTTAATGTAAAGATGCCTAATTTACCTAGAAATAGCGAAGATACGGTAAAAGAATTAAAGACGGTAATTTCAAATAAGATCAAAGAGTTAACTCAATTTCTAAGGTTTTCCGACTTGAAAGAATTGCGTGAGACCTTTATTCAAACCAAAGACTATGTCTTACTATTGATAGAAATAATAAAAGAAATCGATAAAGAGTTAATGGACTATAAATTTGCTAACAATGCTTTTGAATTCATCGATATAAGCAAATTTGCTATAAAGATAGTTAAAGAGAACGATAATATTCAAAGAGAATTAAAAGAGTCATTTAAAGAAATAATGATCGATGAGTATCAAGATACTTCCGACTTACAAGAAGATTTTATTAAACTGATTGAAAACGATAACGTTTATATGGTCGGCGACATAAAGCAAGCAATTTATCGTTTTAGAAATGCTAACCCTTATTTATTTAAGTCAAAATATGATCGTTATTCTAAACTAGACAATGGTTTTAAAATCGATTTAAGTAAAAACTTCAGATCACGAAAAGAAGTAGTTTCAAATATTAATTTAATCTTTGATTATATAATGAGTGACAATTTAGGAGGAGCAGATTATCGTCGAAATCACAATATGATTTTTGGTAATAAGGCTTATGAAAAAGATGTTGCTTCTCAAGACTTTAATATGGAAATAAAAAACTATGAATATGAAAAAGGTTCGATTTTCTCTAAAACCGAAATAGAGATATTTACTATAGCCAAAGATATAGAAGAAAAAGTATCGAGTAATTATCAAGTGTTTGATCGTGATATAAATGGATTAAGAAATATTGAATATAAAGATTTCTCTATTTTATTAGATCGCTCGTCTAGTTTTGATCTTTACAAGCAGATATTCGAGCATTTAAACATACCACTTACAAAATATACGACTACTAATATCGTTAATGAAAAAGAAATATATTTAATTAAAAATATTTTAAAAGGTATTATAGCTCTTAAAAACAAAGACTATGATTCTTATAAATATGCTTATCTATCACTTTCTAGAAGCTACTTAAATAGAGTAGATGATGAGGTTATTTTTAGTAGTATTTTAAATAAAGAATATTTAGATAGTGATGTTTCACAAAAAATAAGAGAATTATTAAATGAATTACCTAGTTTATCTCTTCAAGAACTATTGCTTTTGGTAATCGAAAAGTTTGACTTTTATAATAAATTTATAACGATAGGTGACCTTAAGAGTCGTGAAAATAGGATTTCTTTCTTAATGGACACTTTTAATATGCTTTCATCGTTAGAATACTCAATCGATGATGCTTATCTCTATCTTGAAGATGTTATTACTGAAAAGTATACTTTAGAATTAAAAGAAGTCGAAGAAGGAAATAACAGTGTCAAAATTATGACTATTCACGCTTCGAAAGGGCTTGAATTTCCAATCTGTTATTTGGCCGGTCTTCACCTTAAGTTTAATATAATGGAATTGAATGATAGATTTTTAATAAATGAAAGTTATGGGATTATAGCTCCTTATTACAATGATGGAATTGGTGCTGTTTTCTTAAAAGACTTAGTAAAAGAAAATCACCTTAAAGAAGAGATAAGCGAAAAAATAAGATTGTTTTATGTAGCGATAACTAGAGCGAAAGAAAAAGTTATTTTAGTAACGTCATTATTTCAAGAGAAAAAAGTATCGTCTCTTCTTCAAGCTAGAAGCTTTTTAGACATGTTATTACCTATTAAAGAAGAGTTGAATCCTTATGTTATTAATATCGATGTTGAGAGTCTAGATTTGACTAAAAAATATCAGTTATTTAGAACGAAAGACTACGTTAAAGAAATAAAAAAGACTGATGAAAAATTAGACTTTGTAAAGTTAAATATAAATAAAAATCCGGTAGTTAAAAAGAGAATCTCAAAAGGAGTTTCATCTTTGTTTGATCTTAGAACTAAAGAAAACATTAAAGAAGGTATTAGAGTGCACCGTCTCTTCGAATTGACGGATTTTAATAATATTGATTTTACTAAAGAAAATTCTAAAATAGTGAACTTTATTAAAGAGATAAATATCGATAAAGTTTTAAATATTTATAAAGAGCATGAATTTATAATCGAAGAAGAGACGACAAGACACGGTATTATCGATTTAGTCTTAGAATATCAAGATAAGTTTTTAATAATCGATTATAAACTAGATGATATTACCGATGATGCTTATGTTGCTCAATTAAATGAGTATCGTGATTATCTTTTAACCAAAACTAATAAGCCAGTCGAAGTTGGATTATATTCAGTCGTAAAAGAAAAATTAATGTTTCTTAAAGATGGTGATATAAGATGATAGCAAAAGTATTAGTCGAGGTAGCGAGTCGTAATGTCGATAGAGAATTTTCTTACAATATTCCAGATAATTTAAGGGCCGTGATAAAAGTCGGAATAAGAGTCAAAGTACCTTTTGGTAAAAGGATACTCGAAGGATTTGTCTTAGAAATAGTCGAAGATATTCCAGAAGATTTAGAATTAAAAGATATTATCGAAGAGATAGATAAGGATATAATACTTACCGAAGAGTTATTAGAATTAGGAAAATATGTTAAAGAAAAGACATTAGCGACATTGATTAGTTGTTATCAAGCGATGTTACCCAAGGCTTTAAAAGCCAAAGAAGGAACTTTAATTAATAAAAAATATATAACATATATAGAACTTAATAAAGATATCTCTGATGACTTTAAAGGTCGCCAATTAGAAATAATCGAAGCATTAAAAGAGGGAAGAAGATTAAAGAGTGATTTAAATCAAATATCGATATCAGCAGTAAAAACACTTCTCACTAAAAACGTAATTAAAGAAATAAGAGAAGAAGAGTATCGTTTAAATGATATATATGAAAAACATCCAAAATTTGAGTTGAATTCTCAACAAAAAGAAGCAGTTGAAAGTATTTTAAATTATGATGGCATCTCTTTGTTACACGGTGTTACTGGAAGTGGTAAGACGGAAGTTTATATGGAGATTATCGAAGAGACGATAAAGAAAGGCAAGACGGCAATCGTCTTAGTGCCAGAAATTTCTTTGACTCCTCAAATAGTAGGACGATTTACATCGAGGTTTGCCAACATGATAGCAGTTCTTCACAGTGCCCTTAGCGAAGGTGAAAAATACGATGAATATCGTAAAATAGCTAGAGGAGAAGTAAATATCGTCATCGGTGCTCGTAGCGCTATCTTTGCTCCTCTTTCTAATATTGGAGTAATAATAATAGATGAAGAACACTCTCAGACGTATAAACAAGATTCTAACCCTAAATATAATGCCTTAGATGTTGCTATCGAAAGAAGTAAAAGACACGATGCTAAAGTCGTCTTAGGTAGTGCTACTCCTTCTTTAGAGTCCTACTCTAGAGCAGTGGTAAAAAAGTATAATTTAGTTACGATGGATAAGAGAGTAAATGATCAAAGTTTACCGGAAATAGTCATCATCGATATGAATGAAGAGAAAAAAAAGAGCAATATCTTTTCAACACAATTAACTGAAGCTATAAAAGAGACTTTAAATAAAAATGAACAAATAATCTTACTCTTAAATAGAAGAGGTTATGCATCATTTGTTACTTGTAGTAATTGTGGCTTCGTTAGTAAATGTCCTAATTGTGATATAACTCTAACTTATCATAAGACGAGTGATCTTGAAAGATGCCATTATTGTGGTTTTGCTACTAAAAGAAAAGATATTTGTCCCGAATGTCATGAAAAGGCTATTAGAAATCTAGGTATAGGAACAGAGAAAGTCGAGGAAGAGATAAAGAAGTTGTTCAATATCTCAGTTGTTAGAATGGATCTAGATACTACTAGTTTTAAAGGAGCTCATCAAAAGATAATCGAAGACTTTAAAAATAAGAGATACAATATACTTTTAGGTACTCAGATGATTTCTAAAGGGCTTGACTTTTCTAATGTTACTTTAGTAGGAGTTATAAATGCCGATACCTCTTTATTAATTCCTAACTTTAGAAGCAGTGAATATACGTTTCAATTATTAATGCAAGTATCTGGTAGAAGTGGAAGAGGAGACAAGAAAGGCAAAGTAATAATTCAAACCTTTAATAAAGACCATTATGCGATTGAGGCCGTAAAGACTCATGATTATCATCGCTTTTTTAACCAAGAGATGAAGATTAGAAGAGACTTATCTTATCCGCCCTATTACTATGTAGCATCGTTAAAAGTAATAAGTTCTTCATATGATGTTGCTCAAAAAGAAAGTAACTTTGTCGCCAAAAATTTAAGAGAAAACTTAGCGGATGTAACTGTCTTGGGTCCGTCTATCGGAAGTGTTTTTAAATATCGAAACACTTATCGTTTTAGTATAATGTTAAAGTATAAGAAAAGCGAAAATCTGTATAAATATTTAAAGAAACTATTAGAACACTATCAAAATAAACATAATGTAACTTTAGATATAGACTTCGACTCTTTGAAATTTTAGTGTTATTTTAATGTAAAATGATTGTTAATTCCTTTAATTTTTACTAAATATTAGATATAATTAAAATAAGTTACAAATAACTTATTTTTTTTCTACGGTTATTTCTATATAAAATATGTTATTTAATAGTAAATTTGTTATAATGAATTTGGAGATGATAAGATGGCAGTAAAATATGATGAGAGTTCCATAAAGATTCTAGAAGGATTAGATGCCGTTAGAAAAAGACCAGGCATGTATATTGGGTCGACAGATAAAAAAGGTTTCCATCACTTGGTTTGGGAGATAGTTAATAATTCGATTGATGAAGTAATAAATGGTTTTGGTGATTATATAAAAATCGTCTTATATAAAGACGGTAGCATAAGTGTTGAAGATCAAGGTAGAGGACTTCCTGTTGGAAAGCATGCTTCTGGTAAAAGTACACCTGAAGTTATATATACTGTACTACATGCTGGTGGAAAGTTTGGAGATGGAGGATACAAAGTATCAGGAGGACTTCACGGAGTAGGTGCTAGTGTCGTAAATGCTTTGTCGAGTTATTTAGAAGTAAAGATAAAAAAAGATAAAAAAGAATATTATATTAAGTTTGAAAAAGGAGGAAAAGTAGCTGTTCCTTTAAAAGAGATTGGTTCTACTAACAGGACGGGTACGATGGTTAGGTTTTTACCAGATCCAGAAGTGTTTCCGTCAATAAATTTTTCTTTTTCTACTATTTGCGAGAGAATGCAAGAAGCGGCATTCTTATTAAAAGGTATTACTATTGAAATAATAGATGAAATAACAGGTAAAGAAAATAAATATCATTATAAAAATGGTATTAGAGAGTTCGTTGAATATCTAAATGAAGATAAGACGATTATTCATAACGTAATTGCTTTTGAACAAATTAAAGATAATATCGAAGTCGATATTGCAATGCAGTATACGGATACTTATCAAGAAAGTATCGTATCTTTTGTAAATAATGTTAAGACACCAGATGGTGGAAGTCATGAGATCGGTTTTAAAACGGCGCTCACGAGAGTCTTTAATGACTATGCAAAAAATAATGGTTATATTAAAGGTAGAGAGAAGCCTTTAGAAGGAAGCGATGTTAGAGAAGGTTTAACGGCTATTATAAGCTTAAAAGTACCGGAGAATATTCTTCAATTTGAAGGTCAGACAAAAGGGAAATTAGGTACGCCTATTGCTAGGAGTGTCGTCGAAAATATCGTGAGTGAAAAACTACAGTTTTTCTTAGAAGAAAATAAAAAGACGGCGACGGAAATATTAGATAAAGCATTAAAGAGTAAGACGGCTAGAGACGCTGCTAGAAAAGCTAGAGAAGAGATAAGAAAAGGTAAGACTAATAGCAAAAAAGAAAGAGCTTTATCGGGTAAGTTGACTCCGGCACAAACGAGAAATAAAAATAAAAACGAATTATTTTTAGTCGAAGGAGATTCAGCTGGTGGTTCTGCAAAACAAGGGAGAGATAGAAAGTTTCAAGCGATTCTTCCACTTCGAGGTAAAGTAATTAATACCGAAAAAGCTAAGATAGACGATATCTTTAAAAATGAGGAGATTAATACAATCATTTATACTATAGGTGCAGGCTATGGCCCAAACTTTGAAATAGAAGATTGTGAATATGATAAAGTCATTATAATGAGCGATGCCGATGAGGATGGTGGGCATATTCAATGCCTTTTACTAACGTTCTTTTATCGCTATATGAAGCCACTTATCGAGAATGGTAAATTATATATCGCTCTACCACCGTTATTTAAGATAACGATAGGTAAAAACGTCGAGTATGCTTATAGTATTAACGAGATGAAGCAGAAGACCGAGGGCAAGAAAAGCGAAGTTCAAAGGTATAAAGGATTAGGTGAAATGAACGCCGATCAATTATCTGAAACGACGATGAATCCAGAGACTAGAAGTCTTATTCGCGTCAATATCGACGATGCCTTATTAGCTGAAAAGAGAGTAAGTACGCTGATGGGTGATAATGTTGAACCACGTAAAGAATGGATTGAAGAGAATGTCGAATTCTCTTTAGAAGATAATTATACGATTTAATAGAAAGGGAATAATATGGCTTTAATTACGGATAAAAAAACTAGCAAAAAATTAGAAAATAGACTTACAGAATTTAGTAAGTTTGGAATGACTCTATATTATTTATTAGAAGAAGGTAGAGTTAATATTAAAGATTTGGAAAAGATTTTCTTTTCCAGTGACGATGATAAGTCTTCGCTTATATACAGTCGCTTAATAAAAAATGTCGATCCCGTCGATTTAAAAGTTTCTTTTAATAAATACAAGATCGATTACTCTTCGTTAGATAAAGATGAAAGTGATCTTATTGATACACTTAATATCTTATATACGAAGAAAATTATAAATGAAATAGTGACTGATTCAACGAGACAAATTGATAAGACATATGTTAATACGTATGATTATCTTTTAACTAACAATACAAACAATTAGTAGGTGATTAAATGAAAAATATCATAGAAAAAATATACGATTATTCGCTTGAAGAGATAATGGGCCAGAGATTTGGTAGTTATTCTAAATACATTATTCAAGATAGAGCGATACCAGATGTCAGAGATGGTTTAAAACCTGTACAAAGAAGAATAATTTTTTCTATGTATAAAGAGAAAAACACTTTTGATAAGGGTTATCGAAAAAGTGCTAAGACAGTCGGAGACGTTATAGGTAACTATCATCCACACGGTGATACTAGTATTTATGATGCGATGGTTAGAATGAGTCAAGACTGGAAAATTAGACTTCCTTATATCGATATGCACGGTAATAATGGTTCGATCGATGGTGATTCACCGGCAGCTTATCGTTATACGGAAGCCAGATTATCTAAAATTAGTAATGAACTTATAAAAGATATAGATCGTGATACTGTTTTGTTTTCTCCAAACTTTGATGATACGATTTTAGAACCTACAGTATTACCGGCAAAGTACCCTAATTTGTTAGTAAATGGTGCTACGGGAATCTCGGCAGGATATGCTACTAACATTCCACCACATAACTTAGGTGAAGCGATTGATGCGACTATTAAGAGAATCGATAGTCCTAACTGCACCCTAGATACTTTGATGGGAATAGTCAAAGGACCGGATTTTCCAACGGGTGGTATCGTCGAAGGAATAGATGGTATTAGAAAAGCTTATGAAACGGGAAGAGGAAAGATAATCGTAAAATCTCGCGTAGAATTTGAGACGACTAAAACTAAGACTAGTATTATCGCGACGGAAATTCCCTATGAAGTAAACAAAGCCGCTTTAGTAAAGAAAATAGACGAGATAAGATTAGATAAAAAAATAGACGGTATTATCGAAGTTCGTGATGAATCAGATCGTGACGGTTTAAGAATAAGTATCGATTTAAAAAAAGAAGCTAACAAAGAAGTAATCTTAAACTATCTTTTGAAAAACACAGATTTACAAATATCTTATAATTTTAACATGATTGGTATCGTTAACCGTGCTCCAAAGCAACTGTCTTTAATATTAATTCTAGATAGTTATATAGAACATTTAAAAGAAGTAATACTAAAAAGAACTACCTACGACTTGGAGCATGCTAAAGCTAGACTTCATATAGTCGAAGGATTAATAAAATGTCTATCTATTTTAGATGAAGTAATAAAGACAATTAGAGCTAGTAAGAATAAGAGTGATGCAAAAGATAATTTAGTAAAAGAATATGACTTTACCGAGTTACAAGCAGAAGCTATCGTTACATTACAACTATATAGATTGACGAATACCGACGTTACTTTATTAGAAGAAGAATTAAAAAACTTAAACATAATGGTAACAGGTCTTCAAGGAATACTAAATGATGAAAACGTTCTTAAATCCGTTATGAAAGACGAATTAAGAAAGATTAAGAGAGAATATGCTCTTCCAAGAATTACGACGATCGAAGAAGAGATAACGGAACTAAAGATTGAGACTACGGACATGATAGTTAAAGAAGACGTCGTTGTCATGGTCACAAAGGACGGTTATATAAAAAGATCTTCTTTAAGAAGTTATCAAGCTACTAAAGAAGAGTCACAATTAAAAGATAATGACTATGCTCTAGGTATATTTGAGTTGAATACAGTCGATGTCGTATTACTATTTACATCTCTTGGTAATTATTTATATTTACCTGTTTTCGAAATACCAAATTTAGTATGGAAAGATTTAGGTAAACACGTAAGTAATATAATTAAATTAGATCAAGATGAAAAGATAGTCTCGGTAGTACCAGTAACTAATTTTGATGAAGATCAAGAGATTTTAATCGCAAGTAAACAAGGAATGATTAAGAAAGTATCTTTAAATGCTTTCAAATCAATTAGGTATTCTAGACCAATCACTTGTATTAACTTAAAAGATAAAGATGAACTAATCGAGGCTTTCCTTCTTACTAAGAGTGAAGTGTTTGTCGCTACTTATAATGGCTATGGTTTATGGTTTAAAGCATCAGAGATATCTAGTTTAGGTATTAGGGCTGCGGGAGTTAAAGCGATTAATTTGAAGGCCGATTATGTCGTATCAGTGACGGACTTTGATTTAACTTGTGAACATATAAGTATTATTACGGAAAACGGAACGGCAAAAAGAGTCAAAATTTCTGATTTTGAAATATCTTCGAGAGCAAAGAGAGGTCTTTTGATTTTAAGAACAGTTAAGAGTAATCCTTACTTTATATTAAAGACATTTATTGTTCCTTCAAAAGAAGCAATCGGGTTAAAAAATGGAGACATAACATATGTTAAAACGACGGATTTCCCTATATCTGACAGATATTCTACAGGAACTCAAATTAGTAAAGAAAAATTAAAAGATGCTTTCATCAAAGTAGAAGTACTTACTAGAAAAGAATTGTTAGAAGTAGAAGAAGTGGAAGCAGTAGAAGAAAAACCAAAGAAAGAGAAAGTCTCTTTAAAAGAAATAGACGATCGTTTATTAACTATCGAAGACTTTTTAAACTCGGATTAATAATGGAAAACGAAATTTTAGATAAATTATATGAGATAATCGATTTGTTAGAAAACAGTGAGGATATAAAGAAATTAAAGTTTTTAAAAGAAGAACTCTTTAAAGATGAAGAACTTCTCAATAAGATACTAGAAATAAAAAAACAAAAAAAAGATTCTGAAAACATAAAAGAAGAAGTCTTGCTAAATGATAAATTAAGAGAATATCGATCATTAGAAAATGATTTATACTTTTTGATACAAAGTATTAACTCTAAATTAAAGAAGTTAACTAAGGATGATTTATGAGAATTATAAGTGGTAATTTAAAAGGAAGACAATTAAAGAAATATGATATTGAAGGGACTAGACCAACTATGGATAGAATAAAAGAGTCTCTTTTTTCTATTATTCAAGACAAGATCGAAGGAAGTGTCGTCTTGGATTTGTTTGCGGGTAGCGGTAGCTTAGGGTTTGAAAGCATAAGTAACGGTGCTAATTTTTGTTATTTCAATGATAGTAATGCTAGGTGTGTAGAGTCGATTGAAAGAGCAGCAAAAGAGTTTGAAGTCACGGATTTCGTTTTTATATCGAATTTTAAATATGAGAAAGCTTTAGAGTATTATCTTAATAATAAAATAAAATTTGATTTGATTTTTTTAGACCCACCATATAATTTAGATATAATCGATGAAGTTTTAGAGAGTGTATATTTGAAAGACCTATTAAACAAAGGAGGAATCATCGTTTGTGAAGTAAGTAAAAGAATCGATAAATTTAATAAAATTTCTATAATAAAAGAGAAAAAATATGGAGATAAATACATTATAATTTTTTGTAATAAATAATCTTTGCTAAATTTTTAGGATAGTGTATAATTAGAGTAGGTGATTCTATGAAGAGACTAAATAATAAAGGTTTTGCTTTTTCAACGATGTTATATGGTGTGTTAGCATTAATTATTTTACTTTTAATGATTCTTTTTAATTCACTTAGAGAATCTAAGACATCGGAAGAATACTTTAGTGCAGTTTTAGAAGAAAAGAGAAGTTCTTGTGTGACTGAGGAAGTATTGTTAGAAAACTGTTATTCCTCTGGTAGTAACACTTGTGATCCGACTAGTTATTATGCTTGTTTAGGTATAAGTGGTGAGAGTACCAGTAGTGGTTTAATCATTGCCGAGGACTTAAAGAAATTAGTAGTTACTTCGGGTGATGGGCTGTACCAAGATTCAACGGATGATAAAAGATATATTTATCGAGGAACAAATGTCGACAATTATGTTAGTTATTCTAATCAACTTTGGAGAATTGTAGGAATAGAAGTCGATGGTACCGTTAAAATCGTAAATGTGTCTTCGAGTATTAATCTACCTTGGGATATTGAAACGACAAGTGAATGGAGTGGAAGTAGCCTAAATAGTTATTTAAATTCGACTTTCTTTGCAATGCTTAGTGATACGTCTTTTTTAACTAAAAAGAAATATTTCGTTGGAAAATTAGATGGTAGAGAAGAGGCAGGGTTAACAGAATTAATAGTGATGGAAAGACAGACCGAATATGAACCAACTGAAGGAAATTTTGGTTATGTAGGGCTTCTAAGCGCTAGCGAATACATTAAAGCGAGTACCGTTCAAGACTGTAGTCGAGAAGTCTTTACTTCAATATCATGTAACAGTTGGATATCTGCTAACTCGAGTTGGTTAATAAATCCAAAGACGATAGTAGATGGGCAACCGAATATAGAAGCTTACAACTTTGACAATAACAATAGGTTAAGTAAATCAAATATTAATGTTTCAAAAAATGTATTACCTGTCGTGTATTTAAAGAGAACATTAGTTATAGAAAGTGGAAATGGCACACCTAGTAATCCATATAGGTTAAAAGGTTAATAAGGAGGTAAATATGGGATTAATTAAAGCGACAATAGGAGCAGTAGGGGGAACATTAGGGGATCAATGGAAAGATCTAATTTCAGCAGAAGACATGGGAAATGATGTCTTAATGATGAAAAAAACGACACCGTCAAAACAAATCACAAAGAATAGTAGGATTATCGTTGCACCGGGACAAGTAGCAGTAATATACGATTCAGGAACGATATTAGACGCGACAGCAGAAGAAGGGGCATACACTTTTGATGAGTCGACTTCACCATCATTTTTTGCTGGACAATTTAAAGATGTCTTTAAAGAAATGTGGCAAAGGTTTACTTATGGTGGATCGCCAGCAAAAGAACAAGCGGTATTTTTCTTTAATATTAAAGAAATTACTGACAACAGATTTGGAACAGCAACGCCAATTCCTTTCCAAGATTGGTCACACCCTATTCCAAATCAAATGACACAAACTTTAGCACCGATGCGTGTTCAAGTTAGATGTTACGGTAAATATACTTTTAAGATTACAGATCCAGCTATATTTATGAGAAATCATGCTGGAACAGCAGATGTTGTAACGAAAGAAGCAATTGTAGAACAAATGAGAACGGAAGTTATATCGTCTTTCCAAAATGTCTTAAATGAATTAGGAACTAGTGCTAAAAAAGTACCGGTACTTGAACTTCCAAGTAATACTGATGAGATAAAGACGACTATGGATGAGAAAGTTTTCGATGAACCGATAAGAGCGAGAGGAATTCAATTAGTCGGGTTCGCGGTAGAGTCTGTATCATTAGATGAAGAATCTGCTAAGAAAATCGATAACTATGAATTATCTTCTAATTCATTTATGCAACAAGGAACACTTGTTGGATCATATGCTTCAGCAGTTGAAAAAGCTGCTAGCAACGAAGGTGGAGCGATGGGTGGATTCATGGGAGTCGGTATGATGAACATGGCAAGTGGAGGAATGATGGGCGGAGCTGCTCAAGCACCATTTGCAAACCAAGGTAACCAAACGGCAGCACCAGTTGATCCATATGCTACGGCACCAGCACCAACAACACCTGAAGGGCAACAAGCAAAGTTTTGTTCTAATTGTGGAAAACAGGCTGATGGAAATTTCTGTACAAATTGCGGAAATAAAATAAACTAATAAAAAAAACTTGTAGAAATACAAGTTTTAATTTGCAAGTTTTAAAAGATAATTACTTGATAAAGTACTAAATTGACATGAAATTTCTCTTGTGATAGAATATATCACCAAAGATAATCAGTTAATTTAGCCGTAAAAACACTTATTAAGAGTTTTTTAAGCTTTAGGGGGAAATAATATGTCGATTGATGCTTTTATGAGAAATCTCGAACGTTATAAATTAGTAGCACATAGACTTGGTTATATGATGGAAGGTTATCCGGAAAACTCGATGGATAATTTAAAATCATTGTTTTATAGTCAAGAAAGACTTGCCGGAATACAGGGTATTGAATTTGATATACATTTTAGTGCAGACAATGTCCCTTTCGTTATACATGATTTTAATGTATCGGATATTAGTAAAGAAAAATACGCTATAAAAAAAACTCTTAGTGAAGTTTTAACTAGTGTTAAATGTGGTTATCGAAGAAGCAGTTATAATGATGATGTACCATGGGATGAAAATAATAATTTTAATTTAATGACATTAGAAGAACTATTATCTTTCTTAGCTGATAATCGTGACAAATTGTCGGATAAAGTAATTAAGATAGAGACAAAATCTCCTTTTTTAAGAAGGGAAGATATTATAAGTTTAAAAAACGTTTTAGGAAAACATAATGTTTTGAGCGAAAATTTTTTGCATATTTCATTTTTCCCTTGGAATTTAAGTAAATTAAGATCTTTAGAACAAGAAAAATCATTGCCATTAACTAAAACAGAAGTCTTAATCGATTTTAGTTTTGAGAAACCATTGGAAAAAATATGGGGTTCGTCGATTGATGGTGTTTCTTTAGGGTTGAAAAACATGCCAATAACTGGCACTTTAAAACTAGATAGAAAATCTAAAAGAACGGCTAATGCAAACGCTTTTTTCTATACCAGAAGAAATGCTTTAAGTGAAGAATGGTTAAATGACAGTATAAATACATATGGTTATGCTGGTATATATACAGTAAATGATAGAGGAGTAGTAGAAGAGCTATTATCGAGAGTTTCGCCCGAATTTTTAGACGGCAATGCCGATAAATTATATATTACGTCGGATAACCCAGCCAGTTTAAGAAAAATAAGATAAAAGGCATTGAATTGTCTTTTTTAAATGATTAAATAAACATATTAATAATCTCATAAAAAAAGTACCCTAATAATTATTTAGGTACTATGTATTAATTATTTAAATAAAAATCTTTGAGCTATACGATCAGTGTTTTTAAAATTTATTTTAGCAATATCTTTAAGTTTATCTAAACCGTATTTCTCGACGACTTCTAAAGCGATATCATCAACGGCGCTACCGGCACCTTTAACTAAGGGGATCGATAACGAATCACTTAGTTTATCGAATTCTTTTAAGAAGATATAACGACTAATTATCGAAGCAGCTGCTACAGCTAAGTTCTTATCTTCAGCTTTAGTTAAGAAAGTAATCCCTTTTTGAATAAGAGGATTTCCTTTTAAATAACCATAATATCTATCTTCTTTGGCAAATTCATCGACTATTATATAGTCGAATTTAACGTTTTCTTTTACCATCTGAAATAAAACGTTGTTATGCATAATAGCTTTAATTTTATTTATATTGTATTCTTGTGAATGCTTTTCATTATATTCTTTATTACTTAGTATGACACTTTTATACTTGATTTTTTTAATTATTTTTGGTGCTACAGCTAAGATAAATTCATCCGCTGTTTTCTTAGAATCTTTGATTTTTAATTCTTCTAAGTAAGATATATCGTTTACTGAAACATAACAAGCTGTAACTACTATTGGTCCAAAATAGTCACCAGTGCCTACTTCATCACTACCAATGGAAGAACAATTATAATATTTTTTTTCTTGTTCTCTTATTTCTTTTTTATCTATCTTACTTATACCTTCGATCTCTTTCCACATATCAGCGTCAATATCAGCCGTTTTACCTTGAAACATGACTTTTAAAGACTCATATAAGGTAATAGTAGTATCTCCGTCTTGTGCTTGGAAAATAGCATAAGGAACTGGTTTTTCTTTTACTTTATCTTTATAAAATTTAATCATTTTTTCTTTAGTCTTTTCTGACACTTTTATGACTACATTTCCCATAGTAGAACACCTCTTTCTATAATTATAACACATATACTAAAAACTATTAAAAACAATTAAAGAACTATTGCAAGTAATTTAAAAGTATGTTAATATTAAAAAGTCATGGACCCTTAGCTCAGTTGGTTAGAGCATCCGGCTCATAACCGGACGGTCATAGGTTCGAGTCCTATAGGGTCCACCAAAAATGCGGGTGTGGCGGAATTGGCAGACGCACTAGACTTAGGATCTAGCGCCGTGAGGTTTGCAGGTTCAACTCCTGTCACCCGCACCATAATGATAGGAAACTTGAGCTTTTTGTTTAAGTATTAATAAATTACTGACTAGAAATAGTTAGTTTTTTTGTTATGAAAGGAAGGAATTTAAGAAATAACTAAAACTAAAAAAGTGATAATTTTGACATTGAAATTTAGTCTAAGTATGTAAACCTTTGTGTTTTTTAATAAAATTTAGAGAATTGATGATATAATAAAAACATCAAAAGGAGGCTTGAAAAATGAATGAAAAACAAAGAGAATTTTTAGTTACTAGAGTCGAAAAATATAATAAAGAAGCTGATAGGGCAGCTGGTTACGCATCATTTAGAGCAATATTAGGTGCAGCAAGTGTAGGTTATGCGGTACATTACTTCGGTGGGAACAGTGAGCCTTTAATAGCAGCTTTGGTTGGTGGAATGAATTTAGGAGTAGCCGCTTGGCAATTTAGACATGCAATTTCATATATTTCTGAAAGAACTGGATTAAAAAATAGAGTTAGAGAAATTGAAGAACAAATCGGATTAAGCGATTTAGAAGACAATAATACTAGAAGGATTGGTAGATAATATGAATATTGAAATGAAAGATACGATTACATTAGATGGTGTAGACAAATATATTGTTGTTAGCAAAGTAGATTATCAAAATAATATCTACTATTATTTAACGGAGTCTAATAATAGTGGTAATGTAAAATTTTGTATGGAAAAACCAAATACGAATATTTTAGTAGAAGTAAATGATGAAAATTTAAATAAGATACTATTATCTTTATTTGTAGAAAAAACAAAAGAAATTATTAATGGTATTAATTTTGAAGAGATGAATTAAAAAAAATATTGCAAACTATGGTAAGCAAGTAATTACGCTTGTGAATCAAAACAAGTTTGATATATGAAAAGTTTACCGTCATTTTCAACAACCTCGTTGTCAGAACGTAACAATGACTTTTTAAATATGCTAGTCTAACGAAAAGCATATTTTTTTATCGGCAAAGTATTACATATTTTAAAAATGTGTAATATGATTATGTCAGTTAGTAATTATTACTACCTTCTTATTTGTGATATGAATGTTTGTTGTCCTTCCACCTTTACCACATCAGTAGTGAAACTGTCCGAATTTATTAAAATTTGAATTTAAATATAGCGATTCTAGCTTGAAAGAAAAGTTGGGGTTTTTGGGTATTATTTAATATAGTTTACATTTGCAAACGAAACTTTGATGTTAAATAGCTATTTTGAATAAAAAAATAAAAAGATTGTGTATACTTAAATAGTATAAGGCGAAATAAGTTTTAAAAAAAAATTGGAGGTTTTTATGTTAAATCAAACAGAAAATCAAAATATAGAACAACTTATAAAGATTACCAGTTCAGTCGATAATCTATATAAGAGATTAGCTGAATTAGAGATTAGTGGTCAAAAAGAGTCGGAAGAGTATGAAAAAAACATGGAGTATTTAAGAATCACTCTAGAAGTTGAAGAACAATGTTATCAAGATTTAAAAGCTAATAATAATCTATTTGATATTATTAAATACATTTTAAATAATAAAATTCCAAATCCAGATATCCCTGATTTAGAGAATATAGTTCTAGGACATACAGACAATAGAGTGAATGTGAGAATACTAAAAAAACTTCAAAATATGGTACAATTTACTCGGGAAAATTTACTTTCTATGTTTCATATAAATTTACAAAGTGATGTGGGGAAGCGATTTAAAGAAACCGTTAGTTTAGATAAAGTAATAGCCGGTATCCAAACGGGAAATTCCATTGACATTGACTGTTTTAATATGTTTTTATCACTTGTAGAAGAAAGTAAGATTCAAGAAAATAGCGAAACTTTTAAGCGAAAATTATCTGAGGTTAAATACGAGGTAGCTTTTATTGTTCCTGATGTTGAACAAAATATGATCAATCAAAACTTTGTAGTGAAAAGTTCAGCGGCATTAGGATCGGATGTTACTGCAAAAATCTTTGGAATAAGTAATTCTGAATATCAAAGTAAAAAACTTGTTTTTGGAGCAATACTATTTGAAAAGCAAATCACAAAATTATTTGAACTAAACGATTCTGATTATGAAAATGAAGACGTTTTTTTCTCAGCTTCGCTAAGGCAATTACTGATGAGAACGAGTTTTTTATTTATGGATGACAAAATAGTTAAAGATATGAAAGAAGATTTTCAAAAGACAATTTTGAGTAAAAAATATTTAGAAGCACATGAACACAATAGAATTAGTGAGGCGGTTATAAGCCAGGCTTTTATTAAAAGTACTTCTGATAAAGATAAGCATGTACAAGTTTCTTTAAATATTTAGTAGATACGATTCGTGTCTACTTTTTAATTGTTAAACTAACAAATATGGTGTTTTCCTTTACAAAAAGTGTCTTTCGTGTTATTATAGAGCCAATTTATTTATGGAGGGTTTATGAATAAAATAACGAGTTCTTATGTAGAAACATTGTATCAAAATCAAAATATTGGTATGGATGACAATAGAATGAATCTATTTAGTAGAAGTGACTATGAAAAATTACTTGAGCCGGTCGATTATATTTTAACAAATTATGGAGATGTTGACTTGGACGTTCAAAGAGGATTTTTATTTCAAAGATCTAGTATTAAAGAAATGGTTGATGATTTCGTTTATAGAAAAGGAATCGTTCCAGGACTAGTTACGAGTTATGGTACTCCTTTATATAACGAGACACTAGTAGTCGGTAGTAGACAAGAAATGGGAATTGATTTTAATGGTAAAGTAATACCTAATATTAAGCTTATGGAAGAAGATACTATCTTTGATTTGGCATCAGTTACTAAGCTATTTACTAGTATTAGTATTTTAAAATTGGTTGAAGATGGCACTATTAATATGAAAGATAGTATCGTTGAATATGCTCCTCAATTTAAAAATTTAAGTAATGTAACTATCTTTGATTTATTGTCTTTTAATGTTCCACTTAGAACTTCTAAGAGAATAGACAATGCCGCTTCTAAAGAAGAAGCCGAAGAGATTTTATTTGATATTGCCGTTGATAAGGAAAATAATAATTTAAATCCGTATACGGATATGGGTGCAATGGTTTTAAAATATGTTATTGAAAGTGCTAGTGGTTTAAGTTACGATGATTATTTAAAAAAGAATGTAATTGATAAATTAGAGCTTCATGATACTCATACGGTTGTTCCTGATTCTAAGATAGCAAGAGTCGCTAGTACAAATTTAGGTGTTCATGTTCTCGAAGAGGGAAACTTTAAAATGGATTATGGGAGTCCATTAGGAATAGTTAACGATCCAAAGGCTAGAATTTTAGGTCAAATGGATGGTAATTTATCTGGGCATGCCGGATTATTCTCTTCAGTAAAAGATATGGCAGCTTTAGGAAAAGCATTAGCTGCTGGTGATATACTAAGCGAAGATAGCCTTAAAGAATTAGCAAAAAATAGAACAGGACGTCCGATTGAAGGAGGAAAGCCCGTTCAATATTTAGGTTACTTAGCTTATTTGAAAAACTTTGATAAAAACAGTTCCGATGTATATCATGCTTTAGGCGGTCCTTCTTTTACTAGTTCTGGTCGTACTGGAACACAAATTACCGTCGATCCAGTAAATGAATCACATTTTGCAATGGCGGGAGGAAGAACGCATAATCGTATTTTGTCTATTGCTTCTGGAGCTAGAGATAAAATTATTACTAATGAATTAGGAAGAAAGAGCATTCTTTTGCCTAATGGTAGAAGCATTACAGATTCGACGAGATTCCCTTGGGAAAAAGACGGTCTTGTTCATGCAATACAAGCGTTAACTCTTCAATATAAAGCGTTAGAAGATATTCAAGGCGCAAAAAAACAAAATGTAAAACCTACAGCAAAGACTTTGTGTTTATTTTAATCGGCTATCAATAGAATTAATTTCATGATAAAATATATTACATAGTGAATAGTACTACGGGAGTTATTATGGATAAAGAGATAGAGAAAAGTATAATAAAAAAATTTAGGAAAGAAATCTGGGCGCCATTCGTAAGAGCCGTTAAAAACTATGAGTTAATAAAAGAAAATGATAGCATAATGGTTTGTATTAGTGGGGGTAAAGATTCTTTTCTTTTGGCTAAATGTGTTCAAGAACTTCAAAGACATAGCAAGATAAAATTCGAGGCTAAATATGTTGTCATGGATCCAGGATATAACGAATTTAATCGAAGTGCTATCGAGGATAATGCAAAATTATTAAATATTCCCATTATAATATATGATAGCAATATTTTTGAAACTGTTGCCGTAGTAGAATCTAAGAGTCCTTGTTACTTATGCGCAAGAATGAGAAGAGGACATTTATATAGTTATGCTAAAGAGCTAGGTTGTAACAAGATAGCATTAGGACATCATTTTGACGATGTTATCGAGACGACTCTTCTATCGATGTTTTATGGCTCGGAGATTAAGACGATGATGCCAAAGTTACATAGCACTAACTTTAAAGGATTAGAGTTAATTAGACCGATGTATTTGGTTAAAGAAAGTGCTATCTTATCTTGGAAAAAATACAATAAACTAGAGTTCATAAATTGTGCTTGTAGATTCACCGAGGGTTGTAGTGTTTTACACGATAGTGAATCTAAGAGAAAAGAGATGAAAGATTTAATCAAAAATCTAAGAAAGATTAATGAAAACGTCGATTATAATATTTTTAAGAGTGTCGATAATGTAAATTTGAATTGTGTTACCGGTTATGTTAAAAATGGTGATAAGTATAGTTTTTTAGATAGTTATGACCAAGAAGTATTTGAAACACAAGAATAGAGAAGTATATATATTATAAAAAGTAAATATGTTGATATATTTATTTTTTTTTGTTATATTTGGTATGAGGATAATATGAAAAAGAAGAGAAAAGATTTAAAAGAAAACAAATGGTTTGTAGTAATAGTTATTATATTAGTTATCTTTTTTTATTTCCAAGAACAAAGAGAAACCAAAGACTTACAAACTAATATTTCGATAATGACCAAAGACTTTGATAAAGATAAATTTTATGTTTATTATTTGGATGTTGGACAAGCTGATAGTACTCTAATCGTCGATAGTGGTGAGTTTTACTTAATCGATGCCGGTAACAACGAAGATGGTCCATTATTAGTAGAGTTTTTTAAAGGACTGGGTATAACTAAATTTAAGTATGTCTTTGGTACTCATGCTCATGAAGACCATATCGGTGGAATGGACGATATAATTAATAACTTTAAGATAGATAATTTTTATATGCCTAATGTCGTTTCTTTAACAAAGACTTATGAAGATGTTTTAGATGCATTAGATGCTAATAATGTTTTCTATGATACTCCTAAAATTGGAGATACTCTAAACATTAAGACAGGGATGTTTAAAGTCTTAAGTGTAACTAAAGACGAGAATGATTTGAATGACACTTCAATCGTCTTGAAATTAGTTAAAGATGATTATAGTTTCTTATTCATGGGAGACGCTACTAAAAAGATAGAGAGTAAATTGAATGAAAAAGATATTAAAGATATAACGGTCTTAAAGGTAGGACATCATGGCTCAGCAACGAGTAGTTCTAGTTCTTTTATAAAGAAAGTTAATCCGAGTTATGCGATAATATCAGCCGGAAGAAATAACAAGTATGGTCATCCGACAGAGGTCGTTTTAAATAGGCTAGAAGAAGTGCAAGCTCAAATTTTTAGAACAGACTTACTGAATACTATCGTCGTAAGTGTCGATAATAATAAGCTTATAATAGAGAAGTTGAATCTTTCTCTAGATGGAGGTTAAAATGCGTTATGTAGTCGATCGTCTCGAAGGAGGCTATGCCATATTAGAAAACTTAGATACTAAGGAAAAGAGAGAAGTCGAATTAAGTCTACTTCCTAATGTTAGAGAAAATGATATTTTAATAGCAAAAAATAATAATTTTAAAATAGATGAGACTTTTAAAAAAGACCGTAAGAGAATGTTGGAAGAAAAATTAAAGAAAATACAAAGAGAAGGTAATTAAAATGGAAAAAATATTAATTAATAATGATAACTTAAAAGAAAATGATATTACTCACACGGTAGTTAGGGTAAAAGCGTTTGTTTTAAGCAATAGAAACAAGATTCTAATGGCTCACTCAAACAATATTTATCATTTTCCTGGAGGACATCTAGAAAAAGGAGAGAGTTTAAGCGAATGTCTAGTTAGAGAAATAAGAGAAGAGACGGGAATTGAAATAGAGGATAAAGAGTATGAACCGTTTTTAAAACTAGATCGTTATACTAAAGACTATCCTAGAGCTGGAGAAAATAGAAATAGTCAGATTTTCTATTTTGAAATAAATGCTAATATTAATAGTGAAAATGTAAGGAGAAATATTAGTTATACAGAAAGAGAAAAAGAAGGAGATTTTAAAACGGTTCTTTTAGACTTTGACAATATCGAAGAAATACTAGTCGATAATAGCAAAGAGTTTCCTAAAGCCGAAGCATTAACTATAGAGATGCTTCCTGTAATTGAAAGGTTTAAAAAGATAAAGACTGATATGTAGAGGTACATATGAAAAAAGATAAGATAAAAGGGCTTACCACGATAGAAGTAGAAGAGAGAAAAGAACGAGGTCTTATTAATAAAGATGTCGGTGTTTCTACGAAAAGTATTGGAAGGATTATTACTTCTAATCTTTTTACTCTGTTTAATCTCTTAAACTTTAGTATCGTCATTACTCTTTTGGTAATTGGTTCATATAAAAACATTCTCTTTATCGGTACAGTTGTTACTAATCTTTTAATCGGGATATTTTGGGAAATAAAAGCCAAGAAAACGATCGATAAAATGACTCTTATAAATCAAAGTAAAGTAAAAGTAATAAGGGACGATAAGGAGATATTAATTAATAGAGATGATTTAGTAATAGATGATATCGTTCTTTTAAATGCCGGTTCACAAATAGTTAGTGACTGTGTTGTCTTATCTGGAACTACGACTGCTAATGAGTCACTTATTACTGGTGAAGAAAAACCCGTAGCTAAAAAAGAAGGGGATTTACTGTTATCCGGGAGTTTTATCGTCAATGGTAATACGATAAATAAAGTAGTTCACGTAGGAGAAGATAATTATTCTTCTAAGATAAGTAAAGAGGCAAAGTATGTGAAAAAACTTAACTCGATATTAATGAATTCTCTAAAAGAAATAATTAAGTATATATCGATTGCGATAATACCTATCGGAACGCTTTTATTTTTAAATCAGATCAGTATACCTAATACGACACTCGATACTGCGATTGTTAATACGGCGGCTGGTATTATAGGAATGATACCCGAAGGATTAGTATTGCTTATTAGCACAGTTTTATCGATATCGATGATTAAGTTGAGTAGATATAAAGTATTAGTCCAAGAATTATACTGTATTGAGATGTTAGCTAGGGTAGATGTTTTGTGTCTTGATAAGACAGGAACTATTACTGAAGGAATCATGGAAGTAGCAGATGTTATTTATTTAAACGATGATAATCAAAAAAATCTCTTAAATGATATTTGTCATACAGTAGATGATGACTCTCCGACGATGAGAGCTATTTGTAATAAGTTTAAGACAAAGAAAGGACAAAAGTTAAAGGGAGAGATAACGCTTTTTTCTTCGGAGAACAAATACTCGAAAATAAAAACTAAAGATGTCACTTATTACTTAGGAGCTATCGAGATGATTATAGAAGATTATCAAGGAACATATGATAACTATGTTAAAGATTATCGAACGGTTTTCTTAGTAAAAGAAGAAAAGAAGAGAAAAGAACCGTTGGCTATTATTTTACTCGAAGATAAAATTAGAGAAGAGGCTAAAGAGACGATAAACTATTTTAAAGAACAAGGTGTCTTTATTAAAATTATCTCGGGTGATAATCCAAAGACTGTTTCTAGTATAGCTAAGAGAATAGGTTTAAAAGACCACGATAAATACATTGATGTTAGCAAGATTAAGTCACATGAAGAATTAGAACAAGCTTGTATAAATAAGTCTATTTTCGGACGTGTTACGCCTCAAAGAAAAAAAGAGATCGTCTTGTTATTTAAAAAGTTAGGGCATACGGTAGCTATGACAGGAGACGGTGTAAATGATGTCTTAGCTTTAAAAGAAGCTGATTGTAGTATCGCTTTAGCTAGTGGATCTGAAGCTTCGAGAAATGTTAGTCAACTAGTATTGATGAATTCTAATTTTGACTCTCTACCCAAAGTACTAGAAGAAGGGCGAAAGACGATAAATAATATTGGAAGAAGTGCCTCACTATTCTTAGTGAAGACTATTTATACGACTCTTACAATCGTTTATCTTTTATTTACGACTTATAATTATCCTTTTAAACCGATAAACTTAACGATGATGAATTTTTTAACTATCGGTTTGCCAGGATTCGTCTTATCTCTAGAACCAAATAAAGAGAAAGTTAGTGGAAACTTTCTTAAGTTAGTGCTAATTAAGTCTTTACCCGTCGCAACGACGATATTTTTTGTCACGACGACAATTTTAAATTTTAAGAGAATTATAAATGTTTCGCCCCAAGAAATATCGACGATAATAATAATCGTTACGACGATAATAATGTTTGTTCATGTATATGATATTTCTAAACCTTTAAATAAACTGAGAAAGACTCTATTGATAACGATAATTTTTCTTTTCGTAACCGAATATATTACTTTAAAAAAGTTTTTCTCAATAGCGCCATTAAGTAGAGAAACGTTGTTTTATTTAATAGGATTCTTGCTGTTTGGATTATTATTAAATGAATTTATAAAAAAAGTATTAGTTAATATTATGAGTAAAAAGAAAGATAAAGATTGGTGAAAAATCAAATACATGTTATAATTATGTATAGTAAATGAAAATGAGAGGTTATAAAATGTTTATTGGAGAATTTAATAAGTCAGTAATAGTTACATATTTGGGGGTAGCATTTGCTATTGTGGGAATGTATTTTGCGTTTAACAACGAGCCGAAACAAGTAATGGTCTGTCTTGCTTTAGCAGGGATATGTGATCTTTTTGATGGTAAAATTGCTAGAGGAATGAAGAGGACTAAAGATGAGAAGTCTTTTGGAATTCAACTAGATTCAATTGCTGATATAGTTAATTTTGTTGTTTTTCCTGTCGTCTATGCTTTTACTTTAGGATTAGATAAATGGTATCATGTTTTAGGATATGTTTTATTTGTCTCGGCAGGTATTCAAAGACTTTCACATTTCAATGTCGTCGTCTTAAAGAAGAAAGACGATTCACCGATTGCTCATTATACGGGACTTCCTGTTACATCGACATCGATTATCTTGCCTCTTTATTGGCTAATAGCAAAAATATTTAGTATGCCGGCAAATTTATTTAATACGTGGTATATCGTCTTATTATACTTAATAGCATTCTTATATGTATCCAAGATAAAAGTACCAAAAATAAAGGGAAGATTATATTACTTGATAGCAATTCTTGCACTAGTAGGTATAATCGCGGTATTCCTTGTCTAAGATGAAACATTATATACGTAATAGACAAACTAAAGAGAGGTATGAAGAGTCTAATCCTACGGGAACAGGCTTTTTAATAG
>CAZTRB010000004.1:0-44768 GCA_964616485.1 uncultured Muribaculaceae bacterium
CTTTTATTATAACAAAAAAACCCAACCGCTGGTGCGGTTGAGATTTCAATTTGGGAAAAGAAGTAATAATTAATTACTTCTTTTTATATCCAGTAGTCTCATAGTTACCACATTTTATATAGGGACTATACTCGTGATAGATTTCGTTATAAGAAACATATCCTTTACATTGAGCTTTAATAGCTTGGTTAATATCTAATTCACTTATATCTATCACAGATCTATTCTCGCCATTAGCCAAAAGGCTATTGGCTTTTTTCTTGATCGTATTTTCATATTTTAAATATACTTCTCTTTGTGAAGCGTCTTTACTCTCATTAACTTTAGAACTCAACGTTATCTCATAACTATTAGCTAAATATACTACTAATAATATCGCCAATAACATTATACCTAAGAAAAACATAAAAGGGACAAATCCCCAACCTTTGTTATTTAATTTAAACATATAATCACCATCTATATCTTATTATATTTTCTTTTTTTTTTCAACAAAGAAAAAAGTTAATGGTTAATCCATTAACTCTGTTTCTAAATTTTCTAATGGTTCTTCATCAGCAAATTGTGATGCTAAATCATATTCTACATTTTGATAATTCTTAACACCCGTTCCCGCTGGAATAAGTTTACCAATTATAACGTTTTCTTTTAATCCTTGTAGAACGTCTACCTTTCCTCTTATCGAAGCATCTGTTAATATTCTAGTCGTCTCTTGGAATGATGCCGCTGATAAGAAAGAATCCGTTTCTAACGACGCTTTAGTTATACCTAAAAGAACTGGTGTTCCTTTAGCAGGTTTCTTACCTTTTAAAATTACTTCGGTATTACCCGTTGTAAAGTCATTATAGTTAACTAAAGATCCATCGATAAACAACGTATCTCCAGAATCAGATATTCTTATCTTAGAAATCATTCTTCTAGCTATTATCTCGACGTGTTTATCAGAAATATCTACCGCTTGGCTATGATAAACGTGTTGAACTTCTTTTAGAATATATTCTTGAGCCGTAAGTGGATCGGTAACTGCTAGTAACTCTTTAGGACTTATAGATCCTTCAGTTAGTTTATCACCAGCTGCAACTTCATCATTAATATCTACTTTTAATTTAGAAGCATAATTAGTAACATGTTCTTTTGTCTCTAATTCATTAGTAATACTAATCTTATACTTACCATGATCATCGTCTATCTTAGTGACTTTTCCTGATATTTCAGCTATCGTCGCTTTACCTTTTGGACTTCTAGCTTCAAATAGTTCTTGAATACGTGGTAGACCGGTCGTTATATCTTCTCCAGCGACTCCCCCTGTATGGAAAGTACGCATCGTAAGTTGTGTTCCTGGTTCTCCAATTGATTGAGCTGCCATTATTCCAATAGCTTCTCCAATCTCTACTACGTTACCAGTAGCTAAGTTTCTACCATAACATTTTTTACAGACACCACTAACAGTATTACATGTCAGAGTGTTTCTTATCTCTACTTCTTTAATACCGGCAGCGATAATCTTATCGGCAACTGATTCATTAATAAACCCATGCTTTTCAACGATTACTTCTTTAGTCTCAGGATTAATTACTTTCTTATTAGAAAATCTTCCAATAATACGATCGAATAATTTCTCGATTATTTCTCCTGTCTTATCGTTTACAAAGGCTCTAATTAAGACACCATTTTCAGTACCACAGTCCTCTTCTCTAACGATAACGTCTTGAGCAACGTCTACTAAACGACGTGTAAGATAACCAGAATCTGCTGTCTTTAATGCCGTATCGGCACTACCTTTACGAGCACCATGTGTCGATAAGAAGAATTCTGATACTGAAAGTCCATCTTTAAACGAAGATGTAATCGGTATCTCGACTGATTCTCCATTAGGTTTTGCCATTATTCCACGCATACCAGCAATTTGAGTAAAGTTAGAAATATTACCACGAGCTTTTGAGAACATCATCATAAAGATCGGATTATCTTTATTTTGAGAAGCTTTCTCTTCAAGTTCTTTTTGGATTTTTGTTTTAGCTTGATCCCATGAAGTAATTACTTTATTAAAGCGTTCCTCTTCGGTAATTAGACCACGACGATACTGTTTATTAATCGTATCGACTAATTTAGTAGTCTCTTTTATTATTTCCGGTTTCTTCTCACTAGCGATAATATCACTCATCGATACTGTCACTCCAGCAACCGTCGAGTACTTAAATCCTAGATCTTTTAACTTATCTAACATGACTGACGTTTCCGTCGTCTTATATCTCTTAAATATTTGAGCGATTACATTTTCTAATGTTCTTTTAGGGAAAGCATCTACTAGTTCCATTTTAGCGATAATTTCTTTAATATTTTGTCCCTTTTCAATAAAGTATTTATTAGGAGTAATATTTTGAATATTATCGATAGTAGGTTCATTTATATATGGGAATGAATCAGGTAATATCTCGTTGAACTTTAATTTCCCAATTGTCGTAACTAAATACTTCTCTCTTTGAGTCTCAGTAAATAATTTATATTTAAATGAATTTACTGGAAGAGCTATTCTCGTATGAAGAGTAAGTTCTTTTCTCTCATAAGCCATCAATGCTTCATTGATATTTTTGAAAACTCGCCCTTCTCCTTCAAGTCCTGCTTTTTCCATAGTCAAATAGTAGTTACCTAAAACCATATCTTGTGAAGGCGTAACGATTGGAGTACCGTCTTTCGGACTCAAAATATTATTTGCACCTAGCATTAAGATACGAGCTTCGGCTTTTGCTTCTTCTGATAAAGGAACGTGAACTGCCATTTGGTCACCATCGAAGTCAGCATTAAATGCCGGACATACTAATGGATGAAGTCTAATCGCTTTACCTCCGATTAATACTGGTTCAAAAGCTTGAATACCTAAACGGTGAAGAGTCGGTGCACGGTTTAATAAAACAGGATGTTCTTTGATTATGTCTTCGACAACGTCCCATACACGTGGATCTTTATTTTCAATAAGCCTTTTAGCAGCTTTAATATTATGAGCTATATCTCTTTTCTCTAATTCATGAATAACATGTGGTTTAAATAACTCTAATGCCATATCTTTCGGTATACCGCATTGATACATCTTTAAAGAAGGACCAACGACGATAACAGAACGACCTGAATAGTCGACACGTTTACCAAGAAGGTTTTGACGGAAACGTCCTTGTTTTCCTTTTAACATGCTAGAAAGTGATTTCAAAGGACGATTTCCTGCACCAGTTACACTTCTTCCACGACGACCATTGTCAAACAGTGAGTCGACGGCTTCTTGAAGCATACGTTTTTCATTTTGAATAATTATTCCTGGAGCATTTAAATCGATTAATTTCTTTAGACGATTATTACGATTGATAACTCTTCTATATAGATCATTTAAGTCACTAGTAGCAAATCTACCACCATCAAGTTGAATCATCGGTCTTAGATCAGGTGGGATTACTGGTATAGCATCAAAAATCATCCATTCTGGTTGATTACCCGATTTATGAAAAGCATCGAGTACGTCTATCCTCTTTAATAATCTAATTCTCTTTTGACCTTGAGCAGATTCTAACTCTGTCTTGATCTCTTCTATCTCTTTAGCAAGATCTACTTTCATCAATAGTTCTTTAATCGCTTCAGCACCCATACCTACTTTAAATCCATTCGGATATTTTTCGTAATATTGGCGATATTCTCTTTCAGATAACGTCTGTTTATTCTCTAAAGGAGTTATTCCCTTATCGATTACGACATAACTAACAAAGTATAAGACTTCTTCTAAATCTCTTGGAGACATGTCTAATACTAGTCCCATACGTGAAGGAACACCTTTAAAATACCAAATATGTGATACTGGTGTAGCTAGTTCAATATGCCCCATACGTTCACGACGTACTTTGCTATGAGTAACTTCTACGCCACAACGGTCACAAACGATATTTTTATATCTAACTCTCTTGTACTTTCCACAAGCACACTCAAAGTCCTTAGAAGGTCCGAATATCTTTTCACAGAATAGGCCATCTCTTTCAGGTCTTAGAGTCCTATAATTGATTGTCTCTGGTTTCTTTACTTCTCCACGAGACCAATGACGAATTTTCTCAGGTGATGCGATTGCAATTTTTAATGCTTCGAATTTATTAACATCTATCATTACTCATCATCCCCCTCATCTAAATCTTCTTCATATAAATCGGTAAATTCATCTTCTTCGTCTTCTTCAACTTCTTCGATTTCTTCCACCTTCTCTTCATTCGTTGTAGGAAGTATCGCTACGGCTGGATTAGTCTCGACTATTTCTTTCTCAGCATCTTCCATTTCTTTTAAACCGATTTCTTCGTTTTGATCATTTATTATACTAATATCTAAACCTAATGCTTGGAATTCTTTCATAAGAACTCTAAAGCTCTCCGGAACTCCCGCTTGATTTATCTCTTGCCCTTTAATGATCGATTCATATACTTTAACACGACCGATTATATCATCTGATTTATAAGTAATTACTTCTTGTAATAAGTGAGCTGCACCATAAGCATACAGTGCCCAAACTTCCATCTCTCCAAATCTTTGACCACCAAATTGTGCTTTACCACCAAGTGGTTGTTGGGTAACTAATGAGTATGGCCCGGTACTTCTAGCATGTAATTTATCATCTACCATGTGATGTAGTTTAATCATATACATGATACCGACAGCTATACGATTATCGAAGGCATCACCCGTACGACCGTCATATAATACTCTCTTACCATCTTCATCCATTCCCGCTTCTTTCATTAAAGCAGTTATATCCTCTGGTTTAGCTCCATCAAATACTGGAGTTGCAACATGAATATTTAATTCTTTAGCAGCCATACCTAAGTGAAGCTCTAATATTTGTCCAAGGTTCATACGAGAAGGAACACCTTGTGGATTAAGCATTATATCCACTGTTCTTCCATCTTCTAGATAAGGCATATCTTCTTCTGGTAAAACTAGTGAAATAACACCCTTGTTACCATGACGACCAGCCATCTTATCTCCGACTTGGATTTTTCTCTTTTGCGCTATATAAACACGAATTACTTTAGAAACACCTGCTGGAAGTTCATCGTTCTCTTTTCTAGAGAAGATTTTTACATCGTGAACGATACCGTCTCCTCCATGAGGAACACGAAGTGAAGTATCTCTTACTTCTCTCGTCTTTTCTCCGAAAATTGCATGTAACAGTTTTTCTTCTGAAGAAAGTTCCGCTATTCCTTTAGGAGTAACTTTACCAACAAGGATATCTCCTTCTTTTACTTCGGTACCGATTATAACGACACCATTTTCATCTAAGTTTTTTCTAGCCTCATCACTGACATTAGGTATATCTCTAGTAATCTCTTCTGGACCTAATTTAGTCTCACGGCATTGCATCTCGAAGTCTTCTAAGTGAATACCCGTATAAACATCATTCTTAACTAATTTTTCATTTAATATAACGGCATCTTCATAGTTATAACCATCAAAAGTCATAAACGCTACTAAGACGTTTTTACCAAGAGCTAATTCTCCTTGATCAGTCGATGGACCATCGGCAAGAACATCTCCTGATTTTATCTTTTCTCCAACCTTAACGATTGGTCTTTGATGTTGACAAGTACCAGCGTTTGAAAGTTCAAAGTTTGCTAGACGATACTCGTCCTTTCCTTTAGCATTCTTAACCACTACTTTTCTAGAGTCGACGAATTCGACTACTCCATCAGCTTTAGCGATAACTTCTGAACCAGAGTCTTTTGCCGCGACAAATTCTACCCCTGTTCCGACAATAGGAGCTTCTGCTTTTAATAATGGAACTGATTGACGCTGCATGTTTGCACCCATCAAAGCACGCGTTGCATCATCGTGTTCTAAGAACGGAATACAACTCGTCGTAATAGCTACTATTTGTTGTGGAGAAACGTCGACATAGTCTACTTGATCAGCCTTGATAATTAAGTTATCTCCTCTAAATCTAGCTGGTACAGTCTCTTCCACTATCATATTATTTTCGTCGACTTCAATCGTCGCTATCGATATCATCGCATCTTCTTCTTGATCAGCCGTTAAATATTCGACTTCATCAGTAAGTTTTTTATCGATTACCTTACGATAAGGAGTCATAATAAATCCATAATCATCGATCTTTGCATAACTAGCAAGCGATGTTATTAAACCTATGTTTTGTCCCTCAGGTGATTCGATCGGACATATTCTTCCATAGTGAGAAGCATTAACGTCACGAACTTCCATACCCGCTCTATCTCTCGATAGTCCTCCTGGACCTAAAGCCGAAAGACGTCTCTTATTAGTAAGTTCTGCTATTGGATTAGTTTGATCCATAAATTGTGACAATTGACTCGAACCAAAAAACTCTTTCATAGCAGCCGTAATAGGTCTAATATTTATAAGTGACTTTGGTGTTACTTCTTCCATTTCTTGAGTAGTCATTCTCTCTCTAATAACTCTTTCCATTCTAGAAACACCAATTCTAAATTGATTTTGTAATAGTTCTCCTACTTGTCTTACTCTTCTATTACCAAGATGGTCAATCTCATCGAAATTACCTACATCTTGTAATAGATTTAAATAATAAGATACTGTCGCATATAAATCTGGAACAGTAAGTCTCTTAATCGTTACTGATTGATCATTACCGATTAAAGTAAGTACTTCTTTCTTATTATTAGGATTAAATATCTTAATTGTTTGGATTTTCTTATAATCATCCAACTCTTCATTGATTTTAGCATCTTTTAAATTGTAGCCTTTTTCAAAGATAGCCTTTATCTTATTATATACTTCTTTATTTATTAAAGTTCCCTTTTCAATTACTTCATCTTCAAACTTAATCGTTTCAGCAAGCGTCTTATTTAAGATACGATCGATAACATTTAATTTTCTATTAAACTTATAACGTCCTACCTTAGCTAAATCATATCTAAATTCATCAAAAAATCTCGTAATAATTTGATTCTTTGATGAATCGAGAGTCGATGGCTCACCTGGTCTCAACTTCTCATATATCTCTATAAGTGCCTCATCAGTATTTCTAGTCGAATCTTTTGCTAAAGTATTCTCTATATATGGATCTTTACCGAATAGTTCTAAAATATCTTCATCAGATGAGAGACCAAAAGCACGTAAAAGGGTCGTTAAAGGAACCTTTCTCGTTCTATCAATTCTTACATAAAGGACGTCTCTGGCATCGATTTCTAACTCTAACCAAGTACCTCTAGTAGGTATTACTTGAGAAGTTACGACACTACGGCCGTTCTTATCTACTTCAACATTATAATAAACGCTAGGAGACCTTACTAATTGAGAAACGATAACTCTCTCTGCTCCATTTATTACGAAAGAACCACTCTCTGTCATGATAGGCATATCACCCAAGAAGATCTCTTGTTCTTTTACTTCTCCCGTCTCATGATTAAAAAGCCTCACCCCTACTTTTAAAGGTGCTGCATAAGTCGTCTCTCTGTCTTTGCTTTGTCTAATTGTATACCTTGGCTCCTCAAAGAAGTAGTCTCCAAATTCAAGAGATAGAGTACCAGAAAAGTTTTCTACTGGGAATAGATCTTCAAATACCTCTTTAATTCCTTTTTCAACAAACCATTGATATGATTTCTTTTGAATTTCAAGTAAATCTGTAAGTTCATAAGTATTTCTAATTCTAGAAAAACTTAACCTTTGTCTGTTATTACCACTATTGATCATTTTATATGCCACTAAAATTCACCCCTATACATTTTTTCTTCAAAGAACACTATATTTTAATACGTAGCCAATTTATATTATTAACACAACATAGTCAAGTTGTCAACGGAAAAAACACTTAAATACGAAAAAACCACTCTTTTTACCGATTATATCGATATTATAATGTTTTTCTAACTCTTTTTGCATCGATTTAGCTCCTTGGTCTTTTCTCATTACAAAATACAAAATACCATCATTTTTTAGAAAATCTTTTGCTCCGATAAGTATTTTATAAAGAACTTCTTTACCTGCCCTTATCGGCGGATTAGTAATTATAAAGTCATACTTATCTTTTACATTTTGATAGCAATCGCTTTCTATAAAATTAATCTCTTCCATATTATTTAGTTTGCTATTTGTTCTAGCTAGATGAAGAGCTCTTTTATTTATATCTACTCCATCCATCGAAACATTAGCTGTTTTAGATAAAATAATACTTATCGTACCATAACCACAACCGACATCTAATCCCTTAGCATTTAATTCGGAAATAGTAAGCGACTCTAATAACAGCTTGGTTCCAAAATCCAAACCTCTTTTTGAAAAAACTCCGTTATCCGTCTTAAACTTAAACTTCTCACCCAATATATTTACATCGAATTCAAATATATTACTAGCTAGTTTCTCGTTATCAAAATACTGTCCCATTCTTTGTCCTCTAAAACAAAAAAGTTAACTATATAAATATTATATATAGTTAACTCCTTTCATTTAGTAATAATACTACACTTTAAAGTTAATTACAACCTTTATTTGTTATTTAACTTCTACTTCTGCTCCAGCTTCTTCAAGCTTAGCTTTGATTTCATTAGCTTCATCAACTGGAATGTTCTCTTTAACAGCTCCACCGTTGTCAGCAATTGCTTTTGAATCAGCAAGTCCTAATCCCGTTATTTCTTTAATAATTTTGATAACGTTGATCTTAGCAGCACCTGCACTTACTAAGTTAACAGTAACTGCACTTGGTCCACTCGCTTCAGCAGAATCTCCTGCAGGCGCAGCAGCAACTGCTACACTACTAGGATCTACCCCAAACTCTTCTTTCATTGCTTCTACTAATTCATTGATTTCTAATAAAGTCATTTCTTTTAAACTTTCAATAAAGCTTTCTTTTGTTAATTTTGCCATTTTTCTTTTCCTCCTATTATTTATTTTTGTTTAGCATAAAGATCTAAACAGATTGACAATTTCTTTGGAATCTCGATCATACCAGATGCCAACATAGTAAGTAGTCCTTCTCTTGATGGTATCTTCGATAGTTTTTCTAATTTCTCTTCTTCAGCTATCTCGCCATCGATAACACCTACTTTTAATACTAGGTCCTTATTCTTTTTAGCGAAATCAGCTAATACTTTTAGCGGTGCAACTGCATCTTCACCATAAGCTAGGGCACTAGATCCTTTTAAATGTTCTTCGACATCTATTTTAAGATCATTAAATGCTCTTGCCATTAAAGTGTTCTTATAGACTTTGTACTCTGAGTTAGTCTCTCTTAATTTTTTTCTTAGTTCTTTAGTTTGTTCATCGGTTAATCCACGATAAGCAAATAAAACTACTGAAGAAGACTTTGATACAACGTCTTTAATCTCATCGATAACGACTTGCTTTTTACTTAAGATTTTCTCACTTGCCATAATTTCCTCCTTTATAAATTTAATCTATTGGAGCAATAAAAAGCCACTATAAACCATAGCGACTTTAACTTTAAAGTTTAAATCAGTCCTCGGTAGGATTTACAAATTACCTACTGTCTATGGCACCAACAAATTAATTGTATTATATATTAGTTTCTTTTATTTGTCAAAAGATTTTGGGTTTATTTTAATACCAGGACCCATTGTCATAGAAACAGATACGTTTTTAACATATTCTCCTTTTACAGTCGCTGGTTTTTGTTTAAGCAAGACACTCATAAAGCTGTCTAAATTAGCAAGTAATTGTTCTTCTCCAAATGATACATTTCCGATTATACCGTGAACGTTACCAAATGAATCCGTTCTATATTCTACACGTCCTGCTTTTACTTCAGCAACAGCCTTCTCTACTTCATTAGTAACTGTTCCCGTCTTCGGATTAGGCATTAAACCTTTTGGTCCTAAGACTTTTCCTAGTTTACCAAGAAGTGGCATCATTTCTGGAGTAGCAATTATTACGTCGAAATCAAGCCAGTTTTCTTTCTCGATTTTCTCAAGCATATCTGTATCTCCAACAAAATCTGCTCCAGCAGCAACTGCTTTTTTAGCGTTGTCTCCTTTTGCAACGACAAGAACTCTCTTGCTCTTTCCCGTTCCATGTGGTAACACTATAGCTCCTCTTAATTGTTGATCAGCTTTCTTAGTATCTAAATTAAGATTAACTGCTATTTCGACTGACGCTGCAAATTTACTAGTAGATGTCTCTTTAACTAGATTAACTGCTTCTTCTTTAGAATATAGTCTTCCTTTTTCAATTTTGCTCAAAGCATCTAAATACTTCTTACCTCTTTTTTTCATTTTTCCTCCTTATGTGGTTATAGCGGAGCGGACATTCCTCCCACATAGGTCTAAACCTATATGTTTTTTTATTATTCGCTAACAGTAATTCCCATGTTAGCAGCAGTACCTTCTACTGACTTCATCGCTTCCTCGATAGTATAGCAATTTAAGTCTGGTAACTTAATCTCTGCAATTTCTTTTACTTGTGCTTTAGTAAGATTTCCAAGTGTCTCTGCTTTTCCTTTTGCTGATCCTTTATCGACCTTAGCAAATTTCTTAATTAGAAACGCCGTTGGTGGAGTCTTAATTACGAATGTGAATGATCTATCTTCTTTAATAGAAACTTCAACTGGTAATACATCTCCCATCTTATCTCTAGTAGCTTCATTATATTTCGTACAAAATTCTTGCAAATTTATTCCGGCTGGACCAAGCACCGTTCCTACTGGTGGAGCTGGTGTCGCTTTACCTGCTTGAATTTGTAATTTGACTTTTTTAACAACTTCTTTTGCCACGAAAAACACCTCCTTCTTTTTCGCGTGTGGTCTAAATAGCTTTTTTTGCCCGCTTTCGACTCTTCGTCTCCCACTTGTAATTTTATCTATATAAATTAAATATAGCGATTTGATATTAACACTTTTTTTTATTAATTTCAAGTGTTTTTAATTATGTGCTATCTCTATTTGCGTTAAATCTGCTTCAACCGACGTTTCTTGACCGAACAAGTCGACATTTAACATAAGTTTTTGTTGTTCTAAATCTAACTCTTCAATAACACCATACATTCCTGTAAAAGCTCCCGAAATGATTCTTACTTTGGTTCCTACTTCTAGTTCTTTCTCGACGTCTAATCTGCTTATACCGATATTCTTAAGTATCGTATCGACTTCGTAAGGTTGTAGCGGTGTTGGTTTTGCACCCTTACCACTAGATCCGATAAATCCAGTAACTCCAGGAGTATTACGAACAACGAACCAAGCTTCATCACTCATAATCATCTCTACTAATATGTAACCAGGAAACATCTTCTTGACTTTTTCTTTAGTTACACCGTCTTTTATCTCGACCTCTTTTTGTTCGGGAATGATTACTCTAAAAATATAATCATCCATATCCATAGAAGTAGCTCTCATCTCTAACTTCTCTTTGACTTTATTCTCGTGTCCAGAATAAGTATTAACTACATACCATTGCTTTTCCATCTCTACATTGCTCCTTTAATAAAGAATATTATTATTTCTATTAAATAGAAGAACAACGCAAAAAATAAGATGAATACTATCGTTGCAATAGAATACTTGATCATTTCTTTTCTACTCGGCCATCTAACTTTCTTAAACTCTTTAAAAGCCTCTTTAAACCAACCGATTAAACCTAAACTCTTCTTTTTCTTCGTTACTTTCTTTTCTTTAGCAGACATTTTTTTCCCACCTTTTTTTACCAAAATAAAAACACCTTTCTGTGTCATAAATAAAATAACACATATATTTATAGAAGTCAATCAATTGTTTTATCTAATAAAACCTTATTCTAGAATCGCTTTGCTTATAACTATAACAGGTCTAACTCCGTAAATATTACTTGCATTAACGGTAGCGTTGGCGTTTACTTGCCCATAATGATTAACGAACCAGGCTAGTGTCGTATCACCAGATGTCGGGGTACTAGTCCAATAACCTCTAGGTGGGTTGCTTTCAGCATTATTATGACACCCAAAAGTCTCACAAGTGGTTCCGGTACGATCAAATAGCCAAGCATATTTCGCATTACTCTTGCCCATACTAGAACAATTGGTACATGTTCCACCAGTCTCAAAATAGAATGGGGCATCATTAACATTTCCAGTAAACGTATTATTACCGACCATACTTGCTATTTCTAAAGCGGTAATTAATCTAGTGCTATCTTTTATCGAACTATTCCAAGAACTAATATCTTCATTTAATTTATCAGTAACGGTTATTGGACCATACGTGTTATTCATCGTCGCATACCATCTTACAGCTGCTGTAGTGTTATGATCTAATATAAGTTTAACAAAGCTACCATTATTAGAATCAAAGGCATACCATTTTAAACAACCTTCTTTTATTCCTGTAGCACTATTAGACACTACATAATCATTACATTTTTGTCCAGTTACTGGATTAAACATAACTATGGTGCCATTAGGATAATTTTTAACAATACTATTGTCATATCCTTTGTTTATTACTATTATCGTTGGATATATTTTTGTTGTCACACTGTTTACCGCATCTGTCAATTCTACAGGAGCAGGATTAATAACATTAAATTCCTGTCCATCTCCATCGTAAATAGCTTTAAAATTTGGTTTATTACCAGCAACAGCACTTCCACCCATTTTATAAAGCTCATCTTCTCTAGTTAAGGCAATTCCTTGCCCCGACTCATCTCTAGCCATAAAGAAATAAATATAGCCCTCTCCGGTATACACTACTCCCACATAGGCATAATCCCAAGTATTATTAAAAGGACTGGTGCCACCTTTTTCTAAAGAAACGACACTCTTATTTTTATCAGGTCCTACTTGAATTAAGTAGAATACATTTTCATCATACAATTGTAACTCATCGCCTTGATTAACTTTGTTTCTAACTGCTGTGATATAGGCCTGAGCCGTACTAATAAAAGCGTTTTTTCTAGAATTAGAAATATATTCAGTTACCGAAGGAATCGCTATTAGCATAAGAACTCCTAAAATAATTATAACTGCTAATAACTCAATTAAAGTAAAACCATCTTTTCTTTTCATATGTACCTCTATCTTAATTATAATACTATATTTTTTTTATACAAACAAAAAAGTCTTTTTAAAAGACTTTTATTTATTATATAAATTATCTAGTTTAGACTCTCTTAATCTAAATACCATTAAGAAAAATCCAATTGCAAATAATACTACTGATACGACTTGTGCTACTCTAAATGTTCCAAACATTAAACTATCTCCTCTTAATGATTCGATATAGAACCTTCCTAGAGAATACCACATAAGATAAAATCCAGATAATTGACCGATTTTAATATACTTAAATCTTCTTACTATTATTAATATTAAGAAACCAACTATATTCCAACCAAACTCATATAAGAATGTCGGTTGGTAATAAGTTCCTCCTATATACATACCTTCGATTATAAACTTTGGTAAATGTAAGTTCTCTAAGAATGTCCTTGATACTGCCGGACCATAAGCTTCTTGATTAAAAAAGTTTCCCCATCTACCCACTGCTTGACCAATAATTAAAGCAACCCCAAACATATCGGTTAATCTTAAGACATCTATCTTAGTTTTCCAACTATGATACAACAAGTATAGTCCTCCAAATAAGATTGCGCCATGAATAGCTAAACCACCGTTCCAAATTTCTAATATTTCAAACGGACTTTTGCTGTAATAATCTAAATTAAAAGCCACATAATAAAGCCTTGCACCTATTACTCCCCAAATAACGACGCGAATTAACAAATCTAACATTGAATCTTCACTGAATCCTTTTTTCTTTGACTCTTTTAAGATAAGATAAATCGCTAATAAAATTCCACTCAAAACACATACTGAGTACCAATATATTTGAATGAATCCTAAATCTAAGAATACTCTACTCACTTTTTAGTCACCTTCTTAACTAAAGGTTTAATAATTATATTTTGAATAAGAATATTTATTACAAATAATAGTATCGATATAAAGAATAAGACATAAATATCTGTAAAATTTAATTTTGATAACATTATCCAGTCAGTAATCTTTAATATAAGAGTATTTATCACAAAATAGAAAAGACCGAAAGTAAGCCCCGTAAGCGGCATCGTTAGTGTAACTATTATTGGTTTTACTACCTGATCTAAAACATATATTATAAAGACTGCTAAAAAAGAATATAATATCTTGTGATCGGGACTAACTTCAAAACTATCGAAAAAACTCTCTAATAGTAAAAAGGCTGCCGTATAAAATAGAAAGTATAATATAAATTCAAATATTTTATTTATCCTAAAATTATTTTTATCTTTAATAACGAGTTTCATTTATCCTCCTACAAAATCTTTTTTAAAAACTCTCCAGTATATGATGATTTGTTTTTAGCTATTTCTTCAGGTGTACCAGTAGCGACTATAGTTCCTCCACCTTCTCCACCTTCTGGACCAATATCAATTACGTAATCGGAACATTTAATCATATCTAGGTTATGTTCGATAACGATTACAGTGTCTTTATTATCTACTATTTTGTTAATTATTGCAAGGAGTCTTTTAACATCATCGGAATGTAACCCTGTTGTCGGCTCATCCATTATAAATAAAGTTTTACCCGTCGCTTTCTTTTGAAGCTCTTTAGCTAATTTGACTCGACTCGCTTCTCCTCCCGATAAAGTAGGTGCACTTTGACCTAATTTCATATAACCTAAACCGACATCTATCAATACTTGTAACTTATTTTTTATCTTAGTAACATTTTCAAAAAAGATAATTGCTTCACTAATACGCATATTTAAAATATCCGCTATGTTCTTATTCTTATATCTTATCGTTAAAGTCTCACTATTATATCTTGTACCTTTGCAAACTTCACAAGGAATATAGACGTCTGGTAAGAAATGCATCTCTATTTTCTTGACTCCATCTCCTCGGCAAGCTTCACACCTTCCACCTTTGACATTGAAAGAAAATCTATTTTTACCAAAACCATATATTTTAGCTTCTCTTGTGTTGGTATACAACTCTCTAATATCATCGAAGACACTCGTATAAGTAGCCGGATTACTTCTCGGTGTTCTACCTATCGGATTTTGCGTTATCTCGACTACTTTATCGATATTTTCTAAACCGGTTATCTTCTTATATTTACCAGGATTTTCTTTAGATTTATAAACGTGTTTCATCGCCGCTTTAGCAAGTATCTTCATTACTAAGCTACTCTTTCCACTACCTGATACACCCGTTACACAAACATATTTACCTAAAGGGAATTCTACTTTAATATTTTTAAGATTGTTTTCTTTAGCTCCTTCGACAACTATTTTATTATCTTGTCCTTTTCTTCTCTTTTTAGGAACTTCTATCTTTTCTTTACCACTCAAGTATCTACCCGTAATACTATTATCGTTTGCCATTACTTCACTAGGAGTACCACTAGCTACGATATAACCACCTTCATCTCCCGCTTTAGGTCCGATGTCGACTAGATAATCGGCCTTTAACATCGTTTCATTATCGTGTTCGACGACGATTAATGTATTACCTAAATCACGCATATCTAATAGAGATTTAATCAGTTTTTCATTGTCTTTTTGATGAAGTCCGATACTAGGTTCATCTAAAACGTATAATACTCCAGTAAGACGAGATCCAATCTGTGTTGCCAGTCTTATTCTCTGAGATTCACCACCTGATAAAGTACCCGCCATACGACTAAGAGTCAAATATTCTAAACCGACATTTTTTAAGAATAATAGACGATTTTTAATTTCTTCGACTATTAATCTAGATATTTCTAATTGCTCTTGCCTTAATTTAAGATTATCGAAAAACACTAACAATTTATTAACGCTTTGTTCAGTTACTTCAAAGATATTTTTATTATTAACATATACTGCTAAGACATTATCGTTTAATCTAGCTCCTTTACATTTTTCACAAAGAGACTCGACCATATAATTTTCTAGCCACTCTCTAATCCAGGTACTACTAGTTTCCATATATCTTCTTTGAAGATTAGTAATTATTCCTTCATAGTAATCTCTTTGATTGTACTGATTTCCACTCTTTGTCGAATACTTAAAGTTTATTGGGTCATCTGATCCATATAAGACCGTCTTAACTTCATCCTTCTTTAGTTTATTAAAAGGTTTATCCATATCGATATTATAATGCTTACAGACCGCTTCTAACCTCTTATAATAGATCCCCTCTTGGTCATCACTTAGAGTCAAGATACACCCCTCATTAATCGATTTAGTCTTATCAGGTATTACTAAGTCAGGATCGATAGTAAGTTTAATCCCTAAACCTTTACATTCCGTACAAGCACCATAAGGGGCATTAAAACTAAACATACGGGGTTCTAGTTCCGGTAATGAGAAATCACAATGAGGACATGCATATAATTCAGAGAATAATATTTCTTTATTTCCCAAAACGGCTACTATTACTTTACCACCAGATAATTTAACGGCAGCTTCCATCGCTTCGAATAACCTTCCCCTAACATTCTCTTTTATTACTAGACGATCGATAACGACATCGATATTATTTTTAATATTCTTCTCAAAAGTTAGATCATCACTTAACTCGACCATTTCTCCATTAACTCTTAGACGAACATATCCTTCTAATTTTAGTTTTTCTAACAATTCTTTTTGAGTTCCTTTTTCACCATGAATAACTGGTGACATTATTACCAAACGAGTCTCTAAAGGATATTCTAAGACTTTATTTACCATTTCTTCGATACTCTGTCCTTTAATAGGAATCTTATGATTAGGACAAATAGGAGTTCCAACCCTAGCAAATAACAATCTTAAATAGTCATATATTTCGGTGACTGTTCCGACCGTACTCCTAGGGTTATTATTTGTCGTCTTTTGATCAATACTAATAGCCGGAGATAATCCCTCGATAGAATCAACTTCTGGTTTCTCACTTCCACCTAAAAACTGTCTTGCATAAGCAGACAAACTCTCGACATAACGTCTTTGACCCTCGGCATAAATCGTATCGAAAGCCAAACTACTCTTACCACTTCCAGAAACTCCCGTCATTACGATAAGTTTATTTTTAGGAAGAGTCAAATCTATATTTTTCAAATTATTTTCTCTAGCATTTTTAATTATTATCTCATCCATGATGTCACCTCCAAGCGACTATATTTTATCACACACTATTTCTATTTCTAAAGTTACAACTCTTACATAATTCTGCTACTGACTTATTACTTTTAAAGCCTTTTTCAATGTCTTTATATCTTTTGCTATTAATAATATTATCTAAACTGTCTTTGAAAATGTTTCCTAAACTTATCTCGCCTTCACTATCTAAACAACAAGGCACTACTGTACCATCGACTAAGATTGCTACATGAGTCTTTAATGCATTGCAAAAACCATTATAACTTTTATTCTCTTGAATCTTTGGCCATTCGAATAACTCTTCCTTATTTAAGAAAACATTATCTCTTAATTTATAATTATTATTAGAACTGTCAAGATCAACCTTATAATAAGTTGATAACTCTTTAATTATACTCTTACTTTTATCATCTAAAGTATTATCTACTAAAGTCCATATTCTATAACTTATATAGATGTCTTTTGATAAAACTTCGACTACTTTAAAGATATCTTTTAAATAGTCTTTCTTGTTATTTTCAGAATGGAGAGATATATTTATTTGCCTTAAAGCCTTATGTTTAATAAGGACTTTTTCTCTTTCTTTTATAAGAGTGCCATTAGTAGTAATATTTACTGTTATTTTATTTTGATCACAGATACTTAAAATATCATCTAGATAAGGGCTTAATAAAGGTTCTCCTTTGACATGTAAATAAATATAGTCAGTATAATCTTTTATTTTAAAAATTATCTTTTCAAAGTCTTCTTTACTCATATGTTTTAATTCTCTCTTCGTATCGCTACAAAAAGAACATTTTAAATTACAAATATTAGTTATCTCAACATATATTTTCTTATATTTTTTCTTCATCTTAGTTTCCTGCTTTTAATTCAAACAAGATATCTCTAAGTTCCATAGCTCTTTCAAAGTCAAGATTTTTAGCAGCTAGACGCATCTCTTTCTCAATCTCTTCAGGGCTAAGATAAAGCTCTTCTTTGATGACTTTCTCTTTCTTTTCAATATCTTCATCGACATTAGAAATAAGATCTCTTATCTCTTTAATAATCGTCTTTGGAACGATATTATTTCTCTTATTATACTCTTCTTGAATCTCTCTTCTTCTCTTAGTCTCTTTAATAGCATAATCCATTGAATCTGTTATTTTATCAGCATACATAATACATCTTCCTTCAGCATTTCTAGCACACCTACCAATCGTTTGGACTAAGCTTCTAGAACTACGTAAGAACCCCTCTTTATCTGCATCTAATATTGCTATTAGACTAACTTCTGGAATATCGATTCCTTCTCTTAAAAGATTTATTCCTACGACGCAGTCATATTTACCTAAGCGAAGATCTCTTATTATTTTAAGACGTTCTAAAGTCTTAACTTCTGAATGTAAGTATGCTACTTTAATATCTAACTCTTTTAAATAATTAGTAAGTTCTTCAGACATTCTAATAGTTAAAGTAGTTATGAGAGTCCTCTCATTTTTAGTGATACGTTCTTTAATCTCTCCGACCAAATCATCGATTTGATTTTTAGAAGGTTTGACTTCTATTAGCGGATCGAGCAATCCGGTAGGTCTGATTATTTGCTCGACAAACTTATTGTTTACTTTTTCTAATTCACTATCACCAGGTGTTGCCGAAACATATATGACTTGTTTTATCTTATCTTCAAATTCATCAAACTTAAGAGGACGATTATCTAGTGCCGAAGGTAGTCTAAAACCATAATCGACTAAATTTTGTTTTCTAGCACGGTCACCATTATACATTCCTCTTACTTGAGGTAAGGTGACGTGTGACTCATCGATAATAAGTAAATAATCATCACCAAAAAAATCCATAAGAGTAGTAGGAGTTTCTCCTTCTCCTCTTAAAGACATATGACGAGAATAGTTTTCTACTCCCGAACAGAATCCCGTCTCCTCTAACATCTCAATATCATAATTAGTTCTCTGTTCTATCCTTTGAGCTTCTAAAAGTTTATTCTCACTCTTTAGTACAGCTATTCTCTCTTTTAACTCTTCTTTAATTCTCTCGATAGCTATCTTTAATTTATCTTCGCTTGTTACGAAGTGACTTGCCGGAAAAATCGATACTGTCTTTTTATTTTGTTTAACTGCACCAGTTAAAGTATCTATTTCACTTATCTTTTCTATCTCATCACCAAATAACTCGATACGAATACCGATACTTCTTTCACTGGCAGATATAATCTCGATAACATCTCCTCTTACTCTAAAAGTACCACGTTTAAAATCATAGTCATTTCTCTCATAAAGCATGTCGACCAACTTATTTAAGATAACATTACGATCTATTATTTGCCCCAAAGATAAAGTAAGCATCTTATTTTTATATTCTTCTACTTCACCAATACCATAGATACAAGAGACACTAGCAACGACGATAACGTCTCTTCTAGTAAGTAGATTACTAGTAGCAGCATGTCTTAATTCATCTATCTCATCGTTTATAGCAGAGTCTTTTTCAATATAAGTATCCGTCGAAGGAACATATGCTTCTGGCTGATAGTAGTCATAGTAAGACACGAAATATTCGACAGCATTATCAGGAAACAATTCTTTAAATTCCGAATACAGTTGTCCAGCTAAAGTCTTGTTATGTGCTAAGACAAGGGTAGGTTTTTGAACTCTCTCAATAACATTAGCCATCGTAAAAGTTTTTCCACTACCAGTGACTCCAAGCAAGACTTGATCCCTTTTCTTCTTATTAATTCCCGCGACTAATTTATCTATAGCTTGTGGTTGATCACCACTAGGTTTATAATCAGAATTTATTTTAAACATAAACTCACCTCTTTAAAGTTATTATATTTTAACATTAAAAGATAACTAATACAATCGAACAAAAAAATAAAAAAGATGCTTTTAGCATCTCACTTTACTCTTTTTAATATATACTTTGTTCCTGCAGTAATGTTAGTAGCATTAAGATTACCGTCATCTCTCTCTTGAAATGCATATTCAAGGTTATTACCAACTGAATTCGTCTCTTCCTTACCATCTATGACTACTTTTGTAATTGTCGTAACGACTGACACGCCTTCTACATAACCTGCAGCATAAGTCGCTATCTTATCAGTTGCAACATATGTAGCATAAAATACATTGTTCTTGTCTTTTGCACTTTCACGGTAAATAAGCAGGGTATCATCTTCATTAAATACATAGTAACCAGAATTTCCACCATCCCACTCACCAATTAGTTTTTTCTTTGCTTTAGCATTAGCTTCTTCATCAACTGCAATAACTGCAGTAGCGACTATTTCTTCAGCACTTTTTAAGTTATCATAAAATTCCTCTTTATTAGCTGCGTAAGATATATTATATATTTCATATCCTGTCGAATGAATCCATAAAACACCATATTTTGTACTTCCATCTTTTGTTACACTATACTCTAATTTATGCCAAGTTATACCCTTAATCTCGACTTCTTCTTTATTTAATTTTGTAAAAACTTCCCATTCTTTAGCAAATTCATTAGCAAATTCTTCCATTGCAGCATAACTTGAAAAATAAACACTAACACTAAAAGACCCGCCTATAATAATTGTATTATCCTTTTTTAGAGTAATACCATTTTCTCCTTCAGATTCTTTTTTCCACGTCTTAGGATAAGATAAACTTAGTTTTTTTGAAGTAGCTTTATTTTTAGAACTTTCTTTTTCTTCATTATTAGAGTTATTTCCAGATCCCTTATCGTTAAAAAAAGCTTTTAAAGCACCCGCTTTATAAAGAAGCAACCCACCTAAACCGATTACAATGATAATTACTATAAATACTAAAAATCCGCTTCCTGTTTTTTTATTTTGAGTAGTATTTGTTTGAGTAGATTTTAATTGTTCATTAACTTGCTGTTCATTGCTTTGGTTATTGACAATTGTCGAATTAACTAGCTTTTCTTTGCAATAACTACATTGTAAGTCGCCTGGTCCAATCGGTGCTCCGCATTTATCACACTTCATATTTTCCTCCTATATTATACTTTGTATTATATACTAGATATATTTCTTTTTAAAATATTTTGATTGTCTTTTTTACTCTTTACATAAAAAATACACATTTCTTTATTCAAGAAAATGTGTAATTAAAATAAATAGTGCTCCGATAATAATCGTAATTATTGTTTTAGTCTTTTCTTTGTTATGAAGGGCATGTGGCAACAACTCGAATAGTGATATATATAAGAGCATTCCATTAGTTATTAGCAATAACACTATTAAAAAGAAATCGTTTAATAAAAATTCTAAGTTTAAACACATTATTAATCCACCTAAGAAGGTTGCCAAAGAAATTAAAATTATATTAAATAAAGTCTTTTTTTTACTGTTAGTAGACTTATAAAAAGCGCTAGCTAGCATCATACCTAGTGGAATATTATGAAGTCCCACTCCTAGAATTACCATGATACCTAAAGAAAAGTCTTTTGTTAATAGGCCATATACTGCCATCCCTTCGATTAGGTTATGAAGAAATATTGCTATTCCAGTGACTACACCAATATGAGTAAAATTTTCTCTCGTATCATCATGATGGTGGTGATGTATATAACGGTCTAAAAACCATAATACGAAGATCCCAATTAAAGTAAAAGTAAAGACGTAAAAAATAGAAAAGCTTGTATCGTACTTATCATTTAACATTTCCCATATTTCAGGAAATAAATCTAATACAATAAGACTAAAAATTACACCGATTGCTAAATTCATTGAAACATGTACTATTTTATCTTTATCTTTAATAAAAAAGATTAATATCGCCCCGATTACCGTAAATAAGCCCACTCCTAAAGTCAAAAATAAATCCATAAAGTTCTCCTGTTCGTAAGAATTATAGCATTGTAATTAAATTATGTAAATAAAAAAGATAACTAAATAGTTATCTCGTATAATATTCTTCGAGTTCTTCTGATGTTTGTTCAACTAAACTTTGCTCAGTAGCTTTTGTTAACAATCCTTCGACTGACGTTGATGCTATCAGAGGTGTTCCAATTACAGATCCTACTACTCCATTTGCTGTATCTATTGCCAAACCAACACCGTCATCCATTAACACAAAAGTATCATTGCTTAATAATGTGCTGGCAAATTTTTTAACCTTGAGATTTTTAATACTTTTGGCAACTTCTTCTCCAACGATTTTATTTCTAGTATTTTCTGGTAAAAGATTTTCATCAATAATAACTTTTCCTAATTTTACTAAATCAGTCGTGGTCGTATAAACACCAAGTATAGGCTCTTCTTTAAGATTGCACTTTTCTTTAAGTGACTCTCTTTGTCCGACAAATTGCGTTTCATTCATATCATATTTATCGATAAATTCTCTTTTAAAGTAATCAGTAAAGATCTCTTCTGTATTTGTTTTAAAGAAATCCATTATTCTTTCCGTTGCTTCCTCTGTTTTTCCAATACTTGTTTCAAAAAAGAAACTTGAATAGGCACCAGTTATTTTCCCAAAATCATTTAAATCCAAATTATTATCTTTTACATATTTTAAAAATCCAACATAATAGATAAAATCCGTTAATAAATAAGTCTCAATTTGATTATCTTTTTTACCTTTAAAATCTGTTACGACTTCATCACCGTAGCCTAAATATGAAACACTAGCATTTGGACACTTCATGTATGAGAATGATGTGTTAACACTTCCAAGATAGTCAAATTCTTTTCTTAATTGAGCAGCTCTATTTTCAATCATTGGATTATCTAAAACTTCTATAGCTTTTCTTATCATTTTTTCATATTTTGAAGTATGATTATTATCAAAATGACTATCTATATCATATTCTCCGCTTCGATTAAATTCCAAAGTCTTAACCGCATCTTCAATAACTCTATCTCTAAGTCCCATTTAAAATCCCCCTTTTTAATAATGCTCCTTATATTAACATATTTTTCATATATTTTCAAGTTTTTTTTGCTTTTGTGTTACTTGAAGAGGCTAGTACATGTTTTTTTTGAAAAAAGGTAAAGTTGCATTTTATTATAAATTTTATAATTTGAATCTCTTCAAAAAAAAGGAAGCACATATTTCCTCTTTCATATTATTTGTTTAATAAAATGTCGTATATAACACTTAACTAACTATTCTTAATTTTAACAATCTTTAACAGGGAAACATATTAACAAAAATAAGATATATTTTATATGTTATAATTTAGTTATTTTAGTTTTGGTTATTTTTGCTATTCTTCCATTATCTACTTCATATACTTCATCACAAAGCATAATAATATCATCTTTTATATGACTAGCCAAAATAATTATTTTCCCCTTTTTCTTTTGTTCTAAAAAAATATTTCTGATCTTTTTAGTGCTTAAATTATCTAATCCATTAAATACTTCATCCAATATAAGAACCTTAGGATCTTCCATTAAAACTTGAGCGATTCCTAATTTTTGTTTCATTCCAAGAGAATATTTGTGGTATGGTTTATCCTTTTCTTTAAATAAATCTACGTCTTTTAACGTTTCTAACACGCGTTCTTCACCAATAACATTTTGAATTGATGATAATAAAAGCAAGTTTTCTAAACCACTCAATTCTGGAAGAAACGATGGCTTTTCGATAAGGGCTCTAGTTGACGGAGGATACTTATTTGCTTTTATTATATTTTCACCAGCAAATAATATTTCTCCAGAAGATGGTTCGTAAAAAGCACAAAGCATTTTTAAGAAAACGCTTTTTCCCGAACCGTTCCTTCCTACTAAGCCATAAATTTTACCTTCTTCAAACGTTAAGTTAACATTGTCTAAGACAACTTTTTCACCAAATTTTTTTGTGACGTTTTTTACTTTAATCTTCATTAGACACCTCCAACATTTTGTAAAATATATCTATTTTTTAATTTAAAAACAAAGTAGTTAATTAATAATATGACAATCGTTATTTTAGCTATATTAAGAATGTATTTGCTTTGATTAATCATCAATAAAGAATATAAACGAATAAAAACAATAGTTAACAATACAGCTATAAATTTAAAAACATTAGAAACATTAAAAATCATATATATCAATAATACTACCATTTGAATGGCAATTGTACTTATATAATCTGTCATAAATAGTATTAGCATCGTACTATAGAAATCCGCCTTTAACCACTTAAAAGAAAAAATTAATCCCATTAATATTAAGTAACTTACTACTTTCAATAAAAAAGTAATCGTTAATAAGGAGAACAACTTTGTAATATACCAATCTTCTAATTTCATCCTAGTAAAAATTAAACTTATATTTTTCTTTAGGTCTTTAAGAAATAACTCCATAATCAAGAAAATAGATATAGATAGGAAGAACAAATATACAGTTATTCTCAAAACATCAAATTCCTTACCTATTCCAATACCCAAAGATGTTTTCATAATTCTTTCCACACTTTCCTGACCACTAGCAAAAATAAAGACCACGATAGGTACGACAATCCACATTAACAAAACATGCTTTTTATGTTGTAATAAGTGTGAAAAATCACTTCTAAAAATATATTTAAAATTAAATCTTTTATATATCTTTAAATAAATAAACCCTAGAAAAATAATAAAAGATGCAACAAGCAATAAAAAATAAAGTGAATATTTTACTTCAATCATAAATGACGGGTAAGAAATCGTTTGAAAATATCTCCACAAAAAGAATTGAAAATTAATCGCCAACCCTGACATAAAACTTGGAGGCTCGAAGAATCCAAACAACATTATAATTAATATCAAAAATATATACTTGTATTTTAATAACAACTGTAAAAATACTAAAATCAAAGAATACATCATCAATAATATAATATAACGAACCAGATAAAAAAACGCATAATGTTCAATTTTTATACTATAAAAATATTCATTTTTTTTAAAATCAAAACCTTTATTTAAAAGCAAAAACGAAGTAAAAACCAAAGCAAAAATTAATAAATAATAAAAATTAACTAAAAGAACTACTTTCAACAGTTCAAGAAGATATTTTTTCTTATCTTGAAATCTTATTTCATAAAACGTTAGTTTTTTAAAAGAAAAACACGTATAAAAAGTTAATATAAAAAATAACATTAGAAGGAATAGATTAAAAAAGTTATGAGAAAAAGGACGAAGGAGTGCCACGTTGAGACCTTCCGTACCAGATGTAATAACGTTACTTCCATAAAAAGCTATGACGATAGTTATTAGAAAGATACCTTTAAACACATCACTATTGGAAATATATTTTAAAATAGCACTATATCTATTAATCGTTTTTTTCGTTTTCAATAAGTACTCCCTCTTTTTTTCTATAGGTAAAATACAAAGCTGCATAAGATAAGGCGACCAATAGCAAAGTAACACCAAATAGAAAAATATAATTTATTCCATCAGGAAACCACCAATAACCCGTTAAATTAAAATACTCTCCGGTATCTCTAACATTTAAAAATCTAGATAAAAACAAGCCACTTACTATTAAATAAGAGAAAATATTTACGACCATAAATAACATGTAAGAAGTTATTACGCTAACAACAAAGTTTCTATTTCTCTTACAACATATAAGGCCTAAATTACCTTGGAAAATACTATGAAGAAAAGTCAAAAGACACATTAATAATGTATATAGTAAGTAATTACTATGTTTAAAATTTCCATAAGTAACACTTTCTAGTCTGCTCGAATCAACAATAAAGTTAAAATTTGTAACAAATCCTGCTATTAAAAAAATAATAATTAGCGTTAAAGGAAAAAGCCAAGCATATTTTACACTTGATAGAAAGATTCTTTTCATGTATGATTTGTAATCCATTCTCGTAAGATAATTTTTTACCATACCACTATTCATTTCTTTATGAATACCATAACTGCTAACAATTATTATTAATAAAGGACCTAAAAACTGTAAAAAAGCAAAATCATAATTTTGAACAATATTACTAGCTAGAGAAACGGTATCTTCTTTCGCTAATGCTTCTTCAGGTACCATTTTTCTATGATAATTTTCGAAAAGTTCACAATCACTATCTAGAATATCTTTATTGCACTTCTCAACCATTTCGTAGTAATATTTTTTTGGCACAAAATAGTACTCATTCAAATACTTATAAAATGATATAACAATAAGATACACGGTTATAAGAACTACTGATAAAAAGATCACGTGTTTTTTTAACTTATTAACAAATTTTTGCATGTTTTCACCTTAAAATTAAATTAAATACTAATCTGCGTACCAAACCCCCCAAAATTCAACCGTTGATAAAGTTGATTTAGTAGCTTTTATCTTCAGCTCGTAAAGTCCAGGCGTAAGAGATTCTGTATCATCAAAATTTACCCACGAATATCCTAAAGACTTGTGTTCTGATATATAATAAGGAACCGTCGTTAATCTAGTTCTAGCAGAAACCGCTCTTGCGTCACCACTCCAGTTATCTGTTGCGGATTCCTTTAATACTCTTTGTGGTTTATACTCATATTGCTTCATTAATTTTGTAGAAGTCGTTTATTCTCCACTAAAAGAAGGAAGATTAACTCCGTTAATATAAACATCTGCCGCTGAAACATCAAAAAGTAAAAAAGATAAAGCACCAAAAAACAAGAGTAGTGAAATTTTTAAGTATCTCATATATATGCTCTCCTTTTCTTATAATATATATTATAACATATACCTATTGGAATGTATATTATATTTCGATTGTTTGGTTATATACTTTTAATAGCTTATTTTAATTTAACAAAGAGTAGGGTGCACAATACTAGTGAACACTACTCTTTATTTAATTCTTTTTCAATATTTCTTTTTTTAGTAATTCAGTTACTTATTTAATTCTTCTTCTATTCTTAATAATTGATTATATTTTGAAACACGATCAGATCTAGATAAAGAACCGGTTTTAATTTGTCCTAAATTTAATGCAACGGCAAAATCAGATATATAATTATCTTCTGTCTCTCCTGAACGATGAGATATCACAGTCTTATAATTATTTGCATTTGCTAAAGCAATCGTTTCTAGCGTTTCTGTTACCGTTCCTATTTGATTTAGTTTTAAAAGTATAGCATTGCACGCTCCCGCTTCAATACCTTTGGTAAAAATCTTTTTGTTTGTTACGAAAAGGTCGTCTCCAACTAATTGAATACGATTACCTATTCTATCGGTAAGCATTCTAAACCCTTCAAAATCTTCCTCTTCTAAAGCGTCTTCAATCGATATTATAGGGTACTTATCTACTAACTCTTCATAAAAGTCGATTAATTGTTCTCTAGTTAATACTAATCCTTCTCCTTTTAAATCATATGTCTTTGTATCTCTATTATAAAATTCTGAAGCAGCTACATCTAATGCTAAGAAAACGTCTTTTCCCGGTACATATCCCGCTTTAGTAATAGCTTCAACGATTACTTCCAATCCTTCTTTGTTAGATGATAAATTTGGTGCAAAACCACCCTCATCACCAACACCTGTATTATATCCTTTATCTTTTAATACTTTTTTAAGAGTATGAAATATCTCGGCTCCCATTCTCAATCTTTCACTGAAAGTATTACTTTGTGGAATAATCATAAATTCTTGGAAATCTAAATTATTATCGGCATGTGCTCCACCATTTATTATATTCATCATCGCATTTGGTAACAACGTTCCGTTTCCAATATAACGATATAACGGCATCTTTTTAGCATCAGCAGCTGCCTTTAGACAAGCTAGCGAGACTCCTAACATCGCATTAGCACCCAATACTGACTTGTTTTCAGTACCATCTAGGTCCAGCATTATCTTATCTATTTCTTCTTGAGCAAAGGTTTCTTTTCCTAAAAGTCTCGGCTTAATAACTTCGTTTACATTTCTAACGGCTTTTAAAACTCCTTTACCAAAGTATCTCTTTTCACCGTCTCTTAACTCTAAAGCCTCGTTGATTCCCGTTGATGCTCCGCTAGGTACATCCGCTCTTCCAAAACTACCATCGTCGCATAAAACATCGACTTCGACAGTTGGATTTCCTCTAGAATCCAATATTTCTCTTGCAATAATATCTTTTATAATAGTCATTTTTTACCTCCTCTAACTATTTTATCTCGTAGACCAAGCATTGTATCTTCCACTTGGGAAAGCTATAAGCGACCTTGGACCTTGGTAACCATTTTTATAAAGGTTAATAGTGTGATTATAATACCCATTCCACGTATAACATGGATCTCCTGAGAAGTACATTCTACAAGGAGTTACTTCTAAGTGTAAATGTACTCCGAAAGAATATCCCGTATTTCCCATGTATCCTATATATTGATCCGATGTGATATTTTGTCCAACGGCTATTCCCGGCGCATATGAACTTAAGTGTGCATAAATTGAAGTATACCATTGTTTTTTAACAGCGCTATAATGTTCGATTACCACTACTAAAGCCCCATAAGTATCAATGTATTTACCCGTAATTCTTCCATTAGCAATTGGGAATATTTTCTCTCTCGTTCCATTTGAACTTCCAATATCAACTGCTCTATGGGTATATGAAGGCGTATAGTATGCTTCTTGAGTTATATAACCTGTTTTAGTAGGTCTTCTAAATATTCCTGAGTCGGCACTTACAGCACAATCTATACCGATTCTATCGCTACTCTTACAACCTAACTTTTTATAGGCTGTTACTAATTCTTGATAGTTTTTAATTTCCTGTGAAACCGAAACACCCGCTTCTGTTAGAGAGGCTTTCTTTTCACCTAGAGAAATAACATTTTTAGCAAGATCTTCTTCTAGTCTGTATATCTCTGCTTTTCTTATTTCTATTTCTTTTTCTCTTGCCTTATTATCAGAAATCATCTTATTAAGCTCTTTTACGAAGCGATCATTATAATCTATTATCTCTTTTATCACGGCGACTCTATATATTAAATCTGTTACGCTGTCGGATTTAAAGAGAAAGTCGACATACATATTTTCATTAGTCTTTAACTGCATATATTCTATTATTGCTTTTGATTGTAAAATTTTATCCTTTATTGTATTTGAATATTCGTTTATCTCTTCATCTAGTTTTCCTACTTCTTTAGTAAGTATAATTACTTCTGCTTTTAAGTCGGCAATTCTTTTCTCCGCAGCTTTGATTTCAGCATTAGTCTTGTTAATCGCTTGTTTATTTTTGTTAGCTTCATTAATATATCTATTTAGAGCATCTTCATATTCTTTTAAAGTAACAGCTTGTGTTTTAACCGGAATAAATGCAACAAATATCGCTATTAAAGCTGTTAATAATATCTTCTTTTTCATATTTTTAAATACTTCCTTACAGCTCTTCCACTACCAAACATTCCAACTACCATTCCAGTCAATATTAAAATTAACGATATATGATAAACGAAAGGTGACGGTTTTAGAAGTTCAATAAACGACCCAAAAATCTTTCCGTTATCAAGACTTTCATAAAAAGCTGTATAACCATATATAACGGCAATTGTCGGTATAAGTGCACCTAACAATCCGATAATTAATCCTTCAAAGATAAAAGGATTTTTTATTCTCCAATTACTAGCTCCAACGACTCTCATAATCGATATCTCTCTTTTTCTTGAGAATATCGTTAGTTTTATCGTATTAACGATTAAGAAAATAGTAACTACTATCAATATTAACACTACGACTACTGCAATTTTTTCAATTATATTAAAGACTGAAAGCATTTTTTCCACTGTCGATTCACCATAATCAACGCTTTCTACTGACGTGTTCTTTTCCAAATTAGTAGCGGTTTCTTTTATCTTTTCAATATCCTTTACTTTTATTAAATAACTATATCTAAAAATTTCTTCTTCATTATCGATTAGACCGGCTATCGAATTCCAAAATTCTTCGTCCTTTTCTAACTCTTCTTTCCTTTGAGTCGGAGTCTTTTTTTCCCAATCAGGTGAAATATTACTTTCATTCATAATATCTTTTTCAAAAGCAACTATATCCTCGTCTGTGACACCTAACTTTAAAAAGACGACCATCGTAATATCACTTTTAATATCATTTGAAAAACTCTTTACATTAAAAGAAGCGATTAAACCAATAGCAACGACAAATAAAGTAATACTAATTGCCGAGATTGACGCTACTGATAAAGAAAAGTTTCTATAGACACTTTTAAAAGCATCTCTGACACCGGATATAAACATTCTAATTAGTTTCATTATCGTATTTACCTCCTGTATTATCTTTTACTAGTCTTCCTTCTTTTAAAGTAATGACTCTTTTCTTAAATTTATTTACTATATCTTTATTATGAGTAGCCATAATCACCGTTGTGCCTGTTGATTTATTTATCTCATTTAAAACCGCCACAATCTCTTCGCTCATTGTCGGATCTAAGTTACCTGTAGGTTCATCACACAAAAGTATTCTAGGATTATTAACGATCGCCCTAGCAATCGCTACTCTCTGCTGTTCACCACCAGAAAGTTCGTCTGGATAATTTCTCGTCTTAGATTTTAATTCGACTAACTCTAATGCTTTAAGGGTCTTCTTTTTTATCTCGCTACCCTTCTCACCGATAGCTTCTAAAGCAAAGGCTACATTTTCATAAACTGTTAATTTAGGTAATAGCCGGTAATCTTGAAAAACGATTCCTAATTTTCTACGTAATTGAAACACTCTACTATTTCTAATTTTAACTACGTTTTTTCCTCCGACATATATTTCTCCTGTCGTCGGTTTCTCTTCTCGATAAAGCATTTTAATTAGTGTCGATTTACCACTACCAGATCCACCTATTATAAAAATAAATTCTCCTTTTTTGATTTCTAAATCCAAATCATAAAGAGCATTTACTCCGTTTTTATATTTTTTATTAACGTTCTTTATTTCTATTAATTCCATTCTATCATCTCCTGTTATTTTTATCGTATTTTAGTTTTTCTTTAATAAAATCATCTAAATCTCCATCTAATACGGATGAAAAGTCAGGTGTTTGATATTCTGTTCTATGATCTTTAACCATAGTATAAGGTTGTAAGACATAACTTCTTATTTGTGAGCCGAAGTTGATATTATCTTTTTCTCCTTTTAATTCATTTATTTTATTATTGTTTTTTTCTATCTCAAGCAAGAGTAGTTTATTCCTTAAAACTGCCATCGCCTGTTCTTTGTTTTGTAATTGGCTTCTCTCGTTTTGACAAACCACTACTATTTTAGTAGGTAAATGCGTAATCCTGACTGCAGAATCAGTCGTATTAACACTTTGTCCTCCTGCGCCACCAGATCTATAAACGTCTATCTTTAAATCTTCATCGGCTATTTTAACTTCTTTTGCTTCTTCTAAAGTAGGTGTCACTTCTATTGATGCAAAAGAAGTATGTCTCTTATTATTAGAGTCAAAAGGCGATAGTCTAACTAAACGGTGAATTCCTTTCTCACACTTTAATCTTCCATAAGCATATAAACCTTTAACTTCTAAAGAAACTGACTTTATACCTACTTCCTCACCCTCTTGATAATCTAGAATAATATACTTATACTTGTTTTTTTCAAGCCATCTAGTATACATTCTATAAAGCATACTAGCCCAATCACAAGCTTCTGTTCCTCCAGCCCCAGAATGAATTTCTAAGACACAGTCTTTATCGTCATATTCACCATCTAGTAAAAGATATATTTCTTGTTTTGAAACTTCATTTTCGATATAAACTATTTCCTCTTCTAATAACTCCCGATACTCTTCGGTAACAGGGATTTCTCTTATCCCTTCAATTTTATCTTTCATTTCTTTAATGAAGTCGAGGTTTTTCTTAATCAAATTAATTGCATTTATTACTTCTGAGCTTCTCTTATTATCGTTCCAAAAAGATTCACTGTTAAATTCTTTCTCTAAAGACTTTAACTTTTCTTCTTCTTTTTGAACGTCAAAGAACCCTCCAAAGTTCTTTTATTTTAACTTCATTTTCTTCTATTTTTCTCTTGATTTCATATAGTTCCATATACCCTAACCTCCCTATTATTATAACACAAAAAAAAGGATTTATCGTTTTTTTGAAAATTTAAACCCTCTTTTACTTATATTTTACTACTAAAGTACTGCTACTATTGTAAATACAATTAAAAGTACTACTAGTAATTCTAAAAACAAGTTAAGAACTGTCTTTAGCCATTTATTATAAGGTATGTGTAAATATGATAACGTTCCCATTAAGACTACACCTGTAGGAGCTACTAACATAGCTACACCGTAGATTGATTGCCAAATAATTGTTAATAACCTAACTCCATTGCTAGACAAGTTGGTTACGACATTTTCAGCGAAGTATGGTATAGCGTAATAAAACCCTGGCGCTAGTTCAACACTAAATATACTAGATATAAAAGCTACGATACTCATAGTAAATATATTTAAAGTCTTACTTAAATCTAAGATTGGTTTTATTATTGTAAGCAATATTGGCGCATCAGAATATATAGTAATAAATAATACCGCATATACTAAAACGACTATTGCCGCTGGTTTTAAAGCTCTTTTTGCTCCGTCAACAAGCATCGTTAAATATGAGTTAAGTTTTACCTTATAAACGAAAGCTATTAATCCACTAATTACTAGTAAGACTGCCGTTGCCTCTTCGTAATACCAAGATCCAAACGGTGATGTTGATCCAAAGATTGCGTTAAATATCGGATAACCAAATACTTTTATTTCATTCATTTTCGTTAACAACTCTGAGAAGAACGTTATCTCAAACAGTTGCCACGAGAAGAACCCAAGTACCATTATAATAAATGCTAAATCTAAAAGAACTACAAGTGGAAGAGTACTCTCTTTTGTCTTAACTTCTTCTGGAATATAACTTCCTTTTACTAATTCTTTCGTATTTCTATTCTTCTTTGCATGTAACAGTGTATTAAATACTAGTAGTCCAAAAGCTAATGCTAGAATGATTAGTTTTATCCAAACATTTTGATTCGCTTCAATACCATAATATCTTGAAATAGCTACTACGTTATTTGCTGAAAAAACTGTTCCGATTAATCCGACAACTACTGATCCAGCCGTTACTAATGCTGCTGTAATTCTATCGTATCCCATCATCAATACTAATGAAATGATTAATGGAAACAAGAAGAACGATAACACTGAAAGTCCTACCATTGAAGATAGTAGTGTTAAAATCAACATTGCTGTAACTAAGAACACCGTTTCTTTTCCTTTGAATTTTGCCACGATGTTATCTAATAATTTTCTATAAGCTTTAATTTGGTATAATACACCATAAAGTCCACCTACAGCCAATACATAGATAGCGATTGGCAAGAAGTTTTGAAGCGCTATAATGACATAATACATTATACTAAAAAGTCCTTGTGGGGTCACATCTCCTTGAGCAACCGAACCCGATTGAGTAAAGTCACTCGTTGGTAAAATCCATGTCAATAGTGCTGCTAATATAATTGTAATAAATACAACCTTTAATAAATTGTGTTTTTTCATTTTATCCTCCTTAAGTAATTATACACCAACTATTTAAAATTAAACAATATTTATAGTAAATTTCACAAAAAATACTTATTTCAAAGAAATCACTTTAGTTTTAGTTAAAAAATCATGTAGTCCTCTCCCATCATTTCTAAATAAAATCATTATCGTAGAAACGATGACGACGCTCGTTTGCAGGATATCCGCTATTCCCGAATAAAAGAAATAATTTTCTTTTTCCATAAAATGAACTCCAATTAAGTTTAAAGTAGTAAATATTATTCCATATATAATAATTGCTCTAATAATCATTTGTACATAGTTTGCTGGCAACGAATCTTCTTTGACCACTTTATATTTCAGTATTTGTTTTCCAATTGTTCGTCCTTCATTAAAGACAGCAAATATCCCAAAATATAATATTACTATAACCATATTTGTTGCAGAATTTATCATATGATATTCATTCTTAGATATCTTATAATTGTTTTCTTTAAATTCTTCTAACGCTTCTTCTTCACCCTTCATAACAGAAGATAATATTTCTTCTTGTTTTTCAGATAGATCTCGGTATTCGGTAGCTCCTATATTAACTGCCGACATAATAATTATTTGAATAAGAAAAACTATTGTGATATCGATAAGATACCCAGCTAATCTCTTTAAAAAATAAGGCTTTTCCATTTAATTGTTCTCCATTTCTCTTTTATACTCTTCCAATAGTAAGATTATATCATTTATTTTAGTACAAGAAAACACTTTAGATTTTAAACTGGCTACGTTTTTCTCACCTTTAAAGTACCAAATGATATGACTTCTTATTTCTAAAACGACTACTTTTTCATCTTTTTGCTCTAACAAATAATTTATATGTTTTAAACACATGTCTATTTTTTCATCAATCGTTGGACGCTCTATCTTTTTACCAGTGTCTAAATACTCTTTTACCTTTCTAATTAACCAAGGATTTCCTAAGGTTGCTCTTCCAATCATGATGGCATCACATTTAGTATAATCGAGCATTTTTTTTGCGCTTTCAATATCTTTAACGTCGCCATTTCCAATTACTGGAATCGAGACACTCTCTTTCACTTTTTTTATGATATCTAAATCTACTACACCACTATAGCCTTGTTTTCTCGTTCTAGCATGAACACATATGGCAGATGCCCCTGCCTCTTCACAAATCTTAGCTACTTCAACGGCATTAATCGAATTATTATCCCAACCGCTTCTTATTTTAACAGTAACTGGAACTTTAACGGCATTTACGACTGCTGATACGATCTCTTTTATTTTTGTCGGATTTTTTAAAAGCGCTGATCCCGCTTGTGCTCTTAACGCTACTTTTGGAACTGGACACCCCATGTTAATATCGATAATATCTGGTTTCATATTCTCTTCAATATATTTTGCTGCCATTACGAAAGTATCGACATCAGTACCGAATATTTGCTGGGTTATAGGTCTTTCTTTTTCAGTCATATATAGCAAATCCATCGTCTTTTTATTTTTATAAAAAATTGCTTTATCACTTACCATTTCCGCATATAATAAACCGCAACCCATCTCTTTGATAATCCTTCTAAAAGCCGAATTACAGACACCTGCCATAGGAGCCAATACTATTTTATTATCTATTTTTACATCTCTAATTTTCCACATAATATCACCCGTTAAATTATACCACAAACAAAAAAAGTAAACACTTAGTTTACTCTCCTTCGTTATTAGATAACTCTTTAATAATCTCTTCTTTAGTCATTTTGGTATAACCTTTTAAACCTTTTTCTTTAGCCATGTCTTTAAGTTCCGTTAAGCTAGCTTCATTTAAGTCTTCAACAGGCATTTTTCCATTGGCTACTAAATATTCGATTTGTTCTTTAGTAAGAGTCTCATACTCTAAAAGATTTTCAGCAATTAATTTAACTAAATTACTATGTTCTTTTAGAATCTTTTTAGCCGTAGTGTAACACTCATTAATAATCTTTCTTATCTCTTTATCGATTTCATGAGCTACTTCATTAGAAAAGTTTCTCGTCTTATTGTAATCTCTTCCAAGGAAAACGCCACCGTCTCTTTGTTCTAATTGAACTGGTCCGAGATCACTCATTCCATATTCAGTAACCATTGCTCTAGCAATCTTAGTTGCTTTTTCAAAGTCGTTATGAGCACCTGTAGTAACTTCACCAAAGTTTAACTCTTCAGATACTCTTCCTCCTAAAAGACCAGTAATTTGTTCGACTAATTCCTTTCTAGTAGAAGTATATCTCTCTTCTTTTGGAATCATCATGGCATAACCACCGGCATAACTTCTAGGTATTATCGTTACTTTTTGAACATCGTTAGCGTCATTTAATTTTAATCCTAAGACGACGTGCCCCGCTTCGTGATATGCGACTAACCTTCTCTCGCTTTCAGTATATTTTTTGCTTTTCTTAGCAGGTCCCATTAAGACTCTATCGGTAGCTTCATCTACTTCTTTCATCGTTATTTGTTCTTTATTAAATCTAACAGCAAGTAGTGCCGCTTCATTAAGTAAGTTTTCTAAATCTGCTCCGCTAAATCCAGGAGTTCTCTTAGCAATATTTTTTAACGTTACGCTAGGTGCTAAAATTTTATTTCTAGCATGTACTTCCAAAATCTCTTCTCTTCCCTTAACATCAGGTAAATTAACCGTTACCTGTCTATCGAATCTTCCTGGTCTCAACAATGCTGGATCTAAAACATCCGCTCTATTAGTAGCAGCGATAATTATTATACCTTCATTGGCTCCAAAACCATCCATCTCTGTAAGTAATTGATTAAGCGTTTGTTCTCTCTCGTCGTGTCCTCCACCTAATCCCGTTCCTCTTTGTCTTCCAACTGCGTCTATTTCATCGATAAATATTAGACATGGTGCAGTGTGTTTTGCTTGTTTAAACATATCTCTAACACGGCTTGCTCCAACACCGACAAAAAGCTCTACGAAATCAGAACCACTAATATAATAAAATGGAACATCAGCTTCGCCAGCAACTGCTTTAGCAAGAAGAGTTTTACCAGTACCTGGTGGACCGACTAACAATACTCCTTTAGGTATTCTTGCTCCTAATTTTTGGAATCTCTTAGGATTTTTTAAGAAGTCGATTAACTCTTTAACCTCTTCTTTCTCTTCTTTTAAACCAGCTACTTCTTTAAAAGTAACTTTATTCTTATCATTATTTAATTTTGCTTTACTCTTTCCAAAATCCATAGACTTACCAGCGCTATTCATTTGTTTAGAGAAAAACAAGAACACTATACCGACTAAGATAAACATCGGTAAAACATTTATTAATAAAAACAAGAAAACACTAGACCCTGGATCTGATGAAGTATCCATCTTATAATTTAAGTTCTCATCATAAGATATCATCTGTGCTACGATCGAATCCGTAAGTGGTGCTTTTAGAGAAAATATCTCGTTTTCTTTATAACCATTTAATTTTCCTTCAATTTGGTAAACGCCTTCACTTGAGTTTGGCGTAATTATTATTTCAGCAACATTCTTCTCTTTTATTTCAAATAAAAGTTTATCATATGTTATTTCATTGACTTTGTTATTACCAAAAGATAACAAAAAGTAAACACCTATTACTATTCCTATTAGAAATATATAAGGCATTATTCCGCGTTTAAGTTTCTTTTTATTCATAATATTAATATTCCTCCTTTAATCATGTTTTATTATTATATCATGTTTTTCTGTTTTTAGTTTAGTAAATTTTGATTTCTTTAACCCTGGTAACCAAATGATTTCTCCTTTAGAGTCTACTACTACTGGCCATTTGTCTCGCTCATCTAAATCAATCTTGGAATCGATAAAAATGTCTTTTATTTTCTTATAACCATTAAGTTTCTTTAAAAGCATCCTATCTCCATCTTTTCTAGTTCTAACATATAATGGAAGTTCTATTTCGCTAGAGTCGATACGACAAATATTATTATCATTTTTATCGCTAAACTCTATCTTCTCTAATCTTTTTCCATTAGGTAAGACGGCATAAGTATTAAACTCTAATTCATAATTTACGATATCTTTTATCTCTCTTGAAAACTCTAAAGATTTATATGACTTGATTACTTCTATTCCATTTGGCAAAAAGATCCTAGAATTAGGTTTAGAAGATTCTATTAACTCTTCAATTATTTTAACATGTTTATCATTAATTATCATTAACTCTTCATTATATAATTCTTCTAAAATAGTATAAATTATCTTTTTTTGAATAACTAAGTCTAATTTCTTATACTCATCTAATACTAATTTATTCTCACTATATATCTTTGGTAACATATCTTTTATAATACGATTAAAATAATCATCGTACTCTTCTAAATTCTCACTAAACTTAATAAATTTTTCATGGACTTTTTTCTCTTCCTTTTTTAAGAAAGGCAATATCTTATTTCGATAACGATTTCTAGTATACTTAGATTTAAAATTAGAATTATCTATTACATAAGGTATATTATTTTTCTCGTTATATTTTAATATCTCTTCTTTCGTTACAAAAATAAGCGGCCTTATTAACTGATAATTATCAAATTGAATGTTTTTATTAAAACCACTATATCCTTTTACGGTAGATCCTCTAACTATTCTCATTAGAATAGTCTCAATTAAATCATCACCATGATGTGCCGTCATTAAATAATTGGCATTATATTTTTTTATCAAATCTTCATAAAAATTATATCTAATTTTTCTAGCTTGATTTTGAAAGTTATCATCACCGTATTTTTCGATAATCATCGTCTCAAATATTAAATCATTTTTACTACAGTATTCTTCTAAAAAATGTGATTCTGAAGCACTTTCTTTTCTTATGTTGTGATTAACGTGGGCACAAACGATGTTAAGTTTTGTCGTTTTACGGAAACTAGACAGTATACTTAATAAGCACATCGAGTCTGGTCCAGCCGAATTACCGAGAACAATCGTGTCCCCGTCTTTTATTTTTAACTCGTTTTTTAAATATTCAAAAACTCTCTCCAAATTAATCACCAAGTATATTTTATATAACTTCTTGTCTTTTAGCAAGAAAAAAAGACTTTCGTCTTTATTTTGGAATTCTAATTATATATTCGTCACTTTTAGAATATAATAACTTTTCTCTTAAATATCTAGCAATGTATTCTGGATCTTTTAATTTATTAACATTTAACTCTAAAGCTTGTTCATCTTCTTTTAACTTCTCAAGGTTAAGCAGTAGTTCTTCTTTTTCCTTTTGTTTATTGGCTATTGTAAGACTGTCTGTTATTAAAAAATAAATAAAATATGTGATAACTATGAAACTCAACGTACCGAAAACAAAGAAACGTAAAATCGGTTTCTTTAACTTTTTTTTCGTGTGATTTTTCTTTGCCAAGCTATCACCTACTATCTCATTTTTATTTTATCATTTTCCAATAAAAAAAAAAGAGTACTATATACTCTTTCGTTATAGATTACACTTTTTGACATTTAATCAACAAAAAAGATATCTTACGATATCCTATTATTTTGCAAATGGTAATAAAGCTATTATTCTTGCTTTTTTAACTTCTTCTGCTATATATCTTTGATGTTTTGCACAGTTACCAGTTACTCTACGAGGTAATATTTTACCACTTTCATTTACAAACTTCTTTAAAGTCTCTACATCTTTATAATTAACATCTTTACCTGTACACATATAACATACTTTTTTCTTTTTTCTATAAAATTCTGCCATCTAATTCTCCCTTCTTAATAGAACGGTAACTCTTCTGGATCGATCTCTATATTAGAACCCGCTTCCCAAACATTAGAAGAACTATTGTCTGTTTGCGATTCACTAGAAAAATCACTTGGTGAAACATTATCAAAACTATTACTTTCAAAATTATTTGCAGGCGTATCACCTTTTTTATCTAAAAACTGGATTGAATCTGCAGTAACATAAGTAGACCAAACTTGATTACCCTCTTTATTAGTATAGTTATCCACTTGTATCCTACCTTCTACAGCAATTTGATTTCCTTTTTTTTGAAACTTAGTTAGATTTTCAGCTAGTTTTCTCCAAGCTACGACGCTTATGAAGTCAGCTGTTGCTCTTCCATCTTGTTGATTAGAAGAAAAACCTCTATCTACAGCTATCGTAAATCTAGAACGTGCTACACTTCCGTTACTCGTATTAACATACTCACTTGTTGGGTCTTTAGTAAGACGCCCAACTAAACATACTCTATTCATTAATACCTCTTTTCTTATTCCGAAACTTTTATGATCAAGTGACGAATAATATTTTCATTAATTAAAGCTACACGGTCAAATTCTTTTACCGCCTCTTTGTTCGCCTCAATTAAAAAATAGAAATAGTAACCTGTTTTATATTTTTCGATTTCATAAGCTAATTCTTTTTGACCCATTTCTTTTACTTCCGTAATTTTACTTCCTTGTTCTTCAAGCAAGTTTTTCATAGAATCAAAAGTCGTTTTAATAACAGCTTCTTCTAAATCAGGTTTTACTATGAACATTATTTCATATTTTCTCATTTCTACACCTCCTTTTGGACTATTGGCCACGAATGGCAAGGAGTACTTAAATACTCGTTAGTAGTATAACAGTTTAAACTATTTTTGTCCACTATTTTTCGAACAAAGGATAAACTCCTTGAAAAGTCTTCTAGTCTCAATACTCTCATCATATTTTTCTTCTGGGTGCCATTGTACTCCAATATTAAAAGTCTTATCTTTTCTCTCGATTGCCTCGATAGTACCGTCTTTAGCATAAGCGACAATATCATAGTAAATAGGCTCGACTACTTCATAATTATGTCTCGACAAGACATTTTGTCTTCTCTTTTTCGTAATTTGATACAATCTACTATTTTTATCTATTATTACTTCATGATCTATATTATTATGGGGTCTCGCTTCGTCTATTTTTAATAATTCTATTTTTTTCTTATAATTTGCCATTGTTTGCATTCCTAGACAAATACCTAATATAGGGATATCTTCTTTCATAGCGTACTCTAGGACATAAAAATCATAATTTAAGATTTTAAAACCTCCTGGCATTAAGATACCATCACAAAGTTTTAACTGTTCTAATAACATTTCTTTTTCTGTTTTATTAAGATTTTTCATCTCACTATTTTTAATCGTTCCATAATCGAGATCTTGAGGAGGTAATATCAATAACGGTATCCCACCAGCTTTAACAATTGCTCTACGATAAATATCGTTTACTACCAATCTCTCAGTATCACCTGGCGCTTCTACTCTGGAGACTATTCCTATTAACGGTTTCATTAAACATTAAACCTAAAATAGCAAATATCGCCATCTTTCATTAAATAATCTTTTCCTTCTAATCTAGCTCTTCCATTTTCTTTCACTTTAAGCTCTGTTCCATATTTTTTTAAATCTTCATAAGACATTATCTCAGCTTTAATAAATCCTTTTTCAAAGTCAGTATGTATAATTCCTGCACATTCTTTTGCCGTCATACCTTTCTTATAAGTCCAGGCTCTTACCTCATCACTTCCCACTGTAAAATAAGTTTCTAACCCTAATAAATCATATGTGCTTTTAATTAATTCATCTAAACCACTAATCTCGATACCGATACTTTTTAACATTTCTAATTTATCTTCTTCATCTAAATCGCTTAAGTCTGCTTCTAGTTTAGCGCAAAGTTTTACTACTTTTTCATCATTTTTAGCATATTCTTTAATAGTCTTGACATATTCATTGTCTTCTAAAAGACCGTCTTCATCGACATTGGCAATATATATTATTGGCTTTGCCGTTAAGAAGTTATAATTTTTTAAAAGTTTTTTCTCTTCTTTAGTAAGTGTTAAACTTCTTATTGCCAATCCTTTTTCTAAAACTTCTTTTGCTTTTACTAACAAATCATATTCTGCTACTGTTTCTGGATCTTTGTTTGTCTCTTTCTTTTTCCTTATCTTATCTATCCTAGAGTTAACGATTTCTAAATCGGATATTACAAGTTCTACATTAATTATCTCGATATCTCTAATAGGGTCAACTTGGTTTTCTACATGAATAACATTTGAATCATCAAAACAACGGACCACTTCGACTATAGCGTCCGTCTCTCTTATTTGTGATAAAAATTTATTACCCAAACCTTCTCCTTTAGAAGCTCCTTTTACTAATCCGGCTATATCTATAAATTCATAAACAGTCGCTATTTTCTTTTCCGGTTTATATATCTCCGTTAAAACATCTAGTCTTTTATCCGGAACAACGACTATTCCAACATTTGGTTCAATTGTCGCAAAAGGATAATTTGCAGCTAAAATATTTTGTTTCGTTATGGCGTTAAATAAAGTCGACTTCCCTACATTTGGAAGTCCGACTATACCTGCTTTTAAACTCATTTAAATCCCCCTTATAAACTAGATTGCACGCCTGGTCCAATCGCTATTCCCGTTAAATACATAAAGATTACTATCAATATCCAAGTTATACTTATTATTAGGAAATAAGGATAAATAAAAGAAATTGCTTTCTTAATCGTTATCGGTTCATTATCTTTATTATATATATTTAAATACCCTAAATAAATAACGAAATATGATAATAATGGAGTTATTCCTTTGGTCATAGAGTCTCCGGCTCTATATATAAATTGTGCAAACTGTGGTGAAATATTTGCTTGCATAAGTACTGGAACAACAGAAGGTGCTAATATGGCCCATTTTGCTCCTTGAGTCGTAATAAATAAACTAGAAACAGCTATTAAAAATATAACGACTATTATCAAAGGGACTCCTGTAAAAGTCAGACTTTTTATTATATTCGATATCGTTGCCACTATTACATTTCCGATATTAGACTTTTTAAATATTGCGATAAACTGAGCGGCAAAGAATAAAAGCGCTACTAAATAACCAACGTCTTTTAAATATTCCGATGCTTTCTCAATTAACTCTTTATCGTTTTTAATACTTTTAGCACCTATTGCATAAGCAATTCCCATTACTAAAAATAAAAGTGAAACTAAGTATGTGAAACCATCTTGGAAATAAGAATTTTCACCAAATAATTGATTAATATAAAACTTTTCATTCATATCTAGTAAAAGACCACTTCCAGGTAAATTTGGTGTAATCATATATATAAATAATAACAAGATTATTATAAACGACCAAAAGGCATTTTTAAGTCCTTTTTTCTCTCTTAACTCTCTTTCATATTTCTTTTTCTCTTCTTCTTCTACTTTTTCTAATTTTATTTCTTTCGTCTCGCTATCTATTTCTTTTTCATTAGAACGATATCTACCTATTTTTTTTATTATTATATTTTCTATTATATACATTCCGACGATAGAAACGGCTATTGTCGAAACAATTATAGCAATCAAGTTAGACAACATACTAACGTGAAAATTAGGATCCATTAAACGTGCAGCTTGAAGCGTTATCGGTACTAAACTTATCTCCGTAGAACCGGCAAACAAAGTAGCACCATAACCAAAAGCTACTCCACAAAAACTAGCCGTAATACCTACTAAAGGATTTCTACCATTTGCTAAAAATAAAAGAGCACCTAAAGGTATTAAGACGACATAACCAACCTCGTTTATAATACTAGAAATTGTCGCTATAAAAATTATAATTAAAGTTAATTGTCTATTAGAAATACGTAAATTTATCCCTTTAATAAAAGAGTCTATTAACCCACTAGCATACGCTACCGATAACCCTAAGAGAGCTATCAATAAAGAACTAAGAGGAGCAAAAGATATAAAGTTTTTGGCCGCATTACTTATAATGAATTTAAATCCTTCTATGTTAAATAAACTTTCTACTGCAACGACAGAATTTTCTAATTCATAAGTGACACCATTTACTACTGGATATGATACCTGAACTTGAAAAAAAGCTAAAATAGAACTTAAAATCATTACTCCAAAAGTAAATAAAATAAAAGTCGTTAATGGATGTAAGTTAAACTTCTTAAATCTTTTTGTCTTTAGCATTCAATCACCTTATTACTTTCTTCATTTTTTTATTAAATTCTACTCTAGGCATCATAATCATTCTCGAACAATTAGTGCATTTAATCTTAATATCTGCTCCAACTCTTACGACTTCCCATTCATTAGCACCACAAGGGTGTCCTTTTTTCATCGTAACAATCGATCCTATATCATATTTTTTATCTTCCATAATATCACTCATTTATATTTATTATTTCTAAAATTCTATTTAAATCATTTTTATTACTAAATGAAATAACTACTTTATTTTCCTTTATCTTTACCTTTGTACCTAATTTTTCACAAAGTAAATCTTCGACATAATCATATTCTGACGACTTAGTTCTTTTTTGCTTATTATTAGTTTTTTTATCTTTAGCAACGTCTTCAATTTCTCTAACATTTAAGTTTTCATCGACTATTTTGTTTGCTAATTTTATTATCTCTTCTTTATTTTCCATTTTACTTAGTACTCTAGCATGACTCATTGAAAGTTTATTTTCAATTATCATATCTTTTACTTCTTCCGGTAAAGTTAATAGCCCTATCATGTTTGTAACATGACTTCTACTCTTACTAAGTCTTTTGGCTAATTCCTCTTGCGTGATAGATAAATTACTAATTAAATTTTTATATGCTAATGCCTCTTCAATCGCATTTAAGTTTTCTCTTTGAAGATTTTCTAAAAGAGCTATTTCCATCATTTCTTTATCAGAAAAATTTCTTATTATGGCTGGTATTACTGTTTTTCCTGCCATAAGAGAAGCTTTTACTCTTCTTTCTCCAGCTACTATCTCATAACCCTTAACTGAACTCATCTTTACAATTATCGGTTGAATAACTCCATGTTCACTAATTGAATCGGCTAACTCTTGAAGTTTTTCCTCATCAAAAAACTTCCTTGGTTGATAAGGATTTGGTCTTATTTGATTTAATTCTATTTCGACAATCTCTTCTTTATCAACAGATTCAATTATCTTTTTCTCTAAACTATCAAAATCTAATTGCTCGTTATTAAAGAGTTCTTCTAAGCCTTTTCCTAAAGCTCTTCTCTTATAATTGCTGTCCATTTATTTTCAATCAAACTCTCATATTGAATAACTATGTTAATCAATTCCCTTTTATCAATCTCCAATTGTACTCTTAATCTGTCAAATCCTTCTCTATCCAGTATTTTGAAGAATTCTTTTCGTTTCACTTATTCTTAAATTTATTATCGCATTGCCATATTGTTCTTTTATACTTACTG
>CAZTRB010000004.1:44778-104356 GCA_964616485.1 uncultured Muribaculaceae bacterium
AAAGCTCTTCTCTTATAATTGCTGTCCATTTCTTTCAATCACTTCCTTCGCTAAATTTAAATAGGCATCTGTAGCACGACATTTGGGATCATATGCTATTATTGGTTTTCCATGAGACGGACATTCTGCTAATCTAACTAACCTAGGTATTATAGTATCATACACTCTCTCTTTAAAGTATTTTCTAATCTCTTCGACGACATCAAAACCTAAGGTAGTTCTAGAATCAAGCATCGTAAGTAATACTCCCTCAATCTCTAATCCCGGATTCAATTGTTTTTGAGCCATCATTATCGTATTTAACAATTGTCTAATTCCTTCAAGTGCCAAAAACTCACATTGTACTGGTACAATTACCGAATTAGAAGCCGTTAAAGCGTTAATAGTTATAATACTTAGTGAAGGAGGACAATCTACGATTATGTAATCATATTCATCTCGTATCGGATCAATCTTGTTTTTAAGTTGAGCTCCTTTTACAAAATTAGGTTCTTCTTTTGATCTTTCAAAGAACTCTGTATCAAGACCACTTAAATTAACTGTTGCTGCTAATAAATCTAATTTCTTATACTCTGTATGAATAATCGCTTCTTTGATGTCACACCTACCAATTAAAACATCATAAATCGTCTTATCAATATCGCTTTTGTTCATTCCAATTCCGGTCGTCGTATTACCTTGGGGATCCAAATCAATCAATAAGACTTTCTTTCCAAAATATGCTAAAGATGCCGAAAGATTTATACTCGTCGTCGTTTTACCAACCCCACCTTTTTGATTAACTAAAGAAATCATCTTTCCCATCTTTCATCACCTTTTCTATAAATATTGTACTTCTATTCTATCAAAGATTATCTAATTAAGAAACAGTTTTAGAAAAAAAAAGAGTTATTACTCTTTTTGTACTTCGATTACGAGTTTTTATTTATTTTTATCGTTATCAAATACGAATCTGCTAAATCATTTTCTTCCAATGATACTTTGTATCCCAGTGCCTCAACGTCTCTAATTTTACTTTTAATCTCTGCAACGGCTGGTAAAACATCTTTATTGTTACTCTGTATATTGCTCGGAGCAGAAAAACTATTCAATGAAGAGTTATCGTTATTAGCAATCGATTCTAAGAAACGATTAAAACTATTAACCTCTTCATCAGAAACACTATTAACTTCGTTTTCAATTGGATTAGTAGAAAAAAGTACGCTATCGATAATCTTTTCTTCTTCTTCAGAAGTAATTATTTTTTCTACATTATCTTCGATTGGCATAAAGAACTTCGACGTTGGATTTTCTTGTTCCATTCCCGTTTTCATAAGTGTTTCAACGTCCACTTGTGGTTTGTTAACTTGAATATCTTCAGCACTTTCTCTCATTTTATCTATATCGACCATTGTTGGATTAACTAACCCTGTCGACTCAGGTAACGTAACATTAGGTGCTGTTATTTGTTCTCCACCACTAACTTCTTCTTTTTCATTCATAAGTTTTATCTCTCTATCTAAATCTCTAACTGTCATTCTTAGATTTATTATCTTTTCTAACATTTTTATTTGATCATTTTTATTTACTAAATTTAGTAAAGTCCTTGCGTGTCTTTCAGATATTTTCTCTTTCAATAACGCGTCTTGAACTTCTTCTGGAAGCGCAAGTAATCTTAGTTTATTAGAAACAGCCGATTGAGTCTTCCCCATCGTTTGGGCAAGTTCTTCTTGGGTCATATCTTTTTCTAACTGTAATATTTTTTGATAAGTTCTTGCCTCTTCAATCGGTGTTAAATCACGACGTTGAAGATTTTCAATAAGAGCTACCTTTGAGCTCTCTTTATCATCTAAGTTTCTAACAATCGCCGGTATCTTTGTTAGCCCAGCAATAGTAGAAGCTTTATATCTTCTTTCTCCAGCAATTATTTCATATTTATTTTCTACTTTACGAACAATTATCGGTTGAATAACACCATGCTCTTTAATAGATATTGCTAATTCTCTCAAAGCTTGCTCGTCAAAAACTTCCCTTGGTTGAAATCTATTAGGAATTATATCATCCAAATACAAATACACAACTTCACTAATTTCCATAATACATACCCTCTATTCTTTGTATACATTATATGATAGTTTTTCTACTTTGACAATGGCTTTCTTTTTATTTTATCTATACCTCTCGGATATTCGTTAGGAGTTTCTTTAATTTTCTCTATAATAACTAATGTTCTTTTACTATTTTCAATTGGTAGATTAAATTCTAAAACATTATTTAACTTTAAATTTAGTTTAGGTAGTGCTTTTTCTAGCAAAAGCAATTCTTCGGTAACGTTACTTTTCATAAAGATTAGTTTTCCGTTTATTTTAAGTGCTCTTACAGATATTTCAGAAAGAATTTCTAAATTTGCGACGGCTCTTGCCGTTATAATATCAAATTTTTTCTCGTTTTGTTTAGAAAAGTCTTCCATTCTGCTATGAATCGCTACTATATCTTTTAAATTTAATTTTTGAATTAGGCGATTTAAATAGCTAACTCTTTTATTCAATGAATCTACCAAAGTAATCTTAAGTTTTGGAAAGAATATCTTCAAAATAATTCCTGGAAAGCCAGCTCCGCTCCCTACATCACAAAGTGAATCTACGTTATTAAGATTTATTCCTTTATATATGGTCAAACTATCATAATAATGTTTCAAATAGACATTTTCTTCGTCTATAATTGTCGTTAGATTTATCTTCTCATTCCATTCGATCATAAAAGTATAAAAACTATTTAAAAGTTCTAATTTATATTCATCTACCTTAAATCCTAAATTTTCTATTTCCTTAATAAAAGCCTCTTTATTCATGATTATTCCTTTTTAAATATAGTAGTAACATCGTTATATCCGAAGGATTAACTCCACTAATTCTTATTGCTTGTCCAATCGAGTGTGGTTTAATCTCATTAAGTTTTTGAACGGCTTCGTGAGCTAAGTTTGGAACTTTTTCATAATTTAAATCTTCACTTAATGATATTTCTTCGTATTCTAGCATTTTCTCTACTTCTCTATTCATCTTTTCAATATATCCAGAATACTTTATATTAATAACTACTTGTTCAATTATCTCTTCTTCATAAGATTCGTCGATAAATTTTGAAATTAAATCATAGGTTATTTCCGGTCTTTTTAAAAGATCATATAGCGTTATACTATCATATAGTTTATTTGTTCCTATTTTTTCTAGATAATCATTCGTTTCTTTTTTTGTCGTTAATTTTGTGCTTTTTAATTTTTTTATTAACAGTTCTATGTTTTTCTTTTTTAAATTGAATTTTTCATAGTCTTTATCATTGATTAGACCAACTTCTCTTCCATACTCAGTAAGTCTTAAGTCAGCATTATCATGTCTTAAAAGCAGTCTAAACTCTGCTCTTGAAGTCAATAATCGATAAGGATCTATTACTCCTTTAGTCACTAAATCATCTATTAACACACCGATGTAAGCCTCATTTCTCTTTAAAATAAGTGGCTCTTTTTTATCGATATTTCTAACGGCATTTATTCCTGCAATTAAACCTTGTCCTGCCGCTTCTTCATAACCGCTGGTTCCATTAATTTGACCTGCTGTGTATAAGTTTTTAATCAATTTTGTTTCTAGTGTCGGTTTTAATTGTCTAGAATCAATAGCGTCATACTCAATCGCATAAGCATATTTATTTATTATTGCCTTTTCTAATCCTGGCAAAGATTTTAACATCTCTTCTTGAATATCTTTCGGCATACTAGTAGACAAACCTTGGATATATATATCGTCGTAATAAATGCTTTCCGGCTCTAAAAATATTTGATGTCTCTCTTTGTCAGCAAACTTAACTATCTTGTCTTCAATTGACGGACAATATCTCGGTCCGACACCTTCGACAAATCCCCCATACATGCTAGATTTTTCAAGATTTTCATTTATTATTTCATGAGTCTTTGGAGTCGTATATAACAAATAGCAAGGAAGCTGATTTTTAGGATCATAAAGATTATTATTACTAAATGAAAAACTATAATTTTCTTCATCACCCGGTTGAATAATGGTCTTACTAAAATCAATCGAGTCTCTTTTTATTCTAGGAGGAGTCCCCGTTTTTAACCTTTTAATAGTAAAGCCATAATTCTTTAAAGAATCACTAAGAAACAACGAAGGTTTTTCTTCGTTTGGACCACTAGAAGTCTTAGAATCTCCTAATAAAATACTAGCTTTCAAATAAGTTCCCGTAGTTAAAATAACAATTTCACTAAATACTTCTTCGTTATTCTCAAGAATAACACCTTTAATCGTATTATCTTCCACGATAAGTTCTTTTACCATTTCTTCGACAATAGTCAAATTGTCTTGTTTACTTAGGACCTCTTGCATCTTTTCTTTATAAACTACTTTATCTGCCTGTGCTCTCAATGCTCTAACTGCCGGACCTTTTTTTGTATTTAACATTTTCATTTGTAAGAAACTCTTATCGATGTTTTTAGCCATCTCTCCACCTAAAACGTCTATTTCTCTTATAATTGTTCCCTTGGCAGGTCCTCCCATAGATGGATTACATGGCATATCAGCTATGTTCTTAATATTACTCGTAATAAGTATTGTTCTTTTATTTAATCTCGCTGTAGCAAGTGCAGCTTCACAACCAGCATGTCCTCCACCTACCACGATAATGTCATATTTCATTAATTCACTTCCAATATCTTTATTTTCCTAAACAAAACTGATTAAATAATTGATCTATCAATTCTTCATCGTAATTTTCTCCAAGAATTTCTCCTAGTTTTGCCCAAATTTTCTTAATATCTATTCCTAACATATCAACGGGTATTTCTTCTTCTATTCCCTTAATAATATTTTCTAAATAAATTACGGTTTCTTTAGCAATCGTTATCTGTCTCATATTTGCAAAAACTTCATCGTTTTTTTGATCTAATTGTTCTAAATTAAATAACTCTTTTAACTTGTTTTTCAATTCTTCAATACCATCTAAACTAAAGGTATCAGTATACACTATATTATCTTTCGGTAAGTTTTCTATATCTATATTACTTTTTAAATCTTTTTTATTAACGACTATAATATGTTTCTTATTTTTTATTTTAGTTAATATTTCCAAATCTTCTCTTGTTAATTTTGAGTTGTTATCAAATACTAAGATAATTAAATCGGATGAATCTATTTGCTTTTCACTTTTAATAACACCTACTCTTTCGACTTCGTCTTTCGTCTCTCTTATTCCTGCAGTATCAAAAAAGTTAAAAGCGACTCCGTTTATGTTGACACTACCTTCGACGACATCTCTAGTCGTACCAGCAATATTGGTTACGATGGCTTTATCTTCTCCGATTAACTTATTTAAGATACTACTTTTACCAACATTTGGTTTTCCTACAATAGCGACATTTATTCCTTCTTTTATTATCTTTTTAAATAAAGATTCCTCGATAATTTTAATAATCTTCTCTTTCATTTCACTTATCTTACTAGCTATTAATTCTATCGTAACTACTTCTATATCTTCATATTCAGGATAGTCTATATTAACTTCTATGTTTGCGAGTAATTCTAATAAATCTTGTCTAAAAGATCTAATCAAATTTGTAAGGCGACCCGTTATGTTAGATATTGCTAGTTTTCTAGCTTCATCTGTCTTTGAATCTATTAAATCAGCAGTTGCTTCTGCTTCTACTAAATCAATTCTACCGTTTAAAAAAGCTCTTTTTGTAAATTCTCCTTTTGTCGCTAATCTCGCACCACCTAAGACCATTACTTCTAAAATCTTATTCGTCGTCGCTATACCACCATGGCAATTTATCTCGACAATATCTTCCATAGTGTAAGTTTTTGGGCCTTTCATAACCATTACTAAAACTTCATCTATAGTATTTTTAAGATATGTTATGTATCCATAATTTATAGTATGGCTCTCCACTTTTGTTAAGTCTTTACCTTTAAAATGATTATTTACTATATTAATGGCATCTTTTCCACTCAATCTAACAATTGAGATTGCTCCTTTTCCTAATGCCGTAGATATTGATACTATCGTATCGTTCATCTTATCACCCCTATAAAATTCAAAAGATAATATATAAATATTATCTAATGGTTTAAATTATATTAATTGTTTCTTGGTTTAATTACTATACAACGATTTGGTTCTTCACCAACACTTTCAGTATAAACGTCTTTATGATCGTTTAATATATTATGAACTACTCTTCTATCATATGAATTCATAGGTTCTAATTTTGCTTCGACTTTCGATATAGAAACGTCTTTTGCTAAGCGTTTAGCCATTCTTTCTAAACTTTGTTGTTGCTTAAGTCGATACTCACCAACATCTATACTAAACTTATGGAAAAAACCTACTTCGTTATGAATCGCTTGCTTTAATACTGTTGAAAGCGCTGCTAAATTCTTACCTTCCTTACCAATCAATAAATTATTATTATCACTAAATAAAGTAATACTTAAAATTCCATCTCTCTTTTTTGTTTCAAGTTTTATATCAAAACCCATACTTTTAGTTAATTTAAGAACTAAGTCTTTTAAAAATTCATCGACGTCACTTTTTTTAATAACTTCTATATCGATTTTTTTAGCTTTAAAAAGTCCACCTTTTTGTTCACTGCTTCTGTAATAAACATCTTTTTCTTTTAGTTCTAGGCTACTTAATGCTTTTTCTAAAGCTTCTTCTTCGTTTTTACCTGAGAATATATGCTTTTCCATATTTATACCTTCTTTCTTTTAACTAAATAATTTTGTCCTATTGTAAATACATTAGTAGAAATCCAATAAATATTAAGAGCAGATGTCATAAATATCGACATGACAGTTATCATATAAAACATTACTTTATTCATTGATTTTGCTTGTTCGTTATTTGCTGCCGCTTGATTATGTTTCATTGAATAATAAGTACTTAATGCTACTATTACTGTTAATACTATATAAAAATAAGAGCCACTAGTAATTGCCGATAACGGAGTCGTACCAAAATGAATACCTAAGAAAGTCGTTTCAAATATAGCCGGTACACGATTAATAGCTTCTAAAAATCCAAATAAAAGAGGAATTTGTAGTACTGCTAATAAACATCCTGAAATTGGATTAATATTATATTTTTTATATATAAGAGACATCTCTTGGGATTTTTTCATGATTGATTCGTTGTCTTTTTTATCTTTATATTTTTTCTCTAATTTATCTATTTCTGGTTTTGCTTTATTCATAGCTTCGGATTGAAGTGCTGTTTTCTTTGTAACTGGATACATTGCTAATCTGATAAGTATACTGGCAAAAATTAATCCTAATGCTGTGTTTTTCAATAAATTACCTATTGATAAGACGAGCCATGCTAAAGGTTTAACGACGATCGATGTCCAAACTCCTTCATAATCTCCTTTAAATGGAGTAAATTCTTTACAAAGAGGTAACTCTTCTAAATTAACACCATTTTCAATATATAAATTAATAATTTCTTCATTAGAATCTGTTGGTCTACATAAAATATTTTCAGTTAATGCTTGACCGGTTTTAGGGTTAGTAACTACTTTATTATCATTATCTTTAAGTTGTGTCGTACAACCAGTAATTATCAACATAGCTAATATTAACACCGTTAATAATTTTGTTTTCTTTTTCATTATTTTCTCCTTATTAGTTATGTATCTTTTTTATTAAATCTTTAAATTTTTCTTCTTTTTCGGCAAACGACGAATTAACGTAATCGTTCTTTATCATTATAATACAATCTACGTTTTTTTGATAGTTTTTTTTATATTTATCAATTAAAAAACGAATCTGTCTCTTATATTTATTTCTTTCTACCGCATTTCCAGATTTCTTTGTAACTGCGATACCAAAGCGATAATGATCATATGAATTAGTAGAATAATAAATATTAAAAAAGTTATTACCTACTCTTTTACCTTTTGTAATTATTTCATTAAATTCACTATTCTTTTTTACTCTAAAATATTTATTCATATGCACCTCAAATATATTATAACAAAAAAGCCACTGTATACAGTGGACTTATTTATACTATTTTCTTGCGTCCTTTTCTTCTTCTTCTATTTAAGATGTTTGTTTTAATACGAGCAAAAAAACCATGAGTTTTAGCCTTTTTTCTATTATTTGGTTGAAAAGTTCTTTTCATTGTTCCACCTCCAAACTAAAATCTATATCATTATAATAGAGAAACAGTTAATTTGTCAATTAAAATCAATCATTTAAAATAATTAACAATTTCAACAGCCCTGTTAAATACTTTTTTTTACTTATGGAAAGAAATTTGTGGAAAATGGGGAAAACTATGGTAATTCCTTATATCTTAGGTTATAATATGTGGAAAAAATTGTTAATTGTTTGTGAATAAAATTTTTAGTGGTTTTTAACTTTTCTTTTTTCCATAAGTAAGATAGAATGAAGTTAGATTTAATTAGTTTTTTTCAGGGGGTGATAAAAATGGAAAATCAAGTTTTATGGACTAACATTTTAAAGAAAATCGAGTCTGATTTCTCTTCTTTAGTATATTTGACTTGGTTTGAAGAGACCTCTTTATACGAATTAAAAAATGGTGTTGCAAAGATAATTGTACCTTTCGCTATCCACAAAGATCACTTGGCAAAAGACTATAAAAAAAACATTGTCTCTTATTTTATAGAAGAAATAGGAGAGTCAGTAGAATTAGAGTTTTTACTTCAGGAAGAAATTGAAGAAGAAATAGGAGAAGAGACAAGGTCTACTAATAATATAGTCGTAGAAGAAGAAAATGAAAATTTTAATTCTAATTTAAATAAAGAATATACATTTGAAACATTTATGGTCGGGAAAAGTAATAAATTTGCTCATGCTGCTGCTTTGGCTGTAGCTGAGAAACCAGGGGAGACTTATAATCCATTATTTATATATGGAAATAGTGGGTTAGGGAAGACTCACTTAATGCATGCAATAGGAAATTATATTCAAGAAAAAAGAAAAAAGAAAGTTTTATACGTTACAAGTGAAAAATTTATATCTGATTTTGTTGAAATAGTCTTAAAACAAACAAATAAGAATTCTTTTGAATATACGGAATTATTTAAACAAAAATATAGAAATATAGATGTCTTGATAATAGATGATATTCAATTTTTAGCAAGTGCAACCGAATCACAAAAAGAATTTTTCCATACATTTAATGACTTATATGGAGAAAACAAACAAATTATCATCTCTTCTGATAGATCACCGAATGATTTAAAAATTTTTGAAGATCGACTTAGAACAAGATTTAGTTGGGGATTACCAGTAAATATTTATCCTCCTGATTTAGAATTAAAAGTAGCAATACTAAAGAAAAAAATTGCTGCTGAAGCTATAGTAAAAGAAATTCCCGAAGATGTAGTAGAGTATATAGCTTCCGTAAGTGGAACAGATATTCGTCAGTTAATGGGAAGTATTAATAGATTAATGGCTTATTCGACGATGATGGGCGGAGACATTACTCTTGATGTAGCTATCGAAGCATTAAAAGACTTTGTTAATAAAGGATTTAGTGAAAAAAATGATATAAGTAGAATTCAAAAAATAGTAGCTGATTACTTTAAAATATCTATTGAAGACTTAAAATCTAAGAAAAGAAATGCTGCTATTTCCTTTCCAAGACAAATTGCAATGTATCTATGTCGTAAACTAACAGATGAATCTTTTCCTAAAATTGGATTAGAATTTGGTGGTAAGGATCATTCTTCGGTAATGTATTCTTGTGAAAAAATTGAAAACGATATAAAAACTAGAAAAGACATTGCTGAAACAATAGATAAATTAGAGAAAGATATAAAATCTTAACAATCTATCCACAGGTTTTCAACAAATAAAAACAGTTGTTTTGTTTGTTTTATATATAAATTATTTAATTATCAACAGATTTAACAAGCTATATAATAAAATATAAGTAAAAAGAAAGAAGGAAATAAAATGAAATTAAAAATTAAAAGAGAACTTTTATTAGAAAATTTAAATAAAGTATCTAGAGCTATTTCAACTAAAAATCTTATTCCTACTTTAGCAGGTATAAAGTTTGAACTTTCTAAAAAAGGACTAACACTAACGTCTTCTAATAACGATATTACTATTCAAACATTCATTAAGTTAAAAGAAGATAATATGGTTATTGAAAAAGAGGGAACCGCTATTATTTATGGTAAAGAAATATTAGATATAGTTAGAATCATTCAAGAAGACGAGATTCATATTGAAATATTAGATGATTTAAAAATATTTATCTATACGGAAGATGAATCTATTAAATATGATTTAAATGCGATTAATAAAAACGAGTATCCTAATATAGAATTAGAGAAAAATAATAATACTGTCGTTATATCTTCAAAAGAATTTTTAACTATAATAAAAGAAACGGGATTTGCTACTTCATCAGATGAATCGAGACCAGTTTTAACAGGCATCAATTTTAAAATAAATGGAGATATTTTAGAATGTAGTGCTACTGATTCTTATCGTTTAGCTAAAAAAGAAATAAGAATTAGTAAACCCATCGAAGAAGCTTATAATATTATTATTCCTGGTAAAAATGTCGTTGAATTTAGCAGAATAATAGAATATAACGAAGACGAAGTAATAATTCATATTTTTAATAATAAAATTTTATTTGAATATAATGACTTGTTATTTCAATCGAGATTAATAAGTGGTAATTATCCAAATACTTCTAAATTAATCCCAGAAGAATCAATGTTAAAGATAACAGCTAAACTTTCACAATTATATAATGTTATAGAACAAGCGAGTATTTTAACTTCAGATAAGGAAAAAAATATAGTTTCTTTATCGACTAATGGTACTTTAATGACAGTTAAATCTGTTTCAAATGAAAAAGGTAAAGCGGAAATGAAAATGACTGTTGAGAAAAATAATAAAGAAGAAATAACGATCGCATTTAGTGCAAGATATATGTTAGAAGCTTTAAATGCTTTAAATACAGACTATATTGAGATGTCTTTTGTGGGAGAAGTTAAACCAATTATATTAAATAATAATAAGGAAGATGGTTTAATTCAATTAGTAGTACCAATAAGAACTTATTAAAAAAAATCCTTCATCCGACAAAATCCGACAAAATCCGACAAAACTTTCTGATATGATGGACCCATAATTTTCAAAGGGGGGAAATTTTATGGAAAGTTATGAAATTTATGAGGATACTTACGCGGTATTGTCAGAACATCTTGGTAAAACAAAGATTATTGAAAAGGAAGGAGAATATTTAATACAAAACGATGCCTATAATATTATGGACGAAAGTTGTAAATATTATGGTAGTAGTTATAAAGGAAGAATAAACGCTGCAAAAACGATATTAAACTGTAGTTACAAATTACCGGTATTAGTAGAAGAGAGTAGTTGTTTGATTTTCTTTCCAATAAAATCATCTTTATTAGATGATTGTTGCTGGATAAATTTAAATAGTATAAAGAAAATAGAAAAAGTTAATAATAAAAGTAAAATAATATTTGTTAATAACAAAGAAATAGTCTTAAATATTTCAAAATTATCTTTAGAAAATCAGATTTATCGTTCGACAATGTTAGAATCTATAATTACAAAAAGAAAAAATGCTAAAAAAAGGATATAAATCCTTTTTTTCTTTGTTTAAGTCGCCCATTTGTGATATAATAGTGATGTATGTATAGGAATACTAAAAAATGGTTAAGGTGAGAATATGAGCGTTTATTGTGATAATTTTTGATAATTAAAAAAATTAAATTAATCAATTTTAGAAATTTTGATAAAATAACAATAGATTTTTACGAAAAAATCAATATTTTTATAGGAAACAATGCTCAAGGAAAGACAAATATCCTGGAAAGTATCTATTTTTTAGCATTAACTAAATCATATCGTACAAATGACTTTAATCTTATAAATAAAGGAAAAGAGTTTACAAAGGTCTTTGGAGAAATAAAAAAAGATAAGATTACTAAAAAAATGACTGTCGAATTACAACAAGATAAGAAAAAAGTATTTATTAGTAATAAAGAAGTTAAGAGAATATCAGATTATATAACTAATATAAATGTTATTTTAGTTTCTCCAGAAGATTTAAACATACTTAAAGGAACACCTGCTGAAAGAAGGAATTTTTTAAATATAGAATTAAGTCAAATATCTAAAAATTATATAAAAAAATATAATGAATTTAATAGAATATTAAAAATAAGAAATAATTATTTAAAAATGTTAAATAATCTAGTAAATAAAGATTTTAGATATTTGGAAAGTATTACGGAAAATTTAATTGAAAGAGAAGTAGAAATATATATTGAAAGAAAGAAATTCATTGATAAAATCAATGAAAATATTACGTATATATATAAGGATATAGCAGGAATTGACGATTTTAGAGTAATCTATGATCCAAATATAACTATCGATAATTATGATAAAGAAAAGATTAAAGAAATTTTAATGAAAAAATATAAGTCAAATATAAATAAAGAAATTGATAATGGAATGACTTTATATGGTCCCCATAGAGATGACTTAAAATTTTATATTGGGGAAGATGATATAACTGTTTTTGGTTCACAAGGGCAACAAAAGTTAGCTATAATAGCACTAAAATTAGCCGAAATTGGAATTTTTAAGGAAATAACAAATACGAATCCAATAATATTACTAGACGATATTTTTAGTGAATTAGACACGATAAATAAAAATAAATTAATAAAGTATATAAATAATGATATACAAATTATTATTACTGCTAATGATACAAGAGGAATAAGTAAAAAAATATTAGATAATTCAAAAATTTATAGAGTAAATAATAAGACAATTATTGAAAAGGTGGTACAAAATGGAAAAAAATAATTATGATGCGTCATCAATACAGGTTTTAGAAGGTTTAGAAGCTGTTAGAAAAAGGCCAGGAATGTATATTGGAACAACAGGTGTAAGAGGTTTACACCATCTTGTATGGGAAATAGTGGATAATGCGATTGACGAGGCTTTGGCTGGTTACTGTGATTTGATTAAAATTAACATAGGTAAAGATAACAGTATAACTGTTTCTGACAACGGAAGAGGTATACCTACAGATATTCACCCTAAAACAGGTAAATCGACGGTAGAGACCGTTTATACTATGTTACATGCCGGTGGTAAATTTGGTGGTGGTGGCTATAAAGTATCAGGAGGATTACACGGAGTAGGTGCTAGTGTCGTAAATGCTTTATCTAAATGGCTAAAAGTAACAGTATATAAAGATGGAAAAATATACTTTCAAAAATTTGAAAATGGTGGACACTCTGTTAAAAGTCTAGAAGTAATTGGAGAATGCGATATAAATCAAACAGGTACAGTGGTTTCTTTTTTACCAGATGATATGATATTCGAAGAAAGTACCATTTTTGACTATGAAATATTAAAACAAAGAGTAAGAGAACTAGCTTTTTTAAATAGAAAACTTACACTAAAATTAACTGATGAAAATACTGATCAGACAGACTCCTTTTTCTATGAAGGTGGAATAACCGAATACATTAGAATGATAAATAAGAATAGAAAACCAATTCATGAAACAGTCTTAGATATAAATGGTGTTGAAAATGACATATCAATTGAAGTAGCACTTCAATATAACGAGACATATAATGGATCTATTTATTCTTTTGTTAACAATATTAATACTCCAGAAGGAGGAACTCACGAAGATGGTATAAGATTAGCGTTAACGAGAGTATTAAATAAATATGCCGTTGCTAATAATTTATTAAAACAAAATGATGATAGTTTTATTATAGACGATGTAAAAGAAGGTATTACTTTAATAATATCTTGTAAGCATCCAAACCCACAGTTTGAAGGACAAACTAAAACAAAACTAGGAAATGTAGAAGTAAGACAAATAACCAGTAAAATTTTTGGTGAAGGTTTAGAAAGATTTTTAATTGAAAATCCAAATGAGGCAAGGGTTATAATAGAAAAATCATTAACGGCAGCAAGAGCTAGAGTAGCTGCAAAGAAAGCAAGAGAACTAACTAGAAGAAAAGGTGATTTAGAAATCACTAATTTCTACGGAAAACTAACTGATTGCAAGAGTAAAGATCCAAAGGAATCTGAAATATTTTTAGTCGAGGGTGATTCGGCTGGAGGTTCTGCTAAAAAAGGAAGAGATTACATTACTCAAGCAATTTTACCTTTGCGTGGAAAAATATTAAACGTTGAAAAAGCCAGGCTAGATAAGGCTTTGGGAAACGAAGAAATAAGGACAATGATTACTGCTTTTGGTACTGGAATAGGCGAAGAATTTGATATTACAAAATTAAGATATTATAAGATAATTATAATGACCGATGCGGACGTCGACGGATCGCATATTAGAGTATTGTTATTGACGTTATTCTATCGTTTCTTTAGAGAAGTAGTAGAAAAAGGTCACATATATGCCGCTCAACCTCCTTTATTTAAAATAGTATATGGTAAGAATATAAAGTATGTTTTAAATGAAGAAGAAAGAGACGAATATATTAAAACTCTTCCTGAAAATGCTAAGTATACTATTACTAGAATGAAAGGTTTAGGAGAGATGGATGCTGATGAACTTAGAGATACGACAATGGCAAAAGGAAATAGAATTTTAAGACAAATAACAGTAGAAGATGCAATGGCTGCAGATGAAGTATTTAAGACTCTTATGGGTGATGATGTTGAACCAAGAAGAGAATTTATAGAGAAAAATGCCAAATATGTTAGCAACTTGGATGTATAGGAGGAGTATATATGGATAGGTTAGAACAAAAAAATATTGTAAAAGAAATAGAAAACTCTTTTTTAGAATATTCAATGAGCGTTATCGTATCAAGAGCATTACCAGATTTGCGAGATGGTTTAAAACCCGTTCATAGAAGAATTTTATATTCTATGTATGAGGCTGGTTATACTCCAGAGAAACAACATCGTAAATGTGCAAGAATAGTCGGAGATGTCATGGGTAAATATCACCCACATGGAGATACGAGCATTTATGATGCAATGGTAAGAATGGCTCAAGACTTTAGTTACAGATATACTTTAGTTGATGGTCATGGTAACTTTGGTAATATGGATGGTGACGGAGCAGCAGCAATGCGTTATACCGAAGCAAGGCTTGCCAAAATTAGTATGGAATTACTAAAAGATATTAATAAAGACACCGTTGACTTTTTAAATAACTTTGATGAGACAGAAAAAGAACCAGAAGTTATACCTAGTAGATTTCCAAATATTTTAGTAAATGGTACGATGGGAATCGCAGTAGGAATGGCAACAAACATTCCACCACAAAATCTATCGGAAGTAATCGACGGATGTATAGCTTATATAGATAATAATGATATTACTTCTTTTGAATTAATGGATTATATAAAAGGACCTGACTTTCCAACAGGAGCGATAATACTAGGAAATAGTGGTATTAAAAAGGCTTACGAAACGGGAAGAGGGTCAATTACGATAAGATGTAAAGCAAATATTGAAGAAAGTAACAACAAACATCGAATAGTAATTACAGAAGTTCCGTATGGTATAAATACTTTAGACTTAAAAAACAGAATAGCTGAATTAGTTAGAGACAAGGTATTAGAAGGAATAGCTGATTATCACGAAGAAACTAATATTGAAGAAGGCGTAAAAATAGTCGTAACACTTAAAAAAGAAGCAAATGCAAATGTAGTGTTAAATAATTTATATAAACATACGGCCCTTCAATCGACATTTGGTATAATCCTTTTGATGCTAGACAAAGGTGTTCCTAAAACATTGAGTTTGAAGGAGATAATAGAAAAATACGTTGAATATCAAAAAGAAATAATTTATAGAAGAACGGCTTTTGATCTTAAAAAAGCCGAAGCAAAAGCTCATATCTTAGAAGGTTACAAAATTGCGTTAGATAATTTAGACGAAGTAATCAAAATAATAAGAAGAGCAAATACAGATAGCGAAGCTAAAGAAAAACTAATGACTAATTTCGAGCTAACAGAAATTCAAACAGATGCTATCTTAGAATTAAAATTACGTAGATTAACTGGATTAGAAAGAGATAAAATCGAACAAGATCTAACAGAAACATTAGCTCTTATTGCAATGCTAAAGGAAATATTAGCAAGCGAAGAAAAGATTTTAAACATAATTAAAGAAGAAATGTTAGAAATAAAAGAAAAATACGGAGACGAAAGAAGGACGACTATTGACATGTCTGCGATTGATTTTATTGAAGACGAGTCATTAATACCAGTTGAAGATATCCTTGTAGTATTAACGAATAAAGGATATGTAAAAAGAGTGCCAAATGACACATTTAAGACACAAAATAGGGGTGGGGTTGGTATTAAGGGAATGACAACTAATGAAGAAGACTTTCCAGAGAAACTAATTTCTATGAAAACACACGATTATTTATTACTGTTTAGTAACTATGGCAAAGTTTATCGTATGAAAGGTTATGAGATACCAGAATTTAGCAGACAAGCAAAAGGACTGCCAATTATAAATCTGCTTCCTTTAGAAAAAGATGAAAAAATTACATCATCAGTAATGATTTCAACAGAAAATGAAGAAAACAAGTACCTTGTCTTTACTACTAAAAACGGATTAATTAAAAGAACAGAAATGACAGAGTTTGAAAGTATTAGAAATAATGGTAAAAAAGCAATTATATTAAAAGAAAATGACGAACTAATTACTGTAAGAAAAACAACAGGAAATAACGAGATAATAATTGGTGCAAGTAACGGAAGATTAGTTAGATTCATTGAAAATGAAATAAGAGTTATGAGTAGAGGAAGTTCTGGAGTTAGAGGGATAAATATTCCGTCTGATGAAAACGTCGTCGGATCAGAAGTAATTGAAAATACAGAAGAGGTTTTAGTAATTACTGAAAATGGTTATGGTAAAAAAACACCAATAGAACAATATAGATTAACGCATAGAGGAAGCAAAGGTGTTAAAACGATAAATACTACAGAAAAGAACGGAAAAATTGTAGCTTTAAGAAAAATAAATAGCGATGAAGATTTACTTATTATAACTGATACCGGTATGACAATTAGAATTTCAACAGAACAAATATCAACTTTAAGTAGAAATACTCAAGGTGTCAGATTAATAAATTTAAAAAATAATCAAAAAGTATCGACAATTGCACTAGTACAAAAAGAAGAATTTGAAAGTGATGAACTTGAGACTCAAGAAAACAACGAATAAATAAAGCAATGTTAAATTTAACATTGCTTTTTTAATTGTATTTTATAAAAATATTTCCCGGGAAATAACTTTAAACAAAATATAAAATTGTTTAGGAAAAAAGATGTCAATGTGTTACATAGGTTTAAAGTAAAATTATTTAAGTAGAATCTACAATTATTTATATAAAAACGAGATAATTTATCAAAAAAAAACAAAAAAACTTTGGGAAATATTTCCCGGGAAATAATTTTACTAAAAATATAAAATTATTTAGGAAATTGCGTACCGATGTGTTAGTAGTAAAGATATGAACATCCACTTAGTTTTTTTTATAAAACCAACAATGTTTCACGTGAAACATTGGAACGAATAAATTATTTAAAAACTTTAAATTGATATGTTAATTGTTTAACGTGTTGTATTAATCAATAAAAAAAAATAGAACGTTAGTCTGTATATTTGGCTTATAATATAAGTGTTTTTAATTGAAAAATCTCCAATGTTTCACGTGAAACATTGCTTTATTTAGCATCTTAAAATATTTCCCGGGAAATATTTTTAAACAAAATGTAAAACTATTTAGGAAAAAAGAGATTAATGTGTTACATAGGTTTAAAGTAGGATTATTTAAGTAGAATCTACAATTTTTATGTAAAAACGAGATAATTTATCAAAAAAAATAAAAAAACTTTGGAAAATATTTCCTGGGAAATAACTTTTAAAAAATATCAAATTACTTAGGAATTTGCAACCCAATGTGTTAGTAGCAAAAATATGGGGGGCGCGTAGTTATTAAAAAAATTACTATGTTTCACGTGAAACATTAAAAAGTTTGAAAAAAAGAGCAAAATGTAATATCATTGTTGTGATGCAATAAATACTACAGAACCAGGTCAGGATCGGAAGATAGCAGCCTTAATGTTTAAAGTGTTTATGTGCATCTTTTTTTGGAGAATAATATGAAAAATGATGATTACTTTATGTTAGAAGCATTTAAAGAAGCTGAAAAAGCTTTTAATAAAAATGAAATCCCTGTGGGAGCTGTTATTGTAGAAAATAACAAAATTATCGCAAGAGCACATAATAATAGAGATAGTTACTCAATTGTTACTGCTCATGCAGAGATACTTGCAGTAGAAAAAGCAAATAAAAAGAAAAGAAACTGGAGACTGTTAGAGTGTACGATATATTCAACACTAAAACCTTGTGAAATGTGTATGGAAGTTTTAAAAACAACCAAGATCAAAAGGATTGTATACGCAGCAAATCAAAAAAAAAATATTGAAGAAAACGTTGTTGAAGTTGAACAAATAGAAAATTTTGCGCTTATTACTAACTCTGAAAAAATAATTAAACAGGCTTTTTTGGATATTAGAAAAAAGAACGATGTTTCACGTGAAACATTTAAGTAAAATATAATTTTTTAGAAACTTTTAAGTAAATAATTACGATTATTTAACGAGTCATATTAAACAATAAAAAGTGTTTTTAGAATAGTAATTTTTGCTATTTCCTTTATAATATAAGTGTTTTAAATTGAAAAAGTTCAATGTTTCACGTGAAACATTGTTTTTATTTAGTATCTTAAAATATTTCCCGGGAAATAACTTTAAACAAAATATAAAATTATTTAGGAAAAAAGAAGCCAATGTGTTAGTACTTTAAAAAATAAAAACTAAATATATTGCATAAAAAAAATAAAATATTTCCCGGGAAATATTTTTCTAATAAAAATTGTAATTGTTGAATTATGATAATAAAAATATGACAAATATGTTATAATAATTCTATGGATTGAAAGGAGCTGTGTATGTCGTATATTGCTTTGTACAGAAAATATAGATCGAAAAATTTTTATGATTTAGTTGGACAAGAAATAACGTTAAAAATTTTGTCAAACTCTATTAAAAATAATCAATTATCACATGCATATTTGTTTTTTGGTCCAAGAGGAACAGGGAAAACATCGATTGCTAAAATATTTTCAAGGACTGTGAATTGTTTTGATAATTCAAATGCAATACCTTGCGAAAAATGTGATAATTGTTTGTTGTCTAAAAATAATGAAAGCGTTGATATAATTGAAATTGACGCAGCTTCGAATAATGGTGTTGATGAAATTCGTGAATTAAAAAATAATGTAACGTTTCTTCCGGCTGAACTTAAATATAAAGTATATATAATCGACGAGGTGCATATGTTATCAAGTGGTGCATTTAATGCTTTATTGAAAACATTGGAAGAACCACCAAATCACGTTATCTTTATTTTAGCAACTACTGAATTTAATAAAGTTCCTTCTACAATCGTTTCGAGATGCCAAACATTAGAGTTTTATAAAATTAATAACGTCGACATGAAAAAAAGACTTAATTATATTGTAAAGGAAGAAAAAATGTCGATTGATGATGCAGGCGTTGAAGAAATAATAAGTTATGCAAACGGATCTTTGAGAGATGCGATTGGTATATTGGAAAAGGCAAATTCTTACGCAGACGGAAATATTACTTCCGATATTGTTAGAAAAATATCAGGAAATGTATCTATAAAGGAATTGAAGGGTTTCGTAAAAGATATTGAGAAAAAAGATTTACAAAGTATACTTTCAAAAATAGATGAATATTATATATCGGGTATCGATTTTGTTAAACTATTAAATAGTATTATTGATGTTGAGAGAACGAGAGTATTAAAAAAAGAAAACAATTGTTCGATATTAGAAAAACTTGTTGAATTGAATAACCAATTAAAAAAGAGTGAAAATCATAAATTAATGTTAGAAATTTTCTTTCTTAGTATGTTTTACGATGAAGAAATCAAGCCTTCAAATGAATCGGCTGAAAAAGTTAATGAAAATGTAGCGACTAACACAAAAACTTTGCAAGATCATAATAATAACAATGACTTTAAAAATATAAGAGTTGGTAATACGCTTTGCTTTCCAGATAGAGATATAATAAAATACTTTAGATCAAATTGGGAAAGGATAAATGACCTAGCTTTTGATAAAAAGAATGGAAATATAGCTAAAATGTTGATTTCTGACACTCTTCCCGTAGCTGCTAGTGAAAGATATTTAATACTTACTTCAAAATTAAATGGACTTTCAGAACAATTAAATAAAGAAATTGATTTGGTTGAAGATGTTATTGATAAAGTCTTTGATAGAAAAATACGATGTGTATTTATTACTGAAAAAGAATGGAAAAATTATACAGAAGAATATAAGAAAAATAAAGAAAAATTTAAGTTTGTCGAAGAAGAAAAAAAGAAAGAAAAAAGAAGTCTTACTGCAAAAGCAAAAGATTTGTTTGAGGAATAAGGTGAAAATATGAATATACAAGCATTAATGAAACAAGCACAAACATTGCAAAAGGATATGTTAAAAGCACAAGAAGAAATAGAAAAAGAAATAATAATAGAAGAAAATGATGTTGTAAAAGTAAAAATTAATGGGAAAAAGGAAGTATTATCTATTGAGTTTTTAGAAAAACAAATAGAAGATATTGAAATGGCTGAAGATATGTTAATCTTGTGCCTAAATAATGCTTTTAAAAAAGTAGATGACATAAAAGAAAAGAAAATGTCTAAATTCAACAACATGCCAGGAATGTTTTAAATGTTACCAGAAAGTCTAAAGAATTTAATAGAAAGTTTTAAATTACTTCCTGGAGTTGGCGAGAAAACAGCAGAGAGAATGTCTTTCTTTTTAATCAACCAAGAAGAAAATGTTACAGACTTTTTTTCTGAATCGATAAAAAAGGCAAAACAGAATATTAGAAAATGTGAAATTTGCAATTCAATTACGGATAAAGAAATTTGTGATATTTGTTCTAATCCTTTAAGAAATAAAGAAATATTATGTGTTGTTGAAGATCCTAAAAGCGTTTTTTTGTTTGAAAAGATAGGAACGTTTAATGGTGAATATCATGTTTTAAACGGTTTGATATCTCCGTTAGATGGTGTTGATCCAGATGATATTGGTTTAGAAATGCTTATTAAAAGGATTCAAAAAGAAAAATATTTTGAAGTTATAATAGCGGTAAAACCAAGTATTGAGGGAGAAACAACAGCTTTATATATTAAAAAAGTATTAGAAGGCATGAATATAAAAGTTACAAGAATTGCAAGTGGTGTTCCAATCGGAACAGATATAGAATATATTGATTCGATGACGCTAGAAAGAGCGTTAATGGACCGAAAAACAATGGAATAAAGGAAAAATAATATGTTTGAAGCAAATAAATTTAAAAGTTTTTTAAATTCGTATATAAAAAACGGTAGTATAAATCATGCGTATCTTTTAGAAACAAATATTAAAGAAGATACTTTTTTGATAGATGAATTTTTAAAAGTTGTTTTGAACATTGAAGATGATGTAGAATTAATCCAATATAAAAATTCACCGGACTTTTTTTTAATAGAAACAGAAGGATTGACGATAAAAAAAGAAGAGGTGTTAAAACTTAGAGAATCTTTTATAACTAAGCCTATTTATAAAAATAAAAGAATTTTTGTTATTAGAGAGGCCGAAAAATTAAATTCTTCATCTGCAAATTCATTATTAAAGTTTTTAGAAGAACCACCAGAAGATACGATTGGATTGTTGGTTACAAGTAATACGAATTTTGTTATTAGTACGATTACTTCTAGGTGCCAAGGACTAAAATTTCTTGGAAAAAACCCAAAGACTGTAGATAAAGAAGAAGATTCAATTGCTCTTTTGTTTTCTTTTGTAGAATTAGTTGAAAAAGAAAAAATAAAAGCAATTGCTAAAATTAATCTTTTAGACACAAAAGAGTTGTTTGATAGAAATAAAATAGAAGAATTTCTTAATAGCATGATATATTTATATAGTGATGTTCTTCACAAAAAATGTGATTTAAAAATAAATTACTTTAAAGGTAATAAAGAAAAAATAGAAAAAATTGCCAAAAACAACGATTTAGATGATATAAACAGGAAAATAAATGCTATTAAAGATCTTATTGAAAGGCTTAAATTTAATCCAAATATTAAGTTGCTTTTTGATTTGTTGATAATAAATATGACTGGAGTTGATATAAATGTATGATGTAGTTGGAGTAAGTTTTAATAAAAGTAATAGAATTTATTATTTTTCACCAAATAAATTTGAATTAACTAAAAATTCTAATGTTATAGTCGAAACAGAAAGAGGTCTTCAGTTTGGTACAGTAGTTACCGATCTTTTAAAAATGGAAGAAAAGAAGCTTTATTTACCACTTAAGACAATTGTTAGAATTGCAAGTGATGAAGACTTATCAAAGTATGAAGACAATCGAGAAAAAGCGTTAGAAGCTTTAGAAACAGCAAAGAAAACAGCTAAAAAGTTAAATCTTGATATGAATTTATTAGATGCTTCTTATACTTTAGATAGAACACAATTAGTTTTTAATTTTTTATCTGATGAAAGAGTGGATTTTAGAGAATTAGCTAAAAAATTAGCAAGTATATATAAGACGAGAATAGAACTAAGACAAATTGGGGTAAGAGATAAAGCAAAAGAAATTGGTGGTATTGGTCCTTGTGGAAGATTTTTGTGTTGTAGTGTATTTTTAAAGGACTTTAACGGTGTTTCAATAAATATGGCAAAAAATCAAAACCTATCTTTAAACCCAACTAAGATAAACGGTATTTGTGGTCGTTTATTGTGTTGTTTAAAGTATGAAGATGAAGAATACACTGAAATGAAAAAAGCGTTGCCATCACTAGGAAGTATATATCGAAAAAATGATGTTGAAGGAAAAGTCATTACTCAAAATGTTTTAAAAGGTACAGTAATTATTGAAAAAAAAGATAAGACAACGGTGGAAATAAGTTTTAATGAAAGTAATAAATGATTTATTAAATTATAATAATTTTAAAATAGTTCAAGATGATCGTTATTTCAACTTTTCTCTAGATTCTGTACTTCTACCAAACTTTGTAACATTAAATAAAAATATTAGTAAGATTCTTGATTTAGGAACTGGAAACGCACCAATTCCAATGATTTTAACTACAAAAACAAAAGCTAAAATTTTCGGTATTGAACTTCAAAAAGAATTGTTTGATATGGCAAAAGAGTCAATTCAAATTAACGAGTTAGAAGAAAGAATAACATTAATAAATGACAATATGAAAAATATAAAAAAACATTTTTCTCCAAACACATTCGATGTTATTTTATGCAATCCGCCTTTCTTTAAATACACTGAAAATTCAAATATTAATAAGGTAGAACAAAAGTTAATTGCTCGCCATGAAAAAGAAATAAAATTAGAAGAAATAGTTCAAATAGCAAAGACATATTTAAAAAACAATGGAATAATAGCGATTGTTCACAGGACAGAAAGATTTGTCGAGATCGTCGAATTGTTTAAAAAATATAGCATTGAGCCAAAGAGAATTCAGTTAATTTATACCACTAAAGACAAAGACTCGAAAATGTTTTTAATAGAGGGTAGAAAAAACGCACACACTGGTTTAAAAATACTGAAACCATTGGTTATTCATGAAGACAATGGAGAGTATAGAGAAGAAATAAAAAGAATGTTTAGTTAGGAGTGATAACATGAAGTTGATAATAGGACTGGGAAATCCAGGAAAAGAGTATGTTAAAACTAGACATAATATTGGTTTTAGTTTTATCGATACTTTTGCTAACTATAAAAATGTAGAAATAACTAAAGAAAAATTTAATGGAAAATATATTGAATTTCTTGAGAACAAAGAAAAAGTAATTTTATTAAAAAGTCTGTCGTATATGAATTTGTCTGGAGAAGTTATTAAAAAATATATTGACTTCTTTAAGATAGATGTTGAAGATATTTTAATAATTAGTGATGATTTAGACATGCCTGTCGGTAAAATAAAATTAAAATATAAGGGGTCAAGTGGTGGGCACAATGGTATTCAGAATATTATTGATCATTTACATACAGAAGAATTTAAGCGCTTAAAAATTGGAATAGATAATGACAAAAATAGAGAAACAAAAGACTATGTTCTTTCAAAATTCACGAAAGAAGAAGAAAAGACATTAAAAGAGTTAGAACCGATTATATTAAACATACTAGACGATTTTATAAGTCTTGATTTTGATGTTGTGATGAATCGTTACAATCAAAAATAAGAGGATTAGATGGATTATTTTAATGATATTATAAATTTAAATATTGAGAATAAATTTGGTTTAGTTGGTCTAAATGACGAACTTTTTTCTTTATATATTAATAAATTGTTTAAAGAAAAAAGAGAAAACATGCTGATCGTTACTTCGAATTTATTTGAAGCTACACTTTTAAATAACTTTTTAAATAACTATACTAACGATGCTTTTTTATTTCCAGTAGATGAGTTTTTATCTTTAGAATCATTAGCTTTAAGTCCAGAATTAAAAGTTACTCGTTTAGAGACTCTAAATGAAATAATTGATAAAAAAAAGAAAATAGTAATAACAGATATTAATGGTTATTTAAGATATTTACCAAATAAAAAAACTTATGAAAACTCAATTTTAAGAATAGAAAAAAACAAAGAATATCCGAGAGAAGAAATGTTGAAAAACTTAGCTAATCTTGGCTATAATCGTGAAACGATAGTAAAACAAACGGGTGAAATAGCTATAAGAGGATTTGTAATTGATATTTTTCCTATAGGTTATAAAGAGCCTATACGAATGGAGTTTTTTGGTGATTTGCTCGAATCGATTCGTTTATTTGATATTGATGACCAAAAGACTATTAAAGAAATAGAAGAATTAACTATTTCACCAAATACAGAAAATATTGTTGACAATCAAAGCATCGAAAGAAAAGAAGAAAAAAGACAATTACATGGCTTAAATAATGAAATAGTATCTATAATTGATTATTTAGATGACCCTATTGTTATATTTAAAAATTACTCTAGTATTAAAACTGTATATTTCAAATTGAGAGAAGAAATTCTCGAATATAGAGATAGAAAAGATAGTGATTATATTGACGAATATATGTTTTCTTTAGAATCTATTTTGCCTAAAAAAGTAGGCTATTATAATACGATTGATAATATTTTTCAAGAAATTCCAAAAAAGAATGTAATCGATTTTAAAAGTAGTGAAATTGAGAGTTTTAATGAGAATATTGAAAAGATTAACAAATATTTAAAAGAGAATCTTGATAATAAAAAGACCATTATAATTGCATTAAAAGATTATCAGATAAAGAGTATAACAAGATATATAGAAAGTAGTTATATACTAACAAAACCAAATAAACTGTTTGCCGAAGCTATAAATATAATAGAATTACCTTTGAATAAAGGATTTAGTTATGAAAACACAATCCTTCTTACAGAAAAAGAGCTTTTTATAAAACAACAAGTAAGTTATAAATATAAGACCAGTTATAAGATGGCAAACCGATTAAAAAGTATTTCAAACATAGAAATAGGTGACTATGTCGTTCATAATTTACACGGTATTGGAAAATATAATGGTATAAAAACCTTAACTCAAAATGGACTTTTAAAAGATTATTTAGAAATTTTGTATTTAGGATCCGATAAATTATATATTCCTGTTGAAAAAATAGAACTAATTAGTAAATATACTGGAAAAGAAGGGTTTTCTCCAAGACTACATAAACTTGGAGGAACGGAATGGTACAAAACTAAACAAAGAATAAAGACACAAGTAAGAGACATAGCAGAAAAACTGTTAAAAATATATGCTACTAGAGAGAATAAAGAAGGTTATCGTTTTAGAAAAGACGATGAATTACAGCAAATGTTTGAAGAAGAATTCGAGTACGAAGCTACTAAAGATCAAATAATTGTGACTAAACAAATTAAAGAAGATATGGAAACTCCGACACCAATGGATCGACTTTTATGTGGAGATGTTGGTTACGGTAAAACAGAAGTAGCTTTTAGAGCGATGTTTAAAGCCATAAACGATGGAAAACAAGTCTTATATTTATGTCCAACGACAATTCTTTCAAAACAACAATATGAGAATGCTCTGACAAGATTTAAAAATTTTCCAATAAACATAGGTTTATTAAATCGTTTTACTTCGCAAAAAGAAAGTAAAAATTTAATCGAGGCATTAAAAGAAGGAAAGATCGATCTTGTTTTTGGTACTCATAGATTACTAAGTGATGATGTTAGACCTAAAGATTTGGGACTCTTAATCGTCGACGAAGAACAACGATTTGGAGTAATTCATAAAGAGAAGATAAAAGAGTACAAAGAAAATGTAGATGTTTTGACTTTAACTGCAACACCTATTCCTAGAACTTTACAAATGGCAATGACTGGTTTAAGAAGTTTATCATTAATCGAGACACCACCAGTAGATAGATATCCGGTTCAAACCTACGTAATAGAAGAAAATGATTATTTAATAAGAGATGCTATTTATAAGGAAAAAGCTAGAGGAGGACAAGCATTTATCTTATATAATAATGTCGAACATCTTGAAAGTAAAAAACATCATCTTCAAGAATTAATGCCAGATATTAGTATAATTGAAGCTCACGGACAAATGAATAAGTTAGAATTAGAAAATAGAATGATTGATTTCGTATCTGAAAAATATGATGTCTTATTGTGCACTACTATTATCGAAACAGGAATCGATATACCAAATGTAAATACTTTGATAATTTTAGATGCAGATTATTTTGGCTTAAGTCAACTTTATCAAATAAGAGGAAGAGTAGGTCGAAGTAATAAAATTGCTTACGCATATCTAATGTATAAAAAGAACAAAATTTTAACAGAAACGGCAACGAAAAGATTAAATGTTATAAAAGAGTTTACTGAATTAGGAAGTGGCTTTGCAATTGCATCAAGAGATTTGGCGATAAGAGGAGCTGGAAATATACTAGGTAGCGAACAAGCCGGTTATATCGACAGTATTGGAATAGAGTTATATTTGAAAATATTAAATGAAGAGGTCGAGAGATTAAAAGGCAATATAATCGAAGAAGACATAGAAACGGAAGAAACCAAACCTTTATTAAACGTTGAGACCCATATTGATAAAGAATATGTAGAAGAATCCGAACTAAGAATAGAAATTCATAAAAAAATAAATACAATCGATTCAAAAGAGACTTTTGAACAAGTAAAAACAGAATTAGAAGATAGATTTGGTAAACTTAATTCAAAAATCTTAGATTATATGTATGAAGAATGGTTTGATAAAATAGCCAAAATAAAAGGAGTAGAAAAAGTAATAACTTCTAAAAAAAGTATTGATCTATACTTTTCAAAAGAAATCTCTGAAAATATTAATGGAGAAGAACTTTTTTTAGCGGCTTTTAATATATCTCAAAACTTTAAATTTAAATATATTAAATCTAGATTAATTGTCATTTTAGATTTGGAAAATTTAAAAGAAAATAAAATATTAATATTTATCAAACTTTTATCTACGATAACTTAGTGCTCTTTTATTGATTTAATTGACTATTCTTCACATTTTTGTTAATATTTTAATAAGGTAGATGATAAAATGAATGAAGATATAAACAAGTTATTTGAAATAAAAAATAAAGAGATATTAATAAATAGTTTAGTTTTAGAAATGGAAAAAAATATCGACACATTAAAAAACACCGTCGATAATTGTCTTTCGTTAGAAATAAATAAACTGATTATTTTTATGAAAAAATATTTTTCAGAAATAGGAACAAAGTATACAAAAGAGTCTATTTTGACATTGTTATATAATGAGAAAAACACTTTAAACAAGATTATTGAAAAAGAAACGAATATCAAAAAAGAAAATATAAAAAACAAGTATTTGGAAAAAGTAAAAAAAGATGAGATGTTTACCGAAGAAGAATTAAATAATTATTTTGTAATTTTAAGAGAAGAGACAAAGCAATTTTTAAAAAACTTAGAACCTGAAATCGATAATGAAATAATAAATTGTTTCTATATTAAAGTTTTAAAAGAACATTCTATTACTGAACAAGAACATCTCGAAAGGCTAAGTAGTAGAATAAACAATTTATTTAAAGATACGGTTTTAGAAAAGATAAAAATTGAATCAGAGTTTAGAGACGAGTCTTTAAAAAATATGGCAGAAGCTTCTTTTAAGAAATATTTGTCATTAAATGAACAAACAATTGATATTGCATAGAGATAAAATTTATGTTATTATTAGTTATATTTTTAAATGCGACGAAGGAAAGAGATAAGATAAATTATTATTAGAGAGTCTTTGTAAGGTGAAAGAAGATATTAATTGTTTTTGAGAATGGTTCTGGAGCAGGCCGACAGGCACGCTAATGGCGTTAAATAATTAAGTGCATATTTATATGAATTAAGGTGGTACCGCGATAACTCGTCCTTTTATTAGGATGAGTTTTTTATTTGAAGGAGGAAAGAAAATGGAAAAATATTATATTAGTACTGCTATTGCCTATACATCAGGAAAGCCTCATATTGGTAATACTTATGAGATAATACTAGCAGATGCGATTGCAAGATATAAAAGACAAAAAAGGTTTGATGTGTATTTTCAAACTGGAACAGATGAACACGGGCAAAAGATAGAATTAAAAGCTAAAGAAAACAATCTGGAACCACAAGAGTATGTTGATAAAATAGCGAACGAAATAAAAGATATTTGGGATGTTGTAAATACTAGTTACGATAAATTTGTTAGAACAACAGATAAAATTCACGAAAAACAAGTTCAAAAAATCTTTAAAAAACTTTATGATAATGGTGATATTTACAAGGGAAAATATGAGGGCCTTTACTGTACTCCTTGTGAGTCTTTTTGGACGGAAAGTCAATTAGTAGACGGAAAGTGTCCTGATTGTGGAAGAGAAGTTAGCGTAGCTAGTGAAGAAGCATACTTTTTTAAATTATCGAAATATCAAGATAGACTAATGAAGCATATTAATGACAATTCGACTTTTATTCAACCAGAATCTAGAAAACACGAAATGATCAATAATTTTATAAAACCAGGATTACAAGATTTATGTGTTTCAAGAACATCTTTCAAATGGGGAATACCTGTTGATTTTGATAATAAACATGTAGTCTATGTTTGGTTAGATGCCTTAGCAAATTATATTACAAATATTGGTTATGACACAGATAACCCAACGGAAGAATTTAAAAGGCTCTGGCCAGCTGATTTGCATTTGGTTGGTAAAGATATCATTAGGTTTCATGTTATTTATTGGCCTATTTTCTTAATGGCATTAGATCTAGATTTACCTAAAAAGATTTTTGGTCATCCTTGGTTATTGATGAATAACGAAAAAATGAGTAAATCTAAAGGGAATTTAATTTTTGCAGATGACTTGGTAAAACATTTTGGAACAGATGCTGTAAGATATTATGTCTTGCACGAAATGCCTTATGCAAACGATGGTACCATTACTTATGAATTAATTATTGACAGGACTAATAGTGACTTAGCTAATATATTAGGTAACTTAGTTAACAGGACAATCGCAATGGCAAAGAAGTATTTTTCTGGAGAGGTCCACAATTTAAAAGTAGAAACAGAGTATTGTAAAGATTTAATTGGAGAGATTAATGGTTTAGAAGAAAAAGTCTCTAAAAAAATGGAAAATTTAGAAGTTGGTGCAGCAATAACAGAAATTTTTGAACTTTTAAAAAGAAGTAACAAATACATAGATGAAACTACCCCTTGGATTTTAGCTAAGGAAGAAAATGAAAAAAGAAAGTTAAAGACAGTTATTTATAATCTATTAGAAGCAATAAGAGTAGCAGCTATAAATTTAGAACCATTTTTACCAGAAACGAGTAAAAAGATATTTGAACAATTAAACAACACTAACGATGAAAACAAATATGTAGATAATAATGAATATAAGACTAATGAACCAGTACCTTTGTTTCAAAGAATTGATAAAGAAGAAAAGTTAAGAGAACTCTCTGAACAATAGGAGGTAAATATGTATATTGATACCCACTGTCATATATATAAAGAGTATTATGATGATATCGACGAAACGATAGCTGAAGCTAAAGAAAAAAAAGTAAACAAATTAATAGTTATCGGTAGCGATAAAGAAAGTATAAATGAAGTAACAACAACGATGAGAGATAAAGATAATATTTTTTACGCTTTAGGTTTTCATCCTAGTGAAGTGAATGAAGTAACCGATAAAGATATAGAATGGTTAGAGAAAATAGTAAAAAAAGGCAAAAAAGTCATTGCTATTGGAGAAATAGGTTTAGATTACTATTGGGTTAAAGATAATAAAAAAGAACAAAAAGAGCTTTTTATTAAAATGTTAAGATTGGCTAAAAGAGTTAATCTACCCGTAATAATCCATTCTCGTGATGCTTTTCAAGATACTTACGATATTTTGAAAGAAGAAAAAGTGATGGGAATAATTCATTGTTTTACTAGTAACATAGAAAACGCAAAGAAATATATTGAAATAGGTTTTTTATTAGGTATCGGTGGAGTTCTTACTTTTAAAAATACAAAATTAAAAGAAGTTATAAAAGAGTTAGATTTAAAGAATATCGTGTTAGAAACAGACAGTCCATATTTAACTCCTGAGCCATTTAGAGGTAAGGATAATCATCCGAAATATATACCTTTAATTGCCGAGGAAATAGGCAAATTAAAAGAAATGTCAATAGAAGAAGTAGCTGAAATAACTTCGAGAAATGCAGAAGAAATGCTCAATATATAAAATTGACTTACCATTTAAAATATGCTATATTTTAGTTGTAATGAGGTAAAAAATGAAAAGACAATTATTGATAATAAGAAATTTAACTTTTGTATTAATATACGTTGTTTTAGCGTTTTTTCTTGTTGCGCAAGTCGGAGAAAGTGGAAAAATAACGAGTTATAATGTATCGGGTGTCAGTTCTCTAAGATCAATGCATATCTTTACTGAAATAATAGAAGAGATAGAAGAAGCGATAACGTCATATAAGTATAGGTTAACATCTTATTATCCTAATGATGATTACGGTAGTGGTCACTGTACTGGAAGTGGTCTTTGTACCGATAAATTTGAAATAACAGAGCAAGGCTGGTATACGTATAATGGTAAATTAGTCTTAGCAGCAGCAACACCATATTTACAAAATAAGTTTGGATATAAAGAAAATAAATTGTATTTTAAATATTATGAAGAATTAAATGTAACTATTGATGGACAAACATATAGAGGAGTTATTTTAGACACTTGTGGTGCTTGTTATAAGAACGAAATAATAGACCTTTATGTAAAAGATAAAGCAAGCGTAACTGATCGTGGTTATCGCGGTAAAAATATGATAACGATCGAGTTAAATTAAATCTGAGTTTTCAGATTTTTTTATAATAAGAATGAGGAAAATATGAAGCATCATTTTAAAAAGAAATATGGACAAAACTTTTTGACAGATAATAATATAATAAAAAAAATAGTAAATTTAGCAGATTTAAATAAAGACGATTTAGTCATAGAAGTTGGTCCGGGAAGTGGAAACATGACGGAAGTGTTGCTTAATAAAACTAGAGTGCTTTCATATGAGATAGACATTGAATTAAAAGAAGTATTAAATAATCGTTTTAAAGATAATAAAGACTTAACTATAAAATTTACTGATTTTCTTGAAAGTGATTTAAATAAAGACCTTTCTTCTTATAACTATAACAACCTTTATTTTATAGCCAATTTACCATACTATATAACTACTCCAATAATAACAAAAATAATTGAAGATAATATTAATTTTAAAAAGATAGTTGTTATGGTTCAAAAAGAAGTGGGAGAAAGAATGACCGCGTCTCCTAAAAACAAAGCTTACTCTTCTTTAACAGTATTCTTAAATTATTATTTTAATGTTAAAAAAGAGTTTTTAGTTTCTAGAAAAGTATTTTTTCCAGTACCAAATGTCGACAGCATCATAATTTCTTTTGAAAACAAAGAGAGAAGCCTAGTAAAAGAAGAAGAAAAAATCTTTTTAAAGCTAGTAAAAGATAGTTTTAAACAAAAAAGAAAAACTCTAAAAAACAATTTAAAAGATTATGATTTTTCTATAGTTTTAGAATATTTAAAGAATAACGGTTACAGTGAATCTGTAAGGGCTGAGGAACTTTTTTTAAAAGATTTTATAGAAATAGCTAAAAAACTTTAGAAATTAAAGTATATTTATAATAAACATTGCATTTTAATAGAATATATTATACTATAAGTGCATAAAGTATTTACTTTAAGAGGGAGGAAACTGTCAATGCAAATCACATCAGTGAAGGTAAGGAAAGAAGAACGCGAAGGATCACGCATGAAAGGTAGAGCATCTGTTTTAATCGATGACGGACTAGTAATTCATAATATTAGAATAATCGAAGGAAAAAACGGATTGTTTATTGCAATGCCTAGCACATCTAGGGACGTCGAGAACGAAAGTGGAGAATCAGTGACAGTACATCGCGATATTGTCCATCCAATCAACACAGAAGTAAGAAAGATGTTTGAAGAAACAATCTTAAAAGCTTACAATGAAGCAGAGTAAAAGTCGAAAGGCTTTTATTCTTTTTATTTCTTTCATTTTTCACATAATTAGTGTATAATTAATTATGTTTATGGGGGTGTTTATGACACTAACTAAGAAAAAAAAAGAAATAAACATGCTAATTGAAAAAGCAAATTCAATTTATATTATGGGACACAAGCATCTAGATTTAGATGCTATTGGTAGTGCTATTGGTATTTATGAATATATTAAAAATATTAATAAAAAAGTGGCAATAGTTATAAATGATCGAACTCATGAAAAAGGTGTCAAAAGATTGTTATCTACTTTTGGAAATGGATATAATATTAAAAAAAGTAGTGAATTAAAAGGAAAAATCAAATCTAACGATTTGTTAGTCGTCGTTGATACAAATAAGCAATATTTATTACAAGATAGTGCATTTTTAGACATAATAGATAATGTTTTGGTAATAGATCATCACGATATAAATAAAGAATCGATAACAAAAGGATTAGTCGTAGTAGATGAAGAGGCTTCTAGTACTTGTGAAATGGTAATTAATTTTTTAGATAGTGAAAAAATAGAAATTAAACCAAACACTGCGACAGTTCTTTTAGCAGGAATTACTTTAGATACTAATAACTTTGTTTTGAAAACAAATAAAAAGACTTTTAGAGCAGCGTTTTCTCTAACTGAAAAAGGTGCAGATTTCGATTATGTTCAATATTTATTAAAACAAGATTTAAAAAAATATATTGAAAGACAAAAAGTAATAACCAATGTAAAAATAATAAAAGATTTAGCAATTACGAAAGCAAAAGCTAATGATATATATAGAAGAGAAGATTTGGCTAGGGTAGCAAATACTCTAATTATGTTTAATGGAGTCGGCGCTTCTTTTGTAATTGGTAGACTAGATAAAAAATCAGTAGGTATCAGTGCAAGATCATTAGGAAAATTAAATGTCGGTAAAGTTTTAGAAAACTTTGGTGGTGGTGGTGATGAATGTGAAGCAGGGGTAAGAATTTTAGATACCAGTGTGAGAAAAGTCGAAATAGAATTGTTAAAAATATTAAAAGACCTAAAATAAAGGAGGAATTAATATGAAAGTAATTTTCTTAAAAGATTTAAAAGGACAAGGTAAAAAAGGAGAAATAAAAGAAGTAAAGACCGGATACGCACAAAACTTTTTAATTAAAAATGGATATGCTGAAGCGTTAACCGATTATAGCTATGATCGCTTCTTAAAAAATAAAGAAAGTGAAACTAATCGTGAAATAGAAAGTAAAAAGAATGCTGAAGTGCTAAAAGAACAATTAGAAAAAGTAGAGTTAACTTTTAAAGTTAAGACGGGGAAAGATGATAAAGTCTTTGGCAGCGTTACTTCTAAACAAATAAAAGAAGAATTGGAAAATAAAAAAATTGTTATTGATAGAAAACAAATAATGTTAAAAGATGGGTTGTCGTCTTTGGGATATCATTTTGTCGAAATAGAATTACATAAAGGTGTAATTGGGAAAGTAAAAGTAATATTAGAAAAAAAGGAGTAATAATATGGCACTTAGAGAAATACCAAACGATTTAATTGCAGAACAATCGGTGTTAGGATCGATGTTTTTATCAACCTATGCTCTACAAAAAGTTTGTGATGTTTTAACGCCAGAGTCTTTTTATCACACGAAAAATGCAAAATTATTTTCAATTATATCAGGATTGTTTGCTAAAAAAATACCGATAGATACTACGACAGTAACTACGGAATTAAAAAACCAAAATCTTTTATCAGAGATTGGTGGGGTGGAATATCTAACAGAGATTTTTAATATAGTCCCTACATCAGCAAATGTCGATCACTATATTAATATCGTTGAAAAAAGCGCAATATTAAGAAAATTAATTGAAGTCAGTAGTGACGTTACTACTTCCGCTTATGATGTATCTAATGATTTAAACGTAATTTTAGATGATGCGGAAAGAAAGATTTTGGATGTAGCTAAAAAGAGAAGAACGAAAGATATAAGAGGCATTAAAGAAGTATTAAACGCTACGAAAGAAAAGTTAGAAAAACTTTCTATGTTAAAAGGAGAAATAACTGGTATTTCTACAGGATGGCCAGTATTAGATAAATTAACGACCGGTCTTCATCCAGGAAGACTTATGATTGTTGCAGCAAGACCAGCGATGGGAAAGAGTGCTTGGGCACTTAACTTAGCGACAAATGTCGCTGTAAACGAAAAAAAATCCGTTGCTATCTTTAACCTTGAAATGAGTAGTGAAGACCTTGCAATGAGAATGATCGCTTCTTTAGGTCATGTTAATGGTTATAAGCTTTCAACGGGTAATTTAAAAGATGAATGGGATAAAGTAAACGAAGCTTTAAGTAAATTAGAAGATACCAATATATATATGGATGATACTCCAGGAATAACGATTGGTGAAATAAGAAGTAAATGTAGAAGGCTAGCTAATACTCCAGAAGGATTAGATTTAGTAGTAATCGACTATTTACAGCTAATTACATCATCGATAAATTACGGTGGTAATCGTCAACAAGAGGTATCAGATATATCTAGATCATTAAAGCTAATGTCACTAGAACTTAACGTTCCTGTAGTCGCATTAGCACAATTATCTCGTTCAGCAGAACAAAGAAAAGAAAATCCAAGGCCTATATTGAGTGACTTAAGAGAATCAGGTTCTATAGAACAAGATGCCGATATAGTATCATTTATTTATCGTGAAGATTATTATAAAAAAGAGATAGAATCTAAGGATCAAGTGAGTGACAGTGAATTTATAATCGCTAAACATCGTAGTGGTGCTACAGGAACGGTACCATTAAGGTTTAAAAAAGATATTTCTAAATTTTTCTCTGTCTTTGAAAATGAAAGTGGTGGAGTACGTGAATAAAAAGAATATTTTAAGTATATTTTTTGCAATAGTAATGAGTACATTTGTACTCTTTTTGTCCGGTGGTAATAATAAAATTCCTATGGAAGTTTACCGTGTCTATTTAAAAGGTAAAACAATTGGATATATTGATAAAAAAGAAGCTTTAGATGATTATATAGATAAAGAGCAAGTACAAATAAAAGAAAAATATAATGTAGAAAAAGTATACGCTCCTAATGATTTAAAAGTCGTAAAGGAAGTCGTTTATAATCAAAAAACTTTAAGTGAAGCGGAAATTTATTCAAAAATTAAAGAAGAAGCGCCTTTTACGATAAATGGTTATCGTATTCTTATAAAAGGTACAAAATTAACTGATGAAGCACAAGGTGAAATTACAACGGAAGATGTAATAATTAATGTTTTAAGCAAAGAAATATTTGAGGAGGCTATTAAAGAAGCTATTTTCGTTTTCGTTTCAGAGAGTGACTACAATAATTTTGTCGATGGTACACAAGAAGAGATAAAAGAAGTAGGGACAATTATTGAAGACATGTATTTAAAAAATAAAATTACGATAAAAGAAACTAAACTTTCAACTGGTGACAAAATATATACTGATTCAGATGAACTTAGTAAATATTTACTTTTTGGTACTACTGAAGAAAGTAAAAAATATATCGTCAAAGAAGGAGACACTATTGAAGACATTACGTTTAAAAATAAAATGTCTATAAATGGTTTCTTAATCGTTAACTCACAATTTACGAGTGAAGATAACTTACTCTATGCCGGACAAGAGGTAAATGTAGGTGATGTAAATCCAAAGTTCGTAATTATGGAAGAGAATCACGTTGTTGAAATACAAAGTAAGAGATTTGAGACTAAGATTGAATATGACTCGAGCAAAACAAAAGGATATGAGGCTCTTAAACAAGATGGCGCTGATGGCCAAGAGAAAGTTTATAAAAAAGTCCAATTAGCAAACGGAAACATTGAATCAGCTGTCGTTACTAGAAGAGAAATTTTAAAAGAAAGTATTCCTAGGATAATTGTTAGAGGAAATAAAGTAGTATCAGAAGTTGCTATTCCAGGAATATGGGCATATCCGATTCAACATCCAAACCAAATTTCAAGTGGTTATGGTTATCGTACTTTTGGTGGTAAAACGACATTCCATGAAGGAATAGACTTCTGGGGGAACAGAGGAGAGCCGATTTGGGCATCTAATAACGGTGTTGTTGTCGAATCAGGAAACAGATGGCCAGATGGTAAATATGTTCTTATCAATCACAATAACGGTTATTATACCTTGTATGCACATATGAGTGAAGTATATGTTAAAGTCGACCAAGTCGTTGAGATTAAGCAACAGATTGGGGAAATGGGAAGAACGGGACTAGCTACAGGGGTTCACTTACACTTCGGTCTTTATGATGGATATCCATATCGTGGTGGGCACCATAAAAATCCATTGAGTTTATTTCGATGATAATTAAAATGTTGGCAAGTGGTTCTAAAGGAAATAGTGCATACATTGAAACTGAGGGAACTAAAATACTAATAGACGTTGGAATTAATTATTTAAAAATAAAAAAAAGTTTAGGTAAAAATACGAGTAAATTAGATGGAGTGCTAATTACCCATACCCATAGTGATCATATTGGTGGTTTATCTTCGTTAATAAAAAAAGAAGATATTAAAGTATATATTAAAGAAGCTCTTTTAGAAAGTATTCAAAAAATAGTACCCGAAGAACAAATCGTGATAATAGATGAAGAATTTAATATAAAAGACATAAATATAAAAGTAATTAATGGTTCACACGATGTTCCGGCTTTTGGTTTTATCTTAGAAAATAAGGAAAAGAGTATCGTTTATTTAACCGATACGGGTTATATTAACAGAAAGTATCACAATTTAACAAAAGACAAGACTGTTTATATAATAGAATCTAATCATGATGAAAAAATGCTTATGGAAGGAAGCTATCCTTATATTTTAAAACAAAGAATTATTAGTGATAAAGGACACCTTTCAAATATTTATACAGGACAATTTTTGAAAAAAGTAATCGGTCCTAATACTAAATATATTGTTCTAGCTCATATTAGTGAAAATAATAATACTCCAGAATTAGCGATTGAGCAGGTAAGTGAACAATTAGCTTCTACTAAGTTTGATTTAAATAATTTGATTGCTGCAAAGCAGTTTGATGAAACAGAAAGTATTGATTTAAATGATTAAGATAATAAGTGTTGGTAAAATAAAAGAAAGATTTCTAATAGAGGCTATCGAAGAGTATAAGAAACGACTTTCTAAATATACGAAAATAGAAGAAATAGAAATTAAAGATTATAGTAATTTACCAATAGAGATAATCTTAAAAAAAGAAGCGGAAGATATAATTAAAAATATAAATGATAGAGATTATGTAATAACTTTAGAAATACAAGGGACTCTTTTATCAACAGAAGAGTGGAAAATAAAATATGAAGAGAGTTTGATTGCTAACAGCAATATTGTATTCGTAATTGGATCGTCCTATGGATTAGATGATTCCATAAAAAAAAGATCTAATTACAAGTTATCTTTTTCTAAAATGACTTTTCCCCATCAACTATTTAAAGTAATTTTGTTAGAACAAATATATCGAATTTATAAAATGATGAACAATGAAGAATATCATAAATAAAAAGAGATGTTTGATTTACTTTTTAAGTATTTCAAATATCTCTTCTTTTTCATTTGAATAAAAATTTTTAATATTAAGCCTTAAAAACTTAGCTACTATATTAGAAGGAAAACATTTAATCAGTTTGTTATATATTACGACATTATCGTTGTAATATATTTCAGCTGCATGGCAAGCGATATTAACGTCATTAAACTCATCTACCAAAACTTGTGAATTCTCATCAAATATTATCTCTTTACTATAGCTAGTTAATTCTCTAATTTTTTTATCATATTTTTCTAAAAAACTATTAAGTTCAAAATTATTCATATTTTCCGTAGAAAGTTCGCCTTCTTCAAATAATTTCTTTGTAACATCAATACCTTCTATGTAATCATTAAGTTTTACTATTAATTCTAATTTTTTTACTAATAGAATATTAATGTTTTCTTCAGCTTCACTTATTTTGATTATAGTAACTTGAAACTTATTATAATTTTGTACATAAATAATTAAGATTAACGAAATAATTATAGTTATTAGACTAATTATTAAATATAACAACATATTGATTTTCCCTCCTTATCTTCTTTGACTTCGCCTTTGTCTTTGATTGCTCTGATTCGTATTTCCGTATTGTGCTTGACCATTTTGGTAATTATTTCCGTAAAAGCTATTAGGATCAGCGCCAGCTCTTTTCCAAAAACCATCTTGATCAAAAGTAATTTGATATTTTTCTATAAATTGTTTTTTCTTTGCCATTTTTTGTGCTATTTTTCTTTCAGAACTTGCTTTTTGCTCTTCTTTTCTTTTTCTTTCTCTTATTTGTTTGTCCTTTTCTTTAAAGTATTCTTGCGTAATATTATTTTTTATCTCTTGTTTTGCTTGTTCAGGATTGTTTTTATAGTTGTTAAAACGTGTTTGTTTCTCATAACCAATATCATTTAATCTACTAATTTCACCTTGAACCTTTTTATACTCTTCACTTTGGTTACAAACGAGAGTGACAAATTCTCCGTACGAACCTTCTGTTACTGTATAGTACTTATTATGTTGTCTTTCTTGTTCTGATATTTCTCTTTCTAGTTCATCTAAAAGCTTTTTATTTGGTAGATGTGCAATAGAGTCGTAGAACGCTTTACGTTTTTGAAGAATTCTTGCATTTTCTTCTCCATGTATTAACCAATCGTTATAGTGCCTATCGATTTGAGGTCTATAAGAGTCTTCTATCTTTCTGCGCTTCACATGAGCTTTTTGAAATTGATCGTCTATTTTTTTAAATTCTAAATCAAGAAAATTAAGTCTTTCAAGGAACTTATCGTGCAGGCTTTTATCTGTAGTTTGATTAATATAGCGTTTATAATCATTCGTCTCTTTTTGTAACATTAAAGCAATAGTATCCGCTATCGTTTTAACATTGTTTTCTCGGCGTGCTATATCTTTGTTAAATCTATCTAGAATGAAAAAATAGTGATCTGGATTACTAGGTATATTAAAAAAATAAACCATCAGTGTTTCGCGAAAGCGACTAAAAAAACCTGTTTGGTATTCATATTGTTCGTGATTAAAGTCAGGCGGCCTATTAGAAGAACTAGTTTTTTTCTTTTCTTCTTTTGGTTTGGGACTATAATAAAAAGTCCCCTCTCTTTTTTTAGAAATCATTTCGTCCATGATTCCGTTAGCTTTACCGTAATTATTTATATACTCTTCGGGGTTAATGATAGTGTTACTTTTTAAATATCTAAGTACTATATCATCATGAAAAAAGAAAGCGACATTTCTTTTTAAACCATTGAAATCAAAATCTTTGCTTTGTCCGTCTAAAAAAGCTTTATATTGCACATTATTTTCTAAAAATCTTTTATAATATCTTTCTTGTAAACCCTCTTCGATAGGTATTGTTTTTAAAAAAGCGGTAAACTTGTCGAGTATTAAATTAAGATCTTCTAAACTCTCGCTAACACTATTCATTTCCGTTTCACCATCCACACACTATTGTTAAAATAATTATAACATACATCTTTTTAAAATGAATGAATTATTGAAAGATTTACACGTGTCTCTATTAATGATATAATTTTAAAGGTAAAGGTGGTAGTTATGAAAATATTATTAGGAATATCAAATAGACATATTCATTTAACAGAAGAAGATTATAAGATTTTATATGGTGAAGAAAAAATAGAAAAAGTAAGAGCTTTAGTTCAACCAGGCGAATTTGCTACAGATAAAAAATTAACGATTAAAACTCCAAAAGCCGCAATATCTAACGTAAGACTTTTAGGACCTTTAAGAAAGTATACACAAGTAGAGATATCGAAGACAGATAGTTATACTTTGGGAATTAATCCTCCTGTTAGAAATTCTGGTGATTTAGACGGAGCTGAGACAATCACTTTAGTCGGGCCAAATGGAGAAGTTACTAAAGAAAACGCTTGTATTATAGCGACTCGTCACATTCATATAACTAGTTCAGATAGAAAGAGACTCAATCTTGAAGACAGAAAGTTTGTTAAAGTAAGAGTTAATACTGAAAAACCTACTATATTTGAAGACGTTTACTTAAAAGAATCAGACAATTATGAATTAGAATTGCATTTAGATACCGATGACGGAAATGGAGCATTAGCAAAGACCGGTGATTATGCTGAAATTATCTTAGATTAAGTTTTGATATTCAAAACTTTTCTTTTTGTGTTATAATGCAAATGTATTCGGAGGAATTATGAAAAAAATAGTTTTTGAGATAAACAACATAGGAGCACCATACAAGTTTGTCGGTGATTGTGTATTAAAAAATGATATCGCGTCTTTCGATGATGAAGATACGATTTATGAAGTTCACTTAAATGATAAAAAAATAATTAGGAAAAACGGAGAGTATACGACAGAAATAGATTTTGATAAAGAACGTATAAAGTTAGGTTTTTCAGGTAAAGAAACGAATATTGAAATTAATGTCTTAGAGTATGATAAAAAAGAATCCGATTTATTTATAAAGTATAAACTTGAAGAAGAAGTTATCGAGGTAAAAGTAAAAATGGAGGGTTAAGATGAGTTTAATTAGGGAAATAGAAACAAATATTGAAAAAAAGATAAATGGTTTAGGATATGATGTATCATTAGAATTAGCTTTGTCTAATCGTCCGGATTTAGGACAATTTCAAATAAATGATGCGATGAAATTAGCGAAAATTCACAAAAAAAATCCTTTGTTAATTGCAAATGAAATTTTAGAGGTCTTAAATAAAGAAGATTTTGTTAATTTAAACGTTGCTGGAAATGGTTTTATAAATATAACGCTTAGTGATAAATTACTGATAAACTTTGCCAATAAAATAAGAAAAAACGTGACAGAAAACATCGATAAAAAAGCAGGTAAGACAATTTTTTTAGATTATGGTGGAGCAAATGTCGCTAAAGCTCTTCATGTCGGACACCTTCGTTCTCCAAATATTGGTGGAGCGATTAATAGGTTGTTAAAGACTATGGATATAAAGACGATAACTGATGTTCATCTAGGTGATCTTGGATTACAATCGGGATTAGTATTGCTAGAAGTGATAGATGCATACCCTGATTTACCTTGCTTTAAAGAAGATTATAATGGTGAAAAGTTTGATTTACCTTTTGGTCGTGAAGCTTTAAAGGTTTTCTACCCGACAGGATCTAAAAAGAGTAAAGAAGATGAAGATTATAAAGAAAGAGCAAAAAAGATAGTTGTTGAAATTCAAAAAGGCCATATTGGTTATTCGATATTATGGTCGAAAATAGTCGAGTTATCATTGATAGATATAAGAGAATTATACGATAAAATAGGTGTAGATTTCGATTTATGGGAAGGAGAAATTGCAAGTTTTAAATACGTCCCAGAATTATTCCAAATACTAAAAGATAAAAAACTAACGTACGTAAGTGAAGGCGCTTTAGTCGCTGATGTTAAAGAAGAAAGCGATAATAAAGAAGTACCACCAATACTTTTAGAAAAAAGTGATGGAGCTTATTTATATGCTACTACCGATTTAGCGACAATACTATCACGAAAGAAAAGATTTGATTTTAATGAGATGTGGTATTTTGCTGATCTTCGTCAAGACTTACACTTTTTACAAGTTTTTAGAGCCGCCGAAAAAAGTGGTATCGTCGATAAAAATGTCTTATCTTTTTATGGATTTGGTACGATTAATGGAAAAGATAATAAGCCTTTCAAAACTAGAGATGGTGATGTGATGTCTTTAGAAGAATTATTAACTGTTCTTAAAGAAGAAGTAACAAAAAAAATAAATAGAAGCATTGTTGATGAGAAAGATATTGAAGAGACGGCTGAAACAATAGCGTTATCAGCACTTAAATATGCAGATCTTTTACCATTTAGAGGTACAGACTATGTTTTTGATATTGAAAAATTTTGCGACTTTGATGGAAAAACCGGTCCGTATTTATTATATTCGACAGTTAGAATAAAATCTCTTTTGAATAAAGCGACAGAAGCAAATGTTAATTACGATAGTATTTTAAAACTTAAGACGGATAACGAAAGAGAAATACTTTCGACGATATTTTATCTACCTAAAGTTGTTGATAAATCATATACGACTAAATCTTTAAATGAATTAGCCGAATATATTTATAAATTAAATAGTATTTATAATAAATTTTATTCTGAAAATAAAATCTTAATGGAGGAAGAAAAAGAGCAAAGAGAGTCATGGCTTGCTTTATCTAAACTAGTATATGATATTAATTTATTGATCTTAAAAATATTTGGAATTAAAGTACCTGAAAAAATGTAATAAAAGAGTTGCTTTTAGTTTTAAATAATGATATAAGTTTTATTGAGTATTTTTACTCGAGGAAAAAAATATACTAGGAGGATTTTAATGAGTGTAGAAAAACTTGCAAGAGAAGAATTAGAACTACTGTCATATAAAGATATAACTAATTTAATATTAGAAGAGTCAAAACCGCTTAGTACTGCGGACTTATTGAAAAAAATAATAAAATTATTAGGACTTTCAAGCACCGTTTTTGAAAAGAAAATAGGCGACTATTATATGTCGTTAACTACTGATAAGAGGTTTTTACTTCTAGAAGATGGTAATTGGGACTTAAGGAAAAGACATACTTCTGATAAGATAATATCGCCGATTTCTGATGATGACGATGACATTGAAGAAGAGATTGATATAAAAGAAGAAGTAGAAGATACCGAAGAAGAAACAGATAATTTTGATAAAAAATCTAATGATGACGATGATTTTGATGATGACGTTGATGATTTAAAAGACTTGGTTGTTATTGATGAAGAAGAATTAGAATTGGAAAAATAATTCTTTTTTTTCTTTTTTTGTTATAATATATACGGAGATGATTTTATGGAAGAAAGATTAAAGATAATAATTGCTAGATATGAAGAACTTAATAATTTAGTTTCTGACCCAGAAACACTTAAAAATGTTAATAAAACTAGAGAATTAAGCAAAGAGTTAAGCGATTTAGAAGAGATAGTAACTGTTTATGAAAGTTATAATAAGAATAAATCCGACATCGAAGGTTTAAAAGAATTATTAAAAGATCCGGAGATGGGAGAAGTCGCTAGATTGGAAATGGAAGAGTTAGAAGCAAAGAATAGTTCTATTTTAAATGAAATAGAGATTCTTCTTATGCCTAAAGATCCTAATGATGGTAAGAATGTCGTCGTTGAGATAAGAGGTGCTGCTGGTGGAGATGAGGCCAATATTTTTGCAGGGGATCTTTATCGCATGTATATTAAATATGCCGAACGAGAAGGATTTAAAATAGAAATAATATCAGAAGAGCACTCCTTAACTGGTGGGTTTACTCTAGTTAGTTTTATGATTAAAGGAAAGAAAGTCTATTCTAAACTAAAATATGAGAGTGGTTCCCATAGAGTTCAAAGAGTTCCAGTTACGGAAACGCAAGGTAGAGTACATACTTCGACAGCTACTGTTTTAGTTATGCCAGAGGCAGAAGAATTTGATTTTGAACTTAATATGAGCGAAGTAAGAATCGATATTACGAGATCGAGTGGTTCTGGAGGACAAGGTGTTAACACGACTGATTCAGCTGTTAGAGCAACTCATATTCCTACAGGAGTCATGGTTTATTGCCAAGAAGGAAGAAGCCAAATTCAAAACAAAGAGATGGCACTAAAAACTTTAAAGACGAGGCTTTATAATTTAAAATTAGAGGAAAAAGAAGCAAAAGAAGGAGCGGAAAGAAAGAGTAAGATTGGTAGTGGTGATAGGTCGGAGAAGATTAGAACCTATAATTATCCACAAAATAGAATAACTGATCATCGTATCGGACTTACCGTTATGCAGTTAGATAGAATTATGGAAGGACAATTAGATTTAATCATTGAACCCCTTATTACCGAAGACCATAGAAGAAAGTTAGCTGGAGAATAAAGTGACTTTTTTAGAATTAATCAATCGAGGAGAAAAATACTTATCTAAGCAAGACGCTATATTTTTATTAACAGAAACTGTTAATAAAAGAAAAGAAGATATATATTTGGATTTAAATAAAGAAGTTTCCTCAGAAATTGTTAGTAAATATATTGAGAAATTAGATGAGTTAAAAAAAGGTAAACCCTTTCAGTATGTTATGGGTTATGTGAATTTTTACGGTAATAAAATTTATGTCGATAAAAATGTCTTAATCCCACGATTTGAAACGGAAGAATTAGTCGAAAAAGCTATTTTTTATATAGAAAAAAAAGAAAAAGAAAATATAAAAATACTAGATTTATGTTGCGGTAGTGGAGCAATTGGTTTATCTATGAAAAAGATTTTTCCTAATAGTGAGGTTTATTTATCAGATATTAGTAAAGAATCATTAAAAGTAGTTAAAAGAAATGCGAAAAACTTAAATTTAGAAGTAACGTTAGTTGAAAGTGATCTTTTTAATAAAATAGATGAGACCTTCGATATTATCTTGTGTAATCCTCCTTATATTAGAAACGATGAGAAAATAGAAGAACTAGTAAAAGATAATGAACCATTAATAGCGTTATATGGTGGAAATGATGGCTTAGACTTTTATCGCAAAATTATTGGTGAAATAAAAAACCATTTAAATAAAGAATTTTTAGTTGGAATGGAGATTGGTTGTTTTCAAAAAGAAGCCATAATTAATTTGATTAAAGAAAATTTTTCCGAAATAAATATCGATAGTTATAAAGATTTAAGTAGAAAAGATAGAATGATTTTCTTTTATAACGATAATTAAAAAGAGTGGTTTATACTGTCAAGGAGTCGGTGAAATCTATTGACTACATTGACCTATATGTTAAAATAAAATTAAGAAAGGCTGGTGTTATTATGAAAGCTATAAGGATTGAAGGCCAAAGAGAACTGTCTGGTACAATTAAAATAAGTGGTGCAAAAAATAGTTCAGTTGCACTTTTACCTGCTTCACTTTTAGCTGATTCCGATGTTACTATTTGTAATATTCCAGAAATAACTGATACGGATATTCTTTGTGAAACTCTACAATTTTTAGGGGTTGATATAAGAAGATCGACGGAAAGTATAGTGATTTCACCACAAACGATAGAAAATAAATTTATAGGATTCGAGTATTCTAGTAAACTTAGAGCTTCTTATTATTTTATGGGAGCACTTCTTGGAAAATATAAACATGTAGAAATGGCATTGACTGGTGGTTGTTCTATTGGTACAAGGCCAATTAATCTACATTTAAAAGGATTTGAAGCATTAGGAGCAACGGTTAAAATAGAAAATAGCAAGTATACTATATCTGCCGATGAATTAATCGGTGCTAATATTTATTTAGACTTTGCATCAGTTGGAGCTACTATAAATATAATGTTGGCGGCAGTATTAGCAAAAGGTAAAACCGTTATTGAAAACGCTGCAAAAGAACCAGAGATAGTTAATATTGCGACTTTTTTAAACAGTATGGGAGCAAAAGTGACAGGTGCTGGTACATCGACTATAAATATAACGGGAGTCTTAAAGTTGAACGGTTGCTTTCACGAAGTAATTCCAGACCGTATTGAAGCCGGAACTTATACGATAATCGGCGCTTTAGTAGGTGATAACTTAAAGATATATAATATAATACCTGAACACATCGAGGCTTTGACCTCGAAACTTCAAGAGATGGGATGTGATATTAGGATTGAGACCGATTACTTACTCATATCTAAAAAAGAAGAGTATAAGAAGACTAATATTAGAACTCTCGTTTACCCAGGGTTTCCTACTGACTTACAACAACCCTTTTCGGCAATATTATCTAAAGCTAATGGAAAATCAATCATTGAAGAGACGATATTTGAAAATAGATTTATGCATTTAGATGAACTAGAAAAAATGGGAATGAAAATATCAAAGTCCGATAAGAAAGCCACTTTCTTTGGTCCGACACCTCTTCATGGAACGGAAGTAAATGCCACTGATTTAAGAGCGGGCGCAGCGTTAGTAGCAGCGGCTTTGGCTGCAGAAGGCGTGACAATTATCAATAATGCTGAACACATCTTAAGAGGATATGAAGGTATAGTTCAAAAACTAAGTGATGTCGGTGCTAAAATAGAAATAATCGATAAATAGTTTAGAGTTGACAAAACATCATTATAATAGTATATTATTCATACAGTTTTAAGGAGTTTTATTATGGGCAAAAAAATGAACAAAAGAGGACTAGTAACGATAGAAATATTATCGCTTATTTTCGTACCGGGTTTTTTAAGCCTATTTGTAGTAAGCAAAACTTTAAAGTTATTAAAGAAAAAGACTAAACCCTTATAATGTTATATTACTATGATTTTTAAAAAAATCATGGCGGAAGGAGAAGAAACAATGAAAGTAGGAATACATCCAACTTATAAGACAGCTACAATAGTTTGTGCATGCGGAGAAACATTTGAAGCACGATCTACAGAAGAAAACATTCATGTTGAAGTTTGTTCTAAATGTCACCCTTTTTATACAGATAAACAATCTAGAAAATCTCATGCAGGTAAAGTAGATAAGTTTAATAAAAAGTATGGTTTTGAAACAAAAGATAACTAGTAATTGAAAGTCCTATTTATTATAGGTCTTTTTTTATTTTAGTGTTGTTATTTTCTATTACTTATGCTAACATTTAATAAAGGAGGGATATATAATGAAAAGTTTTAAAGTAAATGAAAATTTATTAGGGTTACTTCTAGTTGGTGCAATGTTTGCAGGATGGGAATATCTAATCGTTGTAACTGCTTTTGCTTTTGTCTTTTGCGAAATCAGCGAAAAATTCAAAGATTTAGTAGTTAAAGTATTAGCTGTTTTTATTGCATTATCACTTACAGTACTATTGTGGGATCTTATACTAGAAGGAAAAGAGGTTGTCTTTGGAGGCCTTAGGGAATTCTTTAAACTACTAGTATCTTGGGGAGTAACAGACGAACTTCTATATAATTTTGATAAGTACTTTATGAATCTGATTAATTTTGTTCTTGATGTCGCAAGCAATATCGTAAGATTCGTAGTTCTTGCTGTTAAAGTAAGATTTATCTTATCTGTTCTAAGCAACAAAGAAATGAAATCTGTATTTAGCCCAGTACAAAGCTTTATTAATAAATCATTAGATTTTGCAAAAAGCAATTTCTACAAATAAACTAATTTATATAGCCTAAAGTGATATATTAATATATCACTTTTCTTATGGAAAAATAAAAAAAAATGATATACTAAAAGAGAGGTGAGATAATGACGATTTCAATTGGTAGCGACCACAGGGGATTTAGATTAAAAAAAGAGATATTAAATTATTATGAAAATAAGATAGATTTTATAGATGTCGGAACAAATAATGAAGAAAGTGCCGATTATACTAAATTTTCTTTTTTAGTGGGAGAAAAAGTAAAAGATAAAGAGAGTACTTTTGGTATCGTTATTTGTGGTACGGGAATAGGTGCTTCAATCGCTTGTAACAAAGTTAAAGGAGTTAGATGCTCTAAAGTCACGACTAAAGAAGAAGCCTACTTAACTAGAAAAGATAATGATGCAAACGTTTTAGCACTAGATGGTAAGACAAGAATTGAAGAGGCCGTTATATTAATCGATACTTTTATTAATACTGAGTACATTAAAGTAGAACGATACGACAAGAGAATAAAAGATATTTATGATTATGAAAATGGAGAATATTATGAAAATTAAGATATTCTTTTATATAATTTCATCATTTTTCGTAATTTGGTCGATGGAAGCGGTCAATATTAATCAGATTTTTAAAAAAAATAAAGAAGAAAAAGCTAGAGTATTTTACTTTTTATTGGGCCTTAGTATGATCCAATTAGTAACGACTTTCTTATTCGATCTTTATATGAGTATGGTATAAGGTGGTGTTTTAGGTGTTTGATAGTTATTTAGATACAGTTATATTGATGATTTTAGTTCCGTTTTTATTTACTTCTTTAATAATGCCTCTTATGATAAAAATTTCTCATAAAATAGGAGCTATAGACGTTCCTAAAGATAGCCGTAGAGTTCACATTAAACCTACACCTCTACTTGGTGGCTTAGGTATTTATTTAGGTTTTTTATTCGGGTATATACTTTTTGGTATTCATAGCGTCGAGATGAATTCAATCTTGATTGCTAGTTTTATCTTGGTATTATTCGGGCTAGTAGATTGTCTTCAGCCCTTAAGTGCTAAAGAAAAGATTATCGGGCAACTTATCGCTGCGATAATAGTAACTGCTTATGGAAATATATTGTTACAAGAAATAACGGCGTTCGGCTTCGTGTTTGAATTTGGTTGGTTGGCTTATCCGATAACGATATTCTTCATTGTTTCTTGTGTTAATATAATAAATTTAGTAGATGGAATCGATGGACTTAGTTCCGGTATTTCTTCAATTTTCTTTTTAACAATAGGTATAATCGCTTTCTTTCAAGGAAGAGTAGGAAGCTTAGATATAATAATGGTTTTTATAATGTTTGGGGCAACAACCGGTTTCTTAGTACATAATTTCCCCCCAGCAAAGATCTTTGTTGGAGAGATAGGCGTTTCGTTTATGGGATTTATAATAGCGATAGTTTCTCTTTTAGGTTATAAAGGAGCAATGTTAACGTCGTTTCTAGTACCGTTATTATTGTTAGCAATTCCTATTTTAGATACGGCTTTTGCTATAGTTAGAAGATTTTTAAAGAAAAAACCTTTATTTGAAGGAGACAAAGATCACTTTCATCATCAGTTTTTAAATATGAATTTTTCACAAAGAAAGACCATCTTAATTATTTACTTTATATCGATACTCTTTTCATTAGCAACGATTTTCTACGCTTTAAATAGTCCTTTTGAAGCGATTATCATATACTGTATTTTACTACTTTTAACGATCTGGTTCGTATTACATACTAATATTATCTCTGAAAAAGTTCAACAAAAAATAAAAAAATTCGAAGAAGGACATCTAAAAAGAAATAATATTGAGCATAAAAAATAAATGTGTTAAAATATAATTAAGGAGGATGATTTATGAATGTACATGTACGTGGAGAAAATATTGAAGTAACAAAAGCAATAGAAAATTATATCGAAGATAAACTTAAGAGAATAGAAAGATATCTAGAAAAAGGTAATACGGCTAAAGCAAATGCAATAATCAATGTAAGAGATTATAAGCAAAAAGTAGAAATTACTATTCCAATGAATAAAGTTATCATTAGAGGAGAAGAAACAACTGATGATTTATACGCGTCTATTGATCTTGTAATAGATAAATTAGAGAGACAAATAAGAAAAAATAAAACGAAGTTAGAGACTCAAAAGATGAAGACGACCATATCTAAAGATTTCGTTTTACATGAAATAGAAGCTATTAACGATGAGAAAGATAATAAAATCGTTAAGAGAAAGAAGATAGAGATAGATCCGATGGATGAGGAAGAAGCCATTGTTCAAATGGAACTATTAGGACATAGTTTTTATGTATTTAAAGACTTTGAAACTTTGAAAACTATGGTAGTCTATAAAAGAGATGACGGGAATTACGGACTTATCGAAGAGAAATAACAAAGGGATAGTTATATCCCTTTTATTTTCCGTAAATTTTTGTTAGAATAAATGATGTGGAGATGATAACATGAATATATTAAAAAAACTATTTGACCATGAATATAAAGAATTAAAGAAGTTTTCGATATTAGCGGATAAAGTAGATGCTCTTGATGAAGAGTATCAAAAGCTTACTGACGAAGAACTACAAGCTAAGACGGAAGAGTTTAGAGAGAGATTAGATAAAGGAGAAACTTTGGAAGACATTCTTCCAGAGGCTTTTGCGACGGTTAGAGAAGCCGCTACTAGAGTCATTGGATTAAAGCCTTTCTATGTTCAAATACTAGGTGCAATAGCGTTACACTTTGGTAACATAGCAGAGATGAAGACGGGTGAAGGAAAGACATTAGTTGCTACTATGCCTTCTTATTTGAATGCTTTGACTAAAAAAGGAGTTCATATAATTACTGTAAACGAATATTTGGCTGAAAGAGATAGTAACTGGATGGGTAGCGTTCATAGATTTTTAGGTCTTACAGTAGGAACTAACTTAAGAAGTTTATCGCCTAAAGAAAAGAAAGAACAATATGATTCTGACATTTTATACTCGACAAACAATGAGTTAGGATTCGATTATCTTAGAGATAATATGGTGGTTCAAAAGGAAAACAGGGTTCAAAGGGAACTTAATTTTGTCATTATCGATGAGGCTGACTCGGTATTAATAGATGAAGCGAGAACACCATTGATTATTTCGGGAGGAGAACTAAAGAGTGCTTCTCTATATATGGATGCTGATATTTTCGTCAAGTCTTTAAAGCCAGAGACGGAGTATTTATATGATGAGAAGACGAAGGGGGTAACACTAACAGAAGAGGGTGTTAAAAAAGCTGAGAAGTCATTTAAAGTAGAAAACTTATACGATGCTAGTCAAACGGCGACAGTTCATTATATAAACCAATCTTTAAAAGCAAACTATTCTATGAAAAAAGACGTTGATTATGTCGTTCAAGACGGAGAAATCGTAATCGTCGATCAATTTACTGGGCGTTTGATGAAAGGAAGAGCGTTTAGCGACGGACTTCATCAAGCGATCGAAGCCAAAGAAGGAGTCAAGATTCAACAAGAGACAAAAACACTAGCGACGATAACGTTCCAAAATTTATTTAGGATGTATAAGAAAATATCTGGTATGACAGGTACTGCTAAGACTGAAGAAGAAGAGTTTAGAAATATATATAACATGTTTGTTATTTGTATTCCGACTAACAAAGATGTCGTGAGAGTAGACTCTCCAGACTTAATTTATTCGACACAAGCGGGAAAATATAAAGCTTTAATTCAAGAAATTGAAGATAGACATAAAAAAGGGCAACCGGTACTAGTCGGTACTATTGCGATTGAGACAAACGAATTAATAAGTGCAATGTTGACAAAAAGAAAGATACCACACGAAGTATTAAATGCAAAGAATCATGCTAGAGAAGCAGATATTATTGCTAAAGCTGGTGAGAGAGGTTCTGTTACTATAGCTACTAACATGGCTGGTCGTGGGACAGATATTAAATTAACAGATGAGACTAGAAGTTTAGGTGGACTTTGTGTTTTAGGTACGGAGAGACATGAATCTAGAAGAATAGATAATCAGTTAAGAGGTCGTTCTGGAAGACAAGGAGATAGTGGTTTCACACAATTTTACGTATCGATGGAAGATGAACTTATGGTTCGTTTTGGAAGCGATAGAATAAAGACAATGATGCAAACTTTAGGTCTTAAAGAAGATCAACCTATTCAAAGTAAGACATTCTCAAACGCTTTATCAACGGCTCAAACAAAAGTCGAAGGAAATAACTTTGATATAAGAAAACAACTGTTACAATATGATGACGTAATGAATAATCAAAGAGAGATTATGTATCAAAAGAGAAATGAGATTTTAGATAATGAATCTATACATGATTTAGTATTAGATTCTGTTAGAAACCATATTACGGATTTAGTAAATGCACACTATTATCCAGAAGCGACTTTAACAAAAGATGATATTAAGGATATCGTAAAGACGATTAATGAAAACTTAATTAAGAAGGATATTGATTACAAGAACGTCGAAAATATGAAAGAGGGAGAACTAACAGAATATATCTATAATTGGGTAGTAAAAGAATACGAAGAAAAGATTAAGTCTGTTCCTAAAGAGATAAGTGAAGAATTCGAGAAAGTAATTACTTTAAATACTATAGATAAATACTGGACTGAACATATTAACACGATGTCTCATTTGAGAGAAGGTATTCATTTAAGAAGTTATGGACAAGAAGATCCATTAAGAGCATATACTGTCGAAGGGTTTGATTTATTCGATGAAATGATGAGAAAAATCGATCTAGAGGCAACGACTTTCCTAATGAGAGCAGAAGTTAAACAAAATATTGAGAGAAAAGAAGTCTCTAAAAACAAGATTACTAACGATGGTAAAGAAAAAGTCAAGAATGCTCCTAAAAAATCAGAAAAAAAAGTAGGAAGAAACGATCCTTGTCCATGTGGTAGTGGTAAAAAATATAAACAATGTCATGGAAAGTAGTTTGCAATTGCTAAATAGATTAACAAATGTTAAAATGTAATTAGTAAAATAATGCATAAAAATTAAATATTTTCTTATTAAGAGCGAGGAAGGGACTAGCCCGATGAACTTGCGCCAACCTATTAAGTTAGGTGGTAAAGCTAGAGCGATAAGATAGTTTATACTCAGGATACTATCTTGAGTATTTTTTATAAAAGGAGGAAAAATGAAACTATATAGTAATGAAATTGTCTTTAGAGGCCATCCAGATAAAGTGTGTGATCAAATTAGTGACGCTCTTTTAGATTCTTATTTAAGTGGAGATAAAAATAGTAGATGTGGAATAGAAGTAGTTGGTGGAAAAGGAAAAATCTTTATAACAGGAGAAGTAACTTCTAATACTAAAGTCGATGTAGAAAAAATAACTAAGAGAGTGTTGAGAGACGTTGGTTATAGTCAAGACTATGAAATAATCGATAATATCGGTAAACAAAGTCCTGATATTGCGTTAGGAACTAACGATGAAATCGGAGGGGCCGGAGATAATGGGATGATGTTTGGTTTCGCTACGAGAGAGACAAAGCAATTATTACCTAAAGCGATGGTTATATTACAAGAATTAAGCAAGCAATATGATGAATTAAGGCAAAGAGACTCTCGTTTTTTACCAGATGGTAAGGCTCAAATAACAGGTGAATATGACAGCGATAACAAGTTAAAAACAATTAAAACGTTCACAATTTGTTACCAAAACACAGAAAAAGAAAGATATGATACAGATTCTATACTTGTAAACATGTGTAAAAGCATATCTTCAAAATACGAAGTTGAAATAGAAAAGTTTTTAATTAATCCTACAGGAAAATTTAATATTGGCGGATTTGCTGGTGATGCGGGTTTAACGGGGAGAAAAATAGTCGTCGATACTTATCATTCTTTCGCACCAGTTGGTGGTGGTGCATTTTCAGGAAAAGATCCCACCAAAGTCGATCGAAGTGGAGCTTATAAAGCCAGAGAACTTGCCAAAAAAGTTATCCTAGAAAACGGTGATGTTTATTGGTGTCAAATTCAGTTGTCTTATGCTATAGGTAAAAAGAGACCTTTAGCTATTTACATTACGACAAATAAAGGGGATTTTATAGCAGATGACAAGCTATATATTGAATGTGAACCGCATAATATAATCTCTTCTTTAAATTTAAAAAACATTTCATATGAAGAGTTGTCAAAATATGGACATTTTAAAGACTAAATTATATATGCTGTTGTTGACATAGCTAGGTTAGTATTATAAAATGATACTATAATATAAGTAGAAATGAGGCTTGTTATGTACGATAATGAAGATGAGGTAAAAAGAAAAAGAAGGAATCTCTTTATAATAATAGGTGTTATTATACTTATTCTTCTTTTCATAGTGATTCTTTTCTTTTCTAGTAAAGGATCAAAAAAGAAAGTCGTTACTAAAAAGATGGAGTGTGAACTTGAAGTCAAAGACGTAGAACCAAATGATGATGGTGTCTACGAAAGAGATATCGAGATAGTTTTTGCTAGTATCACTCCTGCTTCGGAAGATATTAAGATTACTAGTAAAAAGATAGGTATTAGAGAAGAAGCTAAAAATAAAGAGACTTATAAAATTACTAAAAAAGGAAATTATAGGGTCTATGGTTTTGTTCAAGATGCTAATGGAAACAAAGCTACTTGCGAAATATCGGTAGAAGTTGAACCTAGCGTTCCAACTTGTGAACTTGAAGTAATAGAAGGAACTCTTGGAAATAACGATTGGTATGTAACGGATGTTACGGTAGGATTTAAGAGTAAACTTACTAACAATGATAAAACAACAATCCAAAAATATTTTATTCAAAAAGAATTAAAAGAAATGGAAACAGATAGAGTTATTAGAGCAGAGAATCCGACTGAAGATAACCAAACTTATACTGTTAAAGATAATTTAAAAACAGAGTTAGTCGGTTATGTAATTGACTCTCAAGGAAACGAGGGAGAATGTCGACTAATTGTTAAAAAAGATAACGATAAGCCAAAATGTGCTTTAAAAGTAGTTAGTGGTAATAAAAACGGAGCGGGAATTTATACTACAGATGTCGTAGTAGCGGTAGATAGCTTCGAAGATGCTACTTCTAAAGTAGAAGGTATCGGTATTGGAACAAAGAAAAATTATGAAGAAGATTCTTATGTTGTAACTGGACCTGGCGTTACGAGAGTAACCGGTTATGTTAAAGACGAAGCGGGGAACGAAGGAACGTGTAGTATAAATATCGAAAGGCCTGCTGCAACAGGAGGAGGCAACACTGGAGGAGGATCTAGTTCTGGTGGTGGCGGAAGCACCCCACCACCAACTCCACCACCAACCACATCTTATCCATATTGTGAATTACAAATAATAGGAGAATCTAGTGGTGGTACATATACTGGTACTGTTACTGTTAAATTTAAATCAAAAGGAAGTACCAATGGAGCTTCAGTAAATTCATTTGGTATTGGTACGTCAGCTAATTTTAATGGTCAAGAGTCATTTACGATAAGCTCGTCTGGATCTCATAAGGTAATTGGTCAAGTAAAAGATACGAACGGTAAAACGGCTACTTGTTCTGTAAACGTAACTGTTCAAGCACAAGATAATTCTCTTGCTAAGAAAGTATCTGTCGGTGATAAGATCGCTTATGATGCAGGTAAATGGACAGAAGGAAATGGAACAGTCAACGAGACAAACGGTGTCTTTAGTGGATATACTGCTAACAATAGTAAGAGCATCGGAGTCAAATGTCGTGGAAGTGCCGATACATCTACTAGAAATGGTTGGATAGTATTATCTAAGACGGCAACGACAGTAACGATAATTCATGCTGGAACACCAGAATGTTACTATCATGGAAGGACTAGTGCATCGACGGCCGTAAATAACCTTAATAATAGAGCACAAACTTATATGAATGGTTTTGCTCAATCAGCTAGAGCTATGACAAAAGCCGATTATGACGTTAATCCGGCGAGTCATCATGTAGGAACACATTACTACTTAGCGACAGTTAAGAGTTCTGAGACACTACATATGATTGCTGTTGATAGAGAAACCGGAGGAAGTGCTCGTGCTGCAGGATTCAGACCAGTTATAGTCTTAAAATCTAATGTTAAAACGACGACAAAGAACGGCAACGGCGAATGGGTTTTATCTCAATAATAAATTAAAAGAGCATTGCTCTTTTTTTTTTATTAAAAACATGCTACAATTTTGGTATATTTAAGGAAGGTGGAAGTATGAAATTATATAATTCTCTGACAAAAAAGATAGAGGTTTTTACTCCTAACGAGGAAAACATCGTAAGGATGTATACTTGTGGACCTACAGTTTATAATTATGCCCATATTGGAAACCTTCGTACATATATTTTCGAAGATATATTAGAAAAAGGTTTAGAATATCTTGGTTATGATGTCTTAAGAGTTATGAACGTAACGGATGTCGGTCACTTAGAAAGCGATTCCGACACTGGTGAAGACAAGATGGAGCTGGGAGCAAAAAGAGAAAAAAAGACAGTTAAAGAAATTGCTGAGTATTACGAAAGAGCTTTCTTTTCAGATTGTCAAAAATTAAATATTAGGAAACCTGCTGTAGTAGAAAGAGCTACGGATATGATCGATACATATATTAAAATGATTGAAAAGTTGTTAGAAGACGGTTTTGCTTATGTTAGCAATGGAAATGTTTATTTTGATATTACAAAGACCAATAATTATTATCAATTATCGGGAAAAAATCCTGAAGAAATGATTGTTGGAGCCAGAGAAACTGTCGAAGAAGACGAGAACAAGAAAAATCCAGGAGACTTTGGATTATGGTTTACTGTATCTAAGTTTTCAAATCAAGAGATGAAATGGGATTCTCCTTGGGGAGTAGGTTACCCTGGTTGGCATATAGAGTGTTCTGGTATTGCATATGCTCACCTAGGTGAATATTTAGATATTCATTGTGGTGGAGTAGATAATGTCTTTCCACATCACACCAATGAAATTGCTCAAAGCGAGGCGTTTCTAGGACATAAATGGTGTAATTATTGGGTTCATGGAGAGCATTTAATGATTAATAGTGGAAAGATGTGTAAGTCACAAGGTGAATTTTTAACTGTGTCTCTATTAGAAAAAAAAGGTTATAATCCTTTAGCTTATCGTTACTTTTGCTTAAATAGCCATTATAAGAGTCAGTTAGTCTTCTCGTATGAAGCGTTAGACGGAGCACAAACAGCTTATGAAAAATTAAAGACTAGAATCAAGCAATTAGATAGAACACCTAATTTAAAAGAGTCGAAAATAGATAGTTATATTGAGAAATATAAAGAGGCTTTTTCAAACAATATGAATACGGCATCGATGGTAACTCTAATATTTGATGTTTTAAAAGACGATACTCTTACAGATTTTACAAAACTATATTTAATAGATAACTTTGATAAAGTACTTTCTTTAAATTTAATCGAAGAAGAAAAAACAATCGATGAAGAGACAGAAGCGATGATTTTAAGAAAAATAGAAGAGAGAGACTTGGCAAAAAAGAATAAAGATTATGCTAAAGCTGATCAAATTAGAGCAGAATTGTTCGATAAAGGAATAAAAATAATCGATGGTAGAGAAAAAACTACATATGAAATAGTATAGGAGGAATATGAATATAATCTTAATAATTTTGTCTGTTGTCGTAATGTTAATGGCTCAGACATATGTAACTAGCACATATAATAAATATAAAAAAGTAAAAATTAATAAAGAGATAAGTGGATTTGAAGTAGCGAGAATGATTTTAGATAAAAACGGTCTAAATAATATCTATGTTACGGAGACTTCTGGTATTCTTTCTGATCATTATGATAGCAGTAGAAAAGTGGTTAGATTATCGAACGAAGTTTTTCATGGTAATACAATTGCTAGCGTGTCAGTCGCTGCTCATGAAGTGGGCCACGCTATTCAAGATAAACAAAATAATGCTTTTATGAGAATTAGAAGTTTCATCTTTCCGTTTGTAAATTTTTCTTCTTATGTTGGTTATATTGCTATAATGATTGGAATAATCTTTAACTATTTAGAACTTATCTGGATTGGTATTGGTTTAGAATTAGTAATCTTATCTTTTCAGTTAATAACGTTACCAGTTGAATTTGATGCTTCTAGAAAAGCTATAAAAGAATTAAAGTCAAATAAAATACTAGAACCAAAAGAACTTGATAGCAGTAAGAAAATGTTGAAAGCAGCGGCTTTTACTTATGTAGCTGGCGTATTGTCGACTATTTTAGAAATAGTTAGACTAATTATTAACTATGGTGATAATAGAAGATAAACGGAGGGATTAAGTGCAAAAGATAATTAAACAAAACTTTGAAAAGATAATAATCCTGTTTATTTTAACTCAACCATTATTAGATTTAATAACTTCAATATCTATTAATGTCTTTAATTTATACATAACTTTAGGAACAATAGTAAGATTGGGATTTTTAGCCTTTGTATTATATAGTCTTTTTTTCGTTTATAAAAAGAAAGACTTTTTATACATAACATTAATTTTAATATATTTACTGTTTTTTCTTTTTGGTGTTTTTCTAAGGGTAGAGAAAAGTGCTTTTATTAATGAAACACAAGGAGCTTTAAGGACGTTTTATTTTCCTCTTCTATTATATTCTTTGTATTTATTAAAGGATGAGATAAGAATAAGTATAAGAGTCTTATTTTATTCTTTATTAATATATTTGGTATTAGTGTCTATTCCTAATCTTTTGGGAATTAGTTTTAAGAGCTATGATATAGCGAAGACAGGAGGCTTAGGTTTTTTTAATTCTGCAAATGAAATAAGCGCTATTATTTCTATATTAACTCCTATAGCTATAATTTATATCGTAACTGTTGAAAATCATCTTTATAGAATTATAACTTGTTTAATTTATTTAATAACGGTGTTTACTCTGGGGACAAAGACTCCTATTTTATCATTGGTAATTACTATGAGTTTTATCGTAATATTTTTAATAAAGAAACTTGTTATCGAAAAAAAATATAAAGAACTATCTGGTCTATTCGTAATTTTTTTAACGATGATGATATCTGTAATCGTCATAGTACCAAGTACGGCTTTCTATAAAAACATTAAGACTCATCTAGAATATTTGGAAATAGATAGTTTAAAAGAAGTTTTAACCGACTACAAACATATCGATCACTTTATATTTAGTGAAAGATTAAAGTTTTTAGATGATAAAAGCGATTATTACCAAAAGGGAACATCTTATGAAAAAGCTTTTGGTGTAGGATATTATAAAGGATTACACGAAGAAAAGATGATAGAGATAGATTATTTTGATATATATTATAGTCATGGCTATATAGGGTTTATGCTATTCTTTTCGGCTCCTATATATATAGTGATAGATTCTGTTAGAAGAGATAGGAAAAAGAACTTTAACTCTCGCATGTTAAGTTTATCTTTATTTTTAATATTCCTATTAGCTTTTTTTACTGGTCATGTATTAAATGCACCGGCAGTAAGTATCTTTGTCATATGTTTAATGATTTTAAAAAATAAAGAAAAACTGTGGTAATATATTAGTGAAACTTAAGAGAGGAGGTTTGAGATGCAAGAGTTAGAAATAAATAAAAGATATAACAGCTATTAATAAGACCGACAGAAGAATTATT
>CAZTRB010000004.1:104366-105601 GCA_964616485.1 uncultured Muribaculaceae bacterium
AAAGATATAAGATACACGGCTATAAACATGATGGTAGTATTCATCGCGCTTGGGACGAGGCAGTATTGTTAGATATTAAAGAAGATCATCTCGTTTTTGGAAACGATCGAACTAAAGTAACAGAAGCAGAAGGCAGAACGTGGAAAACTAGAGAACCAGCAATATTATATTTTTTCTTTGATAGATGGTTTAACATAATTGGTCAAAAGAAAAAAGATGGAATATATTATTACTGTAATATGGCATCTCCATTTATTATCGAAGAAGACACGATAAAATATATTGATTATGATTTAGATTTAAGGGTATTTTTAGACGGGACATATAAAGTGTTAGATAAGAGTGAATATAAATATCACAAAGAAAAAATGAATTATTCTGATGAGATTGATTTTATATTGAATAATGAATTGAATAGCCTAATAAGCATGGCAAAAACTAAAAAAGGTTTCTTTAGTCATGCTCTTTTAGACGAATATTACTACAAATATTTACAAATTAAAGAAAAAAACACAAAAAATGTATAAAATGTGTTGACTTTTAGTTCTTTATTTGATAAATTTATAACACCACTGCGAAAAACCTTTATATTTAAAGGAAAACAGTGGGATATAACAAACGTTAAAAAGTTTTGAAAAAAAATATTGACTTTTAGTCAAGCGGTTGTTATAGTATTTTATGTCGTTTAAATTCAAGCAATTTATACGATAGTACGGATATATCAAAGAAAACTTAATTTTGTTATTGACTTATTGAGTTGGATTTGGTATATTAATCACGCGCTTGCAAAAGCGTGAATGATCTTTGAAAACTAAGCAAAACGTCAATTACATATTTAGTCAGGATAAATTATGTTTTAATTATCAAACTTGATAAATTTTTTTGGAGAGTTTGATCCTGGCTCAGGATGAACGCTGGCGGCATGCCTAAGACATGCAAGTCGTACGGGATGGCCCACTGATTTTTTGTGCTTGCACAAAAATGATTTGGTTTCCATCTAGTGGCGAACGGGTGAGTAACACGTGAGTAATCTGCCTCAAAGACTGGGATAACTATTGGAAACGATAGCTAATACCAGATGATATATAGATCGATTCGTCGTTCTATAGTAAAAGGAGCCTTTAAAGCTTTACTTTGAGATGAGCTTGCGACGTATTAGCTAGTTGGTGGGGTAATGGCCTACCAAGGCGACGATGCGTAGCCGACCTGAGAGGGTGATCGGCCACACTGGGACT
>CAZTRB010000005.1:0-98619 GCA_964616485.1 uncultured Muribaculaceae bacterium
ATAAGATATAAATATTAAATTATTTACATCTTAAAGTATACTTGTAATTTATTTAAATGTTTAAAAAAGTTATTGCCCATTTCTAAACTCCTCTATAGCTTTACTTTGTAATAAATTCATAATTTCATTGTTAGTATCATTTTGGTATTCTAAATCTTCTATAGTTTCTAATAAAGTAGTTTTCTTTTCTTCATCATCGGCTTTTTCTACACTTTCTTTAAGTGATTCAATAATTACAGTATTACTTCTTATTTGTTCTTCAATACTATCCATTGCATTCTTTAACGCAGATCCTTTTAACCCTTGATAATATTCAATTAGATAAGGATTAAGTGGACTAACTTGAGCTCCCATTCCAGCAGCATACATTAAATCATTATAATTTACTCCAATATATCTACTTATCTTTCTTAAGAACTTTGGACTAGGTACTTCTCTTTCTCCAGATTCTACTCTTGAAATATCCGAATGACTTACGCTTGCCATATCAGCTAATTGTCTCATTGATAAACCGGATTTTTCTCTACCTTCTTGGATCATATCTCCAACTTTAGACATAATATCCCTCCTTACATGAACCATTATATACCTTTTGGTGCTTTTTTGCAATATTTTTTAAAAAATTGTGCAAAAGTGGTTGATTTTATATTTTTTGGTGTTATAATGGTGTTAGTTAGCACCAGAACAAAACTATTTGGTGCGAAACTGGTAGGAGGTTGGAATTGTTCTTTGAAAACTTATTAGTTGCGGAAATCACCGATATGCCGTAACTCAAAAAATGCAAGGTTGAAAGGTAACCCTATTGGCACGGGAGTTATGAAATCACTTATATTTCAATGTTTATACTTCTACTCTTAAAAGAAAGTGAGGTGAAGAAAAATGAATAGATCTAGAATATATAGAGCTTTTGATGAGTTTTTAAAAGATAATAATTTATCATTAAGAGCTAAAGGATTTTTAACAATGGCTTTAACAAATAATATTACTCAAGGATTAGATGTTGAAAAATATTGTACTGATTCTAAGGAAGATATTAAAGATACTCTTTTAGAATTAAGAATAAACCATTATATAAAATATAATCCTGAAACTAATGAACTAGAAGCTGATGCTGTTCCTTATGATAAAAGGAATAATAATAAAGACGATTATGAGTTATAAGAAAGGACGTGATAAATGAATGACAGCAAGCGAAACATTACAATTAATAGCAAAACAATGGTGTAATTTAGCAGATTTAATGAAACTAGCAGGTGTTGGAAGAAATAATGCTTTATTAATTAAGAACAACATAAAGAAAAGATTAGAAAATGAAAATTATTATGTTCCTAATAATGCAGTTCCAATGCAAGAAGTAGTTAAATATCTAAATATAGATATTCCTTACTTAGAAGCTAGAGTAAATAATTTAAAGGAGGTATAAAAGATAATGAAGGCTTTTGAAGAACTAAATTCAAGCACAAAAAAAGACATCATAATCGACAATCTTATGAGGTCTAAAGGTGTTTATCTTTTAGTATCAAAACCAAAAGTTGGCAAGTCTCTATTCGCATTACAACTTGCTAACTCTTTAGCAAATGGAATTCCATTTTTAAATCATGATATTCTAAAGCCTTCACCTGTCTTATATATTACTACAGAACTTACTGGTAGTCAATTAAAGGACAGGTGTAATCTATTAAATATTAACTTTAAACCTAAGCAGTTTTTTGCTATAGAAAGAAGCGAAAAACAAACAGTTAATATGATGGATATAGAATATCAAATTAAAGAATTCGCAGAAGAATACAATGGAAAATTAATGATACTAGATATGTTAAAAGATATAGACTTTAATATTGCTTATGATATTAATAACTATCAAGATATATCACAAAAGTTAATGCCAAAATTGAGAAGTTATGCTGAAAAATATAACTTAACAATATTATTTGTGCATCATTTAAATAAACTTGGAAAAACATTAGGATCTACTGGATTTGATGCAGTAGTTGATGGAATTATCAGATTAAGTAAAAATTCTTATGATGACAACTCTATTAAATTAGAAATAATTAATAGAGATTTTCCAGATGAAGAATTATGTCTTAAGAAAAGTAAAACACAAGTTTTCTCAATAGCTGAAGATGATTATTTGGATTATGTTAATCCAAATATTATAGGATTTATAAAATATGCTATTAGAGAAAAAGAATTTGATTTCAGCGCAAGCGATGTAATCAATAAAGCAAATCTAATGTGTACTCCTACTCAATTAGGAAAACTATTAAGTACACATAAAGAGTTGCTTGAAAAAGAAGGTCTTCATATTACTAGATATAGAACTAATGATGGAAGATCATATCATATTAAATATGAAGAACCTTCTTTAGAAAATGATTAACGTGGCACGTTTTGTTGCGAAGCAATGAAAGTGGCGATAGTATTCATTTTCATGATTTAGAGAATTGATAAATTCGATAAATCACTTGTTTATAAAGCTTAGGTCTATAGAATATAGGCCTTTGCTAATAAACAAGCATAAGGGATTTTTAAGGGATTACCCTTAAACTCACGATAAGGGACTATGCCCTAGTGAGATATGGCACACTTTTAAAAAAATATGCCAATTTCAATGAAAGGAGTACAAATATGGATGTAGATTATCAAGTACTCAGATTTGATAACAAAATAAAACCTAAAAAAATGGGAGGTTTAGGTGTTGAATTAGAACAAAGAAAAGGATCAGGAAATTATGATTCGAATAGAACTCAATTTAATAAAGAATATGTCGGATTAGATGGTCACCCTACTTTAGCAAGTAAAGTATATCAAACTCTATACACTAATAATATTCACTTTAATAAAGGTGATAATACAAATATATTAAATGGTTGTATAGTTACAAGTGGACCTGAATTCTTTAAAAAATTAAATTTACCTATGAAAGATACTGGAAGAACATATGTTGAAGGATTACATATTGGCGAATCAATATATGCTCCTGATTTAAAATCAAAAGAGGATATTCCAGAAAAAGTTCTAGAATACTTTGATGAAAGTTTTAATTACTTATCTAATCTTGTTGGTAAAGAAAATGTTGTATATGCTGGTATTCATTTTGACGAAGATACACCACATATGCATTTTTATTTTCTACCAGTTGTTAAAGATGTTAAACGAAAAGTATTTGAAACCGATAAAAGTGGTAAAAGAATTACTAAACAAATTTATACAAAAGATAATAATATAAAAAATGTTCCAATTCAAAAAAAGGACGAAAAAGGTAAACCAATATATGAAATAGAACATGGAAAATTTTTAAATTCAGATGAATTTTGGAAACAACATGGTGGAAAAGTAAGTTTTGCTAAAATTCAAGATGAATACCATGATTATATTACTTCAAAAGGATTTGATTTAGATAGAGGTAAAATTGGTTCTAATAAACATCACAAAGATAAAGCTGAGCACAATATAGAAGTATTAAATAAAGAAATAGAAAAATTAAAACAAGAAATTAATATCAATAAACTTATCAATGAATCAGAACTAAAAACAAGAAAAGAATTAAATAATATAGATGAAGATGAGATATTCTCACCTTCTAAGGACTTTTTAAAGCGTTATAAAGAAAAAGATATAGAAAACCTAATAGATTATAGTAAAGATATTAAAAAGGACAATATAGAGTCTAAAAATGAGCTTAGAAAGAAATCAATTAAAATAGAAAAATTAGAAAACGAGATTAAACAATTCAAATCAGGTAAAACTTATCGTGATAAGGATAAAGTTATTGCTAATCAACAAAATATTATTAATGAACAAAAAGGTATCATTGAATCATTAAATGATGAAATACAATCTTTAAAGGATTCTATAAAAGAAATAATGGATACTATAGGTAAAAAATTAAATGAAGCTTATTTAGCATTAGCTCACCTATTTGGATTTAGAAACGTTACTGAAAAAAATCTTGATAAAGATCTTATTGAAGATAAGGTTAAAGATATAAACATAATAAACAAATATAAAAATAGACCTGAAAAATCAACAAGAGATTACGATGATTATTCATCAAAAAACAAAGATGATGGATTTGAATTATGATAAAATATAAGTACGTTGATTTTTACGGGCATTTAAAGAAGGAGGTAATAATAAAATGTCTGTAATAAAATTAAAAGATAATGAAATTCGTAAAGATGGACGTGCATTTGTTTTTAGAGTTAGTGAATATGGTATTGATGGTAAAAGACATCAATATAAATCACAAGCTTATATGACACAAGAAGAAGCTGAAGAAGCAGAAAAAAAATATCTAAATAAGTATAAAGGTGTAGAAGTAAATCCTCATATGACATTTGGACAGGCATATGAGAAAGTATATGAATACAAACTTGATAAAATTAAACCTACTACACTTAAAACTTATAGAGATAGAGAAGTTTATATGACTCTACTTTGGAATGTAGAGTTAGTTGATCTTGATGAAGCCTTATATCAAAAATGGCGTAATCAAATGAATAAAACCAATTTATGTGATAGATACAAAACTGATATTCAAAAACTAATTAAAACAGTTATAAATCATGCTGAAAAACATTGGGATTTTAACTTAAGAAAATTTTACAATAAATTAGAAGTTTTTAAAACCCCTGGAGCTCTTGAAAAAGAAATGAGATATTATACTCCAGTTGAGTTTTATCAATTCTTATCAGTTATTGATGATATTAGATTTAAATGTTTCTTTAAAACATTATATTATTGTGGATTACGTAGAGGTGAAGCTCGAGGACTTCAATGGAAACATATAGATTTATTTAATAAGAAATTATATGTTAAACAACAAGTTATGAATCCACCTGAATCTAATAACGATAGTAAATGGTATATATCTAGTCCCAAAACAAAAACTTCTATAAGAACACTACCATTAAGTGATGATCTTATAGAAGATTTAAAAGAATTAAAAGCAAAACAAAAATTTGATAAAAAATTTAATGAAAATTGGTTTGTATTTGGAAATAGTATTCCTATATCTACACATAAAATGAATGATATGAATAAAAGATATGCTGAACAAGCTGAAGTCAAAAGAATTAACTTACATGGATTTAGACATTCCTGTGCGAGTGTTTTAATTCATGGTAGAACACCAATTACAGTTGTATCTAAATATTTAGGACATGCAGATTCAACTGAAACACTAGAAACTTATGCACACATGTTTGAAGAAGATTTAAATGATGTACCAAAATATATGGATACATTACTTAACGATTTAAGTCTAAAATTTAATGAATTAAACGATAATAAACGTATATAAACACTTAAAATGTGACCTAATTGTGACCTAGCGTTCACTATAGTAGATTTCATAACTACCTTTCTTCCCTTTATTTATAGGGAAAAAACAAAAAATGGCTAGGATAAATCCTAGCCTTCAGGGGGCGATAATACGGGCAATTCTCTATAAAAAGTGTTAAGTATTTACGGTCATTTATACCTTTTTTCAGTAGCAAATGTACACAGGATTATTACACTTTAAAAATATTAATACTTATAAATCTCTATAATATAAAGAAAAAAACAAATATAGTAATTTAAAACAATTGATAAAAATAGAATGAAAACACCTGAAAATGTACTCAAAATGGTATTTATGTAAAGTAAATGCTATTTTTTAGCAAAAAATAAGAGCTTATTAGAATACGTCCTTTACAAAAACTAGTTAGTTTTTTCGTTATTTCTATAATAAATTATATTTTCACTTGCAATTTTCTACATATGACTATAAAACCAGTTTATATTGGTTTTTTTCTTTCGTGTTTATTTACTAATCAACTACAAACAAAAAAGACAATAGCTGTCTTTTTTTTACTTTTAATTAGATGGAGCTATTGTAAACTCACGCTCACCAGTAACTTCAAAAAAACAAAATTCACCTTTTTGTTTTAGCATTACTTTTCCTGAATAATTATCTGTAGTATTTACTAACAAATCATAGCCACCTGCATCATGATGTCCTTTGACAGCAAAATGTCTACCTCCTGGGGCGTCAACTACATAAACATCAGAAGAACAAATGAATATTGGACTTACATAGTCACCTTTTGCAGAAAATTTATCAGTTGATGAAGTTCCCAATTTAAAAGCTTCTATAATCCAATCTCCAGTTCCTGTTATTTCCAGTGTGTATTCACGATTAGGATATAGTAAAGTAGAACCACCATTATATGCTGAGGTAGTGTTTATTAGTAAGTCATAAGTATTATCATAATGAGCTTTAATAGCAAAATGTCTATTTGCAGAATTTGCAGTAACTTTTAAATAAGAATAGTTTTCTACAATTAACCCTGTTACAATATCATCTCCACTTCCTGATCTTGAAAAGAAACTTTCTGTTGGTAAATTATCTTCTAAAACTGTAGGTTTTGAAGGTATTTCACTCTTACTTTCCTCCTGATTTTTATGTTTCGGTTCATCAGTATCAAGCACATTATTGCTACAACCAAATAGTGTTAAGCAAAAGATACTAATTAGAAATAAATGAAATAATTTTTTCATAATATTTTTCCTTTCTAAACATATTATATATTAATTTAAGTGTATTTACAATTTTTTCATAATTTTATTTTAAATTTGTAATATTTATTTTATTAAAATTATAGTATTTTCAATTTGTTAAGTGTTCTATGTAAAAATCTTTTTTGATTAAACCTTTTAATTATAAGGTATTGCTGTTGTCTGCACATTAACTTCTACCTCACAGTATATGTCTTATTTCAACTAAATATTTGAAAATGTTTATTTAAACTTTCATTTTCACAATATATGTAACACCCTTTCATTCCTCTTGTCATTAAAGTTTTATATGTGTTTTTTATTATGCCTTCAGCCAATTTTTGAGCTGCTTCTTCTCCATTTTCTTTTGCATACTTTTTTATGCCTTTTAAAGACTGATCAGTTTTTGCCCTTTCATTGTAATCAGTTATTATTTTATTGTTTTCGTATCTTAAGTCTTTTCCAATTATTACACCTACATAATCAAACTCTAAACCTTGAACAGTATGTATACAACCTATTTCATTAATTGAGGATTCATCAATCGCATATGTGCTTGTGTTTCCTAAATTCCAGCTCATACTAAAATTATGTTCTGGTATAACTATATCGTGGATATCAGAATTATTTTTAGAATTTCCATCATTTATCCAGTTCCAACAATAACCAGCTACTAATCTTGATTTATTATTAATTTTATTTTTCTCTTCAATTGCCAATCTTAAATCATTTGGATTATCAAATACCTTAAAGTCATAATTATGTTCTATTTCATAATTAGCCGTTTCTCTTATTTCCAAAACATTGTCTAACCATGCTAGATAACCATCTGAACCATCACAACGAAATTGACTGCTTAATCCCATTCTAGTAATCCCAGCATTATAATGTCTTGCATGTTTTTCGATTTCTTCTATTGAGCCAATATCTTTTAATGTCACTTTTTGATTTTCATCGATAAAGAATACTGAGAACTTACTAGCATTTATAATTTCTTTTATTTGGTTTTCACCAAGGTTTGCAAATAATCCTGATTTTTCATTTAATCTGTGTGATTCATCAACTATTAAAACATCAAAATAATTTGATTCAGTATCAATAAATTGCCCTGAACCTTTAAATAAATTATTCATACCACTTAACTTATCTATTTTTAACATTGATTTGAAAACTTCTCTTGGAGCACTATTTTTAGTTACATAAAAAGTATTCATGCTTCTTGATAAAAATTGTTGTAATAAATTAATGGCTAAAACTGATTTCCCTGTCCCAGGCCCACCTTCTACTATTAATACTTGTTTTTCATTATTTAAATGTGAATTAACGCCAATTCTTAAAGCTTCTTCAAATATAATTTTTTGAGAATCTATCAGCACAAATTCTTCATTTCCTTGTAATACAGATGTAAATGAATCTTGTAACATTTTAGAAGGTTTAATTTTACCATTTTCAATAATATATAACCCTTCTTTTTCGTCACCCTCAACTATATATTTTTTTATAAAAGTTCTTAGTTTTTCAAAATCTTCTGATCCAAATAAAGGTGCTTTTTCAATGTATGCTTGATATTGATTGGCATAAATTGGGTCATCATTAGTTAATTCATAGTTATGTAAAAAAGCACAAGGATGAAGATTAACGTTCCTTTCATAAACATCTTGATTAAAATGATTAATCAAACTTGCATAACTATATGCTTGATATGATGGGTGAGTTGTTTCTCTTATTCCGCCACCTAATAAAGTTGTTACAATACCATCTTTCCCTTCGACAGAATTTGCAGAAGACCATTGTTTTAACTCTATAATGATTATAGTGTTTTCATTATTTGAATTATAACCAGATAATAAAAAATCAATTCTATTAGAAGTATGAGGAATATTAAACTCTATCGCAACACCCGCGTTATCAGGAATGTCATTATCAGCTAAAACACCTCTCATTCTAAGCATTGATTCTTGCCACGATCTTAATTCAGATCGAGAAGTATTTCGATTAAATACTTCTTTATATTTTGTATAAATTTTATCTGCAATTCTATTTAAATCAACATCTTCAATAAAAGATGACTTTATTCCTTCGTAAACCAACATTTACTCATCACCCAATTTAGTATATTTTGTGCTTTTACCATATGCTTTTTCTATAGGATATTTTTTTGCCGTTTTTTCCATTTTATTTAAAACAATTTCTTTTGGATCAACGCCTAATTTAATAGCAAGCTGTATACAATAATTTATTACATCCGCAAGTTCATCTTGAACTTCTTTTAAATTATAATTAGAACTCCACTGAAAACATTCAAGTAATTCTCCAGCTTCAATTGATATAGATTTTGCTAAATTTTCAGCACTATGAAATTGATCCCAATTTCTATCTTTATTAAATTTATCTATTTTTTTAACAAGTTCTTCCATAATTACCTCGCTAATAATAGTTTATAACAAATTAATAAAAAAATCAGCACTTTTCATAATTTAATTTTTCTTTATGGGTTTACTTTTAGAAATTTAACCTAAAAACTTAGTCTATCAATCTTTTACTAAAACAATATAGTTACTTTTAAAATTGATAATTTTGTCTATCTTCTTAAAAAACAGTTTTTCTATTTTTTAAATAATGGTTTTTTTGTGCAACATAAAATAACGCATATAATGAAAAAGGTGATGCTGAATATTGATATATTAATACTTCCCAAAAAAAACACCTACTAAAACTATACCTATGCAGATATATTAGTAAATCATTTCAAAGTAATACATATAATCACCTTTTCTCTAAATGGTTCATAAAGATAACATATCTTCTTATTATTAATATTAATTATATCATGTTTATATTACTATAAAAAAAGAATAAATAATTATTCTTTATTAACCTGTTTCTTAGCAGAAGCTATTTGAGCTTTGAAAGTCTTTCCTGATGACCAAGTAATATATTTGTTTAATTCTTCTAATTTAACGAATTTTCTTTCACTTATTTCAAACTCACTTATAAATGATAATACTTCATCTACTTTAGCAGTATATCTTAACTGAAAGTATTTATCACCTTTGTCTATTACTTCAACTGCACCAAGATACTCTATATCTTTAACTCTAACACAAGCTTCTTCCATTATTTCTCTTTCTAAGCTCTCTATAGCCGTTTCTCCTTCTTCAGGATGACCGCCTGGTATCGTCCATGTCTTATCATTTCTAACAATTAATAATCGATCTTCTTCATCAAAGATGTAAGCACTTACTTGAGTGTATCTCTCATCATCTAAGCGATACTTTTCATGCCAAAATAGTTTTAAGTCTTTAGCTATCTCTTCATAATCATTCATCTATTATCCTCCATAATATATTTATATTCTTCTCTTAATATTCCATAATCTAGAAAGTCTAAATATTGATCTAAGTCTTTTACATAGACATGTCTTCTTCTCGTTCCTTCATGTTTGAATCCTAGCTTTTCTAATACTCTAGAGGAACCTTTATTTCCCTCTATAGTATTAGCATAGACTCTATTTAACTCTAAGTCTTTAAAAGCTATTTCTAAAAGTCTCTTACATGCTTCTGTGCAATAACCTTTATTAGTATAATCAGAATCATAAATATAAGATATCTCTGCATTCTTATCATTCTCATTTATACTTAATCCGGTAAAGCCGATAGGTATATTACCCTCTTTTAAATAAACAGTTAAAGAGCCCGCTATCTTGTTTTTAAATTTCTCTGCCTTTCTCTCTAAAAAAGTTATTCTCTCTTCTCTAGTCTGTTCTTTAATGCCACCTAAATACTTTTGTGTGTCTTCTTGTTTATCCATCTTTAGTATTAGATCGATATCTTTAATAGATGTTTCCTTGATGATAAGTCTTTCTGTTTCTATCGGTAATAAACTAATCATCTTTTCATTAATCATAATTAATTCCTTTCTATAAAGTTTGTTTATATTTTACAATAAGGTTAATTTTTATCTATTAAGTTCTCTTTTTTGTATTCTTCAAACACTTGGGCGAACAAGTGGTTAGAGAAGTGTTCAGTTACATCGATATTTCTTTCTTTTGCTTTCTTATGAAGTTCCTTTATAAACATAGATCCATGATTTTTACCATCTTTCATAGTATGTATGATTATCTCACACCATTGTGGTGCTACTTCATGATATTCACTATTCATATAGTAATCCCATAACTTATCGATATTATAATCAACAGATTTAGACTCATAAGCTATGCCTTCTTCTGTTATATCTAATATTCCATAGTTATAAGTTCTTTCATAAGCAGGCAATCCGATCGATCCTGGATTAATAAAGTATTTTCCTTTATATTCTGTAAATAATCTCTTGTGTTCATGTCCAAATAAATATATATCACAATTAAAATCAGCTATTAACTTATCAAAGATTTCATAATTACCTTCGATTACCCTTCCACCTCTAATATCATATGGCGTACTATGAGAAATACATATCTTTTTATTAGCTATATCAAATATCTTAGATATCTCTAATGATTTAATATAAGCTAAATTATCTTTAGATAACGTCTCATAAGCATATCGCATACTAAAATATTGAATATAGTCATTCCAATCTTTATTCTTAGTATTATCATATTCTATTATCGATATCTCTCTATTACCATTAATAGCATAATGATCAATACTTCTAATTAAATTTAATATCTTATCTCCGTCATAACCATCAGTTATATAATCTCCTAAAAATATATATTTATCTATACCCATATTTTTAGTCTCTTCAAAAGCTTTTTTAAAGACGAGATAATTACTATGTATATCGGCAAAAAGAGCTAATCTCATTTAATCTCATCCTTTCATTAAACACTATCTAACTTTTTATATAGTTTGGTTTATCTATATAAAAATAAGTTTATGTTCTAGAGTATATTCTTATAAATAAAGTATAACAGTTTTTTATAGTTTTAACTATACTTGTTTCTCTGGCTCTATTCCCATAATCTCTCTAGTCTTTTGTGGTAGTTTTCCTACTTTTTCTGCAGTAATTTTTTGTGTTCTCTCAAACATTTCAAAAAATTCTATATTTGGATCATAGCAATCATCAGATGTTGCAAAAAATAAGTCTGCTTTTGTAGTCCAAGGAACAACAAAATCGTAAAATCCATCTAATTGTCCTAATCTAGTAAATAATCCCGTAGAAACTTCTAACTCTATTTTCTTCGTATCATTTTCTGTTTTGTAATTTATTATTCCAAGTAAACTCTTAGCAGTATCTAAAGAATCAACTCCATCAAATTCTCTAACTTCTCCCCAAAGCGTTCCTTCATTAAGTACTTGTTTGTTAAAATCAGAATAAGCATAAATAACAAATCCCATCTCTTCATTAACCAATATAACCTCTTCTTCATTAAACAACTCTGGAATAACACTAGGTTGCTCTACCCTATATACAATTTCAAACCCGTGTATATCACATCTTTCTAAAAACAGATTCCAAGGCATTGACTCATATGTATCTCCAGCTGCTGTCAATAGTGGTAAGAGCATTTCATAAACCTTTGATTTGGATTTTATATACATAAGTTGATCTTCTCTACTCCAATCAGATCTTTTTTTTCCTATTTTTCTTTCAAAAAACTCTTCATTATAAATATTTAGTAAATCTCTTATTTCTTTATCATCACCCATTTTATTCTCCTAAACTTCTCTATTATTCTCTTTAATTTAATATAATAGTATTGATAAAATTACAAAAACGATTAAGAGAATAAATATTGCACTTTTTCTTTATTTTTTTATATATATTATACAACTATTTTAGATTTTATAAATAAAAAAGATAGATACTTTAATCTATCTTTGATCAGAACCATTACCTACTTGCGGTAATAGTTCTTTAGGTCCATCAATACCCGGAACTTTTGAATCCGTCATATTCTTAAGAGTTATTAATTTAGCCACATTAGTAGCCGTTTTTAATCCTTGAATAATACGCTCTTTTTGTTCAGGAGTAATTGGTTCTTGTTTTGCTTCTCCATAAAAAGGATGATAAACATTTCCCGAGATTAAATCTACGGTTATACCAGCATCATAGTTTAAACCATCATTGTAACTGGTAGATAACCTTAAAACAGCTGAACCTTTTTTTGTTGAAACACTATAATTTATAGATTCTCTTGCCTCTGGAGCCGATTTATAACTTATACTATACTCTAATATCTTATCATCATCGTAAGATATTCTATTATATCCAACATCTCCATGTCCATTAAAAGCATTCATAATCATCTCATCTTCTGAAGTAACGTGGATATCCCACCTAACATTATCACTAAAATCTTTTGGATCTCTTATGTTAGGATTAGCAAAAGGATTTATAGCATCACAAAGATCTCTTAAATTAGGATATATTTCTAACGCTGCTTCACTAGTTCCAAAATCTACCATATTATGTTTATTAAGCCATTCATCAATCGTAATATTTGGTTTTCCTTGTTCAATCAATCTTCTGTAAACTTCAGCCAATAACTCTTCTTGTTTATCAGCATGTATACTTATATTCGGATTATTTAAATTTTTCCCTTTAAAAAAATCTTCAAATTCGGTAAAAAAGATTATAGGTCCTATTTTTTTATTCATATTATAAGACTCTATATACATACTTTCTAAGTCATCTTCAATTAATTGATTTCTTTTTGCCTTAATAATATCTGAATACTTATATGGATAAACAGGATAAATTTCTTTATCAACAAATTCTTTGAATTCTTCAAATCTAGCGCTAGTACAAAACTCATTTGGACTATGACTCTCAAGATCTCTGCCTATTCTAATACCAGATAGAACACTTTTCGGATGTTTAGCGTATATTCTTTGTGCTAACTCTAATGGTATTTTACCACTAACATTTATATTACCTTCACTATTAAGACTTATGCTTATACCATCCTTAGAATATTCATCTGTTTCTATTCCCTTATCATTGATAACAGTACCCTTACGTTCTATCTCCAAGACGTCCATTAAAACTTTTAATTCTAATTCACTCATTTTATTCCCCCTTTATGAATTTGGCATTTATTGTATACGACTTAACACTAAAAGTCAAGATTTAGAAAACAAACAAAAATAATTAAATATTATTTTTTTATTTTCAATTTTTCTATATGTTCTTTTTTTTCTACATTAGTTTTTTTTCCGTATTGTTTCAATTTATTATAAATAGTGTCTATTTCATCAATAGTCAACTCTTTTACATGTTCACTAATTAATATTCTTTCTTTTAACTCTTGCCTCTGAATAACTACCTTTCTGTCTACGTTTAATTTTTTAAATTCACTTCGTTCACTAAACACTATTAAAGAGTAAATTTTATTATTTGGTATCAATTTTTCTAGATATTTAATATGTTTATGATTTTGCCACAGGGGATTATAAAACTTATATTTTTTTCCATATATATTACTTAACCAGTCTTTTTGGTTATAAGAACCATATATCCATCCACTATAATTCTTACTTTCAATAACATAAATACCAGAAGTGGTAATGTACACTAAATCAATCTCAGTCGTACCATCTTCAGTAGGTATATATAAATTTGTTAATATCTTTGAATAAACGGGTATTTTCTCTAACTTAATAAACGTTAATCCTTCACCAAAATAACCTGTATCAATTAAAAATCTTAATAAGCTTACTCCACTTTCTTTTCTATAATTAGATTTGTAATACATAATTATATAAGGAATTTCTCTAAATAAATTTATTAAAAATAATATAAGCAATAACCATCTAAGAGTATATATTAATTCTATAAAATTTTTAATAAGTTCTAATATTATCATAATATTTTCTCCTAACAGTAAGTTTGAATTTTTTAGAAATAATTTCGTTTTAATTTTATAAACAAAAATGAAGAACCTTTCGGTCCTTCGTCAGGGGGTTTTTGGTTGAATACACTCTCACATTATTATAACCGTAAGAGCGAAACAGCATAATGTATTATCATTATGCATATTTATAATAATATGTATTTAGATAATTGTCAATTAGTTAGTTGATTTTTCCATAATTAATCGGTATTTATTTCCGATATTAATCTTATTCTTAATTTATCTTTTTCATATTGTTCATCTTTTAAAAATTCTTCTGAATCTTTCTTCGCTTGAACTAAGATTTTATAGTCTATTCTTAGGTTAGCTATCTTAAAGGCCATATCTCCACTTTGTTTAGTACCGAAAAGATCTCCTGACCCTCTTAGTTTAAAGTCTTCTTCGCTAATAACGAAACCATCATTTATCGTTTCCATGATCTCTAATCTCTTAGTATCACTATTACTTATTAGTAAGCATTTTGATTCGATAGCGTTTCTTCCCACTCTTCCTCTTAATTGGTGAAGAGTCGAGAGTCCGAATCTATTGGCATTAAAGATTACCATCATCGTCGCATTTGGAACGTCTACTCCGACTTCGATAACTGTCGTACTTATTAAGATATTGATCTTATTTTGTTTAAACTCTGACATGATAAGGTCTTTTTCTTTGGTCTTCATCTTTCCATGAACGATGTCGATATTATATTTATTACCGAATACTAAGTTCATCTTATCTCTAAGAGTATAGACATTTAATAGATCTAATTCCTCATTCTCTTCGATTAGAGGTGCTATTACATAGATTTGATAGTTCTTCTCTAGTTCATTACTCATCTGTTGATAGACTTCTTTCATCTCTTTTTCTGAATAGACTTTAGTCTTAACAGGTAGTCTTCCTTTAGGCATCTCTTTTATCGTTGAAACATCCATATCACCGTATACTGTTAATGCAAAAGTTCTCGGTATAGGAGTAGCACTCATATATAAGACGTCTGGCTTAATACCTTTGTTTTTCAAGTTTGATCTTTGGTTAACTCCGAAACGATGTTGTTCATCGGTTACGACTAATCCTAGATTCTTGTATTCTACCTCTTCTTGAATAAGAGCGTGGGTACCGATAATAATATCGACTTCACCATTCTTTAAATCTTCATAAATTACTTGTTTATCTTTCTTTGAGATAGAACCGATTAATAATTCTACTTTTAAGTCTTCGCTCTTAAATAACTCTCTTATATTGTTATAATGCTGAATAGCTAGTATTTCTGTCGGTGCCATCAAAGCACTCTGATAACCACAAAGTTTATTATAATACATAGCCATAATAGCTACTATCGTCTTACCACTACCAACGTCTCCTTGTAATAGACGATTCATTCTTCTCGTACTACTCAAGTCTTTAATTATCTCATCGATCGCATTTACTTGATCACTTGTTAATTCGAATGGTAACTTCTTAACTAGTGTATTTATATCTTTATCAGTCTTTCTTTCAACACCGATATTGTTCTTATTATTTTCGGCTTTCAAATAGTTTATCTTAAACATAAACTCGAATAACTCTTCGTATTTAAGTCTCATACTAGCTTCTTTTAACTTATCATAATTAGGCGGATTATGAACGATATTAAGAGCCGTCTTTTTATTTAGAAAATCATATTTCTCAATTAAATGCCTTGGTATTCCTTCGGTAATATCTCTTCCATATTGAATAAGAGCATTATTAATACTATTAGCGATTATCTTTTGTGATAATCCGCTAGTAGTATGATAGACTGACTCAATCTTTTCTTTATCATTTAACGAACCAAATTTAATATCCGAGGCGTTGATGATATTCTTACTCTTATCATACTTACCTAAGACGATTACTTTCTCTCCGATATTAAGACTCTTCTTTAAGAATGCTCTTCCAAAGATCGATATACCTACTACGCCATAGACTGTTAGTAATCTAAAGTTTAACTTATTTAGACCACCTCTAAATCTAATGACGATCGGAACACTCTCGACTTTTCCATCGATAACGATCTTTTGCTCGACATCATCGATCGCTCTTATATCAGTCCTTTTTAAGACTTCATATCTATAAGGATAGTGGGTTACTAAATCATCTATCGTTAAAATATTTAATTTATTAAACAACTCTTCTGTTTTCGGACCTATTCCTTTTACTCCAGACAACTTATCCATACTATCACTTCCCTGCACTGTATTATAGCACATTTTAGGGAATATAAAAAGTGAAACCTTACATTTCGAATAAGGTTTCACTAAATACACATATTAGATCTTCGTCTAGTTTCAAGGATTTATTATTTATTATCGTAAATGATAATTCTTCGTTTTCATTTAAAGTATCATATTCACTAAAAGAGTTGGTATTTATTAATTTTAAGTTATCAGAAAATATCTCATATGTTCCTTCTAGCTTAATATGTCCTTCACAAGAACTAATACTGAGTTCATAAGTAAAATCATCTCTAAGTTTTAAATAAGTGTTCATATCGTCTTTTACTCTATAGTCACCGTGCAGCTTCGTATCTGAAAAAGATCTCTTATTAACTGTATTAACAGCATAAACGTAAACTTCAATAGGTGTTGGAACGACAATGTATACTAGGATAATACTAAAAACTGCTATAAGTAAAAAAGTAATATTGGCTATTTTATTAAAGTCTCTACTCTCTTTCATATTAAAAGCCTCCTCTAATTATAGGATAACTAACAACTTTATAAAAGTAAACTAACAAGAGAGTGAAACAATGTTAACTTTACAATAAAATTTCATCTTTTTGTGCTTGACAAACTAAACCCTTTCGATTATTATATAAATCACCAGTTCGTAATGGCGAATTGGTCGCTAGTATCACACTAGCCAACCCCTTTTTATTCTTTTTTGTGAAGGGCCTTTCTCAGGGGGAAGGCTCTTCCTATTTTATAAGAAAAACAGAGTAACATAAGTTACTCTGTTATTTTTTTGTCTTCTTTTAAAGACTCATAATGTTCGTATACTCTAATAGCTTCTCTCTTATTTATATCATAGAAGTCATCTTTCTTTTCAGGATTGACTTTATTAAGAGCTGCATACCTATTCTCTCCGTCTAAGAACTCTTCATATTTATCGAAGTCGGCTTTACTATCTAGAGAAAACTCTTCAGTCGTTGGGTTATATCTAAATATTGGGAAGTAACCTGATTCAGTTGCTTTCTTCTCTTCTTCGATACTAGTTCCCATTCCGGCTTTTATTCCTTGAACGATACATGGTGAATAAGCGATAATAAGTGAAGGTCCTTTGTGGTTCTTCGCTTCGTTGAAAGCCTTGATCGTCTGCATCATATTGGCACCTAGTGAAACTGTTGCAACATAGACATGAGGATAAGTCATAGCCATCTTAGCTAGATTCTTCTTGTGTGTCTCTTTACCCGAAGCAGCGAACTTAGCGATACCACCATACTTACTAGATTTAGACGCTTGTCCTCCAGTATTAGAATACATCTCGGTATCTAATACTAAGATATTAACGTCTTCATTACTTGCTAAGACGTGATCTAGACCGTTGTAACCGATGTCATAAGCCCAACCATCTCCTCCGATTATCCAGAATGATTTGGTCTTGATAAAGTCTTTCTCTTCTAATAACTCTGGGATATTAAGACTGTCTACTATTTCATAAAGTCTCTTACTGTTTTCTAGATTAGTATCTTCTAGGTAAGAATTTACTACTTCTAAGTCATTATCATTTATCTTAGATAGGTTATCTCTTAAGATCATCTTAATCTTATCTTTGTGAATTACTTCAGATACTCTCATACCGAAACCAAACTCAGCATTGTCTTCAAACAATGAGTTAGCCCATGGTACTGAATAAGGAGTACTCGGTACGCTTCCACCATAAATTGAAGAACATCCTGTAGCGTTAGCTATTACTAACTCTTCTCCGAATAATTGTGTTAACAATTTTATATATGGAGTCTCTCCACATCCAGCACAAGCGCCAGAATACTCGAATTTTGGTGTAGCGAACTGACTTCCCTTAACGGTATTAAGAGTCATCACTTGTTTTTCTGTAACGACGTTAAATAAATAATCCGTCTCTCTTAAAGTCTCTTCATCATTTATCTGTTCGATAGCCGTCATAACTAGAGCTTTCTCACCCTTCTTACCTGGACAAATGTTAACACATAGACCACAACCAGTACACTGCTCGATATTAACACCGATTGCATATTTTAAGTTTTGATCTTTTATATTAGCATCGATTAATTTAGCTTTTAATGATTCTGGTGCATTCTCTACTTCCTCTTCATTAAGTAGGAAAGGTCTGATTACTCCATGAGGACAAACGAAAGCACACATATTACACATAATACAATTCTCTTCATTATAGACAGGTACTGTATCGGTAATATTTCTCTTCTCTTCTTTTGATCTTCCACCGACAAAACTACCATCGACAATTTTCTCAAATTCACTAACGGGAATAGAGTATCCTCTACGCTCATTTATAAGGTCAAAGATCGACTTTCCAACGAATGAAGATTTATTATCTTCGATGTCATCAAAACCAGAGAAATCGACTATTGTAAGTGTTTCTAAAGCTCTATCTATTGCCCGATTATTCTTCTCGATTACTTCAGTTCCTTTATTTTTAAATAAAGTCTCTAAGGCTTTTTTAATCTCTTTAAAAGCGATTTCAAAATCAATTAATTTACTTACTTTAAAGATAGCCGTAGCCATAATCGTATTAATCTTATTTCCAAGACCCACTTCATTAGATATCTTATTAGCATTAAGAGAATAAACTTTAATATTCCTATTCTTAATAATAGCTCTATCTTTATTACTTAAAGCCTTAAATAATTCTTTATCATCTTTAAAAGTATTGACGATAAAAGTGCCGTTCTCGACAATATCATCTAACATATCAAACTTAGATAAATAACTATCTTTAGTACACACTACTAGACAAGGTTTGTTAACATAATATGTCGACTTAATCGGCTTACTTGCAAAACGCATGTGACTCTTAGTAACACTACCAGACTTCTTCGAATCATACTCGAAGTAACCTTGAACATAAGAATCCGTATTATTACCGACAATCTTGATTATGTCTTTCGAAACACTGACCATTCCATCAGATCCAAAACCATAGATAACCACTTCTTTAGTCTCATTATCTACTGTTAAAGTGATCGGATCTAGACTCAAGTTAGTTAAGTCATCTTTTATACCGATCGTAAACCCATTAAACTTATCTTTTCTATCTAAGAACTTATAGACGGCATTTATCAGGCTAGGATCAGTATCTTTACTAGAAAGACCATATCTTCCTCCGACTACTTTAATGTTCTTACCTGTTTCCCTAATTACATTAGATATATCTAAATATAAAGGTTCGCTAGTCCCATGTTCTTTAGTACGACTTAAGACTGCTATATCAGTAACTGTATCTGGTAAAACATCTAATAAATATTTACTGCTAAACGGACGATATAAGTGTACTTCGATTAGTCCAATCTTCTCACCCTTTAAACTATTGATAGTCTCTTTAATCGTCTCACAAATAGAACCCATAGCAACGATAATCTTCGTCGCGTCTTTTGCTCCATAATAATTAAACGGCTTATAGTCTCTTCCCGTAATAGCATTAATCTTTTTCATATACTCATTAACGATATCGGGAAGATTATCATAATACTTATTTCTAGCTTCCGATAACTGGAAATAAATATCATCATTAGTATTAGTTCCTCTCGTTAAGTTATTAATACTTAAAGCTCTAGACCTAAACTCTTTTAAAGCGTCTTCATTTATTAATTCCTTTACTTTTTGAAAATCGATCACTTCTATCTTTTGTAACTCATGACTAGTCCTGAAACCATCAAAAGTATTTATAAAAGGAACTTTACCTTCCATCGTAGAAAGATAACTAACGTTACTTAAATCCATTACTTCTTGAACAGAAGAGGATTGTAATATAGCAAACCCCGTCGTTCTAGCAGCATAGATATCTTGATGATCTCCTAAAATAGAAAGCGAATGACTCGCTAAAGAACGAGAAGCTACATTTATAACACAAGGAAATAACTGCCCTGCAATCTTATACATATTAGGAATCATCAACAAGAGTCCTTGAGAAGCCGTAAATGTCGTAGCTAAGATACCATTTTGAAGAGCACCATGAACCATAGCGATAGCACCGGCTTCACTCTCCATCTCGACTACTTTTATTTTCGATCCCCAATAATTCTTCTTCCCTTCAGCACTCCAACTATCGACATTCTCAGCCATAGGTGATGCGGGTGTTATCGGATATATACCGGCTAGTTCAGAAAAATTATAAGCGACTAAACTACACGCTTCATTACCATCCATTATCTTATACATCAATATTTCTCCTTTTTAATCCCTTACTCATCTCTTTAATAATGTATATAGGTCTTTTCTTTATCTCTGAATATACCTTCGATAAATAGGCTCCTATTATTCCTAATGAGAATAGTTGAACTCCTCCGACGAAGAAGATTAACCAAAATACTAATAACACACTACTTATAGAGACATCTATTATTAAGTTTACCACAATTATAACGAATAAGACAAACGCTACGAGAGAAAATAATAGACTCATTACAAAAGGAATCATCAAAGGAACTGTTGAAAAACCAATTATTCCCTCGAAAGCATACACTAAGAGATTCCAAAAACTCCACTTAGTATTACCTGCCACTCTCTCGACATTCTTATACTCTAACCACTTAGTCTTAAATCCAACGAAAGTAAACAGACCTTTAGAATAACGATTATACTCTCTCATCGTCAAGATTGAATCGACTACTTGTCTTCTCATCAATCTAAAGTCTCTAGCTCCATCGACCATCTCTGTCTTAGAAATTTTATTTATCAACTTATAAAATCTTCTAGCAAAGAAACTCCTAATAGGTGGTTCTCCTTTTCTAGTCGTCCTCCTACAAGCTACGACATCGTAGTCCTCCTCTTTAATAAGACGATACATCTCTTCTAAAAGACTAGGTGGATCTTGTAAATCAGCATCAAGCGTCGCTACATAATCTCCAGTCGCATGTTCTAATCCCGCTAAAACAGCACCTTCTTTACCAAAGTTTCTAGAAAGAGAAATATACTCTACTCTCTTATCTTTCTTCTTTAATTCTTTAATATATTCTAAAGTATTATCTTTAGAACAATCATTGACAAAGACAAATTCAAAATTAACTTTCTTTAAGTTTTCTGCTATCCTAGTTACTTCTTCATAAAAGTAAGGAAGCGACTCCTCTTCATTATAACAAGGAACGACTAACGATATTTTTTCTCTCATACTATTCTTTAATCCTTCTTTCTATTTTTTCAAAGATTCCCATATACCTAACATAAGCGTCTTTTTCCAAAGGAATCTCATAATACTTTTTAAGTTCTTTTAACTCTTCACTATTTATCGGGTTAAACTTATAGACTAGTTTTAAAGGGTTAGCTTTTATCTCGATAGTATTTTGATTAGATTCTAACTGTTCTTTAATGTATTCTCCCCTAGTCTTCTCAAAATAAGATATTAACAAGAAAGAAGAGATATAATAAATTACTAACAAGCTCGTTAATAAGACGACTCTCTTACTAACATTAAATTCTTTATTACTAACAAATATTGCTAAGGAACTAATTAAAAATAAAGTAAAGGCATAATTATTACCAAAGTCCCACTCCTGTGATATAAGACTAAAAAGACTAACTGCAATCGAGAAGATAAATAAGACATTTATTAATCTCTTACTCTTTAAATCTTTACTATAATAGTGAAGACTTCTAATCAATAAATAAAAATATAATAAGTAATAAAAAGCATAATACCAATTCTCTACTGCAAAGAAACCGTTATAACGATTAATTACTAAAGTTAAAGATACTGGCGAATAGAAAGAGAAATTATAAATAAAAGAAAAATACAAGATGATATTAAATAAGACGATAAGTATTCTAGAGTAAATCCCTTTAAGTCTTTCCCCTAAATAAAAGTTAATCGGTATCGTCGACAATATTATTAATAATATATTTCTAGAAAAAGTATTTTCGATAAAATCGGGAATACTATTAAAGACATAGTTTATATCGAGAATAAAAATACTCTCTTTAAAGAAACTAAAGACGAATAATAAAGTCAAGAGATGAAAGATTACTACTAAGAGATACTTTTTATTATAATTACATATTAAGTAAAATATATTTGCTATAACAAAAGAAATAGCGATGAAGATAGACGAGGTAATAACATAACTACCGAGAAGTATCATCATGACATAATCACGATAGTTTCTCTCTTTATCTCTTATACTAAATAGACTATAGAAATATATAAAACCTAGTAATATCGGTATCGTATAACTAAAAGCACCACTTACAGAGACGTAATTATAAGCAAACATATCGACGCTGACTAAAAGCATTAATAAAAATGTTATCACATACATAAACTTGTTCTTTACTATTCCTAATAGAGTGTTGGTCCTAAAGACAAACATCGAAGTAACTATCGCTATTATCAGATTAAACCAAACTTTATTATAAGAGAATATATTAATAAAAAAACCACTTATTACTCTTCCGTCTAAAATAGAAGAATTTTCTAAATTATAAGCGATCCCCTCTTTACCTAAAGAAAAAAAAGCCCAATCTATTCCACCTAATGGAGATAAAAAAGCCACTATCAAAAAGAAGAAAAAGACATATGTCGTTAACTTATATTTATAATCTATCGTTTTAATTCTATCATTCATAAAGTCTCCTATAACTTATCTATGTAATCCTCTATTAATTTTACCATATTTTTAGTATTACTCTCATACTTTTTAGGTTTAAAAGTCTTAGCTTTTTCTAAAGTCTTAGAAAGTTTATTAAGATCTTTAAGAGGAAGTATATATTTCTTAGAACTTAATTGTTCGATAATCTCTAATTGATGATCGTTATCATGCTCTTTAAACTTCTTTAGTCTAGGAGCAGCTATTACAACTTTATTATATTCTAATCCCTGTAAGATAGAACCTACTCCACCATGAGTAATTAATAAACTACAATCTTTAATCATCTTAGCAAACTCTTCACGAGAAATAAAATCAAAGATTTTCATATTAGGACTCTCATACTTAGTATGACCTGCTTGGACAATTACTTCTTCTTTAATAGTTCCTTTCTTTATCTCTCTATCTATTTGCTCTAATAAACGTTTAAACTCTTTATCTTGAGTTCCAAGAGTAACTAATATCATTAGTAAATCCACCCCCCATAAACCGCTTTAGGATAAAGTTTTAACATACTCTCCCATTGAACGATAAATAAATCGGCAAAGAGATAGATTAACCTTCCCGTAATCGTCTTACTCTTACTATTAGCAAGCGTCTCGATATAAATAATCTTACTACCGAATATTTTACCGACACAACACATTGGTCCTGCCGTATGAGCACCAGTAGTTATGATTACTTTAGGTCTAATCTTAAAGTAAAGAAAGAGACTCTTAAAAGAATTATATATTAACTTAAAGGGATAAGTTAATAAATGAGCCTTAGTTCCATAGACTAAATACTTTACTTTTCCCGGATATTTATCTTTTAAAGTCATATTAGATTTAGTCTTTTCTGTTATTATATAGTGATCATATTTCTCAAACATCGAAGACAACTTCATCATCTCAGATAAATGACCACCAGTAGAAGATATAAATAAAACCTTTTTCATAAACCACCTATTTTAGTATTTTAAACCAATCTTTCTCTATATTTTTAGCTAAGTACTTTTGAGATATTTTAAGATTCTCTTTACTTAGTTTTTCTCTATACTTATTATCTTTTAAAATAAGAACGATTTTTTCTTTTAAAAGGCTTAAGTCTCTATTAGGTATCAAAACATCACTATTATCTTCTAAGACTTCACATATTCCCTTAGCACTATCGAAACCAATAACAGGAAGTCCATAACTAGCAGCTTCGATTACGACTAAACCGAAAGACTCCGAGAATGATGTAGTTACGAAAAGAGAACTATCTAACATATACTTTTCTATCTTATCTTTAGATAAAAATCCGAGTAATTCGACATTATCATTTAAAGATAATTTCTTAATTTGTTTCTCTAAATTACTTCTTTCAGACCCATCACCGATTAGGTAAAGCTTAATATTAGGTATATTTTCTCTAACCAAAGATAATACTTCTAAAAGGTCAGAGTGTCCTTTTTCTAGAGATAATCTTCCGACATTGATTATGTTATTTGTCTTTAATAGAGATTTTTTCTTCGGCAATTCGTCTAAGACATTGGGTATATAAAGACACTCTACATTCGTCTTATCTTTATAAAAGTCTCTGAGTTCTCTAGATACTAAGATAAAATAAGAAAATCCTTTAATAGAAGATACTAACTTTCTAACATATTTTTTATCGTTATTATGATAGTTGTGATCGGTAACAATTTTTACAATATGTCTATTACCATAAGTAGATACTAATCTATTATGGAAGGTCCTAGTAGTAATTACATACTTGCTATTTATTTTAATAATAGCATTAATATTTAAAAGACTTTTTTTAAATAAGAGAACAAGAGCTATATATGCTTGTTTTAATATACCAAAGATATTCTTATTAGTTAATTCTTTTTTAAACTCTTCTCTATTAGGTTTAGAATCAATTAAATATTTTATCTTAATCTTCTTATCAAAATAAAACGCGGGTTGTTCTAGCAACTTATAAGTAGTTATAATCTCTATCTCAAACTTTTTATCTAGCATCTTACAAAGAGAAGACAAGTACTTTTCGATACCACCATATCCTAAATGAAGAGCTAATATCGTTATCTTATTTTCTTTTAGTTTTCTCTTGTTATATTTTAAAATTAAAAACACTAAAAATAAGATAATAACAAAAGACAATAATACTAATAACAGTTGCAATATATCACACACTTTCTAAGTATAGTTTATCACTTTTAGAAGAATAATAAAATAGCAAGAAAAAAGATATCTTTTTCAAGATATCTTATCCCCAATTTTCACAACCACAAGCTGCTGTTCTACAAGAATTATTTCCTCCTACACAAGTACTATAAGTGTATAGACAATTATTCCATCCACATGCACTATGTTGACAATAATAGTATCCGGCACATCCACAGCAATCATTATAACAGGTTGCAGCTTCCTCACCAGAAACACAACATGTTGTCGAAGTTTTATACCATGTTTGGCCACCCGAACTAGGTTTGCTACTTGCACACTTAGTTCCGCACCCATAACCTCCTGTGTTTTGGTAACATTCATAGATATTTCCTTTAGTTTTACAATATGTTCCGCAACAAGAGTAACTAGTACATCTTTTATTTCCAGTACATCCGCATCCGGCAGTATAACAAGAATTATATCCTCCAACACAAACGGACGGGTTACCTGTTAAACAAGAATTCCATCCACAATTAGCATGTTGACAACTCTTATTGGTAACACAACTCGATGTTATAGAACAAGTTCCTGTATTACCCGCTCCATCTGTAACCGTGTATGTCTTTGTACCTTTAACATTTGAATCATTATATGTAGCTGGAGATACTCCACTTGCATTATCAGAAGTTGTAACTTTTACGGTTATTCCATTAGCTCCATTCGCTGTTTTAACAGCAGTACAAGTAGGATTAACTGTATCTCTTTTTATCGTAAATACATTAGATGCAGCAGATGCATTACCTGCATTGTCAATTGATCTTACATAGAAATTCCAATTCCCATCCCAGTTTATCGTCCATGGATTTGACATTGCTGTCCAATTTGCAGCATCATGACTATACTGATAACTAGCAATTCCAGAACCAGTTCCGTCCGAAGATGATGCAGTTATTACAACATTAGATTTTGTCCAAGTGCCTGAAGTATAAGAACCTAGATTGATCGTTGGTTTTGAAGGTTTTGTTGCATCTCTCTTTATTGTTACGACATTTGAATTATCACTTATGTTACCAGATTTATCTATAGCCCTTACATAAACGTTCGTAGATATATCTGAACTAATTGTCCATGGATTCGACATCGTCGTCCATCCCGACGTCCCATTAGTACTATATTCATATCTATCTAAGTTAGTATCCGATGAACTCGCTGTTATGACAATATTTTGATTTGACCATGTATTAGATGTATATGTAGTACCATCTGCTTTTTTCAAGGTTAAAGTTGGTTTCGACGGTTTCGTCGCATCTCTTTTAACATTAAAGACGTTTGACACATCACTTATATTACCAGCACCATCAGTAGACCTTACATAGTAATTACTTTCGACATCTGTACTAATTGTCCATGGATTTGCCATATTTGTCCATCCTGAAGTTCCATTAACACTATATTCATATTTACTTATTCCTGAAATATTATCAGTTGAACTTGCCGTTACGACTACATTGCCAGAGGTCCATGTCCCTGAAGTATAAGAACCTAAATTGATCGTCGGTTTCGATGGTTTAGTAGCATCCCTTTTGATAACTACGGCATTAGATACATCACTAACATTTCCTGAGGAATCGATTGCTCTTACATAGATGTTTGTCGAAGTATCCCAGTTAATCGTCCATGGATTTGTCATAGCCATCCATCCCGATGTTCCGGTCGTACTATATTGATATCCAGCTAAGTTATCATCAGTTGAACTTGCTGTAATGATTATATTTTGATTTGACCATGTATTAGATGTATAAGTAGAATTGTCTGCTTTCTTCATTGTCAATGTTGGTTTTGATGGTTTCGTCGCATCTCTTCTAACAATAAATGGATTTGAATTATCACTTACGTTACCAGCACCATCAGTCGATCTGACATAGTAAGTTTTATCGGTATCGAAGTTTATCGTCCATGGATTTGACATCGTCGTCCATCCTGAAGTTCCATTGTTACTATATTCGTATTTGCTTATTCCCGAAATATTATCAGTTGAACTTGCCGTTACGACGACATTACCAGAAGTCCATGTACCAGAAGTATACGAACCTAGATTAATCGTCGGCTTCGATGGTTTAGTACCATCTATTTTTACCGTTTGGTTGTTCGGACAAGTAACACAGTTTCCTGCTCTATCACAAACCTCGCCCGGTCCAGCCGTCGTCGTATTTATATCACTAGTATAAGGTTTAGTAATTGTCGTATTTACACAACCACTACCACTATCACTACAAGTACCAATTATATTTACAGTCGTCTTACTCCATGCAGAACTTCCACCACTACTTACACAAGTTGGTTTCGTCGTATCGATCGTATCGACGACTACCGCTTTATTAGTAACATGTCCAGCTTGGTCCTTAACCCACACATAATATGTACCATTATCAGAAGCTATATTTGGAACACCAATTCCAAAACTAGTTCTTGCCGATATAGCGGTAAATGTCGGTTGTGTCGTCGAACTCTTATTTATACCGTAACCGATTATTCCTGAATTAGTATCTGTTCCGGTAAATACTATCGTTCCGTTAAGTCCGTCTTGACCAGTATCGATTATCGTCGAGTACGCTACATCCCAACTTACTGAAGTACCAGAACCCGTCAAGTAAACGTGTCCGAAAGTCGAGAACGTTCCCGAACTACCCGCTTTTTGAATATAGATATATTCTGCCCAATCTCCAGTTCCAGCTTGTGGAGTGATCCAGTAGACGCTTGAACCTGTACCGGTAGAATTAGAAGCTCTTTGAATAGTATACCCAACTGGTATCTTTGCAATTATTCTATGAGCATATACAGCATTAGCTCTCGAAGTTACAGTTTGAACATAACCTCCTAATCCAGGAGAACTGACACCATTTGTCGTTATTCTCATAACGTATGAACCATATGGGTTAGATTGAGCTACTCTAGCGTGAGTAACAGTACCATTTCCACTATTATTATATACGCTAAAGTTATTTGTCCCAGAAGCAAACGTCGGATCTTTGAATAACGGAGTCCCTGATATTGCTTCTGATATAACCGGAGCATTTTTATCTATTCTTACGATTTGGTCAGCCTGGCAAGTAGTACAGTTTCCTGCATTATCACAAACTTGTCCAGGTGATTCATTAGTCGAATTTATATTAGAAGTATATGTTTTCGTTACCGTCGAATTCACACAACCACTATCAGCGTCATTACACGTTCCAGTAATCGTGACATTCGTCGTTTTCCATGTAGCGCTTCCACCACTATTTATACATGTTGGTGGTTCGTTATCGGCAGTTATCGTTTGGTGATACCATCCGCCACTATTTGGCGATTGAGTTATGACGTTACCAGCATTATCAACTAGTCTCGTATAAACGGTATATACTCCTCCAGGTAAACTAACAACGTGTTTATTTTGTCCAGTAATAGATGTAATGCCACCTACAGCAACACCGTTTCTTTCCATCTTGACTTGGAACTCTTTAATACCACTCAAATTATCAGCAACCGTAATTGTCAACGTTTGATTAGCACTATATACTCCCGTTAATAAGCTATAACTTGCAGTAGGAGCCGTCTTGTCGATTCTAGAAATCGTTACTGATGAAGGATCAGATGATAAACCGACAACGTTTCTCGTACGAACTTGAGCATTCGTTACATTTGACGAATAAATATTATAATTTGTCGATTGCCAAGAAGCGCCATCATTAAACGAATACTCAGTCGTTCTAACTAATCCAGCTCTTGGAATCAAGTTAACTTTTACATTGTTCTTAGTCCAGATACCTGGAGAAGCAGCGACTAAATCAATTCTAGAAACATTGTAAGATACACCACTTAGTGCTCCTAAAACTAATCTAAAGTTAGAGTATTGTCCAACCGAAGGTAAAATAAACTCTATGTCTCTAGTACCTTGAATCATTAATGCTGATACTGAGAGTTCATTCCCATTTTGATCTTTAAAGTAGACTCTACCCGTCGTCGTCGTTGGAATATTAGTATTTAAAGTCACAGTTAATTTCTTAATACCATTAAATGTCGGATACGAAGCAGTACCAAACGTTATAACTGGGTTTGTCGTAGTCGTCGTTAGTATTGTACCCGCTAAATTTAACCCCGAAAGAGTATATTCATATTGGTTAGGGAACAATTGATATGCATACTCAACATCAAATTCTGGTTTTGGAACACCCACTCTTACGTCGATTGAACAAATCCCCTCATTACCCGCTTCGTCTTTAACATAACCTACGACTGTCGTAAGTCCCATATCTAATTTAAGACTATCTTTTTTATTATAATCAATATTCTTTATACTAGTACCAAGTCCATAAGTTAAAAGTCCACTATCAGCATCATCTTTAGTATCGAACTTAACATAAACGTCTCCCGAATACCACCCTAACGCTTCTAAGTTTCCGCCATCTCTAATAAGTGTACAAGTTGGAGGAGTCTTATCGACATATACTTTTACCGGACAACTAGTTTGATTTCCACTCTTATCAACTATATTAATAAAACTCTCAGTAGTAGTCGTACCAAATGTCTTAGAGAATCTAGCTAAACGACAACCACTAGTTTGGTCACTACAACCAACACTAATTGTTCTATTTTCCTTAGTCCATGTAGTAGATTCACCTATGACACTACCACATACCGGATTATCATTATCAGATTCATACTTAGAACAAGCCGAACCTTCAGTAGAATAATTTTCACAATACAAACACGCTCTATATTCGTAGTCACCACTAACTTTGCTTACCTCAACATAACTAAGTAAACTATTACAAAATCCATCTGTTTCCGGATCTTTTAATTCATCAGAGTAACCTTTTTCAATAACATCACTCAAATAGACAATAGATCTATCTCCATCGCCTGGTAAATTACAAGTGTAATCATTATTAGCAATACAATCAACAACCATGTTATTCGTAGCTGTTTGCATATTCTTTTCATAAGCTAAATAAGTATTATCCTTACTACTTCCAATATAATTAGAAATAGCCGGAACTGTAATGATTGCCAATATAGCAATTATCACGATAACGGCGATTACTTCTATTAAAGTAAACCCTTTCTTTTTCTTGGCTTTTTCCAAAATTTTACTAACAGTTTTCTTTCGCATAATAAAGCTCCTTGTATTATCTTTTATATATAACATTTTAATATCTTTATACATAATAGTCAAGAAAGATTTAGTCGTTAAATCTTTTAGTTTTTTGTAAAAAGTTGTCTAATTCCTTATAAATTATGTAAAACTTTCCTAGCAAGTAGACACTATATACAATATATTATATAATTATATTACTAATAATGGCATGGAGGTGTAACAAATGAAGAGATTTTTATTCGTGATTCTTTTGATATTGCTTCTTTTTAATAGTGGAACAGCACATGCAGAAATTATTAAGACTGGTCGGGCTATAGCCGATGTTGGGCTTAGAATTAGAGCTACTCCCTCTACTAGCGGAACACAATTAGGAACGATACCCTATGGAACGATAGTTAGAATCATCGGTGAAGCGAATGGTTCGGGATGTAACGATCCTTGGTTTCAAGTAATTTACTCTACTGGTAATAGTAATATAAACGGTTATTCTTGTTCTACTTATATAACGGAAATTACGGAGTATGATACTGAAGAGAATACGCCTACAACACCACCAGTAAATAGCGAGGACTTCGAAGCCTACTTAACTTCACAAGGATTCCCAGAAAGCTACAAAGTCAAACTAAGAATTTTACACGAACAACATCCTAATTGGATATTTGTCGGTATAAAAGTAAGAGAGTCTTGGCAAACGTCTTTAAATCTTCAAGGCGAAGATGGAAGAAGTACATTAAATGTTAATGCGGCAAGAAAGGCTTTGGGGCAAGAGGGATATTTATCGACTGCAGCGGGACACTATAACTATGAGACTGACACTTTTATTCCTAAAGATGGTACTTATTGGTTTCAAGCTAACTCAGATGCTATTGGATATTACCTTGACCCAAGAAACTTCATGGACGAGAAAAATGTTTTCATGTTCGAAAGTCTTTTACAAAACGATGCTATTCATACTAAATCAGTAGTCGACGGGATCTTGTCGAGTGACTTCATGAAACAATATTCTAATCATTTCATGAAAGGTGCAAGAGACTACAACGTTTCTGCTACGCACTTAGCATCACTATCTAGACAAGAAGTAGGAATTACTAACGGTAACATTGTTACTAACGGAAAAGCCGGAGTATTATCAGACGGAGTTAACTATAACGGTTACTATAACTTTTTTAATATCGGAGCATCATCATCGGGAGATCCGAAGTTAAAATCGTTACAAAGCGCTAAAGCTCGCGGCTGGAATTCACCTGAGAAATCAATCGTTGGTGGAGCGGCTTTTATATCTAGTGGTTATATTAATGCCGGACAATACACGGCTTATCTTCAAAAGTTTAACGTCGATCCTAATGCTACTAAAGGAATATGGCATCAGTATATGACTAACATAGCGGCATTATCTTCGCCGGCAATTACGACATATAACTCATATAATAATCTCGGTTTCATAAACCATTCATTTATATTCTCGATTCCAATATTTACTAATATGCCAGAAAGCACTTCGTTACCTCCCTTAGGTAACCCAAATAACTGGCTAAAAGAAATAAAGATAAATGGTATCGCTTTATCTAGTTTCTACGGTGGTACCACTAATTACACCATCGATATTCCTTACGAGGAAGAGATTACAGTAGAGGCTAAAAAAGTAAATAGTAACGCTACTGTATCAGGAACTGGAACAAAAGCCTTAACGGAAGACAAAACCACTTTAACGATTAAAGTCACTGCTCAAAACGGAAGCGTTAAAAACTATACGGTAACAGTTAATCGTGGGATAAAAGACGATCCTAACTTAGAGATAGATCTTCTATTAAAAGATGTCTTAACTGATAGCAAATACAAATACGATAGTAAAAATCTTTGGGGAATAACTCTAGGAACTAGCGTTAAGAGTCTTACTAGTAAAATAAAAGGAAAATATAAAACAGTAAGTGTAAATATAAAAAATAAAGACGGCAATACTAAAACAGACGGTGTCATAGTTACAGGAGATAAAGTAACGATAACGACTAAACAAGAATCTACTACTATCGAAGTAATAATCTTTGGTGATACTAATGGAGACGGATACATCTCGGCAATCGACATCTTAAGCGCTCAAAAACATATCCTTGGATATACTACTCTTTTAGGAACTAGTTTCAAAGCGGCAGACATAAATAAAGACGGTGTCATATCAGCTTATGACTTACTACAATTTCAAAAACACGTCTTAGGTTATACTAATATAAGCCAATCATAGGAGGACTTTATGAAAAAAATCTTTAAACCATTTACAATGGTTTTCCTTTTTACAGTGATGTTTTTGTTTAATAATAACGTCTTGGCAGCTAACTTAAATGTCTCGATAACCTCGAGTACTAGTAGAGCGGTAGTTGGTAACAATATTACTTATACGGTTAGAGTGTCTTCTAATGCTAAATTTGGTAATATTCATTATAGATTAGAATATGACACTTCTAAGTTAACTCATGTAAGTGGAACACTAAATAATTTTGATTTAAATGTTATCGATAAATATTCTGCTACTTACACTTTTACTTTTAGAGCAAAAGCAAGTGGTAATGCTAGAGTAACGTTCGTAATCAACGAAGCCTTAGAATTAAATAACAATTCTTTTAATTATAATACTAGAACCAATAAAGATATAACGATCATAACTCAACAACAATTAGAAGCTAGCTATAGTAAAAACAACTACCTATCATCTTTAAAAATAGATAATTTTGAAATGACACCGGCTTTTAATAAAGATACTTTAGAATACTCGATAGAATTAGAAAACGATGTTAAATCAATAAATATTAGCGGTACTAAAGCAGATTCAACAGCATCAGTCGAAGGTTTGGGTGCACATGAATTAATAGAAGGACCAAATAAAATAAATATAAAAGTTACTGCCCAAAACGGTGCCTCTAGAACATATACGATAAATGCAACGGTAAAAGAATTAAATCCCATTATCGTAACTGTCGACGGCAAAGAATATAATGTCGTTAGAAAAAAAGACCTAATAAAAAAACCTAATAGCAAATACGAAGAGACGATTATACAAATAAATGAAGAAGATGTCCCAGCTTTCATAAACGAGACGACTAAAGTAACATTAATCGGGCTTAGAGATGAAGAGGACAACATTTCTTTATTTAGTGTTAAAAATGATACGTATATTCCTTACCAAGAATTCGCTTTTAGTAGTATAATATTTACGGAAGAAAATTTAGACGATCTTCCTAAAGGTTATACTAAAACTAAATTAAAACTCGAAGAAGTAGAAATAGACGCTTATCAAGATAACTCTAACTTAAATTTCTACCTAATAAAAGGAGTGAACATTGAAACGGGAATAACTTCCCTATATCAATATGATAGTAAAGAAAACACTCTTCAAATATATAATGATTCATTAGCTAAACAAAATAAGGAATTAACTAATAAGAATAATATTTATCTTTATACTATAATTGGTCTAATAGCACTCATAGCTATATCTTCCGGAACGATATTAGTAAAGACTTTAAAAAATGAAAAACCTAAAATAAAAAAAGAAGAGAAGACCGACAAAAAAGTCAAAGAAAAAGTAGAGGAACCGAAAGAACCTATCATAGAAGAAGAGAGTCTAACAAAACAAATAAAGAAAATGAAAAAAAATAAAAAACAATCTTAATATACTGGAGGAATTATGAAAAAGAAAAAGATCAAATACCAAAATATATTCACAATACTTTGTATCTTAAGCAGCTTATATCTAATCCAATCTATCTACTTATTTTCACAAATAGAAACAGTTATTAGATACTCTGTAATTGGTATTTTAGTTCTTTTCGACTTCTTTATATTAATTAAGATGTTTTTCTTAAAGACTAAAAAAACTATTATATATATTATAGTCTTAGTCTTTTTTAGTGGAATATATATATTCTTAGGATACAATTTAAATAGAATATACTCTTATTTTACTAACTTAAATAAGACGATTACTTATTCGACTAGTTTAGTTACCTTAAAAAGTACTAAAGATGTCGATCTAATAACACTTAAGAATGCTAATATAGGTCTTATCGATGATCCGACTTCTGAAGATGGACACATCTTAGCACAAGAGATAATAAAGAAAGAGAGTTTATCTAAAAACAATAATATTATCTATAGGCATTCATATACTGAACTTATATTAGATTTATATGATAAAGACTTAGACTATATTTTTCTTCCTAGTTCTTATGTCGATATCTTTAGTACGATCGAAGGTCTTGAAGATATAGAAGATAAAATTAAGACTATTCTAACGACAGAGATGGAAAAGACTAAAGAAGAGGCACAACTATTAGGAGATCCTAAGAATATAGATGAACCATTCACGATGTTATTAATAGGTATTGATTCAACGGCTGATGGTATTCAAAATGCCGACTCATTTAATGGAGATTCTCTTATGGTACTTACTTTTAATCCTAAGACGATGACTGCTACGATGTTAAGTATACCTAGAGATACGTATGTTCCAATAGCATGCTTTCCAAATAAAATAGAAAATAAGATAACTCATTCTGCTTCTCGTGGTACAAGTTGTGTTATAAATACTATTCAAAACTTATTGGATATAAAAATAGACTATTATATGAAGATTAACTTTACTGGTCTAGTCGAACTAGTCGATGCCGTCGGTGGAGTCGAAGTCGATGTTCCTTATAGTTTTTGTGAACAAAATAGTAAGAGAAAATTCGGTAATAGTACTATCTATGTAAAAGAAGGTTTAAGGACACTTAATGGTGAAGAGGCCTTAGCATTATCTAGAAATAGAAAGAATAATTATGAATATTGTTCTAAAGAATGGACTAAGGGAAATAGAAGTGACTTTGTAAGAGCAGAGAACCAACAAAAAGTAGTTCAAGGAATATTAAATAAAGTAAAAGGTTATACTTCTATTAACAAAATAGAAGAGTTATTAAAAATAGTCTCTAAAAACTTAGATACTAATATGAGTGAGAAGACGATTTTCTCATTCTATAATATTGCAAAGGATGTCATGATATCATCGTCTAATTCTGATATACTATCTATTCAAAGATTAGAGATAGTCGGATGGGGACAAACGATATACGATGAGACATCTAAGTTACAGTTGTGGAATTATGTTCCAAATAAGAGAAGTACCGAAGATGTAAAAGAAGCTATTAAAATAAATTTAGGACTGAAAAAACATGAGTTAATCAAGACTTTCACTTATTCTTGGAAAGAAGAATATACTCAAAAGATTCCAGGTAAAGGGCCTTATAGTATATATACTACTTATGACTTGCTAAAAGACTTTACTAACATGAATATAACGGATGTCGAGCTATGGGCTGAAAAAAACGACATTACTTTAGTCATAGAAGAAGTAGAAAAGGTCGGTTACAAAAATGGTACAGTCGTTAATCAAGAGTATCCAGTTAATAAGAGATTAGATTTAATACCCGATAGAACATTAAAAATAGAAGTAGTCAAGAATAAAGATACTAAAATAGACTGTTTAAAAGACGAGGAAAACATTATTTGTCTAATACCTGACTTTATCGGTAAAACTAAGAAAGACGTAGCTCTTTGGGGAAATAAGTTCTCTAATCTAGTAGATGTTAAATATGTAGAAGTGGAGTCTGAAGAAGAAGAGAATACGATAATAGATCAAACGATTAAAGGTATTACGATAAAAGAATTACTTGAGAATAAAGAGAGTATCACTTTTACTATCGTTAAGAAAAAAGAAATAATACCACCTATCGAAGAAGAAATGGAAGAAGAATAAATTTTTAGCAACTATAGAGAGCTAGAGATAGATTCTCTTTTGTTTGTCATTAAAATATTACTTTGACAATTAATATACTATATAGTATAATCACCTAGTTAGTTCTTTAAAAATATGAAAGGAGAAATTATGAATAAAGAAACAAACGATACTAAAATTATTATTTTAGGAGGTTTGGGAGAAGTCGGTAAGAACATGTATTGTGTAATGCATGGTGACGACATTATTATTATTGATTCGGGTATCAGTTTTCCAGATGCAGGAATTTTGGGAATTGATTATATATTACCAGATTTTACTTTTTTAAAGCAAAATCAAGATAAGATTAAAGCCTTGATAATAACTCATGGTCACGAGGACCATATAGGAGCTATTCCTTTTTTGGTGCAATCAATAGATATACCAGCGATATATGCCCCTAACCAAGCTAAAGAGTTAATAAGTATGAAGCTACAAGATCGTAACGTTAGATATGATAATCTATTCGTCTACGATGACAAGACAATTTTAAAATTTAATAAGCTAGAAGTAGAGTTTTTTATAACGACTCACTCGATTCCCGATTCACATGGAGTCTTGATAAAGACACCTGATGGAAACATCGTAACGACTGGAGACTTTAAGTTCGACTTTACTCCGATAGGTCCGATGGCTGATTTACACAAAATGGCAAGAATCGGAGAAAACGGAGTTGATGTTCTATTAAGTGACTCAACAAACGCATTAAATGAAGGTATAAGTATAAGTGAGACGAAAGTAGACAATGCTCTAAATGATATTTTTGATAAATATACACAACAGAGAATAATAATAGCCACTTTCGCTTCAAACATCTATCGTCTTAAACACATTATCGAGACATGTTACAATCACGGAAGAAAAATATGTGTCTTCGGTAGAAGTATGGAGAATAATATCAAGATATCGATAAGTGGTGGTTATATAAACCATTCTGATATCTTAGTCACACCAGAAGAAGCTAATTCGTTAAAGCCTGGTGAAGTAACTATACTATCTACCGGTTCACAAGGAGAACCTTTGGCTGCTCTTTCGAGAATATCTAACGGTACTCATAAGCAAATTAAGCTTAGACCAGACGATGTCGTAGTATTGTCATCTTCACCGATACCGGGCAATGCTCAAGCTATCGGGAATACGATAAACAAATTATATTTACAAGGAGTAAAAGTATATACTAATAATACTTCTAATGAAATCCATACATCGGGTCATGCCAATATGGAAGAGCTAAAACTGATGATTAGGTTGATGAAACCAAAATATCTAGTGCCTTTCCACGGTGACTATCGCATGTTAAAGAGTCATGCCAACTTAGGAATAGAGTGTGGGGTACCAAAAGAAAATACCTTCGTCTTAAAAAACGGAGATGTCTTGGTATTAAAAGATCGTGTTCTAACTAAAGGAACGCCAGTAATAGCCAGTGATATCTATGTCGATGGTAGTCGCTTAGAAGAAGTAAACAGTGCTGTTCTAAGAGATCGTAAAGTAATGGCAAGTGATGGTATACTAGTAGTCATTGCTAATATCGATATGAAAAACAAGAGTCTGCTTATTAAACCTAACGTTACTACTAGAGGTTTTGTCCTAGTAAATGAGAATGAGACTTTATTAAAACAAATTGTAAATAAAGCCGAAGAAATAATCTTAAATAAGTTAGAAGATCAAGCATCTAGTTTCATGGATATTAAAAATCAAATAACGGCTGATTTATTCCCTTATGTATACGAATTAACGGGAAGAAAGCCGATCATATTGCCAGTAATTTTAGATATTAAGAAATAAAAAAACAGTTTCCTGTTTTTTTTTTACTATTTTGCTTCTTCTTGAGCTCTAGTTTCTCTTATAACTGTTACTTTAATAGTACCCGGATATTGCATAGTAGACTCAATCTTTTCTTTAACCTCTCGCGCAATCTTGTGAGACGTTAAGTCGTCGATCTCTTCTGGTTTAACTATTACTCTAAGTTCTCTACCCGCTTGAACAGCAAAGGTCTTATCGATACCACTCATATCTTTAGTAATCGCTTCTAGTTGACCTAGACGTTTAATATAGTTTTCTAAAGAATCGTTTCTAGCTCCTGGACGCGATGCCGATAGAGCATCTGCTATAGCTACTATTACCGAGATAATCGATGTAGCTTCTCTATCGCCATGGTGAGACTCGATCGAATTAATAACCGCTTCATGTTCATTAAACTTTTTAGCAAGCTCAATTCCAATCTCAACGTGACTTCCTTCAGCTTCGTGATCAATCGCTTTACCAATATCATGTAACAACCCAGCTCTCTTAGCAAGCATTTGATTCTCACCAAGTTCTGCCGCTATTAAACCTGCTAGATGTGCAACTTCTTTAGAGTGATCTAAGGCATTTTGACCATAACTAGATCTAAAATGTAATTTACCTATTATCTCTACTAGTTGAGCATCGACTTTAGTAATACCAAGTTCGAATAAGGCATCATTACCATGCTCGATTACTTTTTGTTTCATCTCTTTACTTACTTTATCATAAATCTCTTCGATTCTAGTCGGATGAATACGACCATCTTTAAGTAGAGTCTCTAACATTACTCTAGCAGTCTCTCTTCTTAAAGGATCAAAACTTGAAAGGACTACCGCTTCCGGAGTATCATCGATTATTAAATCTACTCCCGTTATAGCTTCAATAGTACGAATATTTCTTCCCTCTCGTCCTATAATTCTTCCTTTTAATTCATCATCTGGAAGAGCGACGACAGTAACAGTCTGATCATTCGCTATATCAGCAGCATATCTTTGCATAGACATCGTAAGTAAGTTTTTAGCCTTCTTATCTACTTCTAATTTAGCTTCGTCTTCTCTTTCTTTAATATACAAAGAAATCTCTTTATTCATCGTCTCTTCGACAATTTTCATGACTTCTTTTCTAGCCTGATCTCGATTTAACTTTGCTACATTCATAAGTTGTTCTAATTGTTCTTGTTTCATTTCTTCTATTTTTGCGTATTCTGACTGAATATCTTTTTGAGATTCTAAAATTTTATTTTCTTTTTCCTCTAAAGAAAGTTCTCTTTTTTGGAACAATTCATCACGCTTATCTAGGTTACCCTCTCTTGCATGTAACCTATCTTCAGCCGCTTTAATTTCGTCTTTCTTTTCTTTAAAACCTTTTTCCGCTTCTAGTTTAGTCTTGTGAAGTTCTTCTTTTAACTCAAATAAAGAATCACGTTTATTTCTTTCCGCTTCTTTTTTAGCATTCTCAATAATCTCGTCGGCATTTTTAGCGGCTTTTTTCACTTTATTGTTAATAAAGTAATATCCCGCAAAAAAACCAGTAAATATTCCAGCAAGAACTAGCAAAACAGAGATTAGTGTTTCCATAATTTCCTCCATTTTCTAATTCAATATAATTTAACAGTTAATATTACATAAGTAAATATTACTATCTCTATTGTATGTTTTTTTAATGATATTGTCAAAGTAAATTTTGAAACAAATAAAAAGAGAAATTTATTTTTTCTCTTTCTTTACACTAATACCATAAAATTCTCTAGTCTTAGTCTCAATCTCATCGAATAAATCTCTTCTCTCTTTAAGTAGGATTTTCACATTTTCTTTTCCTTGACCTAGTTTTTCACCGTTATAAGAGAACCAAGCTCCACCTTTTTCCACGATGTTTGCACTGACGGCTAGATCGATTAACTCTCCTTCTTTAGAAACCCCTTCTCCATACATAATATCGACTGCTGCGACTTTGAATGGTGGAGCCACCTTGTTTTTAACGACTTTAACATTCGTCTTATTACCGATAATAGCGTCTCCTATCTTTATTTGTTCGCTTCTCCTAATCTCTAAACGAATCGTCGAATAGAATTTTAAAGCTCTACCACCAGGAGTCGTCTCTGGGTTACCAAACATGATTCCTACTTTTTCACGCAATTGATTTATAAAGACAGCAATAGTGTTTGTTTTATTGATAACACCTGATAACTTTCTTAGAGCTTGACTCATAAGCCTAGCTTGTAATCCGACATGTGAATCACCCATTTCACCAGCAATCTCTGCTTGTGGAACGAGTGCAGCCACCGAGTCGATAACGACGATACTAACGGCTTCACTTCTAACTAAAGCCTCACATATTTCTAAAGCTTGTTCACCAGTATCTGGTTGAGCTAATAATAAATCGTTAATATTAACTCCTAAGTTTTTAGCATACGTCGGATCAAGAGCATGCTCAGCATCGATAAACGCCGCCTTACCACCTTGCTTTTGAACCTCGGCTATTGCATGTAATGCAAATGTCGTCTTACCACTTGATTCCGGACCATATATCTCGATAATCCTTCCTTTAGGATAACCACCGACACCTAATGCTATATCTAACGAAAGGGAACCACTTGGTACGGTATCGACTTCCATATGTCTGCTTTCTCCAAGCTTCATTATCGCACCTTTACCAAATTGTTTTTCTATATCTAATAATACTTGTTCTAATGTTTTTTCCTTGTCTGTACTTTTGTTCATAAATTACCTCCACTTATTACTCACAAAATTATAATACAATAGATTAAATAAAAAAGCAACTGTTTTTCGAACAATTGTTTGTATTTAATGTTTTGTTGACACTTTGTATTAAAAAAATAAAATTTCTATAAAAGAAATTCTATTTTTCACGATCTTTATTAACAAAAATTATCTTTTTATTAATACTATAGTATTCAAACATAGACGTTATAGATAATACTGTAGCAAAATATAATAAGAATTCAGCGGCTCTTATACCGATAAGTTCAAATGGTAAATTACCGAAAAATACTAACGAAATACCGATCATTAACATTACTGTCTTCAATTTCCCGCTTCCTATTGCCGCTACTACCTTACCCTTAGCCGCAGCTTCCATCTTAATCGCATTAACGATTATATCTCTTAATACGATGACTATCGGTATTATAGCATCTATCTCATTTAATGAAGCTAAAATAATTAAAACTGAGTTAACTAAGATCTTATCAGCGATAGCATCTAACATCTTTCCCGTGTTAGTAATCAAACCTTTTTTTCTAGCGATATAACCGTCATAAAAATCAGTAAAAGACGCTATTAAAAAGATTACTCCACTAATAAGATATTTAGAATCTAAAACGACACTATCTGTTATCTTAATTATAGGAAAAACTATTCCTACTTCGTAAAATGGAAAAAGTAAGAGGATAATTAAAACAACAGCTAATACTATACGGGATAATGTTAATTTAATTGGTAAATTCATAATATAAACTCGCCCCCTTCTCGCTAAGAAGCTCTTCCGTTATCTTTCCTTTTTTAGGAAGTTTAATTAAGATTATTAAATATATTAATATTAAAAAAAATACTATAACACCCAAAGAAAAATAGACATATTTCTTATTTATTTTCTTTGCTTTTACCAATGTATATGGAGATACGACTTTCTTTTCTTTAGTATCTTTCTTTTGTGCTTCTAATATATCATCTAAAGATATTTTAGAAGTATGTTCAAATAAGAAATCATTAAACTCATCCAAGACATCTTCAGAATCAAGCCCCAGATATTTAGCATAGTAAGCAACAATTTCTTTCATCGATAAGACATCTTTAAAAGCTCTTACATTACCGGCTTCTAAACTCTCTAGATCAAAACTATCTATCTTTAAATCATCAGCGGCTTCTTCGACACTAACACCGTTTCTCTCTCTCGTTTCTCTTAAATATTCACCAAGTTCTTTCAACTGATCACCTCAATAAAAAAAATAATATTAATAAGCCATGTTCTGTTCCTATTTCTAGGCGACAAACATTTATCTACCGAATTACTTCAGTCCTTAACTCCGTTTGATTCCTTCGTTAAAGTTCCTCTACCGAAATTTGAGTTTCTCGCTTGCGGGGTTTATCACGTTCCACTTCCATCGTTTCCAACTTGTTCGTCACTATGACACTTTATAGCTAATCTAGTCATATCCGAAGACTTAGACTATTTCGCCGCCGTTAGTTACCTACCTAGAGTTATTTTTTCCTCTAGCACAAACACTACAGACATCTCAGCCTGTGCGAGCATGGACTTTCCTCTATATTATTAAAAATACAGCGTTTGTCTTAATATTATTCATCTTTTCCATAAACAATTTTTTCAAGTTGTGATAACCTTCTAATGACATCAAGATTAGATAGATTCTTATTAGTATCGTCACACTCTGCTTCTTTAGCAATTTCTAGACTAACTTTCAAATTTCTTATCTCTTGTTTTAAAGACATTATTTCATCGAGCAAAGACTCTTTCTCTTTCTCATAATCTTTTAACACCTTAAAAAATTGTTCATAATCTCCGATAATAAGATCTAAGTATTGATCAACTTCTTTTAATCGATACCCTCTAGTATCGATTTTAAATTCTTTTTCTAATATATCTTTCGAAGACAGATTAAATTGTTCTTGATACATACTTTTCACCAATCCCTTACGTTAACATTATCTAATATAATACGTTTTTTGTCAATGAAACATATTAGCTAATATAAGGTTTATCATTATTTTTCTAATATAGTAGAATTTTTCTATAAAATATAGTATAATTTATGAGTATAATTATGTTATACAAGGAGATTAAATGAATTATCCAAAAGGCGTAAAAGTAATAGAAAATAAAAACTATAGATACGATAATAGAGGTATGATCTTAGAAGAAGACATAAACCTCTCTAATCAATATTATATAAATAAGAAGATAGCCTATATATATAAGAGACCCACTCCAATACAAGCTACTAAGACGGAATATCGGAACAATAAAAAGATTATTAAAGAGGCTTTTTTTAAGGAGTCCTCTACTACCGATTATAACGGTCTTTATAAAGGAATATATATAGATTTTGAGGCTAAGGAGACGAGAAGTAAGACTTCTTTTCCATTAAGTAACATTCATAACCATCAAATAGAACATTTAACAAATGTCTTAGATAATGGTGGGTTGGCTTTCTTTATAATTAGATTTACTACTTTGGATAAGACTTTTTTATTAACAGCAAAAGACTTTATAGAATATTTTCAGACTAGTAAAAGAAAATCTATTCCTTTAGATTATTTTAATGAAAGAGCATATCTTATCAAAGAGGGCTACAATATTAGATTAGACTATATTAAAATAGTAGATATACTATTGGGAGGTACAAATGAGTGCTAAAAAGAGAAACAATAAAAAGAAATTATCGATAAAAAGAAATGTTAGGGATTTGATAATATTTACAATAATCGCTACTATTTTAGGATTAGTATTTATGAACTTAGTTTTTACTCTTCTTATGTTAGTAGGTATTTTCATAATATTAAAACTATCTATATACTTAAGTAAAAAGAAAAAGAAGAAATCTTTTAGAATAATCTTAAATACTTTGGTTGCTATTATCTTAATTGGTTCAATTGCAGTAGTCATCGGTGGTGCGTGGTTCTTAAATCGCGTCGTTAAAAATTCGCCAGAATTTAATGAAGAGGTATTATCGATGTCACAAACGACAAAGATATTCGATATGAATGGTGTTGAAATTACCGAATTAGGTACGGAAAAAAGAGAGATAATAAAGTTCGAAGACATGAGCGAAGTCTTAATAGACGCTCTAGTCGCTACTGAGGATTCTAGATTCTTTCAACATAACGGATTTGATGCTCCTCGTTTCTTAGCCGCTTCTGTCAAACAAATTTTAGGACAAAAAGATGCCGGTGGTGCTTCGACTATTACGATGCAAGTAGCTAAAAACAGTTATAACAAAGATAGATCTAATGTAGCATCTGGTACTGAAGGTATCGAACGTAAATTTAGTGATATTTACTTAGCCGTATTTAAAATAGAAAAAAACTATTCTAAACAAGAGATCTTAGAGTTCTATATAAACAACCACTTCTTGGCAAACAATGCTTATGGAGTAGAACAAGCTAGTAAAATATATTTTAATAAGAAAGCTAGTCAATTAACGTTGTCTGAAGCGGCTCTTATAGTAGGAATGTTCCAAGCACCTAGTGCTACTGATCCTTTTAAGTATCCAGAAACGGCTACTAAAAGAAGAGCCGAAGTATTATATTTAATGCAGACTCACGGATACATAACTAAAGAAGAAAGAGATATTGCAAATGCAATACCCGTAAAATCACTTTTATTTTCGACAGCCGAAGAACAAAAATTTTATTCTTATTTAAATACTGTCGTTGAAGAAGCAATCAAGAAGTATGACGTTAATCCACATACTAGTTCTTTATTAGTATATACGAATATGAATAGATCATATCAAACTATAATCGATGATGTCTTTAGTGGAGCTACCTTTAACTGGGAAAACCCTGTCGTTCAAGCGGGAGTCACACTTATGGACGTAAATACTGGTAAAATATTAGCTATCGGAGCCGGTAGAAACCAAACGGGTAATAGAAACCATAACTATGCTACTAGTTCAAAAAGACAAATCGGATCTGTAGCAAAACCGTTATTCGACTATGGTCCTGGTTTTGAATATAACAACTGGTCTACTTATACATTGTTCGATGATTCACGTTATTATTACTCGACTGGACAAGAATTAAGAAACTCAGATCGTGGTTATATGGGAACGATTACACTTAGAACCGCTCTTGCACAATCAAGAAATATACCAGCATTAAAAGCCTTCCAACAAGTAAATAAAAAACAAGTCTTTGACTTCGTCGATTCTCTTGGTGTAAGCATGGAACCTGACGCTTATAAGTCTAAATATCTACATGAAGCATATTCGATTGGTGCTTACACTGGATCTAATCCATTAGAGATGGCTGGAGCTTTTGCAGCTTTTGCTAACGGAGGGTTCTATTACGAACCGTATACTATTAACAAGATTGTCTTTAGAGATACGGGAGAAGTTCTAACAAACGAGTCTACGAAACAAAAAGTCATGAGTAGTTCAACTGCTTTCATGATGAACGACGTCTTAAAGACTGCAGTTAATAGTGGGCTAAGTGGTGCTGCTAAAATAAACGGTGTTAACATCGCTGCAAAGACGGGGACGACGAACCATACACCAGCTACATTACAAACTTTCGGATTACCAGGTAGTGCTTTAAACGATGCTTGGGTAGTCGGTTATGATACTAAGTTAGTCCTTTCTATCTGGTACGGATACGAACCTATAAGTCGACAATATTATACGACTAGTAATTCCGCTTATGTACAAAGAAAAGCACTATTCTCGGCTATTGGAGGAAAGATATTCCAAAGAGATGGATCGGACTTTCCAATGCCAAACACTGTCGTAAAAGTAGCTATCGAGATGGGAACTAACCCTGCTAAATTAGCTAGTCAATATACCCCTTCCGATAAAATAGTCTATGAATATTTTAAGAAAGGAACAGAGCCCACCGAAGAGTCGACAGTATACAAGAAGATGAATGCTCCTAGCAATCTCTCCTTGAGTTATGAACCTTCTACTAAAAACTTAATCTTAAATTGGAACTCAGCAGGTAACAAAGCAGATGACGATCTCGGTCTCGGTGCGCTAGGATATAAGATATATAAGAATGATGCTTATATAGACTTTACAACGAGTACTTCCTATACGATTAAAAACACTAGTAACCCAAATGGTATCTATTCAATTAGAGCCGGTTACCAACATAGTGATCAAAACAATAGTGGTGCTATATCTAAAGAGTTCTCTTTAGATAATATGAGTACTTATGATGCCACTTTAAACGTTCCAGCTAATAAGACTTATAGAGTAGGAGATTCTTTAGAAGCATATGATTTAAATCCAGGTGCTGGCGACGTAAAACTTCTTAAAGATGGAGTAGTTACCGTTGGAACTGTAGCAATATCAATTAAAAATAAAGACGGAGACACCGTCTCTGGTATCGATACAATAGATGTTGACAAATATACGATAACATATGTAGTAAGCTATAAGAGTGCTTATACAAAAACATTAACGAGAACCGTTACTATAGATCCATAAATTAAAGTAGAGAATACTCTACTTTTTTTAATAAAAAAAAGCCTATTTAAGACTTTGTTTATAATACTTGCATATCTCTTGTAATTTACAAGAAGAACATTCTGGTTTTATAGCTTTACAATTATATCTTCCAAATAAGACTAATTGATGATGAAGCTTACACCAGTTTTTCTTTGCAAATTTTTTCATTAACTTCTGTTCGATAACTTCTACCGAATCTTCTTCTTTGACTAAGTTTAATCTCTTACTAACTCTAGCTACATGAGTATCAACAGCAATTGCTGGATAATCAAATAGATTACTTAAAACGACATTAGCAGTCTTTCTTCCTACTCCAGGAAGAACTTCTAAGTCTTCTCTGTTATTAGGAACAACACTACTATGTTTATCTATTAATATTTTAGCGATATCTTTGATGAAAATACTCTTCTTATTAAAAGTACCTATCGGTTTAATTATATTAGCAATATCTTCTACTGAACCTTCACTTAACTTAAATAAAGTGTCATATTTAGAAAAAAGTTCTGGAGTAACACTATTTACCCTCTTATCCGTCGTCTGAGCACTAAGAACTACTGCAATTAACAACTCATAGTCTTTATTATAATTAAGTTCACATCTAGGATTAGGATACTTTTCATCTAAATAATCTTCTATTTTTTTAATTTTCACGCTCTTCATCCATCCAGTCATAATCGAAGATATCAATCTTTTCTACCTCTTTTTTATTTTGATACTCTTTCTTGTTCTTTACTACATCTTCTCTAGTCTTAATACCTTTCTTACCCCACTCATAAAGAATCTTGTCGATATAACGAAGTTCTGGAACACCATTAAATACCGCTTCTTTAACAGCTTCTTTGACCATCTCTTCACTATAATTCATATCTTGCCATGCTTTTACTATCTCATATTGCATAGGCGATAAGGGCTTACCTAATTCACTCTCTAATAAACTATAAACGTTATATTCCTTAGTAATTTCATTATTAATATCCTCTATAAAGTAAGTCGCTATCTTTTCAAAGAAACGATCGAGAGATATATACTCTTCAGTGACATTTTTCTCATTTTTAACGACTTTAATATTAATTAAATCCTTTTCTTTTAACAAAGAAACATATCTTAAGACTTCTTTAGGAGTAGTACCAAAGTCTGCAGAGAACTTATTAATATCGAATAATAATTCCGTACTTAAACCATTTAAATACATCAAAAAGATAAATGTCTCTGAATCGATACCTAACTTTTTATAAAACTTATATAAATTAAGCGGTATAACGACATTCTTTCCTTTCATAATATCCAAGATCTTTTCTTGTTTCATAAATCCCCCTAATAGTTTTTCTTAATATAGTCAATTATTACTCTATTGTCATTTTCTAAATTACCCTTTAATATTTTATCTTCAATATCTGTGAATATCATCGCTATTTTTAATTTGGAATCGACCACTTCTAAGATCTCATTTCCTTTGATGTTAATATCTCTTTTAGAATATATAGGTAAAGAGCTATATTTCTCCGTTATAGCAAGACGATCTTTACCTAAGATATCTGCCGCTACTTGATTAATATAAAGACCATACTTATATAGTGTCTTTCTACTTATACCAGTCTTAACGACACTCTTAATATTTTTAATAATCTCTTTCTCATGCTTAGTAAAATTATATCTATCGGAGACATCGATCGATGACCATGCTCCTAAAAGATCGCTTTTAAAGACTATTTTCTCTAGATTATATAGTTCCAATTCCTTATCTAAACCTAATTCTAAAAGAAGAGATACTCCATAAGAAGCGTTCGGATTAGAAAATATTTTATCTAACTCTTGTCTCTTTCTCTCATAAGATAAACCTACTAAATTTTGTTTAGTATCTATTATAGCTTTTTTTACTTCATCACACAACTTAAAATTTAGTGAAGTAGCAAATCTCACAGCCCTTAATATTCTAAGAGAGTCTTGCTCAAACTTATCATAAGCATTACCCACCGTCTTTATAATCTTGTTGTCGATGTCTTCCATACCATTTAGAAGATCTAGTATACTTCCTTTGCTATCGATACATAGAGTATTTATCGTAAAGTCTCTTCTTTTTAAGTCCTCTACTAAATCATCGATATATTCTATCTCGACAGGTATTCTATTATTATGATATTTTATCTCTCTACGGAAGGTCGTTATCTCAAATCTTTTACCATGAGAATAAACGGTAATTGCACCATAATTTTCATTTGGTAACAATCCTTCTTCAAAAATCTTTAACAACTCCTGTGGTTTAGCATTAGTCGTTATATCGACGTCTAAAGAAGACATACCTAAAATATAATCTCTTACGAATCCTCCTACTATGTAAGCCTGAAAACCTGAACTCTCTAATTTTTTTAATAATTTTAATGAAGTCTTTAACATCGCATCTCCTCTGTTAATAATTATTATCTAAATAAGTTATAATCTCTTTAATATCTTTTTCAAATAAAGTACCGAAAGCTAAGTCGATATACCATTCTTTCGTTTCTTTAATATATTTATCGATAAAATTTTTATTAGCAAGGACAACCTCTTTAAGATTACAAAGACGATCCGCTAATTTAACGGTCTTGGCAGCTTCATTTAAAGAGATTCTCTCTATATAGTTAGACATATCATAATTATCTTCTTTAGTAAGTAAAACGACTATATTAGCTATCTCAACACTCGTTAAAGAAGATAACTCTTCATAAGTAGTATCCGTATCTTCTAAAAGATCATGACATAGAGCAATGACCTGATATTTTTCATCAAAGCCTTTTTCTTTTAAAAGAAGAGATACAGAAAAAGGATGTAAATAATAAGGTGTCCCTTGAATTCTCTTTTGATCGGCATGTTTTAGTTTAACGAATTCTCTTATATTATCTATATTCATATAGCCCTCTATTAATATTATATCATGTATTATAATGACAGCAAAACACTAAAACAAAAAAAAAGAAAAGTAAACCTTTTCTTTCTTACTAGTTAACTGCTTCTTTTAATGCTGTACCAGCTTTAAAAGTAACGGCTTTTCTCGCAGCAATTTTAACTTTTGCTCCTGTTTGTGGGTTACGTCCCTCTCTTGCTTTTCTATGTGAAACTCCGAAAGTTCCAAATCCAGCAACTGGTACCTTGTTCCCCTTTGCTAATGCATTAGAAATAGTATTAAATACTGCGTCTAAAGCACGTGTTGCATCAGCTTTTGTAAGTCCCGTTTCTTTTGCAACTGCTTCTACTAAATCTGCCTTTTTCATTATATTACCTCCTCCTTTTAAGCATAATATGCTTACATATACAAAATATCACAAATTATTTGTAAAATCAACATATTATACGTATTTTTCAATATATTTACATAATTAACGCTTTTTCATTCAAAACATAGCGATAAGCCTTATTTTCATGGATAATAATAAACGTACTTTCTCTTTTCCTCTTACTCTCAAAAAACAAGATAGGTATCCTTAATTCATCTTCGATATCGATTAGATCTTTAACGTTAGTTATATCCATTACATTAAATTTACTTAAGTCTGGTTTTTTAGCCACTTCAGCGATAACATTGGCATAAGTAGTTAAGATCCTATCTCTTTCTTTAGTGTAAGGGTCAGCGTTTTTAAGGTGTAGTACTCTCTTTAAATAATAGAAGAATAAGACAAATGACACCATTACTAAGAATATTCCAATAGTAAGACCGTACTGATTAACGATGTTATCTTTACTAAAAACATTTTTATTCTCATTGAAAGATCCCGTTTTATCGACACTTACTACCGTATCCAAAAGAGGAATTTTAGCTGTCATAGTGTGAAGATCAGCGACTTTCTTAGCCGTTTCTTTAGTCGTAATAAGATTGTTTATTTCAAAGACAACTTTTATATAAGCCTCTGTTAAGATAGAACTTTCTTTTCTAAACTCCAAAGCTTCTTCTTGATATTCTTTATAATCGATAGTCGTTTTATAATCAAAGAACACGACTCCTGTCTCTTGTTTTATGACTTTATTTTTAGGAAACAAAACGTCTTCTCTCTTCCATAATTCTTCCGTTTGAAGGCCGTCTTTATAAGTGTTAACTAAAAACAAAGATATAGAATATTCCGCTTCAGAATCAATTAGATTAATAGACGTAAGGTCATAAGTAAATTTTAAATCGATATAGTCGATATATTTAGCTAGAATCTTATTCTTATTAATATATTCATCTTTATATAAAAAGTTATCTTTTAGTCTAAAATTATACTCGATATCACCGAAAGATTTATAATCGACAACGATATTATTTTTGTTATTTTCTATACTCGTACTATCATAAGTTATAATTGATCCGGCAAAAAAGAGTAATACCCCTAGTAATAATAATACTATACTTTCCTTTTCTTTAGTTCTTTTCATCTTGACCTCCTATTTTAATTATTTAAAAGTTCATTAAACCATACTGTAGGATATCCAAAATATGGTAGAGAAACATTATATTTTGCAACTATGTCTTCCGGATAAACTCTCCAGTTATCTTCTGACGAATTATTATCTCCTTTTGTTATGAGATAATCTATATCACCATTAGATAATCTACTTATATAATTAATCCTGTGAACGACATAGGTATTATCGTATCTATAATAGATTATATCATATTGAACTAAATTATTAATATCTTTATCACTTAATTTTTCTAAAATTAATAAATCTCCTCTTTTAAAAGTATCTTTCATACTATCGGATAAAACGGCCATCGGATAATAATTAAATACTCTTAAGATAAACATTATTAATACCGATACGACGATGGCAAGAATAGTTATACCACCATTCTTTTCATCGATAAACCTTCTCGTTCTAGAATCGCTATTATTAACCAAGGTACTTATATTAAAATAGACGAACATCGGTAGCAACAAACCGAATAGAGTCGTTACAATCCAGGGATGGCTAGGTAAAATAGGTAAGATGATTAGTAATAGTCTCGTCCATACCAAGTAGATTATAGTCGTCTTATACTTCATATTTCTTTGTAAATAAGTCATGACATAACTAGTTATAATAAGCGGAAGGACTAATGAAGAAAACATCTTAAAAAGATAACTAAACTCACTTACAGAGAAAATATATAAGACATTCATACTACTGAAAGCCAATAAAAATGAAATGATACTATTATTAATTAAAGTATCTTTGGAGTTGGTAATTAACTTATATCTTATATACTCGTTTACCGTTATCGTTCCAATAGTAGTAAAAACAACTTTTAAAAGAGTAATTAAAGACCTATTATATATCGATTTCTCATAACCAAAGAAAAGACCAGACATAAAATATATTAAAGAATATATTATTAAGATTATTATTATGTTTTGAGTCTTATCGTAGTTATCTTTGCTCTTAGTATATTTAGTATCGAATAAAAAGAAGAAAGTAACTGCTATTATCGATAAAATTATCATATTCATTATTCCTGCATACACAGAGAAGATAGAAGTAACTAGATAATTTTGAAATATTATATATAAAAACAGTATTATATATGTTAAATATATTTTCTTCATCATGGTCCTCCTATTATAAATATTATATACTACAACAAAGAAAAAAAACAACTTTTACAGTCTTTTGTACTGTTTAATTGTTTTTTTGTAAACTTATCTTTTAACGAACTACATAGTCAAGTGTCAGCCTCAAGTCTTTTGTTAAGTCTTCAGCGGTAACTTCTTCAGTCATATCTGGATTATAATAAGCTATAACTTCAAATAATTTGCTTTGTCCGACTTGTAATACTTCACCGGCTTCTATTCCGTTTATTGTATAAATAATAAATCCTTCTCCATAGTCTTTAGGATTTAATTCAATGGCATTTAATTTAGCATCTAGGTTTCCTTGATTTCTAACATTAACAACATATTTAACGGTATCACCAGGATCGACAAAAGTAGCGCTAAATATAGCGGTCTTAGAATCTAAAACGGTCGATTCTAAACTTTTTCCACTTCCCTCAGTCTCTGTGCTATTAATTGCCGTTATCGCGACGTCAAAGTCAGGGTTAACGATCGTAGCACTTCCTTTTATTTCTAACTGCGTAGATAAAAGAGCATACCCTACTGACACAAAAACAAGTGCAACTAGTAAAGCTCCAATCATCGTATTTTTCTTATCTTTATTGCTCATATAATCCTCCTATAATAAATTTTAATATATATGGCTTTTATTGTCAATTATTCGCTATGAATCTACTACTTTTAATTTAAGACGAATCATACTCTTAACCTGATTAAATTGTTCAGTAGAATGAAACATTGTCTGTGAAATTGTCGTTGAACCTACTTTATCACCAGTTACGACCCATTCGTAATAGTTTGTTCTTAAGAATGTACTAGGGTCTTTTCTATTTACATAAGGTTCAGAAACAGCTGTCGCATAGTTTTGCCAACCTTTAGCACCATCAGCCGTCGTCCTTTGAAGCTGTTTTATTTTACCAGCACTAACTGGAAGTTTTACGATTATTCTAATAGTCTCTCCCTTTTTTACGACTATTTCATCATCTCTTTTATATTCTTTTCCGTTATACCAAAGAGTAGGAGTTTGGGCTACTTTACCTATTTTAGGTGAGATATAATAATCATCATTATCAATATCTCCGACAAAAGCCCTAGCTTCTTCATCGAGACTAAGATTAGTACTAGTTATTTGACTATTGACTATCTTTTTAACTTCTTCTTCCTTTATTTTAATCTCTTCTATTTTAGTAGTAGTAACTCCTTTAATAGAGGCTATCTCTTTATCAATACTCTCTTTTAAAATCGTCAAAGTTCTAAAGTCACTATCGACATTCGTCGTTAATTCATCTTTAGTAGATTGATAAGTCTTATAAGCACTAGTTAAAGTAGTCGTCTCTTCATTATTACTATCTAACTCGTATTTAGGTGAAGGTTCTCTTAGTTTATCAAGAGTCTCTTTATTTTTCTCATACTGTAAATCTAAATCTTTAAAAGTCTCTAACATCGATACTAGATTGTTTACTATGCGTTCTGAAACTGGAATCAATGCTTGTTCGACATTTTTATTAAGATTTTTAATAGCTTCTATTATCTGTGGTAAAAACTCGGACTTTAAATACTCTTGTCCCGCTTCTTTCCAATTCTCACCGCTCATCGAATCTAATAGATTTGTGTCTATATCAACTATTTTAGTAACATCTTCAAGCACCCTTTTCGCTTTGTTAACAAGTTCTTTTTCACTTTTGAGTTTTTCATAATAATTATCGTAAGGATTAATATAAAAAATTGCCATTTAATCACATCCTTTATTAATTTATATCTAATTTGCTAGTATTGTCTTCTAAAAATTGAATTCGATTTCTTTCATCGGTATTATAAGCTTCGATTGCTTCTTCTAAAAACAAAATCAAACTCTCTAATTCTTTTATTTCTAAAGGAAAGTTTTCACTTATCTTTAAATACTTGTCATACATAATTTGTTGAGTCTTACCAACCCAAACATCAGTTTCTCCATTTATTTGCTTTAGATTATGATCTAATTCATCGAATTTACTTTCAAGACTAAACTTTTTTTGTTTTAAAAGAGCTACTACTTTTTCAAGTTCTTTAGTATTAATATCTAAATTCATCATAGCTTATCACCGTCTTTTCTCATTTCAGCAACAAACTCATTATTTCTCTTAGTGTATACCCCCATACAATAGTCTATCTTTTCATAGATTCTTTTCAACCTATGATTCTCATATTTACTTTTTGAAATAAATCCACGATACTTATCACAAAAAGCATCACTATCGACGCCTTTCCAATTTTGTTCGATTATCGGAAGTAAGTCTTCTATTTCTTTAATTACTTTTTCTATCTCTTCATACTTAGTCTCAATAGATAACGAAACACTATCCATTTCTTGAAATTTAACTTTTAGTTTCATATTAAACTCCTTGCTTCAATACATCGATATATATTTCGTTAGTCAATAGGGTTTCAACGGTAATATCTAACTTTTTAGCGATGTTATTGATATAGTTTTTATATATACTCATCTCTTTATTAGTTAAGCCATCCGGTATTTCAGGAGCATAATAAAGAGAGTGAAAAGTTTTAAACAAAAGAGTCTTATTTTTATCCTCGATTAATAGTTCGGAAAAAGTAATATTACTTGATTCTGCTACTTTTTCTAGATGTTCTTTAGTTATTAAAAAAGTCAGGCTTTGTTCAAAAATATTAAAATCTTTGTTTTTTGCTAACAATTCTAAAAGTTGTTTTTGAATGACAAAATTATCTTCTGTAGAAAAAACTAAATTTGGTGCGAATCTTTTTAAGTAGAAGATTAAGGCCTTAGTGTTTTGGCCTCCAAATAAAAGACGATTTAAATTAAATGGGTCTTTTTCGTTAACGTTTTGAACTAGCAAACTTTGTCCAAACGAATCGAAATCAGCAAGGTCCGTAATCTGGCTATTAGGAAGCATGCTTGGTCCACCTACAGTCTCTCCAATTACACCACTAAATCCACCACCTCCAGTATAGCCACTATAACCACTACCATTATTAGTATCATCTTCGACAATCTTACCAAGATTCTCTTCACTAGTTATCATGTCTTCACTATGTCCTCTAAGTCTTCTAATTAATTGTGTTTTATTTGTAGCAAGACTATCTACGTCTTTTTTAATATCTTCGGCAACAGTCGATAGTTCTAATTCTTTAAATACAGCAAAATCAGTAGCCACCGAAGTAGCGACTGCTTCCAAAAGGGCCGAAGTCTCTGATAACTTACTAATTACTTCTTCTAATTCTGCAGAGTTATAAATTATTTCATTTGTCATATAATCACCTACTTATTATTAATCACTTCTATTTTTAAACTGTAATACTATCGGAGTACCACTTAATTCAAAATTTTCTCTTAATTTATTTTCTAAATATCTCTCGTATGAAAAGTGAACGAGATTTTTATTATTAACATGAAATGTATATTTAGGAGGTTTCTTTCCCGTTTGATTGACAAAATATATCTTAAGTCTCTTACCTTTATAAGATGGTGGTGGATTTAATGTGTATGCTTCAATCATAACTTCAGATAAAAGACTACTCGCTATTTCTCTACTTATATTTTCTTTTACTTTAAGTATCTCAGGCATAATAGTATGAATTCTCTTTTTAGTTAAAGCCGATGTAAATACGATCGGTACATAACTTAAAAATTGAAACTCTGATCTTACTTTCTTAGTATATTCTCTTATATCCATATCTTTAACAGTATCCCATTTGTTAACGACGATTATTAATCCTTTACCACTTTCCAAGACATATCCGGCAATATGTTTATCATGCTCGATAATTCCTTCTTCCGCATTAATTACTAAGAGACAAATATCGCTACGATCAATCGCCTTCATACTTCTAAGAGCACTATACTTCTCAATATTTTCAAATATTCGTCCCTTTTTTCTTAATCCAGCTGTGTCGATAGCTACAAACTCTTCATCGTTATATCTGAACACCGTATCAACGGCATCTCTAGTCGTTCCAGGAACATCACTAACAATTAAACGGTCTTCATTTAAAAGAGCATTTATAATACTACTCTTACCGACATTGGGCCTTCCAACGACGGAAAACTTTAAACGATTATCTTCTATTGAATAATCTCTCTTCGGTAAATGCGATACTATTTCATCGAAAAGTTCGATGAAACCGATATTATGCTCTCCACTTACTTGAACATAACTATCGAATCCAAGCTCATAAAAATCATAGATATTATCGATACTCTTTTTACTATCTACCTTGTTAATAACGACTATTACTTCCTTGTTACTTTTTCTTAACATATCTCTTACTAAATAGTCGTTACTAGTCAAGCCCTCTTTACCATCGACGATAAATAACACGACATCGGCTTGTTCGATAGCAATTTCCGCTTGCATTTTTATTACGTCATTAAATTTTATCTCTTCACTATCGATACCACCGGTATCAATAACATTGAACTTATAATCTCCGTAAGTAGTATCACTATATATCCTGTCTCTAGTAACTCCAGGAGTATCTTCGATAATAGATATTCTTGAACCGACCATACGATTGAAGATTGTGCTTTTTCCAACATTAGGCGTTCCGACTAATGCGATAATTGGAAGGTTCATATAATCACCTCGATTTTCTTAATTATAGCAAATTTTCTCATCTTTGTTAACAAAAAAAGAAATAAACTATTTCTCTTTTACTATTTGTTCTATTTGATTGACAATCTCTTCGCGTCCTAATTTAGTAACACTTGAAAAAAGAACGATATTGTCTCCGACAATTATATCTAAAGTATCTTTAAGTTGTTTTAAATTCTTCTCTTTTTCTCTAGAACTAACTTTATCTGTCTTTGTAGCAACGATCGTTACCGGTATTTGATAATGCTTTAAATAATTATACATTAAGACATCATCACTACTAGGTTTATGACGAAAATCGACTAATAGAAAGACTCTCTTTAACTCGTCTCTTTTCTCCAAATACTCTTCTACCATAAGACCAAACTTCTTAATTTCCTCTTTACTAGTATCAGCATAACCGTAACCGGGCACATCGACTAAATAAAAGCTATTATCGACATTAAAGAAATTTAAAGTACTAGTCTTTCCAGGCTTAGAAGAAATACGAGCCATGTTTCTTCTATTGACAATCGTATTTAAGAAACTACTCTTACCGACATTACTGCGTCCTAACATAATGAATTCTTTCATGCCATCTTCCGGATATTGACTTCTTCTAACGGCACTTATAAATAAATCGACATTATTAAAATTCATCTCTCTCACCTTGACTTTCAATATACTCTTTACAAGTATTGTCTAAATCTCTAATAAAAGGCATGACTTCATCCATACTAGAAAGTCTAGCACCAGAAGCAAATTGATGACCTCCACCCCTATATTTTTCAGCTACAGTATTTATTATCGGACCACGTGATCTAATATTAAACTTGATTATATTATTTTTAATATCTTCTGATACCGTAACCCATACCAAGATTTCTTCGATATTATTAAAGTTATTTATTAAGTTTCCAGCACTACTAGCATCTACTCCATACTCGGTCATTATATCGTTAGTAATGATTGTATAAGCAAGCTTATTGTCAGTAACAATCATGTTTTGAGATATATAACCTTGTAATTTTATCTCATTTAAAGGCCTTAAATATAACTTTTGATATAAGTCTTCGACATCTAAGTGATACTTCTCAATAAGCTCGGCAACAATTCTCAAAGTATTGTGATTACTATTGAAAAGGAATCTGTTAGTGTCCGATATTATACCTAAAAACAAATACTTAGCTACCTCTTCATCAAGTTGTAAGTTGTTTTCTTTTATAAAACGATAGACTAATTCTGAGGCACTACTTGCCGTAGTATCTACATACTCTAAAGGGCCGAAAACATCGATTGCTGGATGATGGTCTATCTTGCATATCTCTTTATACAAATCGACATTAGAAGCTTCAATTCTCTTCATATCGGGCGTATCGACGACGATAAGTAAAGCTTCTTTATCTTTAGGATCAAACTTATCTAATTTAGGAAAATAGTTATACTTAGCACTCTTAGCTCCGACTGCATATATTTCTTTATCTTTAAAGGCTAACTTTAAAGATTCTTTTAAAGCTAGTTGTGCTCCCAAGGCATCGGGATCAACTCCGATATGCCTAGCGATTACTATTATCTTATATTCTTTTACTTTTTTATATATTTTTTTTAACATTGGTACATCCATTCTATTTGTTAATTATTTCCACCGTATCTCTTGCAATCATTAACTCTTCGTCCGTCGGTACAGTATATACTAAGACACTAGAGTCTTCACTACTAATTTTAGCAAAAGTACCACGAGCTTTATTAGCTTCATTGTCTATCTTAATTCCAAGACAATTTAGTTTCTCGATTATTTCTGCACGAGATTCAGGACTTCGCTCACCTATTCCCGCCGTAAAGCAAATAGCGTCTACTTTACCTAACTGAACATAATACTGAGCTATATATTTAACGATCGAGTTAACGAACATCTCTTGAGCGAGAATACAGTTTTCATCTCCTCTTTTAATACCTTCTTCGATATCGCGAGAATCACTACTTACGCGGCTTACTCCTAAAAGACCAGATTTCTTATTTAAGTCATTCATTACCTCGGTAGCACTCTTTCCTTCTTTTTCCATAACATAAGGAATAATAGATACGTCGATATCACCACTTCTTGTTCCCATTACGACACCGGCATGAGGAGTAAATCCCATCGAAGTATCGATACATTTACCGTCTCTAACAGCAGTTATACTAGAACCGTTACCTAAGTGACAAGAGATAATATTAATATCTTCTCTTCCTAATTCTTCCATCATACGAAGAGTAATAAACCTGTGAGAAGTACCGTGAGCCCCATATTTTCTAACCGAATAATCTTCATACCAAGTATGTGGTACCGGATACAAGTATCTCTCTCTTGTCATCGTTTGATGAAACGCTGTATCAAAAACAGCTACCATCGGAGTCTTTGGTAAAACTTCTCTAAAAGCCTCGATACACGTGACATTTGCCGGATTATGAAGTGGAGCAAATTCATTGAAACTAATTATATCTGCTAATACTTCATCAGTTATCATGATCGAAGAGACATACTTGTCTTTACCATGAACGACACGATGACCAACTCCCTCTATCTCTTCATAATTAGAGATTACTTGGAGTTCTATTAATTTATCTAATAAGAGTTTAACGGCTACTGCATGATTTTCTAATTCATTTTCAACAACGATCTTATCACCCTTATACTTTAGAGCATAACGTCCTCCCTCAATTCCTATTCTTTCAAATAGTCCTGATATTAAAACTTCTTCACTATTAATATCAAATAAAGAAAATTTTAAAGAACTACTTCCTGCATTAATCGACATTATTTTCATAAATTTACCTCTTTCAATAAGACTATTTTAACAAAGATTACCTTATTTGTGAACACTTACAACAAATATTCAAAATTATCTTCTTCTTTTTCGGTAATGGTAATAGTCTCTATCTTACTTATCGTCTCATCAATCTTCGTTTCATAATCGATCTTTTTCTCTTCTTCTAGACACTCACTTAAGTAAGGATGAATAACGGGATGCTCTGGTACAAAGATCGTACAACAGTCTTCGAAAGGAAGAATGCTCGTATTATATGTATCTATTTCCTCAGCTATCTTAATTATATCTAATTTATCCATGCAAGCGACGGGTCTTATAACGGGCATATTAGTAACTTCGTTTATAACCGACATACTCCTAAGAGTCTGACTAGCTACTTGACCTATTGATTCACCATTTATTAACACTTGGCACTTTCTTCTCTTAGCATATTTATCAGCTATCCTATACATCATACGACGCATGATCGTAATCATATAATCTTTACTCATATTTTGATAAATCGCTTCTTGTATATCGGTAAAAGGAACGATATGTAATTTAATTTCTTTGGTATAAGCAGCTAATTTTCTAGTAAGAGTAATGACTTTCTTTCTAGCATCTAAACTAGTATGAGGAAGTGCTTCAAAATATAACATCTCGGCATTAATTCCTCTTCTCATCGAAAGATAAGCGGCTACTGGCGAATCGATACCACCACTTAACATGACTAACCCCTTACCCATACTATTAAGTGGATAACCACCTAAACCATTATAACTATCTGTATATATATAGACATATTCATTTCTAATCTCGATACTTACTAATAATTCTGGATTAGTAACATTAACCTTTTTATCTTTAGTATTCTTAAGTATAAGCCCACCCATTTGTCTAGAAAACTCAAGACTAGAGACGGGAAAAGTCTTATCACTACGTTTCGTTTCTACTTTAAACGTAGAAAAACTTTTATCTTTGATTATAGATAAAAGTGTCTTTTCGATAGTTTCAATATCTTTACTTATCTTATAAGCTAAAACATACTTATGAATTCCAAAAGTCTTATTAATTACTTTTAAAATCTCTTCTTTATCTTTAATATCAAACTCTATATACATACGAGCAAGATCTTTTCTTATTTTAACATTATAATTAAGTAGTTTTTCATCTAAATCTCTATAAAGTAGACCTATAAAGAAATTACGATTATTCTTTTTAGTATTAAGTTCACCATACTTAATCATTATAACTAGATTCATAAGCACCTCTTTTGTTATTTTACTTCGGTAATATAGAGTTTTTCCTCTACATGGACAATGACTAAATCTACTTTAGTTGGATAAGATAAATTTTCGACATAAGTTATATCTACTGTCGTTTTAAAACACTTATCATCCTTTAAATCGTCTTTGATATAAGAACACTTACCTTCAACTAATTTAGAAGTAGCTTCTTTTACTATTGGAAGCTTTTGCTTTCTATCTCCATAAACATTATTCTCAACATATTTATAGATCGTATCTTTAGCTGCTAAAGAGAAATTATCTTTTGCCGGAACATAGATAAACTCTATTCCACCAATATCTGAATTAGTTACTTTGCTGTTTAAATCGTAAAAATCTGCTGCAAATAATTCACTTATAATCAAGGCATAATCTTCTTCGACAATAGTTTCATTATTTAAGACTTCTTTTAATTTCTCAAATTTTTCTTTATATAAATCAGTCTTATTTTCGTATAAGACATAACCATATTTCTCAATAGTCTCTAAGACCTTAACTTCTTCTATTACTTCTGGAGAAGATTTGAAAAAATAATACCATACTCCTACAAAAGCGACTAATAAGACGATTAAAAATACTAAAAACCACATTACTTTTCTCTTCATATTAACTCCCTTTAATAATATCTTCTTCGTTTACTACCGTTAATCTAGAATTCTTTATCAAGTCATATATTAGAATGTCATTAGATACTCTTAGTAACTTATCTACAAATTCCGTATTCTTAACGACTTCTTCTTGATTGACAATAGCGTTACCAAATACATAAGTCTCTTTTTTTCTACTGTTATAATACATATCTTTATTTAACCAACTACCATTTGGAAAAGGTACGAGGTTATTCTCCTTAACGCTGAATATATCTCTACCCAATGCATAATTATTATAAAAACCAAACATGTTTCCTAAAGTCGGCATTACGTTATACATAGCCATCGGATAACTAATTACTTCTGGTTTAACATCAGAGTCTTTAGACCATATTATTAATGGGACTCTCTTGATAAGTTCATAATCATACTCATTGAAAGGTACATAATCAGGATCTTCTTCATCTAAAACAGCATCGTTTTCTTTATCATAGTTATAGAAACGTACATAGTTATCAAATGGTAATTTAGCATCGTGATCACCATAGAGTACAATGACTGTGTTTTCTAACAATCCTTTGTCTTCTAATTCTTCTAATAATACTCCTAAAGCATAATCGGCATAATGAGCAGACTTAATATAATTACCAAACTTAGTTCCTTCCATATAAGGATAAACGATCTCTTCAGTCTCACCAATTTCCTCATTATAAACTAATTCTTTTATATCGACGGCAAACTCACCGTATTTATCTACTTGATTAAAAGGAGTATGATTGGTAAGCATGATAAGTGTCGCATAATAATTATCGTGCTCTTTCGCTATCTCTTCTATTTTTAATACCGATTGTTTAAAGAAAGAAACATCGGATAAACCAAGGCCGATTATTTCATCGATCTCGTAATCAGTCTTTCCATATAAACGGTCATACCCCAAACTTTTATGCATAACTCTTCTGTTCCAATAGTCAGCATTATTACCATGCATCGAAAAGGCATAATATTCTTTTTCTTTTAATAATTTTGGTATAGAAATATACTCTTTATCGGCATAATTGCCAAAAGCCGTACCGACATTAGCCGGCATTAACGAAGTGTTAAAAGTAAACTCCGTATCACTACTATTACCTACGTTAACATGGGCAAAAAAGTTATCGAAATAAAGCCCAGAAGACGCTAATTTGTTTAAATTAGGAGTTACTTCTTCGCCATTAAATTTTAATCCGATTAAGAAAGATTGAAGACTTTCACCGTGTATAGATATTATATTCTTACCCTCATATACATTGGTATATTTATTACTCTTTTCTTTTATTGGAGTTTCAAAATATTCATTAAAGTTTTTAAGGGCATTATCAAATCCAAAAAGAGAAGCAAATTTAGGTTCAAGGCTTTTCACCATATCATTTAAATGATATGGAAAGATACCAAATCTCATAACGATGTTTTCCCTATTCCACTGTCTCATTAAAGTACCATAATCATTATCTCTTAATTGTAATAAGAAAAATATCGTAGAAAAAACTGCAAAAGCAAAAGTAGCTTTAGCTAATTTTTTAGAAGTCTTTAAAAACCCCGTATTTTTATAATAATCGTTTTTTAAATAATGACGATGAAAATAATATAAAATTATCGGTGCTAATAGATATAGAAGATCTTTGATTTCAAAGACATTTTCTATAACGGCATCTCCGACAGCAACGATAAACTTCATCGTCGAAAGTTGAGATATAGAAGCGAAAGAAGTATAGTTCGTATAATAAGAAGAGTTAATTAAACAAATAAGAGATAAGATAAAAGTAATTGAAAACATATAAGTAAACTTATATTTATCTTTTAATAGATAAGAGATTGAACCGATCAATAATATAAAGGAAAAGTCTCCTAATAGAGGAGAATAGTCTAATAGATTATCAATCGAATTTATCGTTAAATATCTAAGTAACCAAGCATTAAAAACATTTAAAAAAACAAACAATACAAATAATTTATTGTTCTTTAAATATGTTACAAAAGAATTTTTAAAATTTAAAAGACTTCCTTTCGGATTATTTTTAAATGTATTATAATTTTTTTTAATCTTTCTAAATAACTTCTTCATCCGTATACCTCGCGATTATATTATAGCAAAAACAAACACTTCTTTCTAGTTTTTATTTCTCTCTTCTTTGTTTTTTAAATGGTTATATGAGTTTAAAATCATTCCTAAAACAAAGATATAAGATAAGACATAAAGCCATAGCATTAAGAATAAGAGACTAGACATGCTACCATAGAAAGTCTCATATCCAGTGTAAAAATCAATATAATATGAGTATAAAAAAGTACTTATTACCCACATAATAGAAGTAAATAAAGTCCCAGCATTTAACTCTTTACTATTTAATCTAATACTAGGAGCGATATAATATAAAAATTTGACTGCTAAATAAATAAAGAGAAAAGAGATTGGGTATTTAAATAAATTAAATACTAAATAATAAATACTATCAGTTATATTCGTATTAGTTACGATTGATCCGATTATTCTAAATATTAAGTTACCAAAAGCAGGCACCAACAATAAGAAAACGAATAGTATAATAAGAACGATAAACATGAAAAAAGACTTTATCTTTTTCTTTAAATAGTTTTTATCGTCGACTTTATATATAGAATTAGAGGCAATTATTATCGAGTATGTCCCATTAGATGCTAACAAAACGGTCGGTATTAAAACTATCCATAAACTTAGACTCGAAATATCACTCTTAGATACTCCTATGATTAGATTAGCGACATTAGTAGGTAAGTTATTATGAATAATAGTCGTCATACTCTCCGAAGAGATACTAAATTTTGTCAAAACAGCACCGAGTAACACCAGTAAAGGGACTAACATCATCATTAAATAAAAAGCCAGGTGAGCAGGTAAAACACTCATCTCTGGCCTTTTTATAAGATTATATATTTCCTTGAAAAAGGCTGTTACTTTTCTCTTCATTTTAAGACCTTCTTACTTATATTCCTCTTTATCTTTACGCATTTCTAAAGTAGCTTCATTTATAGCATCATCAATCGTCTTTATCTCATCGATAATCATACTAAAACCAATAGCAGCACCAAATCCATAAGGAAGAGTCTTTAACTCTTTAGAAATCTTTTTAGCATAAGTAGTAACTTGTTGTTCACTGTATCCGACCAAATAAATTAAGAATTCATTTCCATCAGTTCTTATAATCTCAGTCTTTTCAAGCTGAGTATTAACTAAAATACTAGCAGCACCAATAATAAGCTTATCACCTTGATCATAACCATAATTGTCATTTACATATTTAACATTATTTAAGTCGATTACGATTATACCTTGTGGATACTTATCACTATCATTCCATAGTTTTTTACTAAAGTTTAAGTAATTTCTATTCTTAAGAGAAGTTAACATATCAGTATATTTACGACGCTCTTCTTTCTTAACATATTTTTTCTCTTTAAAACTTCTTAATATTAGAATAACGACTAAGATAGCTATGATAGGAATGATTAAGATAACAAAAAGTATTACATATAATTCTTCAAAAGAACTCTTTTCTAAAAGTGTTAGATTAAGACTGCTTAGACCTTCGTTACGATAATTATAATAAGAGTTAGTACTTATTATATAGTCGAATATTTTATGTAAGACTTTATTGCTATCATCATTTTTAACCATAAAATTATAGTCTTTAGTAATCGTCGATTCAAATAAAATCTCATAATCAGAAAACTTATTATTTTTGTAATAGTTATATACTTCTTTATCGACGACGACTAAGTTACCATTAGAACTCTTAAGTAGACTGTCTAGAGTTTGTGCTGGTACGAGAGCAGCTTTGCTACTATCTTTAAAATAATTATAAATAGCATTGTTTTCTAATAAGTATACTTTTCTACCTTTAGTCGACTCAAAAGTATTAACGACAAACTTATCTTTAGCTTTTCCTAAGACGACATATTTCTCGATAAACGGAGAAATAGTAGGTACGTAATTACTATGTTCAAAATCATAGTAATTAAAGTAAATATCAACTTCCCCCTTATTAATAGCTTCTTTTAAAGCTTCAAGGGTATCGTATTTATTAAAAGTTATTACCTTATCACTCATTAATCTTTGCATCCTACCAATGTATTCAGCAGCTATTCCCGACAATTCCTTCTTGTCTTTTACTTCGTAAGGATAGTTTTCTACATAACCATAAATATAGTTTTTAGTTAAAAATTCTGTCTTTTCCTTATCGTTTATATTAGCGGCATTAATATAATAATCTAAAAGCATCTTATTATATACCGAGACGTAATTGTTCTTCTTCCAAGTCTTAAAATATTTAGTAACGATCTCGTTCATTCTCGAATCATTCTCTTTATCACTTAAAGAGAGAACGATACTTCTACTAAAATCGGTAAATATGTATTTAATATGAAAATCTTCTTTTAAAATAGTCTCATTCAGATACATCGTATTAGGAATAATAATCATATCGATAGCGTCTTTTTCATAATCTTCAAAAAGTTTATCGGCTTCTTCATAAGTCTTATATTTGACTTGACCATAACTCTTTAAATAATAAATTATCTCATCAGAATCGTTAGCTAAAATTCCAAAAGTCTTACTTCCCACCTCATTAATTGAGTCATATCTACCTTTTTCTTTACCAATCAAAGCATAGACTTCTTCTTGTAAGAATAAGTCTTTTTCACTTAATACTTCTTTATTAGTTAAAATTCTAAATCTATAGCCTTTAGAATCGATAACACTTTCTTTTAAAAAAGGAACAACATTAAATTCAAAACCAGTATCTTTACTAAAATCATCGATAAATCTTCTAAAAACACCGCCGTTACCAAAAACAGGATAATCACTAAGAATACTAAAATCGACGACTGTCGCTTGATTCTCCTTAATCCATTTATTATCCGCTACCGTAAACGAATTTTGGTCTTCCTTATTAAAATAATAATATAACGATAAGAATGTCACTATCGCTATTATTAAAGGTATTATAAATAACCATTTCTTCTTAATTTTCATAATTCACCACTTTATTGAACATTCGTCCAAACAAACTTTGTCGCTCCTCTTCTTAAATAACCGATCATTGGAAATCTACTACCTTGTCGGCTTTTTATAGTATCGACACTAGCATCTATATCGCTAGCTTTCTTCGTGACTTTAAGACTACAAGTACCTTCGGTAGTTCCGTCTTTAACGAAACCATATATCGTATGAGTACCATCTTCTTTTAAATCATACGTTTGTTTTTGATTATAGACTACTTCTTTTGCACTAGATAATCCATAAGATAATCCGGTTACACGAGATAAGTCATTAACGAACCTAATCTCTATCTTATCGACAAAGTTACCATCTTCATCCATTTTACCCGTGGCCATTATCGTACAGTTATAGTCTTTATTCAAGAAAAACTCGATATCATAAAACTTTTTTTGTTCATCATTTAATACTTCCGTTACTTTAGAAGCCAAAGCCTTACCTGGCGCCATATCTGCAGAATCTTTAATCGTGACTATTACTTTTACTATTTTCCCACTAACATACGGTTTAGTAACTCTTACGACAATATCTTCTTTCTCAATTTCTGTCTTAATACTATCTAATTGTTCTTTTGATATAAGCACACTCTCGATTCCATCAAGTCGCTCACCATAAACTGGCATCCCACTACTTCCGATAAATAAATTATATATAAAGTAGCCAAAAGCAATGACTACTATGTAAACTAAAATAATAAATACTGTTAATTTATGTTTTTTTATAAAATTCATACTTCACACTCCAGTACACTAATTATATACCAATTTAAGTCAATAATCAAATCTAAGAAGAAAAAAAAGCAATATTTTTTTACTACTTTTCTAACTCTTCTTTTATTTTTGCCATCAACGTCGCTGGGTTAACATTTCCCTTTGTTTCTTTCATGATTTGACCCATTATATATTTAAGCGCTCTCTCATTACCACTCTTGTAATCGATGACACTTTGTTCATTGGCCAACAACACTTCTTTAATCATATTATCGACGACATCATTGTCTATTTCTCTTACACCGTGATCATCTAATATTTTATCAACAGAATCTGTTGATAAAAGTAATTCGTCCAATATATCTTTAAATAATTTACTATTTATCTTACCACTATCTAAGTAATCGACCGTTTGTTTAAATTTTTCTCTCGTTAAATTTGTCTTTTCGATAGTCATATCGTTTTTATTTAAAAATGCTGCAATATCTCCTAAAAGAAGATTACTAGCAATGACAAGATTGATGTCTTCGTCTAAAAACTGATTTAAATAGTCAGAGACAACTCTATTTTGAAGAATCTTGGCACTATTAATTTCACTTATTCCAAAAGCCAAATATTTTTCTCTTCTCTCTTCTAATGACATAGGCATCTCTTTTTTCGTCTTAGCAATATATTCATCAGTTAAGATGACGAAAGGAATATCCGGTTCTGGGAAATAACGATAATCATTACCCGTCTCTTTTTTACGCATAAGTATCGTCGTATCAGTCTTATCATCGTATCTTCTCGTCTCTTCTGTTAAGACTTCACCTTTTTCTAATAAGGAAGACTGTCTCTTTTCTTCATACTCGATAGCTAATCCGACATTACTAATCGAACCAATATTCTTTATCTCTATTTTAGTTCCTAACTTTTCAGTCTTACTAATCGAGACATTACAATCACATCTCATGCTTCCTTCTTCGATTTTACAATTGGAAACATCGGCATATATTAAAAGATTTCTAAGTTTATCGACATATTTAACAGCTTCTTCTGCCGAGGAAATATCGGCTTCAGTAACTATTTCTACTAAAGGAACTCCAGATCTGTTGAAATCTAATAAAGATCTATTATCGGAATGAATACTCTTGCTAGTATCTTCTTCTATGTGAATATCATGAATCCTTATTTTCTTTAAACCGTTATCCGTGTCTATTTCGACATAACCATCTACTCCGATAGGTGTTCTGTTTTGTGTAATTTGATAACTCTTCGGATTATCGGGATAAAAGTAATTCTTTCTATCGAAATGCATTCTCTTATTTATCTTACAATTAAGTACTAAAGCCGCTCTTAAAGCGAGAGCAACGGCTTCTTTATTTACTAAAGGCAACGTTCCAGGATAACCCCAATCGATAAGAGTAGTACTAGTATTAGCCATTTTCCCATAATTGTTAGCACTAGCCGAGAACATCTTCGTCTTTGTCTTTAATTCGACGTGTACTTCGATACCTACAGTCGTCTTATAACTACTCATTAGAAGCACCTCCTTTAGGATTTAAATCTAACTTTAGTTCTTTCTCGATAAAAGATGCCAATTTATAAATGGTCGCTTCATCGAAATCTTTTCCTATTATTTGCATTCCAATTGGAAGATTTTCTATGAAACCAATAGGAAGATTTAATGCAGGTATTCCCGCCATGTTAGCCGGCATAACTAAAACATCATCAAGAAACGACTTATTAGGGTCTTTCTGTTCAGAATCTATATCATAAGCAGTAGTCGTCGTAGTCGGACCAATTATCAAATCATAATCTTTAAAGATATTTAAAAAATTCTTTCTAATATCATCTCTTATCTTTAAAGCTTTATCATAATATTTTCTAGCATTATCTCCACTCAATACTAAAGAACCAATCATAATTCTTCTCTTTACTTCATCTCCAAATCCTTCTCCTCTAGTCTTAGCATAAAGCTCTTCTAAATCAGAAGGGTTATTATGAGAATAGCCGTATTTAATACCATCAAATCTGGCTAGATTACTGCTAGCTTCTCCCATAGCAATAATCTGATAAAGAGTGACGATCTCTTTTAAATGTTCAATCTCGACAAAGTCGATAAGACATCCTTTTTCTCTTAAAAGACTAACGATATCATTAAATTTATCGAGCACGTTTTTATCGACTATATCAGTAACAAAATAACTAGGAATAGCGATTTTCATTCCCTTTATATCTTCACCTATTAATCTAGTGAAATCATCTAAATTATCTGAACTAGTCATATCGTTTTCGTCTAATCCCGCTATTACATTTAAAAAAGCCGCATTGTCATAGACATTTTTACTAAAGTGACCTATTTGATCTAAACTAGAAGCAAATGCTACCAACCCATATCTAGATACCCTTCCATAAGTAGGTTTAATTCCGACTAAACCGCAGTAACTAGCTGGTTGTCTAATCGAACCTCCCGTGTCACTTCCTAATGAGAGTGGAACTATTCCAGCACCTACACAAGAAGCGGAACCACCACTACTACCACCAGTTATCTTCTTAATATTCCAAGGGTTTTTAGGTTCTTTAAAATAACTCGTCTTACTAGTAGAACCCATAGCAAACTCATCCATATTAGTCTTACCGATAATGATCATATTATTTTCTTTTATCTTTTTAACGACTGTCGCATCATAAATCGGTACGAAGTTTTCTAACATCTTCGAAGCACAAGTAGTTCTTAGATTCTCTGTACAAATATTATCTTTTATAGCGATAGGTATACCGAAAAAAAGTGTGTCTACTTCTTTATTTTCTAGTTCAATAGCACGTTTTAAAGCCTCTTCCTTATTTAAAGTTATAAAACTATTCAAGATAGCATTATCTTCAATGTTTTTAAAAGCTTCTTCGACTAAGTCTTTAGGAGTAATGATTTTTTCTCTTAACAATTTATTTATCTCTCTTATTTCAAGATTTAAATACTTACTCACTTAACATCACCGGAACTTCCACAAAGTTACCACTAGCTCTAGGTACACTAATAATTACCTTTTTATAATCCAGCATATCTTTTACTTCATCTTCTCTCAAAGTAGAATCTTTAGAAAAAGGGCTAATCAATATATCTTCATCAGTCGCTTTAATATCTTCTATTTTAGAGACACTATCCATTATCATCTTTAACTGAACTCTAAATTTTTCTATCTCTTCTTCAGTTAAATATATTTTAGCTAAGTTAGCTACTCTTAAAACTTCTTCTCTCGATAATTTTTCCAAAAAAATCACTCGCTTTCATTTAAATAATATATCATAAAATCTAACAAATAAAAAGAGAGTAGTCTCTCTTTCGAATAGTTATTACTAATTATTAGCATCAGAATATAAATTTATAAACCTATTAACATTTTCCCTATGCTTTTTAATAGCCATGTTCCTTTTCGTTACTTTAAAAGCTATCTTCTCAGATGTTTTTAAAGTAATCATAATTTTCTTATACCAAAAAAGACCTCCACTTTTAAAAGTAACGCTTTCTATATTATCATCGCTTATAAATTGAATCTTATCTGGTTCTGGCCTACCACTAAATTGATTAAGAGGTATTATACCAATCCCTTTTTCCATTTTATTAATTAACATAGATTTTAACTTAGCGTTTGCAAAAACACCTAAAAGCAGGTGCTGAGTAGCAGTCGGCAAAATCATTCCTAAAAAGTAAATATTATCATTACCCCAAAAATTAGCATCTCTAAAAGCCTTTTCTATTTTTCCATCGTTCATATATAACCTCTTTCTCTTTTAATTAATAATAGCACATGTTTAGTTTATTTAAATAGTAATTAACATTTTTTACATCTTTTAAATAACATATATGTTGTTAAAATATCGATATTGTTGTATATTTAATCTATACTAGGAGGTATTATGAATAGAAAAATAAAAGTAGTCCAATATGGTGTTGGTAAAATGTCGCAATATACGATGCGTTATGCTATCGAAAAAGGTTGTGAAATAGTCGGAGCAGTCGATTTAAATCCAGAAATTGTTGGAAAAGATATTTCTGTTATTTTAGGTGGTAACGCTACTGGAGTATTAGTATCTTCGATTGCAGATGCAGAGAAAATGCTTTTAGAAACGAGACCCGATGTTTGCTTAGTAACTACTATGAGTCTACTAAATGATGTCTATTCTGCTCTTGAATTATGTGCTAAGTTAGGAATAAACGCTATTACTATTTGTGAAGAGACTTTCTTCTCGCTTAACTCTAATCCTATTTCTACTAAAGCGATAAATGCTATTGCTACAGAAACGGGAGCAACGATATTAGGTACCGGTTACCAAGACGTTTATTGGGCTTATCTAGTATCTACCATTGCTGGTTCTACTCAAAGAATATCTAAAATCAAAGGGTCTTCTTCATATAATGTAGAAGAGTATGGAATAGCTTTAGCTAAGGCTCATGGAGCTGGATTAACGATAGATGAGTTTAATAAGACGATAGCGGCAGCCGATGATATAAGTGAAGAAGAGAGACAACAATTAATCGATAAATGTGAATTTCTTCCATCTTATATGTGGAATGTAAATGGTTGGTTAGCTTCTAAATTAGGACTTAAAGTAATCTCACAAACACAAAAATGTGTTCCACAGATTGCAGAAGAAGACATAGAATCTAGTACTTTAGGTTTAACTATTTCTAAAGGAAATGCTACTGGTATGAGTGCCGTCGTTATAACAGAGACGGAAGAAGGAATAACGATCGAATCAGAATGTATCGGTAAAGTTTATGGAGACGAAGATTTCGATAAAAATGAATGGACTGTCTACGGTGAACCAGACACGACTTTTGTCGTAAATAGACCATCTACTGTAGAGTTAACTTGTGCTACGATGATTAACAGAATACCAGACGTAATAGATGCTCCCGGAGGATTTATAACTTCTGATAAACTAAGAGAGCCAACATATAAGTCAAAAGCTTTAAATGAATATGTTGAAAACTATTAAGTATTAAAAAAACACACATAAGTGTGTTTTTAAATGCCTATAATTTCTCCTGAGTTATCTAAATAAATTTTCTCGTAATTAGGCGTTTTAGATAGGCCGGGCATGGTTAAGATTTCACCTAAGAAAACCGTTATAAAACCCGCACCAGTACGTAGTTCTATATCTCTTACTAAGACATCAAAGTCTTTAGGATAACCCAACTTTTTAGGATCATCACTTATAGAATATTGAGTCTTAGCAATACATATAGGTAATTCGTCTTCTTTGATATTATTAATGTATTCGATTTTCCTTAAAGCTTTCTCACTATATGAAATAGAACTCGCTCTATAAATTTCTTTACATACTTTTTCTATCTTAGTAGTTATAGATTCTGAAAAATCATATAGGGGTTTAAAATCATTTTCTAAATCACTTATCTCAACTATTTTATTAGCAAGAGCAACGGTCGATAATCCTCCCTTTAAATAAGCTTCACTGGTAGCAAATTTGACTAATTTATCGTTACAATAATTTTTTACTACACCTATCTCTTCATCGGTATCATCTGAGAATTCGTTTAGACAAACGATAACATTAGAAGTAAATTTTTTCATATTTTCGATATGGACTCCTAGATTAGGTAACCCAGCTATTAACGATTCTCTCTCGTCTTCTAAGTTACCATTGTGTTTTAAAGCTCTAATGGTAGCGACGATAACGATACAATCTGGTTTTAAGTTAGCTTTTTGGCACTTGATATTTAAAAACTTTTCTGCACCGAGGTCAGCTCCAAATCCCGCTTCCGTTATAACATAATCAGCGAGTTGTAACGCTAAATTAGTAGACACTATCGAACTACAACCATGAGATACGTTAGCAAAAGGGCCACCATGAACTAAGACAGGATTATTTTCTAATGTCTGTACTAAATTAGGATTAAAAGCATCTTTTAAAAGAGCCATTAGGGAACCACTAATATTTAAATCTCTTACATATAAAGGATTACCATTTAAATCTTTAGCAATAAAAATGTTTTCTAAATTAGTCTTTAAATCATCGTAGTCGGTAGACAAACAAAAGATACTCATGACTTCACTCGCTGCCGTAATATCGAAAGAAGTCTCATATGAAACTTTACTATTTATCGTCAAATCTCTTAAAGACCTATCATTTACATCGAGACATCTTTTAAATACTATCTCGTTTGGATCTATATTTAATTTATTACCATGAAATACGATATTATCGATAGCGGCAGAAATAAGGTTGTTAGCACTAGTTATAGCATGAAAATCTCCGGTAAAGTGAAGATTAATATCTTCTCTAGGAATCAATTGACTATAACCGTCTCCTGTCGCTCCGCCTTTAATACCAAAGATAGGTCCTAAAGACGGTTCTCGAAGAGCGCCGATTGCATCTTTACCTAGGTGTTTAAAAGCATCGACTAAACCTATAGCAACGGTAGTCTTTCCTTCTCCATAAGGAGTAGGATTTATTCCCGTTACTAAGATAAGTTTACCTTTTTTTCTCTTCATGACATCATTAAAATAAATCTTTGCTTTATCTTTACCATAATAACTTAATAAGTTATCATCTAAATCTAACTTTTCAGCTATTTCTCTAATCTCTTTTTTAACCACTCTTTTAGCAATCTCTTCACTATTCATATTATCACCTACCTTGATTATACTATATTTTTAGACTATTTATTTAATTTATTTATTACCGAAACAATTGCATCGACACTTAGGTTTTCACTTTCATATAACTCTTCGATACTACCTTGCTCAATAAATTTATCTTTATATCCTAGTGAGACTATCTTTTTAGAGAAACCTATCTCATTTAAATACATTTGTACTTTAGAACCTAAACCACCATTTAACAAATTATCTTCAATCGTAATTATGTTATACTTTTTGTCTTTTAGATACATTAACAGTTCCTTGTCCACCGGCTTTACAAAAGTAACACTTACCACCATGACATTCTTTCTACTCTTTTCTACTGCCTCTAATGCTTTTTGAGACATCTTTCCAACAGCTAAAACAGCTGTTTTTTCTCCTTCTCTAAGCACTTCCCATTTACCAAGTTCCACCTTTTTTAATTTATCCATAGCAAAATAGTCCTTTCCTCTAGGATATCTAATCGCTATCGGAAAACCTTGTTTTAGCGACCATTTTAAAATAGTCTCTAAATCAGTCGCATGCTTAGGAGCTATAATTACTAAGTTAGGTATCATCGATAAATAAGATAAATCGAATATTCCTTGATGTGTCTCACCGTCGTCTCCGACTATTCCCGCACGATCAATAGCAAATATTACCGGTAATTTTTGCATACTAACATCGTGAATAACTTGATCTATTCCTCTTTGTAAGAAAGTCGAATAAATAGCTAATACAGGACGCATACCCTCGTTTGCTAAGCCGGCTGCTAAAGTAACTGAGTGTTCTTCGCATATACCCACGTCAAAACTTCTCTCTGGATAATCTTTAAAAAATTTGCTTAGTCCCACTCCTTCTTTCATAGCTGCCGTTATAACGACTATCTTCGGATCTTTTTTAGCTAAATTTAATAACGCTTTACCAAATTCTTCCGAATATGTTGCACCTACTTGCTTAAGTACTCCTAGATTCTTATCAAAAGACTTTACTCCATGATATGATTCCGGATCAATCAAAGCCTTCTCATAACCTTTTCCTTTAGTAGTAACGACATGTAAAAGAACTGGTTCATCTTTATTCTTTATCCTATTCAATACTTTTATTAAGAGATTTATATCGTGGCCATCGATCGGTCCGACATATGTAAGTCCCATAGCTTCAAAGTATTTAGAAGGTACTAAGAAACCTTTAACACGATGTTTAACTGCCGATGTAACTCGAATAAACTTATCTCCTAAATATGTTCCATCGACACTATGTTTAACTTTGTTTTTTAGATTAATATATTTTTTGTTTATACTAATTCTACTCAAATAACTAGATAAACCACCGACGTTAGAAGATATACTCATTCCGTTATCATTTAATATTACAAGCATTTTGGTCTTTCTATAACCTAAATCATTTATAGCTTCAAGACTCATTCCATTGCTAATAGCGGCATCTCCAACTAAAGAAATGACATTAAAATCCTCTTTCTTTAAGTCTCTTGCCCTAGCAATACCAAGAGAAGCCGAGATAGAAGTACTACTATGACCAGTTTCAAAAAAATCATATTTACTCTCGCTCCTATAAGGGAAACCCCTTAATCCTTTATACATTCTAAGTCGATCAAACTGTTCTTTTCTTCCCGTTAAAATCTTATAAACATAACTTTGATGACCAACATCAAAGATTATCTTATCCTTATCAAAATCAAAGACTGAAACAAGAGCGATAGTAAGCTCTACTACTCCTAAATTAGAAGCTAAATGACCTCCCGTCTTAGAGACTTTATCAATCAAAAACTCTCTAATTTCATTAGCTAATTTTTTCTTCTCTTTTATATTTAATTTCTTTACATCATCTATACTATTAACTTTGTCTAAAACCACTGTTTACCTCACTTAAATAACATATACTGAACTTTCTCTTTCAACACATGAATATATTTCATTTCACCCTTTAACTCTCTAGTATAATACTTATTACCGCTTATATCGACACTTACAACTTGATTAGAAGACGGCAATACGTCTTTAGTAGTATATAGCCATCTATAAAACGAAGATAATTCGATATCCATATTATTTAATATATAAGTAAATAATAAATCAGGACCCAAGTACTTGATATATTCATACTCAATATCATAATTAGACAATATTAATGCCTGAGTATTAAATTGTCTATACACGCTTTCTAAATTATAATTCTTATTTAAATAGCCTATCTCATATAAAATATCTTTACCAGAAGATAATTGTAAATGAGGCAAATGATCTCCAAAAAATACTAATATCGTATCTTCTTCAAGCGTATTTATATAATCATAAAGTCTCTTTAACTCTATATCAGCACGATAAATACCATTAGCATAAGATTTAATTATACTATTAATCTCTCTATTATAAATACTATCTACTATTTCAAAATCATAACTACTATACTTCTCTTCATAATAAGGCATATGACCACCCATAGTCAAAGTAAAATAAAAGGCTTTTTCACCAACCGGTTTATTATTAAAGTATCTGATTATCTCATCTGTCAAATACTTATCTTCAACATACTTACCACCAAGATCAATCTCATCAAAGAGATGTCTTTGACTATCTACACCATATATATTATATACTCTCGAACAATTAAAGATTTCTTTGCTAGAAGAATTTAAGATATTCGTCTTATAACCATTTTCTCTAAGTTCTTTTATTATAGATGGTGGTTCGCTCTTTAAATTAGGAAATAATTGCATGTAAGGAACTACCCCTTTACTAAAATAATTAAGGCTACCACCCGTCATTATCTCAAATTCAACATTTCCACTAACACCACCATATGAAGGAGAAAGCATTTCGATAAGTTGTCCTTCTTTTGAAAGTTCATGGAAATTTTCTAAAATATCTTTTGAAAACCTAATATTATCTACTTTAGTTATGTCCCAAAAAGATTCAGAAAACACGACTATAATATTTGGTTTTTTCCAAGTTCCTTCTTTCTTCTCAGCACTCTCTAAAATATCATTCAACTCTTCTTCATCATAGTCTTCTGGCTTAAATCTATTTACTTCTAAAAACTTACCATACATTCCGGAAACAACACCATATTCATAATAATAATTAGTATTGCTGACATAAATAGAATAATCAGGTCTCTTCTTAACACTGTAAGCATTTTCTAAAATAAACTTACCAATGGTTTCGCTAGGAAAGAATAACAGACTAAATAATACTATTGTAATAGCCATTCTCTTAAAATCGATTCTTTTATTATAATAATACACTTTGTTTCTCTTAAGTTTTTCTAATAACCAAATAAATAAAGGACTCACTATTAAAAGAGGCCACAATATATAATTTAAAGCATATAACAGTGTTACATCGACAAAATTTGCCATCTCATTAGCCGCTTCTAAATACATAACATCATAAATTAAAAAAGTATCGCTCGTATAATATATTCTCATTTGATTAACGACGAATAATAATAAAAAAATACTTAAAAAAATAAGATTAGTATAAAAACTATTCTTGACAAAAGAAGATATGAAAAAATAGAAAATGTATACAATTAATAATAGTATTAAGACAGGAAATAAATAAAATGAGAAGTTTAATTTGCCAAAAGTAACTAATTTATAAAAAGTTTCTAATATTAAGATAAAGATTAAGGGAGCTAAGTAAGATAAGATCTTTTTCTCTTCTTCTCTATACGTTCTTAACTTTTCTTTTTTTAAATTAAAGGTAAAAGAAGATATTAAATTACCTAAAAATCCACTTGCCATAAATATTATTACACGATAAGAATTAATTTGATAATGGAATATTATATAACTAATTATCATATAAAACATTGATATTTCGATAGTGTTTTTCCAATTTCCCTCTTTACTATAATAAGAATATAAAATAGTCACGACAAAGAAAAAGAAAGGAAGAAGGATATTCAATAACAAGTCTGTACTTATAAATGTCTTTAACAGTCCTTGAATAAGTAAAAACAAGATAACGAAAATATAAAAACTTATCTTACTCTTAAATATTATTTTCATTCAACACCTCTTTATTTAATAAATCTACATTGAAACTTATCAATGCCGTCTTCTTTACTTTTAAATAAGCCATTACATATAAGAAGATAACGAAAGCAAAAAAGACGATAATTACATTGATATTTTCTAACAATAATAAGAAATTAAAAACGCCATGTAATAATACTGGTATTAAAAGACTTAACACTTTAAATTTCTTAGCTTTAGCATTATTTTTAACAACCGTATAATATTTAGCGAATCCCATCTTATATCCCATATAGACACCAAAGAAAACATGAGCTGGAACAGATACTATTGCTCTTAATAAACCTACACCGTTTCCATAACTAAAGACATATAAGATATTTTCTAAAGTAGCAAAACCCAAAGATACGAAGACCGCATAGACGATACCATCATAAATATGGTTAAAATGGGAACTCTTGTAACTAGTCTCATAAAAGATAAAATACTTGAGACTTTCTTCGACTAAAGCTATTCCGATAAAAGAGATAAGAAAAATACTAGTTAAACTTTTATCAGTAGGTAATAACGCGATTAGAAAATTTTCTAAAAAAGATGCTGGTATAGTAATTAAGACACCAAAGAAAAATAACTTTACTAACATAGAGATTGGTTCTTTTTCTAATATGTCTTTTTTATATATAAACCATCCAAATACAAGTGACGGAAAGATTGCTATTATCATTGCTATTATCATATTTTCACCTTTTTATCTTAGGAAAATTATATCACAAAGATAATGATAAGTAAAAAAATATGCCTAAGCATATTTTGTTTATTGTCATGTAATTTTATTATTTATTTATAATTATCGGCTTTTACTTCCATAAAGCTTTTTGGATGTTTACATACTGGGCACATTTCAATAGCTTTTGTACCTACATAAATATGTCCACAATTTCTACAAATCCAAATCTTATCTTCGTCTTTTCTAAAGACTCTTTGATCTTCTATATTTTTAAGTAAAGTCAAATATCTCTCTTCATGCTCTTTCTCAATCTTAGCGACTTCTTTAAATAAATACGCTATCTCTCTAAATCCTTCTTCTTCTGCTGTCTTTGCAAAACCTGCATACATGTCCGTCCATTCATAATTCTCACCGGCTGCCGCATCTTTAAGATTTTCTTCAGTCGAAGGAATATCACCACCATGTAAGTATTTAAACCATAATTTAGCATGTTCCTTCTCGTTATTAGCTGTCTCTTCAAAGATAGCTGCTATTTGCTCGTAACCGTCTTTCTTTGCCTTAGAAGCATAATAGCTATATTTATTTCTAGCTTCTGATTCTCCAGCATATGCTACTTTTAAGTTTTCTTCTGTTTTAGTACCTTTTAATTTTGTATAATCCATAATTCCTTCCCTTCTTAAATAACCATCTACTGTGATTACCAATATTATTATAGCATAGTTTTTTTATATTAATGTCTTTTTTTATAAGAACTTAATACTAAACTTTGATGGTAATCTGTCTCTAGTATTCGAGTATCTAAATTCTTACTTTTAGGTAAACTATTTTTTGAAAAATAAATAATTTCTTCACTATTTGAAGAAAAAGGCGATGTTAAAAACGAATAATCTATTCCACGTTCATTTAAAAATATAATAATTGGTAAAAGCATTTTTGATGGATACATTGATGTTACCAGATTATAGTCATCTTTATAATCTTCATAACCAAAACGAGAACGACTTAGTTGAACGTTATCTTCCTTTGCTATTACTAATAAGGGATCAAAGGCCGTTATCGTCCCTCTTCCAGCTTGAAATTTAGCTAAATGATGAGATAATGCTGGAAAACGACCACATTCTGCTTCCAAAACATTTTGGTTAAGCGAATATCGTTCTGCTAAATAGCTAGCATATTCTCTATAAGCGTCTTTATTCTTCGGTAAAAGATCTAGACACGAAGACGCACTGGCTGCGAGACCGACATTTCTACCAAAATCATAAAAAACGTTTTTCATTAATAATTCTTTTTCATTAGCAGATATGTCATATCCCTTTTCATCTACATAAGCACTTATTTTTTTAATTGTTTTTAATTTGTCCATATTTTTCTCCACGCTAATTATTATAAGTGTTTTCTTTTTTTTGTCAAATAAAAAGATAGTTTTAACTATCTTTTAAATATTCTATCAAACTATTGTATATACCCATCTTTAAACTCGGAACAGTACTATCTATCGTCGTAGGTATATTAGGAACATTAATATCTTTAACATTGTAATTACCTCCGGTAATACCTGTTCTAAAGCCATATTTGCTCCACGCTATTTGAGCTATTTCTTTGTCTTCAAAAGCTTCATATACCTTGTTACCATTATCATTAAACGTTGCTAAACAATGGGAATTCCAAATAGTAGGAGTAGGATATAGTATCCTTATCTTGTCTTTTATTTGTTCATAACCTTCCTGATTGTTATTAGCAAAATCGATAATACTCTTTTCATAATCGACAATCATCGGTTTAGCTCCCATTCCAGTTTTTAAATACATCTCAAATAAATCAGCTGGAGTATTGTTCATATAACCAGATTTCTTATAAAATTCTTTTAATTTAGGCAAAGTCTCGTGAATATTCTCTTCCGTAATATTTCCATTACTCATTATCGATAATAATAGACCATAATAAGTCGCTCCTGGAGAGGACGTAACTGGGTCGGTCGAATCGATATTTATCTTTCCGTAAATATCTAATCCGATATCATTCCATCTTTTACCAGCAAGAATATAATTTAGTAATTTGTTCATATCAGTTATATAGTAAACTCCTTCTTTTTGAACGACGATCTTCTCTCTAATTAAAGCATCAGTTACTTCGGCCCAACTATAGATAACTATCGGTGTATTAAGAGTTAAACCTCCTTTTATGACTGTTTGCCTTTCTACTTCTCCTAAATAAACATTTGGTTGTAATTTATAATAATCATAAAATCTTTGATCGGAAAAGAAGATTAAATCATATAAGCTTCCACTTTTATTAACCACCGGATCTTTTACTAATTTACCATTGCTCCATGGGTCACTAACTAGTTCTATCTTATATTTATCTTTAAAAATACTTATTAGTTCTTCATCTTCTAAAAGGTTTTCTTTTCCACCACCAACGGCACCATATACTCTTATTACATCTCTATCTTTTATCATAACGTTTTTTATTACGATAACAGAGATAATTACTACTACAAGTATAGAAATACCTAGTATCTTTTGAAGTTTACTATTATTATTTTCCATCTTCATTTTCCACATCCTTCATATCATCGATAAAACCATCCATCTTTAAAGTCTTTTCAAACACTCTAATATCCGCTTCTAAATTTAATTTACCGATTTGATTCATGTTCTTTAATTGCTTTTCAAAAGCTATTTCTATTTTCTTAATATGTTCTTCTACTTTAAGAGTATCTTTCTCAATATCATTTGATTCATTTTTTATATCTATTTGATATTGCAATAAAATCTTAATAGTTATAGTTAAATAATAATCGAAGAAATTATAAGCTTGTTCTACTTTATTAGATCTACTTTCAATTAATAATAATATCTTCTCGGCAATCTCTACTATTTTAAAAAGCCTTTTTTGAAGAGTCCCTTCTCCAAAATCATTAGCTAAATTATATATCTTAGATATTTGATAACTATAGTTTAACATTAGTTTAGGATCATACTTTCTAACGTCTTTTTCTTTATAGATAAGAATAAAAGCTATAAAGACTATTATTGAGATTATTATAGATAGTAAAAGAAATATATCTAAAATACCATATATTATGATAAAGAAAAGAGAACTTAAAACACCTGCATATACGTAACGTGTACTCATTATTCATACCCTCTTACTTCTTTAAAAGCTTCTAAAAGATTAGTTCTTCCATCAAATACTCTTCCATTAGTTAATCTAGCTATAGCTTCTAATTCGGTATCTTTCGCATAACCAAACATAATACTGTAGACGGGTATCTTATCTTTTAGAGAGTTATACTTAATTCTCACTGAATCGAGACTCCCATAATTGGCTTCACCGTCAGTCATCAAGATAACTGTCGTATTATATAGATTTTTATCTTCTTTTTCCAAAATTTTAAAAGCTTCTACTACGGGATCATAAATATTAGTTCCACCCTCTGGATCTTGAATTCTTATTTTATATAACACTTCTTTCGTATCAATACCGTTTGGAACAATCCATATACCTAAAGTATCCGAACTAAAAGGAATAATAGTAATCTTATCTCTAGCAGAAAATTGTAATAGATTCTCTCTAGCTCTTTCTCTAGTTAAAATATATTCCATAGCTTTTACTAATTCGTCTTTTCCATTTCCAAACATACTACCAGAATAGTCTAAAACAAATATCGTATGAGATGGTTTTCTTAATTCCGTTTGATATAGTTCTAAAGCCTCTCTAATTACTGCTTTAGAAGGGTATTTAACGGCATTTAAATACTTTGTAGTATCAATACCCCAATCACTTCTAAAGATGTCTTTAGGAGCATCTTTGTTGACTCCACCATACCATACTCTTCTACCCGTTTTTATTAACTCTTCTTGAAACTCTTCACTTAGTAAATATTGTTGAATAAGTTTAAACTTATTACTTTGATCATCTTCGCCATTTATATATCCGAAAGAAGAGTCATTCATAGCTACACCATCGATAGGATAAACTAAATACAATGGTTCCTTATTAGCTTTTTCTAGTTTTTTATTTATATTAATTAAAGAAGTCTCATAGCTTACGACAGCTTCATACTGTCCGCTTAGAAACATTCCTTCTAAAAATTCTTCGCTCCCAGATACTCTGTTAACACCACTAAACAACGATTTTATGTCTTCTTTTAAATTTTTATCTAAAAGCATTTCACTAGTGATAACTTCGGGATTGTTTAAAAGTGTACTTAAAAATCCAAAGTATGCAGTAGCTCCCGTATTGGTCCTGATGGGAGACGTAATTACAAACTTTAATCGTTTATTCTTAATAGCATTTAAAATATCTTTAGTGTAAATTTCCTTATCAACAAAACCTAACTCAATTGCTTTTGATTTAGTTATTCCAAAGACAACGGGATTAACACTTATCGATTTCGGATTTACGACGATACTCGGATTGTCTAACATATAATACCAAAGAGAGTTAGATACCCAAATAGCATTATAATCTTGTTTCATATTTATCTTATCGATAATATCCAAATTACCAGCATAATCGATCTTAATATCAATTTTATTTTTTTTAGCAAAATCTATTAAATGTTGTTCTACATCTTTATTTTCAGTACTTGCGAGAATGTTAAAAGTCTTTTTCCCTTGAATAATTTGCTTTATATTAAAAGTTACATTTGCATTTAGTGATGAAAAAATAATAAATATGAAAAAGACGATAAAGCCTATTATTATTCTTTTTTTATGGACATCTATCTTTTTTATTGTCGTTCACCGCACTCTGAGCAAAACTTGCTATTAGCTAATATTATCGAATTACATTTATTACAAACTTTCATCGCATTATTTGGAGTTACATTAGCAGCCACAGCACCACCCATAGCACCACCCATAGCTTGTCCAACATTCACACCTAAAATAGTAGCTCCCATACCACTGTTTCCACTCTCATTATTAGCAAAGTCCTTTAAAGCTTCGGCCGTATTTATCTTCGTATAAATATCAGCTTCTTCGTTATTGATCGAAGTAGCTTTCTTTTGAATTAAGTTAGCTTCAACATCAGCCGTAGCAAAACCTTCAATTTTTGTTGAAGCAGCCGTTCTCATACTCTCGACAACTTCTTTTACTGGTGTTATCGAAGGTAGAGACAATTTAGATATCTCAAGTCCTAAACTAGTTAGATGTTCATCTATACTATTAGTTAATGACTTAGCTAACTCTATTTGTTTAGCAGCAATCTCGTCAAAAGATACATTTAGAGTTCCTAAAACTGTCGCAAGAGAAGTCTCTAACAAAGGTGCTATAACTGTTTCTATATCTGATACTAAAACAGTATCTCTATTACCAGAATAATTAATCATAAAGTTAATCGGATTAGCTATTTGAATAGCATATTGTCCATAAGCAGTAATTTCCATAGCTCCCCATTGCGGATCGCGAAATAAGACTGGTCTTCTCGTTTGAAAATTAAGACCTAACTTTTCAGTAAGGGCAATAAAGTAAACAACTTGTCCTTCGATCGGTTGACCTTGATAAGCGATTCTTTTCATCGTCTCTAAAAAAGTCTCCGTTATTCCTTTAAAGACATTCGTTTGAAATAAAGATGGTGCCGAAGTATCCATAAAATACATTCCTGGTTCCGTGATAACATCTTTAATCTGACCATTATCAGTATAGATAACACATTGTCCTGGAGCTACAAACAATCTCGATTGATTTTGAATTATCTTATTCTCCGTAGTAACCTTTTTAATAAGAACTTCTGGAGCCATATTATCATACTTGATGACTTCCTTAAACATATCATTCCATTGACCGCTAGTAGCAGTACCTAAAGCTTTAATAAATCCCATACATTATTCTCCTTTTACTATATAAGAATATTATAGCATATAAAAATAAAACATATCATGTTTTATTTAATTAACTTAGCATGTAAAACTATTTTTTCTTTATCTGAAGCACAAGTAGTTAGAGTCAATATCTTATCGTCATCATTAACATCATAGTCTTTTAAATAATAACTTCATTTTTATACCCACCTTTACCATTAATAGTATTAATAAGTTATATTAAAAAACATTGCAAGAAAAAGGGCTTTATTATCAAAAAAAAGAACTCTTTTTTAAAGTTCTTTTTAAAGATACTATTCTATTTCAATCAATTTGTTAGATTCTGCCTCTATTTTCTTAGGAGCCGTTATAGAAAGAGTACCGTCTTCAAATTTAGCCTTAATGTTTTTTTCATCAAGATCACCCAGATAAAAACTTCTAGTTATTTTTCCATATCTACGTTCATTGCATAGATAATTAACATCGGTTTCTTTCTCTTCTCTCTTTTCAGCTGAGATAGTTAAATAGCCTTCTTTTACTTCGATTTTGATGTCTTCTTTTTTAAATCCTGGCATATCTAATTCGACGTTATAAATTCCATCTTTTTCATAAATATCCGCTTTCATCGTCTCTCTACTAGGAAACACAAAATCATCAAAAGCATTATCTAACCAATAACCTCTTGGTATTATTTTCATATCTATCCTCCCTTTCTATATACTATTATATCATTTATTTAGCAGTTGTCAATAGCGAGTGCCAACTTATTTTAAAAAAATTAAGCTATTCAAAGCTTAACTTAATTTAATGTTCATTCGGATCATCAATCGCGTCTTGATGCGTTTTATGAACCGTTCCAGGAACATGATCTGGTCCAGCATATATCGTATATAGTTTTAAAGGCTTATCATCGATATTAGTAATATTATGCCACTTATCTGCTGGAACAAAGACGACATCATCGTCATTTACTTCCTTTTCAAAAGTAAGAGCATCTTCACGGTCTCCAATTTGGCAAAGACCTTTTCCTTCTTCTATTCTAATAAATTGATCTATACCGTGATGAACTTCTAAACCTATATCATCTCCAGGTTGAATAGCCATTAACGTAGCTTGCAACTTAGCTCCTGTCCAAATAGTAGTACGATAATTCTCGTTTTCAAGAGTATACTCTTCTATATTAACGATATATGGACTTTTTCCATGATCTTTATAATCTTTCATATTTACCTCCTTATAAATATATTATAACATATTTTTTTAACTTTCTTTAAAAGATATATTAATTACGACCACTTCACTATTTGTCCCAACTCTTAAAGGAGGCCCCCAAGTACCTACCCCTGAAGTAACGATAACTTGTGGACGATTACCTTCTTTTGGATAATGACCATAAAGAAAATCATAAGTTAATCTAGCAGATATCGTATTAGGAAACAATTGGCCTTTGTGCGTGTGTCCAGAAAGAATCAAATCAACATCATTATTATACTCTTTCACATTAGATGGTTGATGATCTATTACTATAATTGGCATCTCTTTATCTAAAATAGATAACATAGAATCGATACTCTGTCTCTTTTCCCCTTGTTCTCCAATTGGAGAAGAGTCTTTTCTACCAATTAATACGAAGGAGTCTGCTACAATAAGATATTCATCTTCGAGTATTTTAATATGACTTCTTTCTAAAAACATCATCATTTCAGTATAAGTCTTTCCAGCATCATGATTACCAACTACTCCATATACTCCATACTTAGTTTTAATAGCATTAAACAATTGAACGGCATCGTCCGGTTTAGCTAACATATTATAGTTGTTATTGAAAATATCACCAGCTAGTAGGACGATATCGGCTTTTTGTTCATTTATTTTATTTACAATTCTTGCTAAATGATCGATACCATTAGTACTTCCTAAATGCAAGTCGCTAATTAAGACCACTTTTAAATTATCAATAGTCATTGTTTTTTCTATCTTAATATCATATTTAACTAACTTAAGATTTCTCGCATTGAAGAAACCATAAGTAACAAAAGAAACTATTAACAAAACGACTATTCCGCCAATAATTACTACTGAGTTATTCGGAACAGGAGTAGGTAGCAACTTTAAAAACTTTAAAGCTATGACGACTACTTTAGCTAATAAGACAAACACCAAAATATAGAGAAATATCCCCATAAAGTAATCACTTAAACGGGCGAAAAATCTCGTAAGATATAACGGTAAAGGTAAATTAGACATCGATATTATCATCCCTAAGATCATAAAAAAGATAAATATCCAATAAGCTATACCTACAAAAAGACTTTTAACACTAGGTAATAGTGCCTTAAACCATATCATAATTTGCTTAGAAATAAAATAATTTAATCCTCCAAACAAAATAAAAATTACTAAAAATATTAAAAAAAACTTCATTTTTCACGACCTTTCAAATAGAACTCTTATTATATTATATCAAAAAAACTCTCAAAAACAAAACCACTTAAGATAATATGATATACTAAAACAAAAGGAGACACTATATGTATTATACTCTTTATGGCTCACCTTTTGGTGATATGACTTTGGTAAGTGATGGTGAATATTTAACGGCTCTATGGATCGAAGAATACAAATGTAAGGAGGATGTTGTTTCTCAAAACAGCACTAGAAAAGACTCTTTAAAACTGTTCATTGAAACTAAAAAATGGTTAGATTCTTATTTTTCAAAAAAGAATCCTTCTTTAAAAAATTTGAAACTATTACCAAGTGGAAGTTCATTTCAAATAGAAGTATGGAAGTTATTATTAGAAATTGAACTTGGCGATGTCGTTACTTATGGCGATGTTACGAAAAAGATAGAGAAAATATTAAATAAGAGAATGTCAGCACAAGCAGTAGGTGGAGCTATCGGAAGTAATCCGATTCCAATTATAATTCCTTGCCACAGGGTAGTAGGCAAAAATGGTAGTTTAACCGGTTATGGCGGAGGAATAGAACTTAAAATAAAACTCTTACAATTGGAAGGTATCGATACTAATAAGTATTCTCTTCCAAAAGACAAGACTGTTAAGCAAAAGAAAACTGAAGGACAATTAAAGTAATAAATCATTATTTATGATATTATTATATTGGTGATAATATGAAAAATAGCATTGTTTTGAAAAAATCATGGAAGGAGTTTTCTTTCAGACTTTTCGCGTCTTTTTTAGGTAGGGCTGCGCTACTAGTAATACCAATTGTCTTTGGTTTAGTTGTAGATAATATATCAAATGAAAATTATGATCAAGCCATGGTATCGGCAATTTGGTTATTAATAGTCTTTGTAATATATAGGTTAAACGAGATTACGGCTACTTATGCATGGCATCGTCTTTACAATAAGATGTATACGATATATACCGACTTAGCCATCAACAAGACTTATAACAATTCTCTTTTCAGCCTATCAAGAATAAGCTTAAGTGAATATATAAACATAATGAATAACGATATTAATGTCATATGTAGTTTCTTTTGTAATCTTACGACTAGAATATTTAGATTAATAGAATTCGTTATTATATTAATGTACTTCTTTATAATAAATATATATATCGGCTTTGCCGGTGTAGCGGTATCGATGATAGTTTTCTCAATAATGATTTTCTCAAGTAAGAAAATAGAAAGTGTTAACCAAAAGAGGACCGTTTCTCTTGATAAAAAGACTAGTGCTATTCATGAATTTATTCTTTGTATAAAAGAAATTAAGACTCTCGATGTCTTCACTCCAATAAAAGAAAGAGTGTTAAAAAGATCAGACGATTATACTGGTGACTGGTTAAAACAAAGAGTAGTCGAAGACAGCTTTAGATGGGGAAATGTCGTTATAATCGAAATATTTAGAATATCGATATTAATATATGGTATATATTTAATTTCAATTGGTCAGATGCAATTAGGAACTGTCTTAGTAATATATAATTATTATGCACAATTAGTCGATAATATAAGTGAATTTTCAGTCATTAATAACGAGTATCGTAACTTATCTGTTTCAGTAAAAAGATATAATAAGATATGGGAATATTCTAAAAAATCAAATACGAAGACAAAGATAATCAATGAAAAACCTAAAGGAGAAATATCGTTTAACAATATTCTCTACGGTTATAAAGATAATCCAACTTTAGAAAACTTAAGTTTCAATATAAAACCAAATACGATCACAGCGATTACCGGACCTTCTGGTAGTGGTAGAACGGGAATTTTCGATTTGCTTTTAAAATTAAATAGACAACATGAAGGTGAGATAACGATCGATAATATAGATATAAATAAATATGGTACTAATGAATACTACTATTTAGTATCATCTGTATTTAAAGAACCCGTATTTTTCAATATGAGTATAAAAGATAATCTTTATATCGTTGAATCCAACTTTGAAAAAGTCGTTCAAATGTGTAAGAAATTAGGTATACATGAATACATCGTCAATTTAAAAGATGGTTATGATACGATAATCGATAACAATGCTGATAATATTAGTACGAGTACCAAGTTTATTTTAGGAATAATAAGAGTTCTATTAAAAAATCCAAAGATAATGTTATTCGATGAGACATTTAGTACTTTTGATAAAGAAGCTAAAGAAGAGATAATGAATCTTTTAGTAGACTTAAAAAAAGACCATACGATCTTAATTATTACTAAAGATATAGAGGTTCTTAAACAATCTGATGAAGTCTTAGTACTAGATAGTGGAAAATTACATAACGTCGGAACACATGAAACTTTAATAAAAAAAGATAAACTTTATCAAAATAATGTTAGTAATTAATTGTGGAGGATTAAATGAAATTTAAAATTAAACATATAATCGCTATATTATTAGTTTTGTTTCTAGGTTATAAAGCATATAATAATTATCTTCGTCCAATAACAGCGAATCCTTACGTAGACAAGAACAGTTTAGCTTATACAAACGACTTATATATGAGTGATGAATTAGCTTATAAAACTCTTAACTCTAAAGAAAAACAATTATATGATAGGTTTATTGAGATTAATATGGACTTTAAATCTAGTTCTAGTATTGACTTAGCAGACTTTGGTTGTATCGATTTCATAAGTTGTGAAGTTTCACTCGAAGATGTTTGGTATTCTATACTAATTGATCATCCCGAGTTAATTCAGATAGGAAGTCTAAATTACTTTGAATATTATAGTGATAGTTCTATCGTCGACGTTCGTTTTGCTAGAGCAATACATACTAAGATAATGACATTTTTAGGAATCAGGCATCTTCAAAGAATAATAGAGGACATTAAAGTAGCTACTAAAAATATGACTGAAAAAGAAAAAGTGTTATACGTATACGACTGGATCGGTAACAATGCAAATTATGATAAGGTCTTTACTATGTTAAGCAAGAATCAATCTGCTTATAGTGCTATGATAAAAGGTAGTGGTGTTTGTGCCGCTTATGCAAAATCATCACAGATTATATTTCAAAATATAGGTATTAAATCATATATAGTTAAAGGTAGAACAACCGGTCCTCATATGTGGAACATTGTCGAAGTAGATGGTAAAAATTATTGGTATGACGCGACAGTAGCTAGTTCATATAAAAGTGATAGTCCTTACCACTACTATGGTTTACAACAAAGTGAGTTTTCTAGTTACGTAGTAAGTTATGAACAACTATATCCCGAGATTACTCTTGAAGAATATTTATTAAAATAAAAAGAAACTATTGTCATGAACTATCTAGGGTTCACTTCATATGTTTCTTTTTTTTATGCTATATCGTAATGAAAAACTATTTGAGGTTTTGACCTATCGAGGTTATCATCATCGATATTGACTATTTTACCTCCCATTTTCTCATAAAACTTTTGAGCATTTAGATTATATTTATTACATGAGATAAAAAATCTTTTATAACCTTTTTCTTTAATAGATTTATACGCAATATTAAAGAGTTCTTTTCCTAAACCTTTACCTTGATAGTCTTTTAATAAATAAAATATTCCTATACTTTGTTCATAATCACCGTAAGGCCTAACAGGAACACCTTCACTCATGTAACCAACTATCTTATCTTGATCTACTACTACGTAGACATTTAAAGTATCACTTTTAATTATATTTCTAAATTTCTCTTCTTGCGTTTCAAAATTATAATCATCTAAGATGTTATCAGGATATATTCCTCTATAAGTAGTTTCCCAAGCTGCTCTTTTTACTTTTGCAAGTTCTTTGCAATCTTTTTCTTCGGCTAATCGAATATTTATCTTTTTCATATTTTCACCTCTCTAATTAGTCAATTTAAATATCATAATCGAAAATAGTCTTACTATAAACATAATCACCATATTGTCTTTTCCACTCTTTATGTATTTCTGAATCATCAAATGCTTCCAGGCCTTCTGGAGTTAGTGTCATTTCTATCATTAAATCATGTCTATTAGATTTATTAGTATTGGATAAATATATATCTATTTTATCTACCCCTTCAATACCTAAAGACTTATTAAATAGTTCTCTTATTAAATCAATGTTACCATTTAAATTAAAATCATCATTAAATTTTATAATTATTAAGTGTTTCATGTTCTTCCTTCTTAAACTACTTCTTATAAGTATCATTATAAATTATCTCTGCTTTTTTTACATAATAATTATTTTTATCATAGTTTATATCAATGTTTTCAAATTCTTTAATCATATCTTCTGTACTATCAAAAGTACTATCTATATGATGAGCTTTGTCTTCCATTTCTATAAAAATATACTTATCATTTACTAATTGAACCGTTATTTCAATTTTACCATTGGTATAAACGATGTTTGTATCAAATATATTAATACACTCAACGTACCCGATCCTTTTAAACAATTCTACTGCTGAGTTAACATCTTTAATTTCACATTCCACTTTGCCTTGTTCAACTATTCTCTCTTCTTTATCAAACTTTTTATGTTTATATACTATCTTTTTCTCTATCCCAACCACATCTCTAATTAGTACACACATCGTTAATAAATCCAAGATATGTGTCTTTTGTATATCGGCTTCTTTTGGTATTAAATAAGTATCATTTAATTGAAACTTCTCTACTATTTTAAAACCTTGTTTTGCCAACTTCTTATGTAGATTATCATAACCATCTTTTACCAATACAGTTATTTCTTTTACCTTTTTCATAAAAACTCCTTTAAATTAAATTTTATCAAAAATACAAAATAGATAATCCTATTATACTACAAATTATACACAATGTTTTTTGAACGACAGATTTTTTTGAAATGTCTTCGTTAAACAATTTTGGAAAAGTTAGAGTAAGTCCCACTCCAATTAAAAACACGAAAAACGGCTGCAATCCATTAAGAGTTAATACGAGTGCCATAGGTGCAATAGTAATAGCAAAATTTACTAACACATTAGCTATTAAGTTTAAAGCTTCATTTAATATATTAAAACTAAATACAACTTTCCCGTTTTTACGTACCAAATCGGTAAAAGACTTTCTATATTTTTTGAAAAAAGCCATTAAAATTAATCCATTTAATAATAATCCAATTTGATACCAAAAAGTAGCAACATTAAAATTAACATCTATCGTGGTCAATCTAAATAATAAAAAATATATTGAGTATGTAAAAGAAGAACAAAACATTATAAGCAGTGCTTTTGTTTTTGTTTTATCAAACTTCTTATCATTAAAATCAAAAGTAATTACGACTGAAGAAATTATTACTATCAATCCACCGACTATTTGTTTTAAAGATAGAACTTCTTTCAAGAAAATTAACCCTAAAAAGTAACTAAATACCGGTATCAATTGAAACATTGCGACTACAATCGAAGCATCATTTTTATTTAAGGCTTTAAAATAAAAAACTGTTGCTATTAAATATGATGTAGCAGCAAAAAACATGTTAACAAAGTCTCCAAAACCAATGGCAATATTTAATTTAGTTAAAAACAAGGATATTGGTAACAGTATTATTCCCGCTATCAAAGACGAAAAAATTATTAATCCCTTATAATCACCATTTTCACTAATTTTAGAAACTAAATATTTATCTACATAATTAGTTATTCCAAATAATAGAGACACTATCGGGACAACGAGTAAAGCTATTAACATAATTGCCGCCTTTCATAATTGATATTATTATCCAATATTTACTTTCTTATAAACCGATGATTAACTAATTTTTCATAAAAGTATAAGGTTCTGTAACTATTACATCTCCATCTCTCATTGCTATATAAGGGATATTATTTTCTTGACAAAAAGTAACGGCTTTAGATGCTAATTCCGTTTCCTTGTGATCAGATTCGAAATGTGGAATAATCGCTTTATCAATAAAGTTAATACCTTCGTAGATTGGTGGTAATCCACTGTCATACGGATCTATTTCAGGCTCATCCATAAGAGCAACGACATTTAAATCTTTAGATAACAAACAAACACCAGCGCTGTATCCAGCATATAAATAATCAGGACTTTTTGCATACTTTAGTAACAATTTATCGAAGCCACTTAACATCATTGCTTTTCTTAAGACAAACGTATTTCCACCTATCACATAAAAAGCTTTAATTTCTTTAAACACTTTTTCTAAACTTTCTTGATTATTAAAATACTCTCTTAAATCCAATCTTATTACTTCAAATCCTAGTTCTTCCAATTCTTTGCTATCACTTATAATACCAAGTTCTTTCCTCTCACCATCAGGAAAGAGATCTCTTGAATTAGCAATAATAGCTATTTTATTACCATTTTCTTTTACCCATTGTTCAAGAACTTCTTTTTTGTTTCCTACTTTGTAAGATGATAAATATAATTTCATTTTGCACCTCTCTATATGTATTATATCAAAAAAACAACGTTATAATAGAATAACTTTATTAATTAAAAACATTTATATTCTTTAAAATAAAAAAATTGGTAATTTATACCAATTTTTATTTATTTTTATCTTTTGGTTCTTTAATTAAACTTTTATCCGTTGTGTCTGCTTGAGGTACAGGAAATTTATCTGCTATTAAATTTAACAATTCCTTATTATTTGGACCCAAAAGTTCAATTGTTTCAGGCGAAGAGGCTAGTTTTTGAAGAGTTCTAAAAGAAAAAAAGTTGTCTGCTTCTCTTTTTGAAAAATTGATTGCGCCTTTACGATCATTACTCGAAACCATATTTATAGGACAATTCATTGTCAATCCCGGCCAATCTGCTGGAACAAGCCTTTCCATATAATTAGATGTAAGATAAGCTCTATTAAATCTAGCGATTGTTGTTTCAAAACCATTTGGATTTCCATTTTCATCATATTTTGTTTTTTTAGCAGGCATAAAAATTATCGGTCCTTCAACAAAGCTATTAGTTTTATCTTCACTTGTTTCAAAATATGCGATTGCTTTTTTACCAGGATGATAATAGACGTATTCTTTTCTTTCCTCATCCACAATTCCTACATAAGCAAGTTTAAATCCAGATTTTTTTGGATTATCTATATCAAAATCATCTTGTTTTTTTGGTGATCTCGAATCTTTTGTTCCATATATAGTCGCACGAATATTTAAATCCTGTTTCCCCGAATCTTTAGTCATAGGTGCTCTTGCTATATAATTAAAATGATAATATTTCATTTCTCTTTTTTTCTCTTCTGATAGTGAATCCAAAATCGTCACTTTTATACTGTCTAAGTCTAAAAACTTTCTATCTTCACTTGTTTTATATCCGAGATTGTTTTTACTAGAAACAAGACCCATTTCCTCATCTAAATTAAATGAATTTAAAATTACAGTTCTCGTACCAACACTATTATCTAAATTTTCTACGTTGACTTTATCGCTCATAGCCTTTTCGTCTTTATATGAAATATGTACATTGCGTAAATTAACCATTGCTTTTATTGCATCATCAAACCCTTTTTGAGTAAATACGTCACTTAAATAGTCATGCAATAATGGATATTCATCTTCATCTAGATTAGTAAAAAAACTCTCATTAATTAAATTACTTAATTCAATATGAAAATCTTCTAGGTTTTCCGTTTCCTTCTTAAATCTTTTAAATTTTGCAGTCAAATATAACTTTTGAGTTAAATAATCAGCTTCTGCTCTTTTGACTTTATCTAATGTAGACGAAGCTACAAAACTTTTATTCAAAGTTGCCGCTACTAATCCTTTAAGATCTTGATCAAAAGGCTCTCCAAATAAATCAAAATATAATTTCAAATCTTTTACGGGCATTTTTAAAACCTCCTCGTTTTTGTGGTTTATTATAACATGTTTTTTAAAAATAACAAGATTTTTTCATTATTATAATTGTCTTTTCTTTGCCAAACTTATCATAGTTTTCTTTTGATTTATTTTCTATATATTTTTCAAATTTTAAACTATTAAAGTTTGTTATTATGTTTATAAATTCTTCTTCATATAAAAAATTTGTAATGCCATCTGTATATACTACTACAACGTCTTCATCATCAATTAATAACGAACCGTTTCTAATGAATGCTTTTGCATTTTCCTCACCCGTTATTGCCCCATATGAAACACATATTCCATCTTGAATATTGTTTAAATTATTTCTATAATCTCTACGAACAATAACTCTTGTTTCTGGATTGTTCCACGATACACCAATTTTATCTATATAAGGGTCACTAATTATTTCTTTATCATCTTGTGTTTTAAATTTAATTTTCCCATCTTTATCGTAAATGATTACACCACAGTCACAAATATATGCCCAATTTAATACATTCTTATCAATATACACACATGAAGCTACTGCACCATAATAATCATTTTCTAAATAATCACATCTTTTAATATGCTTCTCATTTAATTTTTTTACTCTTTTATTGGCTTCAATTAGTTGTTTGACTAAATCTCCTTTGAACACTTTAAAACTATTTACTATTTCCTTTGCAGCTAATTCAGCTCCACTTGGTCTTGGATATCTCTCTATCATTTCAGTAACATTTAATGAAGATAGGTCTAAAGTTCCAATTGGGTCTCTCGTTATTCCATCTGCAACAACAGCCAAATTATCACAAGCATAAAACTGATCTTCAACTGGAAAATTATGGTTACGTGTCATTATATTCTCAAATGTATTTTGATATATTATCATCTTTAATCACCAAATTAATTATATCAAAAAAACTTGACAAATTAATATCAAGTTTTATTCTTAATTCCTCATTGGAATAAATTCAAATATGGCAGGAGCGGAGGGAATCGAACCCCCAACAGTGGTTTTGGAGACCATTATTATGCCATTTAACTACGCTCCTAATAGTTATTATTATAATAATAACCTGTAAATATACTATCATTTTTACTATATAATTGCAACTATTCTTTGATATAAATGATTTTCCATTTCCAATTATTCGGCATAATTACCAATGTTTTTTCTTGATCGATACCATAATACTTTTTAAACACTTTATCATGATATTCGTTACCTATATTAATATTAGTATTAGCTATCTCCGTAATATATTCTATTCTAATAACATCTTTTTCTAAATCCTCTAAAATAACTCTTTCTCTTTCTTTATTGGCTATATAAACGTTTATATATAATACTAGATATAAAATGCTAGATACTATAAGAAGTATCTTAATACTATTTAGAGCTATTTTTCTAATTTTAATATTCTTATCGATAATACTAACAAAAGCCAAAGATAAAAACATGTATGTAGAAAAAGTCGTCCTATAACCCCATACTGGTGAATATAGCATTATAGCATTTGATAACAGACCTAAAAAGATTAAAAACAACTCGTTTCTATATACTTTTTCTCTTAAAAGTGAATATATTAAATAACCAAAATATAAAGACCAAAATATAATTATTAATAAATTATTAAAACTAAGACTTTTTATTAATAGAGAATCTAATGATAATAGAATAGAAAACAATCCAATTAATATTCCAAGATAAATTACCCTTTTATTTTTAAAATCTTTCTTTATTTGAGTAACAAATGTAACAGCCATCAGTAGAACTAAATATATATTTTTAGTAAATGTATATAAGAAAAAATTAGGAACATTATATTTAATCTTATCTAAAAAGGATAAATTATTAAACTCAACGTTTTCAATTAACTTTCTATAAGCAGATCCAGGACTAATTAACATTAGAAAAGAACTTCCTAAAGATAAGATAAATAATACACAATAAAAATAATTGATCTTTTTATCTTTTGTCCAGCTATAAATTATCAATATGGCGTTTAATACTGTTAAGACAAAAGCCATATGTTCAACAAACATTGGAATCATAATACTTAAAAGTAATAGGGCTACTTTCGCTAACTTTCCTTCTTTTTCTAATAAATATAAATAAGCAATTATTCCGAAAAAAGGAAATAAATACGTTATATTTCCTGCAATCCAGACGAAGACTTCTTTAAAGATACTAATATTTATTAGTAAAATAATACCTAAAATTAAATATATTGTTTCTTTATTCTTAGGTCTTATAAATTTAAAGGATAAATATAGTCCTCCTGTTATAACGAAAGCATTAATAATATTCCACAATGTTTTATGATATGTCAAAAATAAGATTAATAATCTACTTATAAACCTTCCTTCCCAATCAAAATACATTCCTAGACTGACTCCAATAGTTCTTCTTATTCCTTGAGATCCTTCGACGTAATTACCCCAGTCATCGCCACTAATAGGAGATAAAAAGAAAATCACGAGAAAAAAGATAAAGAAGCCAACCCATATTCTATTATCTTTTAATTTATTTAATATCTTTAACATATTTAACCGATCCTGCTTTAATAAACCCTACGGACTCATATAGTTTGTGAGCTCCATAAGCATCTTCAAGACATGTTAAATATATTTGATTAAACTCTTCTTTTTTAGCATAATCAAATACATAATCAAAAATTTGTCTTGCTACACCTTGTCCTCTATAATCGTTATGAACAGCAATATTAAACAACTCTAACGCTGGTTGAAAATCATAAGTAAATAAGTTAATCTTATACATTGTAATTGAGCCAACTACTCTATCATCTTTCTTAGCGACGACTATTTCATAAATATCATTGTTCTCATCATATTTATTATACTCTTCGATCGGATTACTCCCTTCAAAGACGTTGTCGATCATATCTTTATATGAAGAAATATCTTCTTTTTTTAATTTTTCTATTATCATTTTAACCCTCTTTTCATTATCATTATATTATACATTATTTAAATGGTCAAACTAGTTATTTATTTGACAATTAACATCATTAAGTTTATACTTTAAGACAAGGTGAAACATGAAATTTATTGATAATATAGATAAAAAAGAATACGATGATTTCGTTATAAGTAATAATAAATCACACTTTTTACAAAGCTACAATTGGGGTGTTTTTTCCAAAGAAAAAAAAGGACTTATACCTGTATATGTAGGGTTAAAAGATAAAAAAAATAAACTAGTAGCCGCTACTCTTATATTACAAAAGAAACTCCCTTTAGGATATTCTTATTTTTATGCACCAAGAGGATTCATTATCGATTTTAATGATAAAGAATTACTAACAGAATTTGTTAATAATCTTAAAAAGTTTTGTAAAAAGAAGAAAGCTGTTTTTTTAAAAATAGACCCCGATCTTATATGGTCAAGTAAAGATAGTAAAGAGAACATTATAGCTAATGAAAAAGAAATTAAAAAAATATTTGAGTCATTAAAAGATTTAAAATTCAAACATTTAGGATTCACTAAAAATTTCGATATTACTCAACCTCGTTATACTTTTCGTTTATCTTTAAAAGATGATATCAATACTATCTTTAATAACTTTCATGATACTACTAAAAAGGTTTTAAAAAGAGGCAATCCTTATCAATTAGAGGTATCTAAGAATAATAATGAGATAGAAGAATTTTATTTTACTATGTTAGAGACCGCTAAAAGAGAAGAATTAATATACCAAGATTTAAATTATTATAAAGCTTTTTATAATTTATTTAAAAAAGAAAAGATGTCTGATCTTTATGTTATTAAAGTTGATATTAAAAATCTTAAAAAAATTTATAAAGAAAAACAAATGCAATTAAAAGAAGAACTAAAAGTACTTAAGAATGAATCTAAAAGAAATGAACTGATTAATCAATTAAATAAATTAGAAAAAGAAAAACAAGAAGTAGACAATCTAAAAGAAGAGAAAATGATTTTATCGAGTATATTGACTGCTAAATATGGTAATAAGGTGTGGACTTTATATGGTGGTAACAATTCGAATTTAAGATGGTTAAATGCAAACTACTTTACCTATTATGAAATTATTAAAGATGCTAAAGAAGAAGGATATGAGATAATAGATTTCTTTGGAACTACAGGAGATCCAAAACCAGATAATCCAATATATGGTATTCACTTGTTTAAGAAAAGGCTCGGTGGTAATTATATTGAATTTATCGGTGAGTTTGACTTAGTAATAAATAAACCTATGTATCTTATCTTTACTAAATTAATTCCTATATATCATAAAATTAAAAAGAAGAAAAAAAAAAGAAAATAATTAATATTTTGAACTAGTCAAGGAAAAGTAGACACAAATAAAAAGATTAGAACCCTAATTGA
>CAZTRB010000006.1:0-43896 GCA_964616485.1 uncultured Muribaculaceae bacterium
TATTATTTAGGACAAAAAGGTTTTGAATTTGTTACAAATCCAAAATATAGAAATAGAGCTCAAGTTAATTCTGATGTAATGCAATGTCAAAAAGCTAATCAACAATTTAATTGGAATGGTGAATTTGTATTTGTTCCACTTAAAGATTTAAAAGAAAATAAAGAAATATTAGAAAAAGCATTTGTATCAAAATATAACGGAGTTGAAGGAGTAGCTAGAAAATTAACTCCTTTAGAATGTGTTAGATTAATGGGATTCTCAAATAAATTTAAGTTTCCAGAAATACCTGATCAATGGAAATATAGACAATCAGGAAATAGTATTGTTGTAAATATTTTTGAAGAATTATTAAAAGAAATAGAAAAAACTGGAGTTTGGGAGGTAAACAATGATTAGATTAGCAACATTATTTAGTGGAATTGGATCTATTGAACAAGCTCTAGATAGAATAAATGTACCTCATGAAATTGTTTTTGCTTGTGATAATGGTGATGTAGAAATTGAATACAATCATGAAGAAGAATTTAATAAAATAAGAAATATGAAATCTAAACTAGAGAAAAAACAATATGTAGATGATTTATATTCAAGCAAAAGTAGAAAACAAAACTATGTAAAACAAAGTTATTTAGCAAATTATGGTGATAAAATATCTGAAGATGATTTTCATTTAGATATAAATTTATTAGATGGTACTGATTATAAGGATAAAGTTGATTTATTAGTTGGTGGTAGTCCATGTCAATCATTCTCTACAGTAGGATTTAAAGGAGGATTAGAAGACGCACGTGGTACGTTATTCTATGAATATGCAAGAATTGTAAAAGAAGTAAATCCTAAAGTGTTTATATATGAAAATGTTAGAGGTTTAACTACTCATGATAAAGGGAATACTTGGAATATAATAAAAGGTATATTTAAGTCATTAAATTATACTATAACTGAACCACAAATATTAAATGCTGCAGATTATGGTATTCCTCAAAATAGAAGACGAGTATTTGTTGTTGGTATTAGAAATGATTTAAAAGTAAAAAAACAATTTGAATATCCTGAACCAATTGAATTGAAATATAGTATGAAACAATTCCTTGAATCAAGATGTGAATATGGAAATTTTCAATATGATAAACATGGAAATATTAAAATTAAAGAATCTACATTTGATCCATCTAGAGTAGATGATAAATATGTATTATCTGATTTAGTAAGAAAATATGTATTAACTCCAGGAACTAAAACATTTAAAACATCTATAAAGTATGATTTAGATGTTGCTAGAACAGTATTATCTACTATGGGTAATAGACATCGTGCTGGAGTAGATAATTATATGACTGATAAAGGTGGAGAAGATAAATTAAGAATGTTAACTGAAAGAGAAGCATTAAGACTTATGGGATATAGTGATAATTTTAAAATTGTTGTATCTAGGGCTCAAATGTATAAACAAGCTGGAAATAGTATTGTTGTAGATGTTATGTTAGCAGTTGTTAAGAAAATTTTTGAAACAGGAGTTTTTGAATAATCGCCCGTAAAAAGGCGATTTTTTTATTTATTATGATATAATTATTACTGTAAGGTTAGAGGTGGATTTGTATGAGTATGATACTAGAAAAAGAAAAAAATAGAATAAAGGTTGTTATACCAAATAGTGAAGCAACCGTTACTGCTCAATTGGATTGTATAAAAGATAGTGAAGTAACAGGGTTTTATATGAACGACAAGGAAGAAATCAAAAAAGAATTTGTTGATTTTTTAGAGAAAGATTGTGATTACATATTAGATAAAGAAGCAACTTTAAAAACAATATCTTATATCAAAGATAATTTTTACGATGATTATAATTCGATATATAAAGATAAACTAAATAATCTAGAGCAATCTTTAAATTATTTTAATAACATAAATGGTAATTATTTAAGAATACCAAGAATGTTTTATTCAGGTCAAAATAATAGATATTTCAAGTTTGAAAATACAGATCCAGTTATAAAAAAATTAAGAGAAATATTATATGGTGATATTACAGGATTTTATATCTCTTATATAAATAATTATTATGTCATTTCACCTTTTGTAGTTGATAATGCATTACAAATCTTAGAAAAAAGAAAAGAAAAAATATTAAATTCAAATAAAAAGATTCAGTATTGGACATATTCACCAGGTGAAGGTGGATCTGAATGGAAATATTGTTTTGATAATGAAAAAATGGTTTTAGGTTGGGATAATCTTGGCGATTTAACGCAATATTCAAATGGAGAAGAAATATTAAACAAGTTACAAGAGATAGGAGAAGGAGAAAATCCTATAATGAGTAAATGTGCTTGTGATGAATTTGTAAACTCTTTAAATGAAGGAGATATAGTTATTGCCAAAATAGGACAATCTAAACTATTAGGTTATGGAGAAGTTATAGATAACGAATATGTATATGATTCTAGTAGAGAAAAATATAAGAATGTTCGTAATGTTAAATGGATAAAAAAAGGAGAATGGAACATTCCTGATGAATTAAAAGTTGCAAGAAAGACTCTTACAAATATTACTGAATATGACGGATTTGCTCAAAAACTTTTGAAAATTATGAACGAAGAAAATAATATTTGTGAATGGTTATTACCAGCTAATATAGAATCATATAATCATTTTGAAAGTTTTCAAGAAAATGGATTTATTGATTGGAAGCAAAATAGAAATTATTCTGAAGGTGATATTATATTTATATATAATACTGCTCCTGAAAAAAGAATTTCAGCCATGACTAAAGTCGAAAAAATTAATTTATCATATGATGAAAAAGTTGATGATTCAAAATTTTGGAATAATGGAAGTACTGATGATAATTATGATGGAAAATATGCTCGTATAAGCTTAATTGATTATATAAATAGTGATTCATTAACATTAGAAGAATTAATGAAACACGGATTAAATGGAGCGCCTCAAGGGGCAATGAGATTGACTGAGGAATTATCTAATTATATCCACAATGTATTGGAGGGAAAAAATATGTATACAAAAGAAGATTTCTTAAATGAAGTATATATTGAAGAAAATAAATATGATTCAATAGTTTCTATTTTAGATAAAAAGAAGAATATTATTCTTGAAGGTGCACCAGGTGTTGGGAAAACTTTTATGGCTAAGAGATTAGCATATTCAATATTAGGCAAGAAAAAAAATGAAAATTTATGTATGATTCAATTTCATCAAAGTTATTCGTATGAAGATTTTATTGAAGGATATCGTCCAACTGAAGATGGGTTTAAATTAGAAAAAGGAATCTTTTATAGATTTTGTACTAAAGCTAAAGAAAATCCTGATAAAAAGTATTATATGATTATTGATGAAATTAATAGAGGTAATTTATCAAAAATATTTGGTGAACTATTAATGCTTATTGAAAGTGATAAAAGAGGCGAAGAATTAGAATTAGCATATTCTAATGATAAATTTACTGTTCCTGAAAATTTATATATAATTGGCTTAATGAATACTGCTGATAGATCTTTAGCTTTAATAGATTATGCGCTTAGAAGAAGATTCTCATTTATTAGAATTGAACCAGCTTTTGATAATGAAAAATTTAGAAATGACTTTAAATCTAAATTCGATAATAAATTTGATAATATTATTGATATAATTTGCAAAATTAATGATTCAATTGAAAATGATAAATCATTAGGTGCTGGATTTAAAATTGGACATAGTTATTTTTGCCCCAATATAAAAGATCGTAAAGGCAATAAACAAGACATCGAAGACATTATTACATTTGAAATCATGCCTTTATTAGAAGAATATTGGTATGATGATGAAGATTCAATTATTCAATGGAAAGATGCATTGGACGGTGCATTAGATGATTAATGTAGATAATAAAGTAAAAAATATTTATTATATGCTTTGTTATTCATTTTATGGTGAGTTATTAAATAAAAAAGATGAAGCAAGCTTGGGTGAAGAAGCTTTTGAAAATATATATAATCTCTTTTCAATGTTATTATGTATGATATTAAGAAAACAATTAAAAAAAGGATTATATAAGGAATATATAAATAATGAAGATGAATTATCAACTGTTCGAGGAAAAATAAATTTAAATCAAACGTTAAAGAATAATTCAATTGTAAGAAAAAAAGTTTATTGTGAATTTGATGATTTTAGTGAAAATTGTTTAATGAATCAAATTATTAAGACAACATTATTATATTTATTAAGATCTAATAAGATTGGAAATGATACAAAAGAAAATATTGAAAAAATTATAAAATATTTTGATGGTATTGATATTATTGATGTAAAATCAATAAAATGGGATCAAGTAAGATATACAAGAAATAATATGTCATATAAATTTGTAGTAGATTTATGTAAGTTAATTCTTAATGGATTAATTGTTAGTGATAAAAAAGGAAATAATAAGTTTATGGAATTTCTTGACGATACTAGAGTAAGTGCCATATATGAAAATTTTATAAAAGCATATTATAGAAAGCATTATCCTGAATTAAATGCTTCATCTAAAAAATTGTATTTAAATGATAAACCAATGCTTGATTTTATTCCAATGATGAAAACAGATATAACTCTTGAATATAATAATAAAATGCTTATAATTGATGCTAAATTTTATAACAAAATTCTTAGAGATAATTATCTTAATTCTAGATGTAAAACTGTTTCAAGCAACAATTTATACCAAATAATGGCATATGTAGATAATCAAGATCCTTATAAAGAAGGAAATGTTTATGGAATGTTATTGTATGCACAAACAGTTAATGAACCAGCTATTATGTTTAAGCAAGAATTAAATAAACATGTAATAATGGTACAAACATTAGACATGAATAGTTCGTGGGAAAACATTCAATTTACATTAAATGATATAGCCAGTAAATTTAAAACTAATAGTTTTTGATAAGCATATGACACATATGTCACTTTATATTGTAAGGGTAATAATAATAAGTGTCGTAAGTGTCATTAATAAAAAAACTGCAACCATAAAATAGGTCACAGTTAGGTCACAATTTAATTAAATAATTGTGACTTTTTTTAAACTTTTTTGAATGTTTGAATATAAAAAACGTTGATTTTACGGGCATTTAGACAATTAGAATCTTTAATTTAAGCGCCCCCTGAAGAGAACAAAATATTAACTTTTGCTATTAAAGATATAAATCACTTGCATTGAAAAAAGAAAAGTTTATACAAATGATTAAAAATGGAATATAATGTAGATAGGAGGATTAAATGATAAAAAAATATAAGGTTCTAGTTTTTGTTGTATTAGCTATCGTGTTGATTGGAGGTGTGTTTTTGATAACTCGTAAAGAAAATGATGAAGTGTTCGCTGCACCTGGTAAAACAGAAGGATTGACCGTTGTTCCAACAATGCAAGATAAAATAACTGAAAACAGTGCTTGGGTAGGAACATTTCAATTAGTATGGAATGATTTAGTCAATGAGTTGGTAAAACAAGATGTTGTTTTTACTCCACAAGAACAAATGGTGATTAATTTAAATAAACAAGAATTTACTACTGATATGATATCAGATTCATATTATTATAAAAAATATGGTTTAAAAACTCTTGAACTAAAAGCAGCAATAGAAAAAGCTATTACAGAAAAGTTTAATCAAAAAAGTGATGTTTTAGATTTGTTTGATTGGTCTGATGATGCTTTAAATGATCCAGACAACCCAGATTTAGATAGATATTTTTTCTATGTTATGTTATATCGTAATTTTGAATATTTAAAAGAGTTTTATAAGCTAGATAAAGGAAACTTTGGTGAATATAAAGATATAGAGTATTTTGGCTTTGGTAATAATTCTAATAGTTTAGTAAGAGATCAAATTAAAGTATTATATTATAATTCAGAAAACGATTTTGCAATTCTAATTAATACTAAGACTAATGATGAAGTAATATTTTATAAAAATCCAAAAGGAGAAACTTTTAAAGAGATATATGAAAATATGAATCTTGAAAAGGATAAGTATGAGGGAAGTACAACAGTTAATAAGATTGATAAGTTTAAAGTTCCTAATATAAGTTTTAATGAACTAAGAGATTATAATGAACTTGCAAATAAGAAATTCTTAGCTCTTAATGGAGCGAAATTAGAAATAGTTAAGGCAGTTCAAACGATTCAATTTAAACTAGATAATAAAGGTGGAGAAATAAAAAGTGAAGCAGCAATTGATGTAGTATCTGAATCGTCAATGGTTTTAGATGAACCGGAACCTAGAAACTTCTATGTTGATGATACTTTTGCAATTTTCTTAAGAGAAAAAGGTAAAGAATTACCATATTTTGCCAGTAAAATATCTGATATTACCAAGTTTCAATAGTGTGTGTTTATTAAAATGAACTATTTATGAATAGAAAAAGTGAGCAGTAAGCGACATATACTAGAATGTTTTATGCCACTGATCTAAGAAGTGAAGAAATAAGTTTAAATCATATGCACAAGGATTATCTTTTTCTAATGAAGCAGTTTATAAAATGATTAAGTTTTCTAATAATGGGGTTCCTTACAATGAAATAAGTACATTTATAATAGTCTTAAAGATTAACTTTTGAGGTACGAGAGAGGTAGAATAAAAGTATCTTGATACTATAAATATATTGTTAGAAAAAAGAATAATTAAATTTATTAAGCGATTATATCGCTTTTTATTTGTGTTTTAAATTGTTAAACATACAATCGATATTGCATATTTATTGACTTTTCTACTAAATAGTGTATAATAAGTGCCAATTTCAAAAGGGGGAAATATAATGAATGAATTTGAATTGAAAATTATAATGGATGTATTAGGAATAAAACGTACGGGTATTGTTAAAGATGATGTCGGAAGAATAACGGATAAATACACTTTTAATGGTTTAAGTATTAATAAAGATTTGGATGGAATTAGAAGCGTAAAAATCAGTGGTAAAGTACCAGTTGAGTTTTCGAAAATATTTTATAATAAGTATCCAAATGCTAGAGAGGCTAGTGTTGGTTTTTATGGGACTACTAAGGGAGAACTAACCGATTTTTATACAATTGATAAAGTTAAAAAATTTGAAAATTCGATTTGGAAAAAATTAGGATTTAGTGGTGAAGACAAATATACAGGTGGCTATTCCGCATACTCAAAAATAGGACTTTTAACCTTTATAACTGAATATCAAGATTATCTTGCTGGAAAAGCTTTGAATGATCCCAATATAAGCACGCATGTTGATAAACAGCCTGAATTAATGGCAGAAATTAATAGAAGACTTATTAGCCGTGGTAATCCTCATATAACAACAGAAGAATTTTTAAGAGAGAGTGATATGATAGAAGTAGGTACTAACGAGGCAGCACTCGCAATAATAGAGTATTTAAATGCTTTTGATAGAGAGGTGAATCCTTTCAGTTCTGGTGATGAAATGAAAGATCCATTAGATTATAGCGATAAAGTTGATTTAAAAACATATTATGATCCAAAAGATGATGCTGTAAAAGTGGTGATTTCTAAAGATGAAATGCATTTCGGATATAATAGATCACTTGATAAAAATCAGCAGTATTTAGGATATATGGCTAATTATAAGGAAAATCCTCAAACAGAGATAACGATAAATTATCATATATCAGCAGAAGAAAACGTAAACGTTGTAAGTATTGAGCGTTATTCAATTGATGGTGATTACTCAACGGAGTTAGTGTTTGATTTGATTTCTGGTGTTGTTCGTGAACAATCTCTAGATTCTTTAATTTCTAATAATATTCTTGGAAGATATTCGGATTTTCACGTAAAACCAAGGGTCGAAACGAGACCAATTACAGAAGAAGAGAAAGAATATATTATTCAAAAATTACAAGAGGCTACAGCGGTAGCTAAATCAGTAACTAGTGATATGACGATACCAAGAGTTCCTGGTGTTGCTAAAGCATATGTACCACAACCTCCAGTAGAACAATAATAGTTATTAAAGATAGATTCGTGTCTATCTTTTTAATTTGCTATACCTCACATTCCTTGACAAATATAGTTAATTATGGTATTATAACAACGATTTTAAAGGAGATTATTATGTCTGATACGGCTAAGTTTACGATGATCGATGAAGATTTTACTTGTGAAGTTTGTTCTTATCATGTTCAAGCGTTAGGTTATACAGCTAGAGATCACTGTCCAGATTGTCTATGTTCAAAACATGTAGATATTAATCCTGGAGACAGGGCTTGCACTTGTCATGGTATCTTAATGCCTATTGCTGTTGAATCTATTAAGAAAGACAATTACAAGATTATCTATCAATGTAGTTCATGTAAAGAGATTAAGAGAAATAAAGCCGCTATCGATGATAATATGGATTTGATTATTCAGCTTATGAGTAATCCTTCTAATATTAAGCATAATAATAAACATTATAAAGAAAGAAAAAATGAGGAAGAATATGACGACTATAACTAATAAAGAAGAAAGTTATTTTAAAAGTACTGTAATAGACGAAAAAATACTAAGTAAATGGAGAAAAGAAAGAGAAGCTTTAGCAGCAAAAGGCTTTACTCCTCAAGAAGAGACGATAGAAAACTATAAAGTTTATGAACAAATACATAAGTTAAGAAACAGAATAGCTAGGATTAAAGAACACACTGATAAAGAGGGTGGTCTTTATGTCGATGAAACGGGATTTAGACAAACCTCACCGACTGATGAAGAAGAACAGATAATTGAGATTCTTTTTAAAGAAGTATTACAAACAAACTATTCTTGGCGTGAAGTTAAAGAAATTGCTAGAAAGCATTCTACTTCTAATCTTTATACAAACATAGCGTTTCCACATAATACTCATGAGATAATTGATTTTTTTGTTCCTGATGTAAAAGTCTTTCACTTATCTTTTGGACAAGATAAAAACACTTGTAAAAAAGACGTTAGTTTAGTAAGAGAAAGAGCAAGAGAACTTGCTAAAGATTTAAACTTTGATAAGATAAGAGAAATATTTTCTACAGAGAGTAAAGATCACGTCGATGAGTATTTAAAGAGAATGATATTGAGTCAATACGATATACCATATATTGTTTCTAAGAGTGGTGGAAAGTATAAGGAATCTTTAAAGAAAGTAGCTTTTGAGTTGGATAAGGGGACTAAACTTTCCCCAGAAACACTTGAAATCCTTTTTGGAGATGAAGAAAATAATCGTTCTTTAGCTGTAACAGCTAAAGGGACGTTAGATTCTCTTACTAATAAAAATAAACTAAATAATCTTTTTAGCCATTGTAAAGGTACTCAAAACGTTCTTAGTTGTTGGAGAGGTACTATCACTAATTCTGATTTAAATTCTATAACTTTACCCGGTGGAGAAGTAATATATTCAATTCACCACTCTGAGATTGATCCTGTATATGATGCTTTACAAAATCATTATGATTTTACTTATAGAAATGCTAGTGATTTAGAGTTTGTCGAAGAAAGTGTCGAGATATTAGGTGATGTGATGATGAGTCAAGTGTTTAGAGATGGTAATAAAAGAACGGCTAAATGTCTGTTTAATAGCATGTTAATGTCTAGAGGTATTGTTCCTCCAATAGTCGATTTAAATCAAGACGGAAACGATTTGTGGTATAAATTTGCTCATGGTAGAGATAGTGGCTATCCAGAAGCTAAAGTAGAAGTTTTAGAAGCTACAGTAGATGTCGCTAAACAATTTAAAGAAAACTCTTTTACACAACCTTTAATAGTCTCAGATAGAGATTATGATAGAAAATCATTATACAAATAAAAGAGAAGTTAATACTTCTCTTTTGTAATATAATAATATAGAAAGCATATTTGAGGGTGGTATATGGTCTTTCCAGATTATTACAAGAAAATTAGAGATAATAGACAAAGTTTTATCGATTATTATGTTTCTCAATTTGGTGAAAATATGAGAACTATGTTTGAAGAGAGATTCGATCGTATAAAGTTTTGTTTTTTTGTCACGCCCGAAAGAATAGATGACTATATATCAAGTAGTCTTAACATGAGATATGCTGAAGAGTCGATAGCTTTTTTAGGAGAGATTGGTTTTGATACTTCTAAAGTAAGTTTTGATGGTAAAGATATACATTTTCAAGATGAAGAAGATGAAAAACGTTCTAAAATTTATTTACCATTAGGTTCTTTTGGTTCTTCTTCTGATGACTCTTCTTTTTTAGATAGACGAACAGTTTTAAAAGAATCAGATATTGCATCTTTATTAAAAGAAAGATGGAGTTTATTAGAAGAATTAGGTTATGTACCTAAGAATATTAATTTAGAAGACTATGTTAGAACAAAAGAATATAAAGAATTGGAAGAATATATATCTAAAGTAGCTACTCTTGCGCTTAAACACAAAGAAAAAGCAGAAGGGTCTTTTCATGAATTAGCTTTATATGGAAGAAGATTAAAAGAAAAAAATAATTCTATCGGCAAAGCTATGGAGAGAGGATTTATCTTAGATAACTTTTATAATCTTTTAAGTGATAAGGACAATGAATTAATAGAGAATAATCCTAATTTTGATTGTAATGAATTATCAGTTTATCCACTTTTATTAGGAAAAGATTTTTTTATGGGTGGACTAATAAAATCATTTTTTAAGACCAATAGTAGCTTGTTGAATGATCCTACTGTAAGTAGTGACATTAGAGAAACGATTATAAAGGATAGGGCAGAGTATTTTAGACTTAAAAATATTGATTTGTTTTCTTTAGGAATAGATAAAGAGAGATTACTTAATGAAGATTGGTATTCTATTTTAGAACTTAAGGATTACTTGCCAGACCCTGAACTAGTAAAAAATATTGAGACTAAATTAAAATTATATCGTAGGAATTATAATGTAGCTATTGCCAGTCTTAGTGTAATACAAGGAGATAGTATAGTCGGATATAATTATAGTTATGAACCTATTTTACATAGGTATACACAGACTTGTAGTGTATCTATTAAAGATGGTGAAATTGAAGAAGTTAAAATTTTCTTTTGTCCTTTCGGTTGTAATCCTGATTGTCAGGATGTTGCTTTAAGACATGAGATAAGGCATGCTATGACGGCTAGTGCTAGAATGAGAGAAGATGGAGTAGAAGAACTTAAAGTCGGCAATAATGTAACATTACATTATAATGGTGAACTAGTTGAAAATAAATTCGAATATTATAATGAAGCTGTAACGGAAACTGAATCATTTGAAGAGACGAGAATTTTTTGGGATAAAGGTATATATATAATAAATGATCTTGGTACGAAATTACCAGAAGATGCTGGTGGTAATTATGGTAGCTGGTTGCCTAATTTTAAAATAGTCTATGATGTTTTACCACCAGAAGCTAAAAGAAGCCAAATAGAAAGTACTAATGATAGTTTATATCGTTTTATTTCTGAAGAAGACTTAATTAGAGTCGATGCTCTAATAACGAGAACGGGAGAAGACGACGAAGAAGTTAAAAGAGAACTAAAAGAAATTGCTGAAAAAATTTCTTCTTCTAAATCTTCCTTACCAATTATTAAAAGCAAAAATATTGACAAAAAGTAAGATTTGTAGTATAATACAGCACCAATAAGGAATATATTTATAAGGGGGTTATATAAATGGAAAAAAAGGAAAAAATGTCTAATGCAATAATAAAAAGAAGAGATTTTTTATATGACAAAATTAATGAAAATATTAGTTATCAACAATATTCAAAATTACAAGATGCTATATCTTTTTCAGAACTACCGATGTCTTTAATTACACTTTGGTCTATTTATCAAGGTTTTGCTAAAAAAGATCCTGAATCTTTAATTGTAGGCGGAGTAACTTTGGTTGCAACTTTAGGAGCTACATCGTATGCTAAATATTCTAAAAAAAATAAAGGATATTTAAAAATAGGTGAAGTACAATCTGCTATAAAATTATATGATAAATTTCTTGATCATTATGCTAATCATGTTCAAGGACTTGGACTTAAAGAAGGTGTGGCAATTGGAACAGCTTTTAGTGAGTGGCTAAAAAAGGGATATTTATCTAAAGATAGAAAATTTGGAGTAGGTTTTCAACAAGATTTTGATATAGAAGAATTATTAGGAGCAAACATTTTAACCGGTTCAACAGAACAAGAACATGTTGCTACATTGTTAAGAGACATATTAAATAAGAGTGATGATATTAAAGCTCACACGGTTACTTTAAAGCGAGTAGATAGAAAAAACTTTCCTGATCATGATGGATCAGAAACTTTATACGATAAGAGTTTAGCTCATGGAATAAAATATAATCATAGGAATTTTTTAACTTTGATTAATCAAGGAACAGAAAGCTTTTTATTCGAGCCATTAACGGGAAAGACCTATTATAAGACTCCAGAAAGTCAAGTCTATGTTGGAGATGATGATAACGGAGTTATAGATGGTATCCTAGATGATATAAGAATAGTTTCATCGACGATAACTGATAATGAAGCACATAATAGTTTAGAAGTTTCAACTCTTAATTTTCAGAAGATTCTTGAACGTGGAAATATGGCTACAAAAGTTTCAAGAGATAGTGAACATTTAATAGCACATCTTTCTGATGAACTACATGCAGACTTTGAAGAAATGGAAACAACGAGAGAGACTTTAACTGGAGATTATTCTAAAGTTAAAGAACCAGATTATGCGAGAAAAGTATAATATAAAAAATATATAAGTAGTATAATATAATGACAAGAGTCGTTATATAAAAAGGAGGTTATACAATGAATATATTTGCTAAATCTAACGAGAATATCGGATATTTTTTAAAAACTAAAGGTCATTTAAAATCAAAAGATATAAAATCAGCGCTTAATTTATATGATAGATTTGTCGATGATTATGCTGAGCTTAATGATAAATACGGATTTAATAGTAGTGTTGCAATAGCTACTGCTTTTAATTATTGGTTGAACTTTGGGAGTTTATCTAAGCATCGTTTTTATAATGAAGATGCAGTTAAACCAGTCGAGATGGATAACTTACTAGGTAGTAATGTCATGACAGGTTCGAAAGTTTCTAGTCATACGGCGACGTTATTAATAGATACTATGAATAAAAATGGTATCGAAGCACACACAGTTACTATTGAAGCACTAGAGAGTTTTCTTCCAGAATATTATGGCTTTTCTATATTAGGAAAAGGAGCAGGCTTTGGTCAAAAGATCGAAAATGATGAAGAAAATACTTTTACTATGGCTGTTGAGAACGGGAAGACTTTAATATTCGATACGTTAGCAGGAAAAGTAATCGTTCCTAGGTTTGAAAAAGTATTTGACATAGTTTCAGAAAATTCGATTAAGACAGAAAAAGTTCCTTTTGATTTAGGATTTGGGTCAACGACAATCTCTGATTATGAAGCTGGTGACTTATTAAAAGGCGAAACTTTTTCTACTGAAGAGGTGCAAAGTATTTGTTCGGAAACACTAGGAGTTTGTCAAAAGAATCCATATTTAATTGTTCGTTTTTATAGTCAGCATGAAGGTGATTATGAACAAATGGAAGGGTTACACCGAAGAATAAACAAAGGAACTGCTAAGGTTAAAAGTCCAAGTTACATAAGAACTAAATATTAATAGAAATACATAAGGGGGTTATATAAATGACTTTAATAGATAGATTTACTGAAAATGTCAATTATAGAACACTTTTGAAAATACAAGATATTTGTCAAAGAGATACAAATTCTGTTATGATATCCTCGTATTTAATTACATTACTCGGATTATCTAATAATAATTTTGCTCTTTCTGCATTAGGAGGAGCCACTACTTTGGCATCTTTTGGATTAAGAAAACTATCCGATAAAACTATTGAAAATGGTGGATATTTAAAGACTAAAGATGTTAGTTCAGCAATAAAATTATATGATCAATTTATAGTTGATTACATAAGTTTAAATGAAGAATATGGTTTCAAAGACGGTATTGCTATGGCTGTTGCTTTTAATTATTGGTTAAAAAACGGTTACTTATCTAAAGAAAGAAATAGTAGCAGTCTCGATGAAAAACACATAGAGATATCTGAATTAGTCGGAGCTAACGTCTTAACTGGCTCAGACTATGCTAAACACAACTTTGCTTTATTAACCGATATTTTGAATAAGAAAGGTTTTGAAGCACACGATGTTTCTTTATTTAAGCCTATCGAGATAGACCAGCTACTTTTAGCTTTATTTGACATTAAAAAAATTCTTGATATAACAGATGAAGAATTTCTTGAATTGACAGATCATTTTTTACAAAAAGATGGAATGGCATCGAGAATAACACGGAAAAAAGATAATAATGTTATTCTAGTTGTTCAAGGAGGGAAAAACTTTTTCATTGACCTTCTGACTAATAGAATATGTGAACAAGACACAGAAGAAAAAGACTTTATCGAGCTAGATCCTAATTATAAAGGAAATATGATTCCTTTTAAGGCGAGAATGTTTTCTAATACGATTGAAGAAGCTACTATAAGAAATAGACCTAATAATGATGAGGTGTCTATTGAAGAGGCACAAAAACTAGTAGACGTTACTATAAAAACTTGTGAAAAAAAGCCGTTAGAGATGAATAGATTCTATCATGATCATGTAGAGTTATACGATAAAATGGAAAATTTACAAAGTAGTATAACAGGACAGCGTAGATTGATAAAGAGTCCTCAAAAACAAAACTTTACACCGATTTAATATATTAAAAACAAGAGAAGCAAGGCTTCTCTTTTATTATGAAATGTTGACAAAATGAAGGTTTTATCGTATAATACAGCACCAAGAGAGGTAGTTATATAAAGGAGGTATTATTATGGCAAAGAATGAAAAAAGATTTTTAGCTAATAAAGTAGATGAATTGCATGATGGTATGAATTTAGAAACTTATTTAAATTTACAAGATGCTGTTAATGTTGGTAGCAATGTATCACTAGCACTTACTTTTTATTTAACATTTTTGTCGTTTTTAAGAAGTAAAGGTGCCCTTGTAGGAGCAGCAATGTCTTTTGGTGTAATGTCAGCCTTAGATTCTTATACGAAATATTCCAAAGATAGCAAAGCTCATCTAAAGACTAGAGAAATTAGACAAGTATATAGTTATTATAAAGAATTTGTCAAAAATTTAGTGCGTGAAAACAAAAATTTTGGTTTTGAAAGCGGTATTGCTATCGCTACAGCATTTAATAAATGGATTGCGAATAATGATTATAGGAGTGACAATTTAATTGGGAGCAAGACAGAAGATTTTATTAATGTTTTAGAACTTCAAGGAGCAAATTTTTTAATTGGTTCTAATGAATCTCTTCATGTTTCTTCTCTATTAACAGACATTTTAAATGAGAGTGGTATTAAAGCTCATACGGTGACGCTTAACACTGATAAAAAGTACGAAGATATAGATTCGCGAGATTTATTAACCGATATGGTAAAGAGTGGAAAGAACAAGACATTTACGATGATTACCGAATATGATGAGAGTTTTCTTTTTGATCCATTAACTGGAGATTTTTATACCCCTGTTATAGAAAAAGACGATCCTTTAAAAAGTAATCGTTATAGAGGTTCGCAATTTATACCAACTGATTTTAGTATAACGTCTCAAACTATAACAACGGAAGAATTTCAAGAAGCTTTTAGTAATCCTACTTATGAACCAGAAGAGATTTTCGAAATCGTAAACTATACAAAAGAAAAATATGAAAGTCTATCTTACGAACCAGAATTTCTGGGATTTAGATATTTTTATAATGGAGCAACGAGTCTACAACACAAGCTTAATGAGATCAAGCAGAATAGAGAGAAACCTTTAATTAAAAGACTTATACCAAGATTAGATAAAAATAAAAGATAATAAAAATCTCGAGAGAGATTTTTTTGTTTTATTATAGTTTCATGTTATAATAACAAGCAACGGTCGGGGGAATAATTTATGTATAAAAGTGATATTAACTTTAATTTGTATAAGACTTTTTATGAGGTCGCTAAAGAAGGGAGTATTTCTTTAGCTGCTAAAAAGACATATACTTCACAACCAGCTATTAGTAAAGCGATTAAGAAGTTAGAGGAAGATCTTAATGTTACGTTGTTTTATCGTCATTTAAATGGCGTTGAATTAACTGATAAAGGAAAAGAATTATTGTTCTATGTCGAAGAAGCTTTTAATAGTCTAGTAACTGCTGAAAGAAATATGTTAGAGACAGAGACTTTAGAAAGAGGTAAAATTTCTATTGGTGTTCCTTCTCAAATTGCAGAATTTTTTATCTTTGATAATATAGCTAAGTTTCATGATGAGTATCCTAATATCGAGATAACGATAATTAGTAAATCGACATTACAATTGTTATCTTTATTAGAGAGTCATGAGATTGATTTTATTATCGATACTTCTCCAGTAATGACTGATAAAGATAATTTTATAATTAAAGAATTAACAACGGTTAATAATTGTTTCGTTATAAAAAGTGACTCAAAGATTACAAAAAAGAAAGATATAAAGAGTTTAAAAGAACTTTCTAAGTATCCTTTAGTGCTTCCTATAAAAGGAGCTGCCAATAGAAATCTTCTAGATTGTGTTTTCTTTGATCATCGAGTAGCTGTTGATAATATCATAAATATTCATACGACAGAAATGATTATCGGTGCTATTAAGAAAGACTTAGGAATAGGTTACTTAATCTATGATACTGTAAGAAGAGAGATAGAGAGTGGAGAATTTAGAGTCCTAGATATAAGAGAAGGGCTTCCAAAGACGACTCTAAATCTCGTTTATATTAAAAAATACTTAACAAACGCTCCCTATGTCTTTATTAAGAAATATGTCGATCCAAGTCTTGAGCTATAACTTTTTCTTATATCTCCTATGAAAAAAGGGTATCTCTAAAATGAGGCAAATGTATTGAATAACTATTTTTAAGTAGTTATGATTGTTTCATAGGAGAGGTAAAATAGATATGGAAAAATTTGAGACAAGAGAAACAGAAATTTATATTGGAAGGATGAGACACGATGTTCAAATACCACAATATGAGACAGAATCATCTGCAGGAATGGATATTCGTTCACTAGGGAGATATATATTATTTCCTTGGCAAAAGGCTCTAATAAGCACAGGGCTAGTAATGGCTAGAGAAAATCCAGCATCTTACGATATTATCTTAGGTAATGATATAGGATATGAGACTAGACCGAGAAGTAGTATAGGTTGTTTAGCACAAACAATATTATTCGATAAAGGAATAGTTGGTAATCTATGGATACCTAATGAACCTGGAACAATCGATAAAGATTATAGAGGTGAATTAAAGATTGGACTTGGTAATACTTCGTTACCGTCATATGAGTCTTGGCAAGATGGATCATATGTAAGTCTTTGGCATTGGTTAGAAGACCATGGTATTCAAAATGGAGATATCTCAGATGAACAATTAGCTATGATAAGAGCAAATTTTGGAGAACTAGTCGATATCTCAGAGAAAAAGAATCGTCCTGGTATATTACTTATCGAATCTGGAACTAGAATAGCTCAAGGACTTATGCATGATTCTAGTAGAATAAAATGGAATACTGAAAAGTTCTTAACAACGGAGGAGGAGATGATCTTAGCAAGAGATAAATCTCCAGGAGAAATCTTTGCAATCAAAGAAGAGATTAGAGAAAAGCATTTAGCGAAAGTCAAAGCGATGGGAATAGACCGTGGTGGAGGCTTTGGAAGTACGGGGGCTAGATAATAGATAAAACAACAGTTAACTGTTGTTTTTATTTTATCTTAAATAGTTTTAAGTTTTGATGTATAATATAAATATAAGAGGTGGATATGGAACTTACTAAGATAACTAGTCTCGAATTTAAAAAGTTTGTTAATTCTAGTGATTATCTGACCTTTCATCAAGATGAGAGATGGGGACAGTTAAAAGAAGAGAGTGGATGGGATTACGAATTAGTCGGACTTAAAGATAAAGATAAAATAGTAGCTGCTACGATGTTACTTTATAAGAAGACTTATTTTAATATTTTAATGTGTTATAGTCCGAGAGGATTTATCATGGATTATAGTAAAAAAAATCTCTTAGAGAAGTTTACTTTATTATTAAAAAAATACTTAAAAGAAAAGAATGTTACATTTTTAAAATTAGATCCTTATATTATATATAATCTTCGTGATAGTGATGGAAACATTGTCGAAGAGAATCCTTCTGCTAGAGAAAGTTTTTCTATCTTCACTAAGTTAGGTTATGAACACCATGGGTTTAATTTAGATATTAGTAATGAGTTACAGCCTAGATGGATATACAGACTTAGTTTAGAGAAGGAATATGAAGACTTAGAAAAAAACTTTTCTAAAAGTACTAGAAAGAATATATCTTCTAGTAAGAGTAAAGGTGTTAAAGTAAGAAAAGCTACTGTTGAAGACTTAGATGTTATCGTTGATATCTTAAAAGATAGTTCTGTTCGTAAGAATTTTATCTTAAGGGGAAAGAAATACTATCATGATATGATGGTTTATCTAGATGATATGATTGCTATTTACCTAGCTTATATCGATACTAAAGTATATTTTCGTTATGCTAAAGAGTCTTTAGATAATGAACTCAATAATAATAGGGATTTAGAGTCAAAACTTAAGACTGAGAAAGTCGGTAATAAGTTAAGAAATTTGAAAGAGACTTCGGATAGATTAATTGTTAAGTACCAAGCAGAGTTAAAGAACGCGGAAGAGCTAATGAAAGAGTATCCCGAAGGCAAAGATATTGGTGCTTTAGTCTCTCTTCATTCTCCAAAAGAATTACTTAGTTTAAATAGTGGAATGTTAGATGAGTATCGTTCTTTTACACCAAAATATGCTCTTTATGAAAAACATATTAAAGACGCTCTTATCTTTAGAAAAGAGTATTCTAACTTCTATGGTATTAGTGGTATCTTTACTAAAGAGAATAATCCTATGTATGGTGTCTATGAGTTTAAGAAAGGTTTCTCTGGTGAAGTAATAGAACTTATCGGTGAGTTTGATTTGCCTATTAGTAACTTTAAGTTCAAGTTATATAAGTTTTTATTTAAAGTTTATAAGAGATTTAAAAAGAAATAGTTAACTATTTCTTTTCTTTTTAAATATATTTTTTATTTTGTCTATTAAGCCATGACCGAAGATCTTATCTATTAACTTTGTTTTATAAGTTATTATTAAGTATATTGTTGCCCCAATAGTAGAGTAAATTCCAACAACCATTATATTTTTTATTCTACCGTATACATTAAATGGTAAGAAGTCTTTTAATAGTGTTAGTATTAATAGCATTACTAAAGCCGTAGCAATAGTTTCGATAATCTTTTTAAAAGTATCTTTGTATTCTACTTTGTATTTAGTATGTAATTTTATTAGGCAAATAGCAATACAAGTAATGTAACCTATTATCGAAGCCGTAATAGCTCCATAATATTCTGGTAATGCTAATTTATTAAATAAGTATATAAGCGGTATGTTTAAAAGGGCCTTAGATATTAATCCTGATAATAGAGCTATGAAGACGGTTTTATATTCTCTTAATAATTGAGTCGCTGTTATCGTAGCCGTGTAAAATATAGTCGCTACTGCTACAAAGGCATAATATTTATAGACGTTTGGTCCATATTCACTTACCCCATAAAATACTTTCCATATTGGTCCTGCTAAGAAGCTAAGACCTATTACCATAGGTATCGATAGATAAGCTAATATTTGTAAAGTTTGATTTATCTTCTTTTTTACATCGTCGTAATTTTTCTTAGCGATACTGCTCGTAAGGTTAGGTATAAGACTAGTCATGATACCTGGTGCTAGAGCTATGATAATCATATTTATCTTAGAACCCCAAGTAGTAAATACACTAAGGATTGATTCAGCCGCTATTTTAGTATAGTCGAATGTTCCCACAAATAATTTAACTAACATAAAAGTATCGATAAAGTTATATAGCGAATTAAAGATATCAATCATTATAAATGGTACTGCATATAACATTAATTTTTTTATAATCTCTTTATCACTAATCTTTTTCTCTTTAGTATTCTCTTCAAAATGAAACATCTCTTTGTTCTTCTTTTTCTTTATATAAAGATATAAGAAGGATACTAAAGCTCCAAGCGTCGCGGCAAGAAGTGCTACAGATACTGTATATTTTAGTTCTAAGTTAAATATCTTAGCGGCCGCATAGCTACCAAAGATTATGATACTTACTCTCACTATTTGTTCTAATACTTGCGATATGCTAGTTGGATATATATATTTATGTCCTTGAAAGTAACCTCTAAAGGTACTCATTAAAGGAACTACTAAAATTGCTAAAGATATTACTCTTATGACGAAGCTTACATCGCTTACGCTGTTCCCTCCAACAGTATTACCGATAATTGCATAAGCAAACATATCGGCGAATAAAAATAGTACGATAAAAGATATTATACCAACTGTTGATAATAGCTTATTGGCTAGTGAGAATGCTCTATCTTTTGCTCTCTCATAACCTAAGGTATGATATTCACTAATTATCTTACTCATAGCAAGAGGAATACCAGCATTAGATATACCTAAAAAGATCGAGTAGATACTATAAGCGTAACCATATAAAGCTCCGCCCTGTTCTCCTACTATAGCATAAAAAGGTACTGCATAAACGATACCTAGAATCTTACATATTACGATAGCAAAAGTAGCTATAAAAGCTCCTTTTAAAAATGAATCTTTTTTTATTTTTTTTCTTTTCATACTTCACCCATGTCGTATATAATAATATCATATTTCTAATTAAATTAACATAAAGTATTATTATAGATTATGTAAAATCTTTGATAAAATATATATAGGTAGTTAGTAAAGCGTAATAATTATGTTATAATATTTGTAACGATAAAGGAGAATATATGAATAATAGAATGTATGATGTAGTAAAAAATAATTATGGTTTTATAGCGGCTCTAGACCAAAGTGGTGGTAGTACTGCTAAGACATTAAAACTTTATGGAATTGACGAAGATCGTTATAACAGTGAAGAGGAGATGTTTGATTTAGTTCATGAGATGCGTAGCAGGATTATCTCGAGTGCTTCTTTTATTAGTGAACATTTAATAGGTGTAATTTTATTTAAAAAGACGATGGATGATCAGATAGAAGGAATAGATACTGCTGACTATTTATGGGAAAAGAAGAGAATACCTTCGTTTTTAAAGATCGATAATGGTCTTTTAGAAGAAGAAAACGGTGTTCAGTTAATGAAAGAAATACCGGAATTAGATAGTCTTTTAGGTGAAGCTAATAATAAACATATCTTTGGTACTAAGATGCGTTCAGTAATAAAAAGAGCTAACAAAGTCGGAATAAGTGCAGTCGTAAAACAACAATTTGAACTTGCAAAGAGAATAGCTTCTTTTGGACTAGTTCCTATTATCGAACCAGAAGTCGATATTAATGCTCCGGATAAATTACAGTGCGAGATGATTTTAAAAGAAGAAATTTCTAAAGAATTATTAACGATGGAACCAAATATGAAAATTATGTTTAAGTTTACATTACCAGAAGTAGACAACTTTTATTTGGAATACGTTAAACATCCTAATGTAGTTCGTGTAGTAGCGCTTTCTGGTGGTTATTCGAGAGAAGTAGCTAATCAAAAACTTAAGAAAAATTTAGGAGTAGTAGCTAGTTTCTCTAGAGCATTATTATCTGATCTAAATGTTAATCAGTCTAAAGAAGAGTTTGATAAAGCTCTTAAAGATTCTATTTTAAGTATTTATGAAGCTTCAATATAATTCTTGACTTAACACTCCCTGGGGGTATATACTTTTTAAGAGGTGTTAATTTGAAAGAAGATAATTGTAGTAGTTGTTTTAGTACTAAGCACCGTAGTGAAGACGAGAAAAAAAGATTGAATAAGCGTCTTGCTACTATCGAAGGTCAAGTACGTGGTGTTCGTCAAATGATCGAAGATGATCGTTATTGTAACGATGTTTTAATTCAGATTAATGCGATAAATAGTTCGTTGAAGAGTCTAGGGAAATCTCTACTTAAAGGGCATATGAAGACTTGTATGGTAGAAGAGATAAAGAAAGAAAATTTAGACGTAATCGATAATGTCATCGAATTATTTAATAAATTAGATTAAGGAGTGTATATGCAGAAGAATAGAAAATATTTAATAATAGGATCTCTAGCTTTAATTGTCTTAACGTTAGTAACAGTATTTGTTTTTAATAAAATTAACAATTACTCGGTAGACGGTCATAACTTTAAAAGAGAGTATGAAGCTTTAAACAAAGAATTAGACGAAGATGGTAATAAAAAGTATTATCAACTATCTATTAAGAAAGATGCTCCAGTTACTTATTTAAATTATGATGAATTAGAGAAGTTTTTAGATAATGGTACGGGAGTCTTATATATTGGAAGACCAGGATGTCCTTGGTGTAGAGTATTAATACCTGGACTGTTTGATTTTGCTAAAGAAAACGATATTAAGATATTATATTATAATATTGAAGAAGATCGTAATGAAAATAATATAAAGTATAAGGAAATACTTAATAGGTTAGATGAGTATTTACCTGTTGATACCGTTACTCAAAAAGAAGATGAAGAAGGTTTCAATCCTTTATTAAAAAGAGTCGTTTTACCACACATATTTTTCTTAAATAAAGGAACAGTTACTGATGAAATATTGTTTTATCGACATGATTTGTTAAAAGAAAAAGATTTTAAAGGTGTAGTAAAACTATTAAATAGTATGTATTCTTTTACTTGTTTACCAGATGAACCTTGTTAGAAATCTATTAAGATTTCTTTTTTTTATAAAAAAATAAAAAAAATATGCTATAATCTATTCTATACGTGGGTGAAAAATATGAATAACATTAAAAATTTCTTAAAAGGTATAATCGTTGGTATTGGTGGAATAGCACCGGGATTAAGTGGAAGTGTCTTTATGGTTATATTGGGACTTTATACTAAAGTAATAAGTTCTATAGCCGATTTATTTAAAGACTTTAAGAAGAACTTCTTGTTTTTGTTACCTATTGGTATGGGTATGATTGTAGGAATCGTCTTGTTTAGTAAATTGATAAATTTCTCGATAGAGAAATATGAACTTCCGACAAGATTGGCTTTCTTTGGTCTTTTAATTGGAACAGTTCCTTTGTTTTATCGTGAGACCCAAAAGAAAGAGAAACTTAATAAACATCATTTTGTTTTGATGATTATAGCTTTTGTAATTGGTTTATATCTTTTATCGTTTAATTCTGATAATAAGAACTTGACTGATTTAAATATCGTTCAGACATTTATCTTGGGATTCTCTGGTATTAGTGCGATGATTATTCCTGGAATAGACGGGGCATCTTTATTATCGTCGATGGGCCTTTATGGTAGTTGGTTAGATCTTACTTCTTTAAAGAGTATCTCTTTAGCGACATATTTGCCTGCCTTTGTCGGTGTCGTTGTCGGTGGTTTCGCTTTATCGATCTTTATAAATAGAATGTTAAAGAAGAAATATACAGATACTTTCGCTATTCTTTTCGGTTTGTTCTTATCGATAATACCTAGTATTTTAAGGACTAATGATGGAAGTTATGTGAAGATATCTAATAGTATAGAGAGTTATATTAGTATTTTAATATTTTTATTAGCGATGTTAGGATCTTATTTCTTCGGTAAGTTTAGCGAAGATATAGAATAGTATTTGGAGAATAAAATGAAAAATAAAAAAACAATTATTTTCTTTTTAATAGTCACGGCAATCGTCTTATATTTGACGCTTAAAGATGACTTTTTTGAGATATTAGAGATAATTATTACTTTAAATCCTTTTTGGATAATAATTAGTTTCCTTCTTCTAATAACTTTTTGGTTTTTTAGAGCCAAAGGATTATATGAATTAGTTAAACCTTTATATCCGGAATCAAAGTTTAAAAAGATATTTAGTCTTAATTTAATAACTCAGTTTTTTAATTTAATTACTCCTTATTCTTTAGGAGGACATCCTGTTCAAGTAAACTTGATGAAGAAAGAAGATATAAGTTATGCCGATGGATCTAGCATTACTATTCAAAATTTTATCGTCTATCAAATAGCATTGGTTATTATTCAGACGACGACGGTAATACTTTGTACTTACTTTAAATGGTATGGTAGTAATGTTTATTTAAATTATTTAGGATTCTTTGGTTTAGTAATAGATATCTTAATCGTTGTCGGTTTATTCGTCTTAGCATTTTCTCGAAAGTTTAGTAGGCTTATTATTAGAGTCTCTATCTGGTTCTTGGTTAAGTTTAGAATTGTAAAGAATAAAGAAGAGAAGTTAAAAGAATGGAATTTAAAGATTAGACGTTTTCATGATAGTGCAAGTTTATTGTATAAGTATAAGAAAAACTTTAGAAAAGCAGTAATAAATAATATCTTTGCCTTATTGCTTCTTTATCTAATACCTTTAACAGTACTTTATGCGACTGGGGACTATACTTCATTTACGCCACTTCATTCGATTGTCTTAACGTCTTATGTAATGATGTTTGGAGACTATGTCCCACTTCCTGGTGGAACTGGAGGAGTAGAGTTTGGTTTTACTAGTTTGTTCGGACCTTTAGTAACTAAATCAGCTATGCTTTCGATAATGTTGGTTTGGAGATTTATCACTTATTATATCGTTTTAATAATAGGTTTAATCGTCTTTCAAAGAAATGACATATTTAAAAATAAAGAAGAATAGATACTAATTTTTAGACTATTTACTTGTTAAATTTTATTAATAAAGTTATAATATAATTGGAGGTGCAATATGAATTTTTATAAGTGTTCAATATGTGGAAATGTAATTGAATTAATCGATGGTGATATCAATCGTATGACTTGCTGTGGTCAGAAGATGGATCATCTAGTAGCTCATACTGAAGATGAGGGTTATGAGAAACATATACCAGCATATACGGTAGAAGATGGTAAGTTAAGAGTACAAATAGGAGATGTTCTTCATCCAATGTTGGAAAAACATTACATCATGTTTATTGCTGTCGTTAAAGGTGATAAGATAACTAGAATCGACTTAAAACCTAATGAAGATCCAGTAGCATATTTCGAATATGAAGAGGGTTCTACAATTTATGAGTACTGCAATATCCATGGACTTTGGAAAAAAGACTTATAATATAAAGCATCTAACGATGCTTTTTCTTTTGATTTGTGGTATAATCTACTCAAATAAAGAACGGAGCTAATAAGAAGCATTATGGTTAAGAAAAAGAGAAGATTAAAACTAAAGAAAAAGAATGTCTTAATGTTGTTTGTTTTTATAATGTTAGTATATATTTCTTTTATAGGGATAAATAATTCGGAAATTAATGATTCGAAAATCGTTATTGGTAAAGAGCCAGAAATAGTAGGACCAGTTATCAAAGAAAGTAATATTTCTCTTATCATGGTAGGAGACTGTCTTATTCATCAACCGATATATGACGTTGCTAGAAGAGGTGATGGTACTTATAGTTTCGAAGATATGTTTACTAATATTAAACCGATAATAAAGAGTTATGATTTAGCCTTTTATAATCAAGAGTCGATATTAGGTGGAAAAGAGATGGGACTTTCTACGTATCCGAGATTTAATTCTCCGACAGAGGTAGGAGATGCTTTTATCGATATGGGGTTTAATCTAGTATCTTTAGCTAACAATCACACTCTTGATCGTGGAGAAAAAGCTATTACAAACTCACTTAATTATTGGAATAGTAAAGAAGATATTTTAACGGCTGGATCTTATCTTAGTTTTGAAGATCGAGATAAAGTAAATATAATGACTAAGAATGATATTAGTTATACGCTCTTATCTTATACGACTACTACCAATGGTCTTAGAGTTCCAGTAGGTAAAGACTACTTGTTAAATGTTTGGAATGAAGAACTAGTTAAAGCAGATATAGAAAGAGCGAGAGATAAGGTTGATATCGTCATTGTCGCGATGCATTGGGGAGTCGAGTATGTTCACTATCCTAATTATGAGCAAAAAGATATTGCGGCTAAACTTGCCGAATATGGTGCTGATATCGTAATCGGTCATCATCCTCATGTCGTTCAGCCAATCGAGTTTATCGGCGATACCTTAATAATCTATTCGTTAGGTAACTTTATATCTTCTCAAATAGGTATCGAGAGACTAACTGGATTAATGGCATCAGTTAACATAAAGAAAGTCGATACAGACGGAGAAGTAGAAATCACTTTAGAAGATGTTAGTGCCGAATTAGTTTACACTAAAAAGACACCTAGATCAGGTGGATATTACTATAAACTATACCCATATTCACAAATTGATGATAGTATATTAGGTAATAAGAATACTTACTATGATAAATATATGAAAGTAGTCACTAGTATTGACCAAAGTATTATCTTAAAGTAACGTTTTATGGTTGTTTAAAAGATTAAAAAATGTTATATTACTAAAGGTAGGTGATTACATTATGAAAAAAGATATAATAAAACTTATTAGTTTTATTTTAGCAACGACTTTTATAATGAGTGGTGTTATTTATTTTTTCGTCTTTAATTATAAAGAAGAAAAGAGAATTAAAATAGAAAAAGAAGAGAAATATTTTGCTAGTATAAATACGGCATATGAAGAATTCAGAGAGAAGTCAACTGATATAGGTAAGAGTATCGAAGAGATGAATAATTATATTATCGATTATTCAGAGTTTTATGTTGAGATGCCGGTAAAATATGGAGAAGCTGTTGAAAAAGTAGAATTTTATACGGAAGAACTAATTAAATTAGAGAATGAGACAAAATATCTGATGGATAATTGTCAAGACGTGGAACATAATAATGTCATAGTGACTAGAAACTGTCATTCTTATGTAATAAGTTTCGAAAAGACTGTTAATGCGTTCATTAATGGAATCAAGTTTTTAAATGATAAGATTACTGATTATAATAATTGGGTCGATGAAGAGAAAAAAGATTTTAAAAAATTAGAATTAATCGTCGTTGAAAAATATAATAATTATGTAGATTATAATAAAGATGGGATTTATTTAGGAGTTAATAGAGGCTAGGTGGAAAAAATGGATAAGACAATTAAGAAAAAACTAAGTAATAAATTTCTAGTAGCAGGAATACTAGGGTTTCCTTTGTTTTCGTCTCTTTATATCGTATCGATAAATAGTAAGGGATTTTTTAACGATGTATCTTCACTGCTTTTATTAATCTTTTCGTCTTTAACGTTTGTCCTGTTTGTATTAGGAATAGTGTTTAAGTTACAGACTAAAAATGAAGGCGGTAAAAAATTAAAGAAAATGCTTGCTAGTTTCTTATATGCGTTTGCTGTTTTCTATGTCGGGGCAGCTTACTTTATAGTTACGATCTTGTATTATCCGGGAAGTGCATTTAAAGATTGGTTAATAACGACGGCAATGACGACGATGAGGCATCAATATTTTGCTACATGGTTTTACGATGATTATGAGATAAATAGGACTTTATCTGAAAATATGGTTATCGAATCAGGAGAAGATACCGATCCTGACTTAATCGAGTTTACGGAACCAGATTTTAATGCTCAGACATATAAAAATGCTTTTGAGAAACAAATTTTAACTAGAGAAAATGAAGATGACGTTTATAAAATAATAGATCTTGAAATAAATGGTTATAGCGCTAAACTGACAGTTGTCTATGATCCTTCTAAAGTAATCTTAGGTGTTTCTAAATATTTAGGTAATGCCGGTCAAATGATTTATGATATAGCTGCTAATTATGATGGAACTGTTGCTTTAAACGGTGGTGGATTCTATGACCCAGGAGAGATGGGAAATGGTGGAATGGCACATGGTGTCGTTATATCACAAGGAAAATTAGTTGCTAATAATATTAAATTACTTCAAGGTGGAGGAATAATCGGTTTCAACCAAGATAATAAATTAATCCTTTCACGAATGAGCGCTCAACAAGCGATAAATGCTGGAATAAGAGATGCCGTTGAGTTTGGACCTTTCTTAATAGTTAATGGACAGTCATCATTTATTAAAGGAAATGGTGGTTGGGGAACAGCTCCTCGAAGTGCCATTGGGCAAAGAGCAGATGGAATAGTATTATTACTAGTCGTCGATGGGCGAATAAGACCTGGTAGAGAAGGGGTCGACATGAACGACATGGCAAGAACGATGCTTAATTATGGAGCGATCAATGCGGCTAATCTTGATGGTGGAACTTCTTCTGCTATGACCGAAAACGGTAAGATTATAAATGATCCTAAAGTAAATTATTCACTTCACAGAACAAGACGAATACCAAACGCCTGGGTAGTCCTAAAATAATTTTTGTAAAACAAAATGTATACAACATGTAAACTCGATTGTTTTTTGAGTAAACATGTTGTATTCTTATTATAGGAAGGTGATAGTGTGATATATCCATCGATCGATAAAATATTAAACATTGTAGATTCTAAATACCAATTAGTACATATAGTTGCAAGAAGAAGTAAAGAGATAAACGATACTAAGCATTTGCAAATGGCTCCTAATAAATACGTGTCTAAGAAAAACATTGGTAGAGCTTTAGAAGAAATAGCAGAAGGTTATATTAAGATAAGAGAATAGACGAGAGTCTTTTTTTTCTCTTTTTTATAAATGTTATATAATAATAGTAGGTGATATAATGAAAATAATTAAGTTTCAAAAGAAAAAGAGTAATGTATATACCCTTTATTTAGAAGATAATTCTAAGGTAGATATACCAGAAGAGGTAATTATTAAATATAATTTGTTATTAAAAAAAGAATTTGTCTTAACGTCAGAAATGAAGGAAGATATTGATTATTATATTAGTTATGAACTCGCTATTAAGTATTTGACGAATAAGATGCGTACTAAAAATGAAATAATAAATCATCTTCAAAAGAAAGAGACATCCAACTTTAACATAGCTAAAATAATAGATGACTTAGAAGATAAAAACTATCTAGATGATAATCTATATGTTAAAGCTTATGTTAACGATAAGATAAACTTTACTAATGACGGTCCGGCTAAGATAATATATGATCTTGAAAACAAAGGAATCAATGAGAATATTATCTATAGTAATATAACTATCTTTACAAAAGATATCCAAGAAGAAAAGATAAAAAATCTTATTAAAAAGCAAGAAGACGCTAATAGAAATAAAGGCAATACATTTTTAAAAAATAAGATTTCCTCTTATTTAGTTACTCAAGGTTATGACCGTGAATTAGTTTTTTCTTTACTTAGTAGTCATACTTTTAAAGAAGATGATGCCATAAGAGAAAAAGAGTATAAAAAGATATATGAAAAGCTAAAGAAAAAAAATCCGACTAAATCGGAAAAAGAAATAGAGTTTCTCGTTAAACAAAAGATGTACTCTATAGGTTTTAGAAGTTAGAAAAAAACAGTACTTAGTACTGTTTTTTATTGTGATGTATTAAATAAATAGTTTTCGTATTGCTTCTTTAGTTCGGTATCTTCGAATGTTAATCCGTATTCTTCTCTTAATTTTTCTAATGCTTTATATCCAATGTTTGTGCTTTCTTGAAGTATCTTTTCTGCTAACTTTTCGACGATTACACTTCTTACAGATTCTAATGTTGGTTTTTCTTTTTGAGCAGTCTTTAAGATTATATGATAACCAAACTCTGACTTGACTGGTTCTTTACTATATTCTCCTACTTTAAGTGCTTTAGCAGCTTCAAAGAAAGGTTCGACCATATCTCCTTCATTAAATTCTGGAAGTTTTCCACCGTTGCTTGCTGAACCGTCTTTTGAATATTCTTTAGCAAGAGCAGCAAAGTCTTCTTTATTATCTAGTTTTTTAATTATTTCTTTTGCAAGTGCTAAAGCTTTACTATCTGCTTCTGCTTTTTCACTATCACTTGCACCTGTTTTAGTCTCAGGAACGATTAATATATGACTTGCTGTAATATTACCAATCGTTTCTTTTTCGTAGTAATCTTTTATCTCTTTATCTGTGACTAGTGACTTAGCATAGTCTTCGATAGCTATATTTCTCTTATAAGATAACGAAAGAACTTTATTTAATTCAGCATCTGTCGTTACTCCGTAATATGCTTGAATAAACGATTCATAAGTCGGATACTGACTCGCATAATATGGATACAAATCAACTGTTTGTTGGATTTGATTCTTAATATATAATTTCTCACTCTCATCTGCCGGATATTTTACATCTAATATTTGTTTATCGATCATATTGATTAAGACGTCTAAGGCATATTTATTTTTCATCTCTTCATATAGATCATTTACCGTAATACCTCCGTCTTTTAAAGTTATTACCGCATCTTTACCATTATCTAGTTTTGCGACTTTACCACATCCCGTCAAAAAGACGATCGCAGTTAATAAGACAATACTTATTTTCTTTTTCATAAATTCTCCCTTCATAATGTCCATTATTATTCTAACAAAAATAATATAAATAGACAATAAATATCTTAATTTATTAAGATATTATGTATTTCTTCTAAGCTTTTTAAGTTTTCTTTATTAAAATTATGTTTTAAATTATCATTCTTATACCTAGGTGTTAGATGAATATGAAAGTGTTTAATATCTTGACCTAGAAAGTTATTGTTTACGATAGTAAGACCTTCAATATCTAGTTTTTCTTTCAATACTCTATACATTTCTTTAGCTACTTTATTAAGATGACTTAATAATTTGTTATCTATTTCTAAAAATGTCTCGACATGTAATTTGGGTATTAATAGACAATCTCCATTAGTAGAGGGATTTATATCTAGAAACACTAAAACAAGATCATCTTCATAGATTACTTTACTTGGTATTTCATTATTTATTATTTTACAAAAAATACAGTCCATTTTAGTCCTCCTATTAAACATTTTATCAAAAAAAACATATTTATGGTATACTAATTATAATAAGGAGGGATTTAATGAATAGAGAAGATTTTGAGATATTTAATAGTGGTTTAATTTATTTCGATAATGCTGCTACTACTCAAAAACCTAGACAAGTAGTAGATTCTATCGTTGATTATTATACTAAATATACGGCTAATATTCATAGAGGAGATTATGACAACGGTATTAAAGCAGCATCTTATTATGAAGCTACTAGGACTAGGACAAAAGAGTTTATTAATGCTAGAGAAGATAATGAGATTGTCTTTACTAAAGGTGCTACCGAATCATTAAATATGATTGTTTTTGGGTATATGCTTTATTCTCTTAAATTTGGTGATGAGGTTATCTTAAATAAAGCCGAACATGCTTCAAACATCTTACCGTGGTTAATATTATCAAAGCGAATTGGCTTTAAAATAGTCTATGCAAATCTCGATAAAAACTATAACCTTAAAGTAGAAGCCCTAGAAGAGAAAATCACTCCTAAAACGAAAGTAATTGCTCTTGCTCATATTACTAACTCTGTTGGTGATATTAGAGATTTATATAAGATTTCGAAAATATGTCGTAAAAACGATATTATGTTAGTAGTCGACGCTACACAGAGTATTGGTCATTTAAAGACTGATGTTCAAAGAGACGATATAGATTTCTTATTCTTTTCTGCTCATAAGATGTTAGGTCCGACCGGAGTCGGAGTATTATATGGTAAATTAGAATATGTCGATAAGATTGTTCCTCTAGAATATGGTGGAGGAATGAATGTCGATTTTGATAGTTTAGACAACGTATCTTTAAAACCATTGCCCGAGAGATTAGAAGCTGGTACTAGACATATATCAGGAGTCATTGCCTTTAAAGAAGCGTTGGATTACTTAGATAATATAGGAATAGAAAAGATACACGAATATGAATTAGAACTTAAGAGATATTTAGTCCAAAAGTTTAAAGAACTTGGCAATATAGAAATATACAATGAAAAGACGGATTCAGCGATAGTTCTTTTCAATGTCACGGACTATTTTAGTCAAGACGTATCTTTCTATTTAAATAGGTATAACATTTGTATAAGAGCAGGTAATCATTGTACTAAATTATTAAAAGAAGATCTTTTAGTAAAAAATACTTGTCGTATTAGCTTATACTTTTATAATACTAAAGAAGAGATAGATAAAGTCGTATCGTTACTTAAAGACTCAAATAAAATATTAGAAGTCTTGTTTTAGGAGGAAAGATGGAAAGTAAAGAAAAAAGAGATAAGATACTTGAAAATTATCAATACCCGAGTAATAAAGAAATACCTGATGATGATTCATATATAAAGGAAACGACGAAGAATTTTTCTTGTGTCGATAACATCGATCTTTATGTAAAAGTAAATGATGAAGTGATTGAAGATATTAAGTTTGATGGTGAAGCTTGTGCAATAGCGACTTCTTCTTGTTCGATTATTTCAAAAGAGTTTAAGGGTAAAAACATTAAAGCTGCTCTTTTGATGATAACTAACTATGAGAGAATGATCGATGAGAAACCCTATGATGATAGTGTTTTAGGTGAACTTAATCTATATGATGAGGTCTACAAACAACCGTCTAGAAAAGGTTGTGCATTAATTGGAATCGAATCATTAAAAAAAATATTGAAAAATCTTTAGTATTTAATAATTCTTTAAATAATTCACAATAAATAATTAAAACATATTTTAGAAATATGTTTTTTTTGATGTTATTTACTTTGAAAACTAATAAATAGTCATTTGAATATTATTATTTGAAGTGTTAAATTACTTCCTAAGAAAGGAGGGAAGACGATTTTAAATCAAATAGTATTAGTCGGAAGACTGGTAAGAGATCCAGAATTAGTAGAGACGGAAAATAATAAGAAAGTCTCTAATATTACTTTGGCAGTACCCAGAAGTTTTAAAAATATGAACGGCGAATATGAGACGGACTTTATAAATTGTGTTTTGTGGGATTCAGTAGCAAAGTCGACGGTCGAGTATTGTAAGAAGGGAAGTATTGTCGGAGTTAAAGGAAGACTTCAAAGCGGTAGTTACGAGAAAGACGAAGAAAGGAAGTATTATACTGAAGTAATTGCCGAAAAAGTAACATTCTTATCCAGCGATACAAAAGAAGATAAGGAATAAGACTATTATAATAATGCCATCACTTTATAATAGATAAAAGCTATTTTTAATAGCTTTTTTATTTTAAATATTTGACAAGATAAAGACATGAGTGTATATATAAAGTAAGGAGGTTTCTATGAATAATGAATATTATAATAAACCTAAAAAAACAAACAAAGTAACATTGGTAATAGTATTGTTACTTATAATAGGAGTATTTATCTTTTTACCTAAAAAAGATAGTAGTGAAAATACACAAGAAGAGAATAGTTTCTTAACAGAAGTTGTTGAAAAATTAAATGAAGGGAAAATGACAACTGAAGAATTAGAAGATCATATCGCAAAAGGTGACGTTAAAAAGACAGATATCATTAGGTTAGTCGAAGAGGGAAAAATTAAGAAAGATCCTTTCTCAAAGACAATTGATATTTTAGTCGATATTAAAAGTAAGAACTACATAGATACAGTTAATTCTTTTATATCTAATTTGAAGACGAAGATTAATTATACGACAGATTTTAGTTTTTATAACAGCGACACTTTTTATCTAGTCCAAGTAAGTGATGACAGAAGTAAAAGTTGCGCTCCATTAGAAAGAGGAGGCGTAAGCCCTTATGGAAAAAATTGGGAGTATGCTTATGTCGGTGTTACTTTTGATGGTAATAGCTACACCTTCTATTTCATGGCTCAAGACTCTTCGAAGGTTGGATTATCTCTTACTTCCGAAGATAATATTCGTCTTAAAGGAACGAGCTTAATTAAGACAGAATTAGTAGACTTTAGAAACATCTATAATCATGAAGGAAGTATCGTCTATAGTAATGAAAAGATTCCTTCAGAGTTAAGATCAGCTATTAAAGAGGCGACTTCGAAAGACTATGAAAGAGTATCTATAATCAATAAACCAACATGTAAAGAATAAATAAGAAGCCGAAATGCTTTTTATTTTTTAATGGTTAAAATAGGTGGCAATTTTAGTCTGTTTATAGTATAGTTATATGTATAATAAAGAGGTGGGCTAATGAAGATAGAGTTGTTTTTAGCAGATAAAGTATTGGCCTTTTCAGTGCCACAACAAGTTTCTGGTAATTTTAATTTTGATGAGAATATAGAAGAAGAATCAAAATTAATAAATATTGAAGCTAAAAATGCAAATTGGTATATGTATTCGACAGAAGATGTCAAAGTAATAATAAATGGAGTTCTAGTAGAGGGAAATGCCGATATTATTCATAACTTATAATGGAATTCCAAAAATGTTTAAAAAAGAACAAGTAGATCAACCTATTTTATAAGTAATATAAAAGACACAAAAATGTGTCTTTTTACTTTTTATTTAATGTTATTTTAAAAAAAATATGTTATACTAATCTTATTATAGGAGGATATATGAGTATAGTAGATATCATCAATAAAAAGAGACTAGATATGGAGTTAACTAAAGAAGAATTAGAATTTGCTTTTTTAGGATATAAAGATAAAAAGATAAAGGACTATCAAATGTCTTCTTTACTTATGGCTATTTCTATAAATGGTCTTAATGATAGAGAAGTATTTGATTTAGTAGAAATTTTTATAAACAGTGGAAAGACGATGGATTTATCTAGAGTTTCTGGTGTTAAAGTCGATAAACATTCTACTGGTGGAGTTGGAGATAAGACTACTTTAGTAGTAGCACCGATCGTCGCTTCATTAGGAATAAAAGTTCCTAAGATGAGTGGAAGAGGTCTTGGATACACTGGAGGTACAATCGATAAGTTAGAGAGTATCCCTGGAATAAAAGTAGACTTTAATGAAGGAGAATTTCTTAAAGCTTTAGAAGATGTTGGAATGGTTATATGTAGCCAAACGGCTGATCTAGTACCGATGGATAAAGAGATATATTCTCTAAGAGATGTTACTGCTACCGTTGAATCTATCCCTCTTATTGCCATTAGTATAATGAGTAAGAAGATCGCTAGTGGGGCCGATAATATCTTGATAGATATTAAAGTAGGAAAAGGATCTCTAATTAAAAATGAGAGAGACGCGAAACTATTAAGAGATTTAATGATTAGAATTGGTGATCTTTATAAAAAAGAAGTCAGGTGTATTATTTCTGATATGAATATTCCTCTTGGTATGTGTATAGGTAATGCTTTAGAAGTAGCTGAAGCTGCTGAAATTCTTTATGGTCGAGTCAAGAATAACTTGTATGAACTTTGTGTAGAGATATCTAGTAACATGGTAAGTATGGCTCTTGAAATATCGATTATCGATGCTAGAGAAAAAGTAATAGAAGCGATCGAGAATAAGACGGCCTATAGTAAATTTTTAGAATTTATTAAATATCAAAAAGGAAACTTAGATGCTATGTTGATAAGTTCTAGTAAGATAGAAATACTTTCTACCAAAAAAGGTATAATAACGGGAATAGATGCTCATAAAGTAAGTGAGGTATCTAGTAAATTAGGTAGTGGTAAATTATCTATGGAAGACGTTATCGATCACAGTGTAGGAGTGTTCTTAAATAAACATGTAGGTGATTCAGTAGAAATAGGAGAACTTTTATGTACTCTTTACTATAATAAAGTAAAAGATGATTTCTCTATACTAGAAGCTTTTACTATTACTTAATTAATATTAGACTTTTTTGCTATAAATTATACATTTATAGCTTTTTTTATGTTATTATTATGGTATGGTGGTGATAGAATGATTTGTGAGAGATGTAAACATAATCTTAACGAAGGCGACAAGTTTTGTGGAACTTGTGGTTTAAAAGTTACTCCATTTAATGCGATGGCAAATAAAACAAATCCTAATTCTACTAGCATACCTAAGTATAAATCTACTAATAAGAGAAAATATAAGAAGACTTTAATTTTTAGTATATTATTTTTAATAATAATAGCGGGAATAACGACGACAATCATGTTTAGTAAAAAAGACACTTATAAGATAAGAACAGTCATGATTTATATGATTGGGTCTGACTTAGAGTCTAGGTATGTAGCTGCTACTAAAGACATAGATGAGATCGTTAAAAGTAAAATAAACTATGATAAAGTAAATGTTTTATTATATACGGGCGGTGCTAAAAAGTGGCATACTTCAGAGATACCTAATGATAGGAATGCTATTTTTAGTATGAGTAAAAGTGGTTTAAATTTAGAAACCGACTATTCTCCTTATGAAATGGGAGACAAAGAGACTTTAAAAGACTTTTTAAAATACTCTAAAGAAAACTTTAAAGCTGAAAATTATAGTTTAATATTGTGGGATCATGGTGGTGGTCCGATATATGGATATGGTTATGACGAATATAGCAAAAAGAATTCTCTGAGTTTGAGCGAGATTAAAGAAGCTTTAGATGAGACTGGATTTAAAGGTAACAATAAATTAGAATTTATTGGTTTTGATGCGTGTCTCATGGCAAGTGCCGAAGTCGCATATGCTTTAAGCAATCATGCGGATTACATGATAGCGTCTCAAGAGGCAGAACCAGTCGATGGTTGGGATTATAGCTTTCTAAGTAAGATAAATCAAGATATTTCAGCTGAAGAAATTGGAAAGTTGATAGTAGATAAATATTTTGCTTATTATGAAAAGAGTAATAAAAATCAATATGGTCTTTCATTATCGGTATTAAAATTAAGCAAAATGAATAATTTTGAAGAGAGACTAGATACTTTATTTAGTAGCTTAGACAAGAAGATGACTCTAGATTTCTCTAGTATTTCTAGAAGTAGAAGTAGCTCTAAGACTTTTGGAAAAATGGAAGCAGGTAGTTATGATTTAATCGATTTAGCAGACCTATTAGACAATTTAAATGCTAATTATTATCAAGAAGTAATAAATATGAAGAGTGCTATTAACGATGTCGTCGTTTATCAAAGAACAGATTTAGAGAGAACTAATGGAATATCTCTTTATTTCCCATATGAAAATAAGAAAAATTTAGAAGAGATAATATATCTTTATAAATCATTTTCCTTTGCTAACTCTTATACTGTGTTTATCGATAATTTTTCAAAAGAATTAACAGGTAAAATTAAGTATCGTTTTAACTTAGCTGATAGAGATCTAGTCGTTGCAAAAGATTGGAAGGTAAGTCTTTCGCTAACAAAAGAAGAAGAGGAACACTATGCTAAAGCGAGTTATATCTTATTTGAAAAAACAGAAGATAACTATTATATTCCGAGATTTAGTGGGACTGATATAATCTTAGACGATAATAAATTAACGGTAAACATATCTAAAAAAGGTTTAGTCGTTAAGACTTTAACGGATGAAGATATATATCTTACTTCTATTGAAGCGGAGAAGGGAAAAGATTATATAGAATATAAAGTGCCCGGTACATTAACTAGGTGGGATGATGATAGTTTTGATGAAGTCGAAGTCACTTCAATGTTCTTAAAATTTATCGTTAATGCGGATAATCCGAGTGGAAAGATAAATGGTTATTATTTATTAAATAAAGATAATACGGTTTCTTATAAGATGATCGCTAACTTAAACGAATGGAATACTATTCAATTAGTTAACTTTAAATATAAGATAACAAATGATGAAGGAGACTATATCGAAAACTGGGAAGCTAATAGTGAAGTTTATGGCTTTGAAGGAAATACTGAAGATAATCTAAAAGTAGAATTAAAAGATATTGATGCTACTAAAGAATATTATGTTTTATTTAAGGTATATGATTCTCAAGGGAATGTTTATAATACTAAATTAGTTAAGGTAGAAAACAAACAATGAGAGACGATTTAAAAACAGAGATAGTAATTAATTTTATGATAACGATGTTGTTCGTATTAGTAACAGCGTTTTTCTTCTGGCCTAAAAGCTCTAAAATTGAACAAAGTAACGAGATAGATAAAAGTAAGACTCAGATAAAGATTATCGTTAAGAGATTAAACATCAGAGAAGAAGCTACTATCGATGCTAAAGATATCGGAGACGTTTATCAAGACGAAATATATACTGTTTTAGAAGTCGTCGAGAAAAATGATTATTATTGGTATAAGATTGAGACGGCTAATAAAATATTAGGATACATTGCCTCTGATAAAAAAGAAGAATATGTCGTTGTTGTCAGTGGTTATATTGATAGGACACCACCGATAATAGAAGGTTTAGAAGATTTATTTGTCAGTGTTGATAATGTCGTTAATATAGAAGGTATATCGTGTGTAGATGAATACAGTTCTTGTACTTTAAGTTATGAGATAAAGAGTACTGATACCATAACGTTTATAGCAAAAGATGAAGCGGGGAATGAAAAAAGAGAGAACGTAAAATATTTTAGTGTTTATAAAGATTTTACGACGAATGAAAGTAATGATAGTATTAATGCTAGTTATAAGCGAGAAAATAAAGATGGATATATAGAAATAGATTCTACGTATACTTTAAAAAAAACGGTTTTAAGTTCTAATAAAAGTACTCATTATACACCAATCATAACCTTTTACGATAATAACTTTAAAGAAGTAAAAGACGTTACGGTATTTTATAACGAAATGCCTTTTAAAGAGAGGTGTTTAAATAATAGGAACAATACTTTAAAAGAAGAGTATTTAGAAACTGATTTAGAGGTTAATAATTTTCTTTGTTTTAACTATAAATTCTTAGATAATAAAAACATCTCTTATTACTTTATCGGATTTACTGGAATTGATAATTATCAAAACGAAGATAATTACGGTGCTTATTACTATTCAAAATATTATAAAAAATAATTATGGTATAATTATTAACGAGTAGGTGTGATTTATGGATATGACTTTTATAATAGATGATTTTGAAGGTCCGTTAGATTTACTTTTACATTTGATAAAAGAAAATAAGATGGATTTATTAAATATTAGGTTAGAAAAGATAATAGACGATTATTTAAAATTTATTGAGAATCAAGAAAAATTAAACTTGGCAATAGCTTCTAGTTACTTAGTAATGGCAAGTGAACTTATCGAGATGAAATCAAAGATGTTGCTTCCTAGAAAAGTCGAAGAAGAAGAGGAAGACGAAGATCCAAAAGAAGTCTTAATTAAGAAATTAGTCGAATATCAAAGATATAAAGACGTCGTTAGTGATTTACAAGCTTTAGCTGAAGAGAGAAAAGATTTCTTTACTAAAATTCCTGAAAATATTAATGAATATCGTGAAGATATACAATATAGTTCTAACATGGACTTAGCAGATCTAGTCGATGCTTTAAAGTTTTTTCTAAATCGTAAAGAACTAGAAAGACCTTTGACTACAGAAGTGACTAAAAAAGAAGTGTCGGTCGCTGAAAGAGAAATAAATATAAAGAAGATTCTTAAAATTAGAAAGAAAGTAAACTTTGTTGAACTTTTTGAAAACTATACTAGAGAATATATTATAGCCACTTTTTTAGCAATTTTAGAACTCGCTAAAAAAAGAGAGATAACGATATTTCAAGGAGCAGATAAAAATATAATATGTGAGGTGTACGATGAATAAAGAAGCTATCCTTGAAGGATTATTATTTGTAGTAGGAGATGAAGGATTAAATCTTGAACAAATAACGGAAATTTTAGGAGTTAGTAATGAAGAAGCGAGAGAAGCTTTAGCAAATTTAAGAAATAGATATCAAAGTAATGAGTATGGTATTCAAATTAGTTTTCTTGGTGATACATTTAAACTTACTACTAAGAAAGAACATAAAGACTATTATAAGAAATTAATCGAGACACCGGGAACTAATTACCTTTCACAAGCAGCTTTAGAGACTTTGGCAATCATAGCTTATAAAGAGCCGATATCTGTTCCTGAAGTAGAGAGCATTCGAGGAGTAGGAAGTAGAGAGATTATAAGAAAGCTAATTGCAAAAGGTTTCTTAAAAGAAGTAGGAAAGAGTGATTCTTTGGGAAGACCAACTCTTTATGCTACTACTAGTGACTTCTTAGATTTTTTTGGATTAGCGACGAAAGAAGAACTACCGAAGATCGATTTAGATACCGAAAATATCACTGTTAGCGATATGAGTGAAGATTTATATAACTTAAAATACAAGGAAGAGGAAGTATGAAAAGAGTCGTAATAATTGGAGGTGGGGCTTCCGGATTAATGTGTGCGATTCATGCTAAGAAAGAAGATAATGAGGTAACTATCTTAGAGAATAGAGAAACTTTGGGTAAGAAAATCTTAGTAACTGGAAACGGAAGATGTAATTACTATAATGAAAATCAAGACTTAAAATATTACTATTCAGAAGATAAAAACTTGTTAAGAAGTATTTTAACGAAAGATAATACTAATTTAGTAAAGGAATTCTTTAGCAATAATGGTGTAGTTCCTCTTATTAAAGATGGATACTATTATCCTTATTCTAACCAAGCGATAACTATTAGAGAACTTCTTATGAGAAAAGTATTGAAAAAAGATATTAAAGTAGAGACAAACTTTTTAGTAGAAGAAATAATTAAAGAAAAGAACTACTTTATTATTAATCCTAAAAAAGAAAAAATAGTAGCGGATATTATCGTATTGGCTACGGGAAGCGATGCTTATTACGGTGATGAGATAGCAAACTTTGGATATAAAATAGCTTCTAGTTTTAACCATTCGATTGTAAAACCATTGCCAGCACTAGTTCAATTAGTATTAGATGAACCTTTTTTAAAAGATTGGGCAGGAGTTAGGGCAAATGTCTCTCTTAAATTAATGAAAGATAAAGAAGTAGTTAAAGTTGAGAGTGGAGAGATGCAATTTACTGATTATGGCTTAAGTGGTATTTGTGTCTTTAATGTAAGTGGTTTAGCTTCTTCAATGTTGGAAAATAAAGAAAAAGTATTTATTAGTATAAATTTTGTAACTTGGTATAATGGAGAAAATTTTAAAGAATATTTAGAAGCTAGAGAAGAGTTAAAGGAAGAAAAATTAAATTTCTTTTTAGAAGGCTTTTTAAATAAAAAATTAAGTGAGGTAATCTTAAAGAAAATAAACTTAACTAACAAAAGTTGGGTAGATTTAAATGATGAAGAGAAAGATAGATTAGTAAAAGAATTAACTAATTTTACAGTAGAAGTTAAAGATACTAAAGGATTAAAACAATCACAAGTAGTATCTGGTGGCATTAGAATAAAAGAGGTTAATTTAAAAACGATGGAGTCTTTAAAACAAGAAGGTCTTTATCTTATCGGCGAGTTATTAGATATATATGGTGAATGTGGTGGCTATAATTTAACATTTGCTTGGTTATCTGGAATACTTGCTGGAAGGGATATAAATAAAAAATAATGAAAGGAGAACACATGAAAAAAATAATTAGTCTTTTAATAATTAGTTTCTTGATTATCTTTATAACGGGTTGTGGTGAAGATAAAGAGCTTATAACTATTTGTAAAATTAAAGAAGATCATTCTTCTATTGGTTATACTAAAGAAGATGAATATGAAATTCATTCTACAAAAGGTATAGTTTCAAGAGCAATTTTAGTAGAGACAATAGAATCTGAAGATTGGGATCTCTTAGTTAGTTTTAAAGAAGAGTTAACTGAAAAATATGAAGAACTTAATGAAAACTATGGTGGAGTTAAAAATAATGTCGGTATTCTCTATGAGACTCTTACTTCAAAGACTAACATTAACTATGACAAACTAGATATAGTTAAGCTAATTAAAGACAATCCTGAAAATAAAGATTTGGTAAATAACGATAATAAAATAACTTTGGAAAAACTAAAAAAACATTATATAAGTCAAGGTGCAAAGTGCGAGTAAAAATATATAGGTTTTAAAAAAGAAGTGGTTTAAATAAAAAATTTAAATTTATATAGAAAACACTTCTTTTTATATGTTATAATTGTTTCAGGCCTGAGTGATGGAATGGTAGACGTGTCAGACTCAAAATCTGGTGATAGTGATATCGTGTGGGTTCAAGTCCCACCTCAGGCACCATTTTAATTTTAAATTATAAAAGATACCAATCTTATGAAAGGTATCTTTTTCATTATTTTATATTTATAATAATAATTTATACTGCTTTACCAACAGGTGTACGTGTACTACCTTCTGCAACAACAGTACTTGAATTTCCTAGTACAAGAGCTTCATTTAAGTCGTCTGTAGCAAATTCAAGCATCTTCATAGCGTTAGGATTAGCTTCGATTTTCTCTGAAGTATCGTGCTCATCAAATCCCATATCCATTCCAGAACTTAATGTAACATTTATTCCAGCACCAACATCTTTTTTTTCATCGAATAAAGCTGAAACAAAAGGCTTATCCGAAGAAGGTGCGGTTACAGAAAAAATAGAAATCTTTCCTTTCTTTTCTCCATCAAGTGGAAGATGTACGTTTACACCTCCAGATTGTGGAAACCCATATTGGATATGTAATTCATTTTGTTGCTTATCATTAAGAAGATTAATACTAAAAAATTGCCCTGAAGCTAATTGAATTTCTTTTCCCACATATTTAACTGCTGCTTTAGTAAAAGCAATTAGCGATTCATCTGCATGCTGACTCATTTTAGACCTCCATTCTACTAATGATAGCATATCATTGCACAGTTTTTTTAACAAGTAATTTTTTAGTGATGTGTAAACAAATAAGTCTAATCTAATTGTGCTTGGTGGAGATTTACTTCCGAAACGTTGTAACCGCGAAATTGAACAACCAAAATTATATCAAACTATTTAGATGATTATTTTGATCGGCTTTATCAACATGGAGTAGTATGTTTATGCGTTTTAGGAAACGATGATATTTTAACTATTGACACTTTATTTGATGAAATATGTGATAAACATGATAACGTTTTTAATATTGATGGAAAAAGTGCAAAGATTAAAGATTATGAGTTTATCGGATTGTCTCACGTTTTAGATCATCCTTTTGGGTGTAAAGATAGAGTAGTAATAGAAGATGGTTTTGAGTTTGAAAGACAACTAAGTACGCCCTTTTATACATCTGAAAAAGGATCTATTGAAATACCAAATTGGGAAGACTATGCAAGAGGTAATTTAAATAAAATGAAAAGTTTATTAGAAGATTTACCGAGTCCCATAGATAAATCAAAGGCGATTTATGTCTTTCATATGCCACCAGCAAATATGGATTTAGGAGTTTGTTATAATGGAAAACAAGTAGGATCTCAAGAAATATATAATTTTATTAACAACAATAATCCGTATATGAGCTTTCATGGTCATATTCATGAATCTCCAAAAGTTAATGGTGGAATATGGTATTCAGAGTTAAATCAAACGACATGTATTCAACCTAGACAAACTGAAAAAGATGAAAGTGATATGGTTTTTGTTATAGCGGATACTTTAACTAATACTTATGAAAGATTCGAAGAAAAAGTTCCTCAAGATAATCCGAATAAAATAAGAACAATTTAATAATATTAGTATAAAATAGTAAATAATAGAGAGAGATTTATGGGGAAAGGTTAGTAAGTTTATCCTCCTTTTTTATGATATAATTTAATTAGAAAAGGAAAGATATTATGGAATGGGAAAGTAAGTTAGACAGACTTTTAAATGAATTGAAATTTAAAGAAGACATTATCGGAGTCTTAGTTTGTGGAAGTTACGTTACGGGAAACCCTACTTCACACTCTGATTTAGATGTTCATCTAGTTTTAAATGACAAAGTAAAGTATAGACAAAGGGGTAATAGGAGAATAGATGATCTTTTGATCGAATATTTTGCTAACCCTCCATCACAAATAAGAAGTTATTTTAAAGAAGATTATAATAATTTAACTACTATGTCTCTAGTACAATTTATTACTGGAAAGATTATTTATGATGAAACGGGCATTGTTGATAAACTAAAAAAAGAAGCACAAAAATATATAGATAAAGATTTTATAGATGTC